>JAYKJE010000044.1:0-24168 GCA_035285805.1 bacterium | reverse complement strand
AAACGCAGCGTGACCGTCGTCGGCCCCTGCGGGCTGGAGGTCATCGTGGCCTCGCCGCCATGGGCACGGACGATCGCCTCGACGATGGCCAGGCCCAGTCCACTCCCGCCAGTCTGGCGCGACCGGGCCCCATCGGGTCTGGTGAATGGCTCGAAGACCTGGGCGACCTGCATGGGCTCGAGACCCGGGCCCTCGTTGCGGATCCGGAACCAGGACGCCCCGGCTTCCCGGAACGTCTCCACCGTGACCACCGAATCCCGATCGGCGTACTTCAGAGCGTTGTCGACCAGGTTGCCGAGGGCCCGCTCCAGCAGACGCGCGTCTCCACGTACGGGGGCGGCGGACGGGTGCAAGGTGAAGGCGAGACGGGCCTCCCCGGCCGCCAGGCGTCGGGCCTCCAGGACCTCGCGCGCGAGGTCGGCCAGATCGAGAGGCTCACGGTGCGCCACGCCCGCATGGCGCACGCGCGACCAGGTGAGCCATTCTTCGAGGAGGAGGTCCATCTCGCGGAGGTCCCGCTTCAACGCATCCGTGACCGTGCCACCCTGCCCCTGCCGTTCGAGCAGGGCGATCGCCACCGACATCCGGCTGAGGGGCCCACGGAGTTCGTGCGAGAGGTCCGAGAGCAGCCGGTCCTTGTCGCCGAGCATGCGCAGGATGCGCTGCCGGAGCGTCTCCAGGGCGCGCTCGAGGTCCCCGAACTCGTCGCGCCGCCGGACCGGCACGGGGGCCTCGAGGTCTCCGTCGGCCAGCCGATGCGCCACCGCGACGGATTCCTTGAGGGGACGGACCACCCAGACGACCAGCGGTGGCACGAGGACGATCAGGAGGCCAAGGACCACGGGCATCGCCCGCCGGAAGGGCCGGGGAAGCCCCGGGACGATGCGAGGATCGTCGAAGCGCATCTCGACGGCTCCGACGGGGGCGCCTTCCCGGCCGAGACGGATCCAGGCGCGAGGGGGGAACCCGCGCAGGCGGAGGATGCGCCGCCGGTCGAGCTCCCGTGGATGGGGGTCGGACCACGCGTGCCAGGTCAACTGCACGTGATGCAGGCGTTCCAGTTCATGGAGTCGCCCGGCCGGGATGGCCCCTGACGGTGTTGCGGCGCGCTCGAGTTCGGCGGCCACGAGCCGTGCGAGATGGCGCACGGTCCCGGCCTGGCCGGCCTGCATACCCCGCTCGAGCATCGTGCGGTTCAGCTGAGCGATCGCCCAGAAGGTCCCGAGCAGGGCGATCGCCGTGACGATCGCGATGCGCACCACCACCGAGACACGTCGATCACGCATCCCAGCGATACCCGATCCCCCGGACCGTCACCAGGTGACGGGGGCGACGCGGATCCACCTCGATCTTGGCCCGCAGGCGGCTCACGTGAATGTCGATGGCGCGCTCGAAGGCCTCGAGCGTACCGGCTTCGTCGAGCCCCTCGAGCAGGTGGGTCCGGCTGCGGACCTGCCCGGGATGAGCCGTCAGTTGCTCGAGGATCCGGAACTCCGTGGGGGTCAGCGGCACGACGCGATCGCCCAGGCGCAACGCGCATGCGTTGCGATCGAGGCCGTCACCCGGTCGAGGGACTGGCACGCGACGCAGGATGGCCTCGATGCGGGCGACGAGCTCCTCCGGGTCGAAGGGTTTGGGCAGGTAGTCGTCCGCTCCCGCCCGCAGGCCCCGGATCCGGTCGTGGCCATCCCCGCGCCCCGTGAGCATCAGGATGGGCACCCGCGAGCCCCCGGCGCGCAGCTCCTCGCAGAAGGCGAAGCCGTCCTGCCCGGGCAGCATGACGTCGAGCAGGACGATCGCCGGCTCCCGTTCCGCCAGCCATTCGCGGGCACGGGCCGGGCGATCGACCCAGGCCAGATCGAGGTCATGCCCGGCCAGGTACAGACCGAGCAGGCTCGCGAGCCCCGCATCGTCATCCACGAGCAGGACGGGCCGTCCCATCGCTCTAGACGTCGCTGCGCACACGCCGGCCATTCCGGCCCTGCTTGCCGGCCTTCGCGAGGCGGGCCCGCTGGTCGGGGCTCAGGGACGCGAGCCAGGCCGCGGCCCGATCGACCGTCGCCTCGGGGAGGTCGGCGGTGGGGTTCGCGGCAAGGTCGGCCAGGATCGCGCGGGCCTCGGCACGCTGACTCTCGGTGAGTTCGAGGCGTCCAGCCATGCGGGCGAGCGGCCCGTCACCGGCCTTCTTGCCGGACCTGGCGGCCTCGAGCCGGGCTTTCAACTTCTCACGCTGGGCGGGCGTCAGCACCTCCTCGAGGTTCCGATGCATCGCCTGGCGTGCCTCTTTCCGGGCATTCCAGGACTTGCGCCCCTCTTCGAGCAGCGAGCGGAGGGCCGCCCGGTCGAGTTCGGGGGCCGCGAGCAGCGCCCCCAGGCGGGCCCGGAGTTGCGGCATCCCGGACCGGACCTGGCGATCGCCGGCGCCGTGGCGCAGGGCACGCAGGCGCTCCCGCTGTTCGGGGGACAGGTCGAGTCCGGCGAGCCGGGCGTGCGCGAAGGGGGCATCCGGTGACGGCGCGACGCCCTGGATCAGGCGATCGCCTGTTTCCGCTCCCGTGCGGGTCTGGGTCAGGCTGGACGCCCCGCAGGCACCCAGGGTCGAGGCAAGCATGAGGGCAAGGGCGAGGGCGGCAGCTTGAAGCTTCATGGGGGTAGTCTCCTCGTGACGGGGTGGGGCACGTGGAGCAGCGTGCGCCCCGTATTTTTCAGACGTGTTTCAAAACCGCGAGTCTCTCCGGGATCAGGGCGATTGCTTCCTGCCGCCCTTGAGGCGCGGCTTCTGGGGGCGCCGGGCCCGGACGACGAGCACTTTCGCCAGAAACGGCAGGACGGACGCCTCGGTCACGGGCAGATGGATCCAGGCCGGTTCTGGACCCTGGACGGCGCTCCGGAGACGCTCGAGCGTGGCTCGTTCGTCCGGAGTTTCGGCGATGAGGGTGTCCATCTCGTCCGGTTTGAGGTTCAGGCTGACCTCGAAGCCCTCAGCGGTGGGCGTCATGGCGACGAAGAAGCGATCGCCCTCCTGATATGACCGGTACGACCAGCTTTCCGTCGCCTCCGAGTAGGCCCACTTCCAGGTGGCGCCGATCTCGAGGACGGTCTCGCGGACCTCGTTCCAGAGCTCGAGGCGTTCCCCGAGGAGCTCCGCGAGTTTCTCACGGTTGGGCGGATTGCCCCGACGGGGCGCGGGAGACGTCTCGGACATGGGGCGCAACTCACCTCTCACGAACAGGTCAGGATTCCCGGGCACGGGCATCTTCGGCCAGCGTATGGGCCACGAGCGCGTTGGCATGCCCGTGGCCGAGCTGGTGGTCGGTCTTCAGCATCGCGACCAGCTCCATGTGCTTTTTCCCGGCATGGGCCCGGATGACCTGCTGCCAGTGCGAAACGGGGTGGCCGTACCTGGCCTCGATCGACGGGAAATACGAAGCCGGGCCTTTGACCTTTTCTTCTGCCATCGCGAGTTCCTTCATGACAAGATGTGGGCCAGACCGTTCCGAGGCCATGGCTGGATCATGCCATACCTGACCGAGATCGGGTGCCAGGACCCGCGACGGCTGCGAAGGACTCGATCGGCACGGCGAAGCGGCCATCTTCGACGATCATCGCCACGGCCTGCAAGGCTAAACCTGCGTGAGACGGGTACAAACCGCTGACACGACCACGGACAGAGTTCACCTCGAGGATTCCCTCATGACGACGCGCAGCCCGGTGCCCGACCCCATCGCCGTGGCAACCACCATCGAGGCCGCGCCGGAACCCGGTCGCACGCGCCTGCGCGCCCTCGCCGAGGTGGTCCGGAACGAGGCCCCCGGGGCGATCGAGCGCATCGCTTACGGGCTCGTCACCTGGCACCAGGGCGAAAACCTCCTGCACCTGGGCGCCTTCAAGCAGCACGTCGGCATCTATCCCGGCGCCGCGGCGATCGCGGCCTTCGCGGACGAGCTCGTCGGGTTCAAGACCTCCAGGGGGGCCATCCAGGTCCCTCATGACGCGCCACTGCCGTCCGATCTGGTCAGGCGCATCACGCGCTGGCGGGTCGAGCAAGCCGCATCGCGGGGCATGAAAGCCGAGTCGAGGCGTCGCACGCGACCTGCTCAGGAACGCGAACCGTCCCGCAAGGCCGTGGCCAGGTCAGGCACCCTCGCGGACTACCTGGCGTCGCAGAGCGAAGCGCATCGACTCATCTGCACGGCGCTGGGGAGCCACATCACGGCCGCCCTTCCGGAAGCTGAGAGCAAGATCTGGCATGGCCATCCGGTCTGGTTCCTGGCCGGCAACCCCATCGTCGGTTACAGCGTGCTCAAGGGCTGCGTCAGATTGCTGTTCTGGAGTGGCCAGACGTTTGACAGGACCACCCTGACCCCCGTGGGGAGTTTCAAGGCCGCGGAGTTTCGCTACACGTCGTGCGATGACGTCGACGCGACGGTTCTGCGCAACTGGCTCGATCAAGCCAGGGACATCCAGTGGAACTACCGGGACATCGTGAAAAGAAGGGGCCAACTCGAACGTCTGTCATGACGTGACGGCGCTACCGACCTGAGAAAAGAGCCGAAAGCCAATTCTGGCTTTCGGCTCCGGGAGTGGGCACAACTGGATTCGAACCAGTGACCTCTACGATGTCAACGTAGCGCTCTAACCAACTGAGCTATGCGCCCAAGAGGCGGCACCCAGATTCGAACTGGGGGTGAGGCTTTTGCAGAGCCCTGCCTTACCACTTGGCTATGCCGCCGTCTCGACAAGGTTAAGCTTACCACCACCTTGTTGATCCTGCAAGCGAGAGCGGGTGACGCGATTCGAACGCGCGACAGCCTGCTTGGGAAGCAGGTACTCTACCAGCTGAGTTACACCCGCGGACGGTTCACATCGTACCGAGCGCCCCGCGCGGGTGTCAAGTCTCCTCACGGGTCGGGCTCTCGGCCTCGAGCACGACCTCGATCCCGCCGCTGACCTCGAGGTAGAGCAGGGTGAAGACCATGCCGAAGAGCATCTGCACCATGACCAGGCCCAGGCTCCCCAGCACCCCGACGAAGCCGTCGACGCCGACGAGGCCCATGCACCCGAGTGCCAGCAGGGTCTGGACGGAGAGCCATGCGATGACGCGACCGAGATGTGCCCTCGTGAGGTGCCAGCTGCGGGCGATCGCCGCCAGCCCGCCCTGGTCGCCGAGCACGATGGCGTGCGGCCACCACTGCAGCACGAGCAATAACACGGACGTGACCCCGAGCACCCACAGGCTGCACCCCGCCAGCCAGTTCAGGGCCTGGACCAGCTGGGGGTCGAAGCTGGCCACGTCGGGAACCTTGCCGGCCTCCACCGACCGGATGAAGGCCACAACGGGCTTCTCGAAACCACGGACCTGATCAGCCCCACCGGCCAGTCGCGTCATGACCAGGAGCCCGGGAGCGATGAGGGCGATCGCCGCGAGGGTGATGCTGCACCCGCCGACGAGCAACCGGAGGGCCGAGCGCCCGATCGCATCGAAGAAGGTCACGAGCTGGACGGGCTCCCCCCGGTGCGCCGCCGCCACCAGCGCCAGCCATCCACCGGACAGGAGCAGGGCGATGTACACGACCAGCGGCACCTGATAGACCGGCCCGGCCGTCAGGAGGGCCGGCAACAGGAAGGTTGCGAGCGGAGGCGTCCAGAGCAGCGGATGGGCCGCGAGGAGCTCGATGCTGCGGGAGACGAGTTGCCGGAGAGTGGACATGGATCCTATCCTGGATGACTGCGCTCGGTGGTCGGGTCGCGGTCCATGCTAGGTCCCGGACCGGCACCTGTCCATCCGAAAACGAGGGGAGACAACGTGATCGATCTCGTGGCCCTGGCCGTCCTCGCCTACAACCTGCTGCGCGGAGTGACCTCGGGCCTCATCCGGACCCTGATGTCCTTCCTGGCCGTGGGAGCCGGCGGTTTCCTCGCCTGGTGGCGCCCCGACCTCTTCCAGGGCCTCCTGGCCCCGCTGGGCTTCCCGCCGATCGCCACCTCGGCCCTCTCGCCCTTGGCCACCTGGCTCGTGGTGTTCCTGGCCATCAACGGCACCGGCATCGCCCTCAAGGCGGTCGTCAACCACACCCCTCTCGTGTGGGTCGACCGGGCCGGCGGGGCCCTCCTGGGTCTGGTGACCGGCCTCGTCATCATCCTGACGCCGCTGCTCGTCGTCTCTAGCATCCCGCTCTTGCAGCACATACCGGCCGTGCAGGCCCAGCTGGAGCACTCCTGGGTCGCCCGGGTCGTCACGCCCGCCGTGCTCGAAAGAATGCCCTGGAACCAGTCCTCCAGGGGCACCTGAGACCGATTCAGCTGCCGCGGCGACAGTAGGCAGGCTTGAGAAGCGGTTCCTCGACCCCGGAGGGAAGTCCCGTCCGGATCGGTTTCACGGGCACCATGCCATCCCGTACCAGCAGGTAGTCTTCCGTCAGAAACGCGAAACCGGCTTCCCTCAGGGCTTCCAGGGTGGCCTGCTGGTAGTCGGGCCCCCAGGCCAGAACGAGACTGTCCGGAAACCCCCTGAGTTTCCCCAGCCCGAACCCCACGAGCCCCGGCAGTTCATCCTCGTACCCGGGGTGCACCATCACCCTCAGGACGTGCGGCAACGAGCGGAAATGCCCCTGGACCCGCAGGTAGCCGATGATCTGACGGCGCTCGTTCTCGAGGACGTAACGCCGGTCCTCGAAGAGGCCCAGCTTCCGGCGCCACCGCGCGAGCGTGTGCTCGACGAAACCCATCTCGAGTCCCGTGGCCGTCCGCGTGTCCACGAGCCGCACCTCCTCGGGCGTGCAGGCCCGATGGAGTTCGAGCAGGGCCTCCGCGTCGCGTGGGCGCACCGAACGCAATCCCGTGGGCGGGACGGCCGGGGCGAAGTGCTGGATCGCCTCGGGCATCATCTGGAGATACTCGAGCCGGGCATACCGGCGAAAGCCACGACGGGCGTAAAGCTCGAGGGCCCGACGGTTCCGGACGTCCACCTCGGCCGTGAAGCAATCGACTCCGGCCTCGGCCTGGGCGAGCACGACGTGGTCGAGCATCGCGGCGGCGACCCCGCTGCTGCGAAACTCGGGAGCGACGGCGATGAAGTCGACGTGCCAGCGACTGCCGTCCCGGAGCGCCGGCGAGGCCTGGATGAAGCCGGCGACGACACCATCGACCTCGGCCACCCACAGGTTCATCGAGTACTGGAACGGATTGGGAAAGAGGGAGAGGGCCCGCACCAGGGGATACATCCGCTGCCAGCGGGCCACCTGGCTCGAGAGGTCGACTCCGCGACGCTCGTACTCCTCGGCGAGCGTCTCCTCGAAGAGGCTCTTGAGGACGGGCAGATCGAGATACCGGACCGGGCGAATCAGCATCGGAACGGACTTTCCCTCGCACGCCTGGACGAGACTTGCATCGGCGGCGGACGCGCCGGATAATGACGGGGTTCTCCGGCATCAACCGGATAGGCTGGCCAGATCCGCGTCTTCACGCCCGAGTGTAGCAGGAACGAGGATCCACGGGCAACGTCAACGCCAGGGGGAGGAACCATGGGAAGCAAGCCACCCTCGCGCGTCGTGGCAGACAACCGCCGGGCATTCCACGAGTACCACATCCTCGAGACCGTGACGGCGGGGATCGAACTCGCCGGGACGGAGGTCAAGAGCCTCCGGGCCGGGCAGGCCAGCCTCATGGAGGCCTACGCCCGCATCGAGAACGGGGAGATCTGGATCCACCGGATGCACATCGCACCGTACTCGCATGGCAACCGCTACAACCTCGATCCGATGCGGCCTCGCCGGCTGCTCGTCCACCGCCGCGAGATCCTGCGCTTCTGGGGCAAGACCCGCGAGCAAGGCTTGACGCTGATCCCGCTCAAGGTCTTCTGGTCCGGTAACTGGGCCAAGGTCGAGATCGGTCTCGCCAAGGGCAAGAAGCTGCACGACAAGCGCGAGGCGATCGCCGCCCGCGACGTGCGTCGTGACGTCGAGCGAACCCTGCGCGAGCGCAGTCGCTAGTTTGACGCACCCCCCCGAAAACGGGTACCCTAGAAACAGGTTAAGATCGGCCCCGAGGTGTCGACACCCTCAGGTGGGCGTCGCCCGGCAAGCCGGTCGGTGAGTCGCGAGGGAACTGGCGTGCAGCTTTCGGTGGTCACGTTGCTCAATGCAGCGTCCAGCGAGACCCATCTCGAACTGAACGAACCGCTCGAGTTCCCGGAGGATCTCGGCCGGTTGGTCAGTCCGGTGCACTCCAACGTCACCGTGTCCCGCGCGCTCGACAATAGCCTCTTCCGGGTGGCCGGCAAGGGGCGTGCGAAGGCTGAACTGGTCTGCGTGCGCTGTCTGGGCCCCGCCCCCACCGAGGTCGAGTTCTCGTTCGACGAGAGCCTGCGCGTGGTGGAGAACCCGGTTCCCCAGGAACTGGTCGAGGAAGAGGTCTGGCAGCAAGGCAAGCTCGATGTGAGCGACCTCGTGCGCCAGCACCTGCTGCTCAACCTGCCGACTCGCAGCCTGTGTGGCTGCAAGCCGGATTACCTCGAAGAGCTCCGCCCCGTCGACCCGCGCTGGAAGAAGCTCGAAGCGCTGTTGAAGTCCCCCCAGGAATAAGGATCGCAAGACCATGGCACAACCCAAGAAGAAGACCTCGTCCTCCAAGCAGGGTCACCGTCGCTCGCACTGGAAGGCGGTTGCTCCCAACCTGACCAAGTGCAGCAACTGCAGCTCGCCCAAGCTCCAGCACACGGTCTGCCGCACCTGCGGGTTCTACAACGGCAAGCAGGTCATGCAGGTCGCTCAGTAAGCCGAGTCCGGTGCCGGTGCCCAGAGTCCGCGTGGCCCTGGATGCCATGGGGGGCGACCACGCCCCCGATGAGCTGGTGCGCGGCGCCTGTCTTGCCCTGGAACGTCAGGCCGACCTCGAGGTCCTCCTCGTCGGTCCTGGCCAGCGTCTGGAGGCCCTGATCACGGCGAGTGCGCCCTCTGCGGAGGCGCGCGCTCGCCTCTCCGTCTGCGAGGCCACGCAGGCGCTCGACATGGACGAAGCCGCCAGCGCCCTGCGGCGAAAGAAGGATGCCTCGGTCTCGGTCGCGATGCGCGCCGTGCGCGAGGGGCGGGCCGAGGCCGTCGTGGCCGCCGGTTCGACCGGCGGGGCCATGGCCGCCGCGCTCCTGACCCTGGGACGCATCCGGGGCATCGAACGGCCGGCGATCGCCGTGGTCCTGCCCACCCGTCCGGCCCCGACCGTCCTGCTCGACGTGGGGGCCAACGTGGACGTCCGCCCGCCCCTCTTGGTCCAGTTCGCGCGCATGGGCTCGGCCTATGCCCGGACGGTCCTCGGCATCTCGTCTCCCACCGTCGGCCTCCTGAACATCGGCGAGGAAGCGGGCAAGGGGGACGGGCGCAGCACCGAGGCCTTCCCCCTGCTGGCCACGGCCCCCGACCTCCGCTTCGTCGGTAACGTCGAGGCCCGGGCCCTGCCCCGGGGCGTGGCGAACGTCGTGGTCTGCGACGGTTTCGTCGGAAACGTGGTCCTCAAGCTGGCCGAGGGGATGACCGACTGGCTCACCGATCTCGTCCGCGAGGGCATCCGCTCCCGGGGCCTCCTGGCCGGCCTGGGGGCCTGGCTCTTGCGCCCCGTCTTCCGGGGGGTCAAGGCCGAACTCGACCCTGCCCGACATGGCGGAGCCCTGCTGCTCGGCGTCCGCGGAGTGTGCGTCATCGCGCACGGGTCCAGCCGCGCCCCGGCGATCGCCTCCGCGATCGAGGTCGCGCGCCGAGCGGTCCAGGAAGGCATCCTGCCGCGACTCGAGGAAACGTTCCAGACCCTTGCCGCCGCCACTCCAGGCCCCGACGCGGAGCCGACGGCGGGCACCCGCCACACCAGCCCCATCCATCCCGACACCCCCACCCAGGAGACCTCTTCGTGACCGAGTCCCTGCTTCCCGTCCGCATCATCGGCTGCGGGTACGATGCGCCCGATCGCATCGTGACCAACGACGACATGGCCCGCATGGTCGACACCTCGGATGCCTGGATCCGCGAGATGACCGGCATCCACGAGCGACGCTTCGCCGCGGACGACGAGGCGCTCTCGGACCTCGGGCTGCGTGCGGCGCGACAGGCGATCGCCCATGCCGGCATCGACCCGGCGGAAATCGACCTCATCGTGGTGGCGACCAGCACGCCGGACATGTGCATGCCCGCCTCGGCGGCCCTCATCCAGGCCCGTCTCGGCGCGTCGCGAGCGGCCTGCTTCGACCTCGAGGCCGCCTGCACGGGCTTCGTCTACGGCGTCACCGTCGCCCAGCAGTTCCTGCAGACCGGGATGTACCGGACGGCCCTCGTCGTGGGCGGGGATCTGCTCTCGCGCTACCTGAACTTCAAGGACCGCCGGACGGCCGTCCTGTTCGGGGACGGTGCCGGCGCCGTCGTCCTGCGGGCGGGCGGTGAGAAGGGGATCCTGGCCACCCACCTGGGGGCGGACGGCAACGGCGGGGACTTCATCCAGCTCCCCGTGGGGTCCCGGGTCCCGCCCTCGGTCGAGAACGTCGAGGCCGGCCGCCACAACGTCGTCATGAACGGCCGCGAGGTCTACCGGTTCGCCGTCGACATCGTCCCGCGGGCCATCGAGAACGTGCTCCAGCAGGCCGGCATCCCCCTGGAACGCGTCGACCACATCATCCTGCACCAGGCCAACCGCCGGATCATGGAGGCCGCCGCGAAGCGGCTGGGGATCCCCGAGGAACGGATGATCGTCAACATCGACCGGTTCTCGAACACGAGCGCAGGCACGATTCCCATCGCCCTGGCCGAGGCCGTCGAGCAGGGACGGATCCGCAAGGGAGACCTCGTCTGCCTCGTGGGCTTCGGCTCGGGCCTGACCTGGGGAAGCACGCTCCTGGAGTGGACCTCGGACACGCCGATACCCCCGCGCGATCGCCTCGTGAATCCCCCCGCCCCGGCAGGAGGTGAGGGCTGATGCAGACCGTCTGGTTGTTTCCGGGACAGGGCTCGCAGGCCGTCGGCATGGGCCGGGCGCTGGCCGAGCAGCATCCGCGGGCCATGGCCTGCTTCGAGCGCGCCGAGGCCCGACTCGGTTGGGACCTTCGTACCCTCGCCTGGGAAGGCCCCGAGGAGCGCCTGACCGAGACGCAGCATGCCCAGGTCGCCCTGTTCGTGACCTCGGCTGCGACCGTCGAGGCATGGCGATCGCTGGGCGGCCCCGAGCCGGACGTCGTGGCCGGACACTCCCTGGGCGAATACAGCGCGCTCTGGGCCGCCGGGGCCATCGACTTCGATGAGGCCCTCGACCTCGTCGCGCGCCGCGGACAGCTCATGGCCGGGGCCGCGACGGGCACCATGGCAGCCGTGCTCGGCCTGCCGCTCGAGAGCCTCGAGGCCGTCTGCACCGCATGTGCCGAGACCGTCGTCGTCGCCAACGACAACTCGGCCGACCAGCTCGTCCTGTCCGGGACGCCTGCCGGGGTGGCCGAGGCGTGCGAGCGGGCTCGCGAGGCCGGAGCGAAGCGAGTCGTCCCGCTCACGGTCTCGGGAGCCTTCCACTCGCCCCTGATGGAGGTGGCGGCCGAGCCGCTTGCCCGGGCCCTGCACGCGGTGACCTGGAAGACCCCGGGCGTGCCCGTGGTGACGAACGTGGATGCGCAGCTGACGCGGGAGGCGGAGGCCATCCCCGACAGGCTGGCCCGTCAGCTGGCCAGCCGCGTGCGCTGGGCCGACAGCATGCGCACGCTCCGTGATGCCGGAGTCACGACCTGGATCGAGATGGGCCCGGGACGGGTCCTCTCGGGCCTGGTGAAGCGGCTCGATCGCTCCCTGACCCCGCTCGCGACGGACACCCCCGAGCGCCTCGCGGAAGCGCTCGCGGCGGTCGTCCCCTGACGCGGCGCCGGTCGCGTGCTACCATGCACGCAGCAATCGTGACCTTCTCGTGAATCCGGACGGCATGGCAACCGAAGCAACAACCAGCAAACTGGCCATCGTGACGGGCGGCTCCCGCGGTATCGGGCGGGCGATCGCCGTGGCCCTGTCCCGCGAAGGATACAAGATCGCCGTCAACTTCAAGGGCAACGAAGAAGCGGCCCAGGACTGCATCGACGCGATCTCCGAAGATGGGGGAATGGCGATGGCCATCCAGGCCGACGTGTCCCGGGCCTGGGACGTCGAGCGCCTCTTCGACACGGCCCAGCAATGGGGCGGCCCCGTGGAGGTGCTGGTCAACAATGCCGGCATCACCCGCGATACCCTCCTGCTCCGGATGTCCGAGGCGCACTGGGACGACGTCATCAACACGAACCTGCGTTCGGCGTTCCTGACGTGCAAGGCGGCCATCCGCACGATGCTCCGGCACAAGATGGGCCACATCATCAACATCGGCAGCATCGTCGGCGACATGGGGAATGCCGCTCAGGCCAATTACGCGGCCTCGAAGGCCGGCCTCGTCGGTCTCACCAAGTCTCTCGCCGCCGAGATCGGTTCCCGGGGCATCCTCGTGAACACGATCGCCCCGGGATTCATCGAATCCGACATGACCGAACAGCTTTCCGAGAAGGCGCGAAGCAGCTATCTCGACCAGATCCCGCTCGGTCGGTTCGGCACCTGCGAAGAGGTGGCTGATCTCGCCGTCTTCCTGGCTACCCGCAACCGCTACATCACCGGTCAGGTCCTCACCATCGACGGGGGCCTGAATCCCTGACCCTGGAGGAAACACCGCACCATGAATGAATCCGAAGTCTTCGAGAAGGTGAAACAGGTCGTCGTCGAGCACCTCGGCGTCGATGCCGGCGAGGTGAAGCTCGAGGCCTCGTTCACCGAGGACCTGGGAGCCGACTCGCTCGACACGGTGGAGCTGGTCATGCAGCTCGAAGAGGCCTTCGACGTCGACATTCCCGAGGAAGAGGCCGAGAAGATCACCACCGTCAAGGCGGCGGTCGACTACATCCTCAACCACCAGCCGGCCTGATCCGACCGGACATTCGAACGGGGGGACGGGCCTTGGGCTGGTCCCCCCGACGTGTCATGAAAGGAACCTGATGCGCACGCGCGTCGTCGTCACCGGTCTCGGCGCCATCACCCCGCTCGGGGTGGGCGTCGAGGCCACCTGGGAAGCCATGAAAGCCGGGAAGAGCGGCATCCGGTCCGTGCCGCGGCTGGTCGAGGCCGGCATGCCCGTCACCTTCGCGGGCACGGTCGAGGCCTTCGATGCGGCAGCCCACATGGACCGCAAGGACGCGAAACGCATGGCGCGCTTCAGCCAGTTCGCCGTGGCTGCCGCCCGCGAGGCCTGGCAGGCGAGCGGCCTCGACATGGCCCGGCTCGATGCCGAACGCGTGGGCGTCTACGTCGGCTCGGGTATGGGCGGGCTCGACGTGCTCGAGGAAGAGATCCTCAAGCTCCGCGACCGGGGCCCGGGTCGCGTCAGCCCCTTCTTCATTCCGACCGTCATCGCCAACATGGCCGCCGGCAACGTCGCCATCCAGCTGGGCGCTCGTGGCCCGAACATGTGCCACGTGACGGCCTGCGCCTCGGGGGCCCATGCCATCGGGGAAGCGTTTCGCGCGCTCCAGCGAGGCGAGGTCGACGTGATCCTGGCCGGGGGGGCGGAATCGACCATCACGCCCATCGGCATCGCCGGGTTCGCGGCAGCCAAGGCCCTGAGCCCGGGGCACGCCTCGGGTGACCCGGCACGCGCCAGCCGTCCCTTCGATGCCGATCGCAACGGCTTCGTGATGGGCGAGGGGGCAGCGGTCCTGGTCCTCGAGACGCTCGAGCATGCCACGGCACGTGGGGCGACCATATGGGCCGAGCTGGCGGGCTATGCCGCCACGGACGATGCCTTCCACATCACCAGCCCCCCCGACGATGGCGAGGGCATCCAGCGCGCCATGCGCCGCGCGCTGGCCGATGCAGGCCTGGAACCCTCGGAGATCGGCTACGTCAATGCCCATGGCACCAGCACGGAGCTGAACGACGCGGGCGAAACGGCTGCCCTCAAGGCGGTCTTCGGTGACCATGCGCGGCGGCTGGCCGTCTCCTCCACCAAGAGCATGACGGGACACCTCCTGGGCGCCGCGGGGGCCGTGGAAGCCCTGGCGACGGTGCTCGCGCTGACCCACGGCATCCTGCCGCCCACCATCAACCACGAAACTCCCGATCCAGCCTGTGACCTGGACGTCGTTCCGAACGTCGCTCGCGAGGCCCGTATCGAGGCCGCGATGTCCAACAACATGGGCTTCGGGGGGCACAACGCGAGCCTCGTGCTGAGGCGGCTCCCGTGAAACCGGAGCTGGAGGCCTGGCTGACCGGGTGTCTGGGCGCGCCACCGGGCCACCCCGAGCTCTTCAAGCAAGCCCTGACGCACGCGTCCTCGGGCACCGAGACGCACTACGAGCGGCTGGAGTTTCTGGGCGACGCCGTCCTCAAGCTCGTGGTCTCCGAGTGGCTGCATGCGCTGGAGCCCCGTCTGCGCGAGGGGGAGATGACCAAGATCCGCGCGGCTCTGGTCTCGGACCGGACCCTGGCCGAGATCGCCTCGGCCCTGGACCTCGGCCCGCACCTGCGCATGAGCCGGGCCGAGGAACGGACGGGCGGACGCCTGAAACCCGGCACCCTCTCGTCGGCCCTGGAGGCCTGCCTCGCGGCCATTTACCTCCGCGATGGCCTGGAGCCCGCCCGGGCCGTCGTTCACCGGCACTGGCAGGGTCGCCTCGAGGCGACCGTCCGCAACCCCGGCGGGGAGAATGCCAAGGCCCTCCTGCAGGAATTCACGCAGGATCGCCTGGAGGTCCTGCCCGTCTATCGTGTGACGGGTAGCGAAGGCCCGCAGCACCGCCACGTGTTTCACGTGGAAGTCGAGGTTGCCGGCAGGGTCCTCGGCAAGGGCCAGGGGCCCAGCAAGAAGGCAGCCGAGAAGGAAGCCGCCGCGGTTGCCCTCGACGCGCTGCGTCGCGAGCACGCCGCGATGGAAGGAACCGTGCCGTGACCGTTGTGGCTCCCTCCCTGCTCTCCGCCGACTTCGCCCGCCTCGCCGACGAGATCCGTCGCGTCGAGGACGCCGGTGCCGACTGGCTTCACCTCGATGTCATGGACGGGCACTTCGTGCCGAACCTGACGTTCGGCCCCCCCGTGATCGCCGCGCTCCGACCGCATACCCGGCTCCCCTTCGACGTGCATCTGATGATCGAGCCGGTCGATCCCCTGCTTGCGGCCTTCCGGGAGGCAGGTGCCGACTGGATCACCGTCCATGTGGAAGCGTGCCCCCACTTGCACCGCACGATCCAGGCCATCCGCCAGCTCGGTGCGAAGACGGGCGTGGCGCTGAATCCCGCCACCTCGGAAGAGACGGTCCGTCACATCCTGCCCGAGCTCGACATGGTGCTCGTCATGAGCGTCAATCCGGGCTTCGGAGGACAGTCCTATCTGCCCCTGGTCGAGGACAAGATCCGCACGATCCGGGGCTGGATCGAGGAACGAGGGCTCGAGACCCGGATCTCGGTGGACGGGGGCATCGGGCCCTCCACGGCTCCCCGTGTCCTGTCGGCGGGCGCGGATGTCCTCGTGGCCGGTTCGGCCGTGTTCGGCGCTCCGGACGCGAAAAGGGCGATCGCCGCGCTGCGCGGATCGATCGCCCCGGAACCTTGAGGGTTGTTCGGACAGGTATCAACCATCCAGATCGTGATGGGACCTCATGCTGTGACGGTCAGAATCGCCTCGATCTCCGTGATTGATGGGTCCGAAGGCATCGATGACCTGACCGGGTGCCTGACTCCCGATGGCTGACGCGAGGCGCCCGTGATCGGAAGGGGACGGATGTGATGGAGCCATTTCGGGGGACTCCTTTCCGGTGTGAAAGGCGCACGGGTACTCGCCCTTGAGCACCCTCGCAACCAGTTGTGATCCAACTTTAATACCATTATTGCTACAAATCAAGACAGATCGTCGATGATCCCGATCACCAGCAAGATGGGATGGAAAGGACATCGTGGGCCCGATGCGTCTCGACTCGACCATGAACCGGTTCCCGGCCCCCCTCACCCTCCGCCCGCTCGTGGCCAGGATGGCCCTCTGCAGCCTGGTTCTGGCGGGTACGAGCATGGGGGCCTGGGCAAGCGCGCCTGGACGCCCGAGGGCCCTGGGCACCGAGCAGGCCGCCCGGATCTTCGTGACGCAGCAGCAAGATCCCCGCTACCATCCTGCTGCGACCGTTGCGGGTAACGCGAACTGCGGACCGACCTCGCTCGCGATGGCGATCGCCGTCCTCGGCAAGGCCCCGGTCGATTTCCGTGACCACCCGGAACGCCTCGTGCGCTCCCTGCGATTCGACATGACGGGCGATCGCGACGAGCGTACCTGGACCTTCCCTTACCAGTTTCCCGGGGCAGCCCGGCGCCACGGGCTCGGCGCCAGGCTCGTCACGGGTGGCCTCGGGAAGGTCCTCGAGGAACTCGCCCGCCCCGGTCACGTGATGGTGCTGAACGTGAACCCGACCCCGGCCTATGCCGGTCTGCTGCGCACGCCTCTGGATGGCGGACATTTCGTCCTGGCCACGGGGCGGACCGAGCACGGGCTCCAGGTCCTGGATCCGCTGGCTGCGGGACCGCTGGAGCTGTCACTCGAAATCGTGAACCGGGCCCTGGAGACGCCCCTCGGCAGCGACGTCCCCCCGTTCCGGGGCGGAGTCTCCCTGTGGCGTCTCGACGGCCACCGCGGCGAGCTCGAGACCCGGGTCCAGCCGTGATTGCTTCCGGGAGAACGTCAGGGCCGTCACGATGACGGCCGCGACCGGGATCGCGAGCAGGACTCCCAGGAAGCCGGCCATCTTTCCCCCGCACAGCACGGCCACGATGATGAGGATGGGATGAAGCCCCGTGGAATGGCTCATCACGCGCGGCGCGATGACGTTGTCCTTGATCCACCAGATCACGAGGCCTGCCACGAGGATCTTGCCCACGACGGCCCCCCCCTGGAGGGTGGCCAGCACGAGCGCCGTCCCCAGCCCCAGGTAGAGGCCGAAGTAAGGAATGATCTCGGCCGTACCCCAGATGAGACCGGCCACGACGCCATAGGTCATGCCCAGCATCGTGAAGGCCGTCGAGGCCGCGAACACCACCAGGCTGGCGTTGATGAGCTGACCGCGCAGGTAACGCCCCAGGCTCCTGTCGAGTTCGGCCCGGAAATAGCCGGCCTGCTTCGCGGCTCGCGCCGGCAGGTACTCGACGAGGGCATCCCACATCTTGCGGCCGTCACTCAGGAAGTAGAACGAGCAGACGAGGATCATCGCCAGCGAGAAGAAGCCGGAGAAGGACCCCATCAGGATCCCGGGCAGGTTGCTCGCCAGGTTGTTGCCGATTCCCAGGATCCTGGGCAGGAGGAGCGAGTCGAGGCGAAAATCGACCGCGATGTGATGCGTGGCCAGCCACGCCCTGAGGTCGGTCTCGCGGGCCTCGATCTGAGCCAGCGTCCCGGGCAACTGGGTGGCCAGCATCTGCACCTGCTGGACGACCAGAGGAAGGACGAAGGAAAAGACGGTCACGACGACCAGGGCCGCCCCCAGGACGACCGTGGCCACCGCCGCGATCCGGGGCATCCGTCTCGCCAGGGGTTCGACGGCGAGCTGGAGCACGTAGGCGACGAGCGCGGCCGAGACCAGGATGGTCAGCACGTCGGCGACGTACCCGACCAGTTGCCAGGCCATCCAGGCCAGCGCCACGAACACCAGGATCGACGCCGATCGGAAGAAGGTCTCGGACCAGTCACGCACCCTCAGCCTCCCCGTTCACCTTCCCGCCGGAACGTCTCACCCTCCATGGCAGGATACCCCGCTCCGGAAGAAATCCACGGGCCTTCCTCGGGCTCCGGGGGCACGTGCCATGGCAGCCTGGCCCGGCCGGACAGGAGGGCATGCATGACGCGCCGGGCCTGCACGACCAGATCCCGGGAGAGGGCATGCTCGGCGATGTCGGGAAGCTCCACGGCCTGCAGGCGGCCGAGAAGTTTCCGGGTCGTCCCGTCAAGCCGGGGAACCTGGCCGAAAGCCTGGCACGCGGGACAGACCACTCCCCCTTCCGGGGCATCGAAGCCGCATGCTCCCGCGGGAACGACCTCCTCGCACCGGACGCAACGCTCGAATTCGGGACGATACCCGAGATCCGCAGCGAGATGCACCTCGAACCATGCGGCGACCAGCAGGGGCTGCCGGGCCAGCTCGAAGGCCTTCAGGACCCCCAGGAGGCGGTCGAACAGCTCCGGAAGGGCCTCTTCCTCGAGCAGGGTCGACTGCACGGCATCGAGGGCGTGGAGGGCGAGCATGAGGCGCTCGTAGTCGAGACGCAGCGGCGCATGCGCCTCGAGGACCTCGACCTGGCGGGCGGCCTCCAGGGACCGGCCGCGGGCCAGCCACCAGCGAGCCAGGACGAACGACTCGCCCGAGATACCCCACGTGTTGCGAGGGCGGCGTGCGCCCCGCAGAGCGGCCCGGACCAGCCCACGCTCGCGGGTGAACAGGTGGACGATCCGGTCGTGTTCCCCGAGGGGACGCGCACGCAGGGTGATGCCATGCAGGGGGGACTGGGTCACGCGGAGCCTCCTGTCCCAGTATCCCACGCGCGGACGACGTGACGCCCGTCCTGTTACCGGCGCGACGCGAGCGGTAAGATGGGGACGCAAACACGAGGAGGAGAGCACGGATGCAGGCCAGACGCATCGCCGGAACGGTCGCGGGGCTCGTGACCTGGGCCTGGATGACCCCCGCCCTGGCGGACACGGTCGTCACCGCGGATAACCAGATCTTCCGGGGAACCATCCTCAACGAGTCGGAACTCGGCATCACGCTCAAGGACGTCGACGGGAAACTGTGGGTCTTCTATCGTGACGACATCCGGCAGGTCCGCCGCACCCGCAAGGAAAAGGCCCGTGACCCGGACGACCTGTCGTCCGGCGAGCAGGAGAGCGACGATACACCGAGGCGCCGCCGCACGGATGTCGCTCGCGAGGACAAGGACGCCGGTGAAGCCCCCCCCCGCCAGACCGTCTACAAGGCAAAGGCCAAGACCGAACCCAGGTTCTTCTTCGCCGACGTCGACCTCTCGCCCCTCATCCTGAGCACCAAGGGCACCAAGGCAGGCATCCTGACCGCGGGGGCGCAGGCCAGCGTACGGGCATCCCTGGGCGGAACCATCTACCTGGCTGGCGGATTCGACTTTGCCCAGTCCCTTTCCCAGCAGGCCCGGAACCCGGCCACGGTCTATACCGCTCCGTGGGGAGCGGCCGAGATTCACCTCTCGGGACTGGTCCTCGGCCTCGGTGCGGCGATGGCCACCGTCGCGGATGGATCGGCAGCGGCGAACCGGGTGTCCACCCTCGTTCCCCGCGTGACGCTGGGCTACCAGTACCGTCCGGACAGCGGGGCAAAGATCGGCATCAACCTGATGTACGGTCAGGCCCTGACCCAGGACAGCAAGCGACAACCCCAGATCCAGACCTGGGGCGGATTCTTCACCCTGGGATACGGATTCTGAAGCGGGGCGCTCACCGTCTGCGTGGAGCGGAGGCGCCCACGACATCCCCCTCGTAGCGGATGGTCAGAGGGTCGACGATGCCGAGGGTCAGGAACATGACCAGCGCATCCGTGAACGAGTGGTGGGATGAGATCGTCAGGTTGCTGATCCGGCTGCCACCCCGGAGGTAGGGGGCCAGAACCTGCTCGGGATCGACGGGCGCCGGCGACACGATTCCCCAGAACAGGTACGTGGTTCCCTGCGTTTCCGAGAAGTGATCGAGGTTGGCACCCTTGAGCGTACTCAGGGCGAAGCGTTCGGTGGAGTCCACGCCCTCCGGGAGCGAGATCCGCAGGTTGTAACAGCCGGCGAGAAGCATCGCCGAGAGCATTCCAGCTGCCAGCCTAGTCACGACCTCTACCGCCCTTTCCGGTGGACATCACGTCTCCCTCGTACCGGACCGTCCTGCTGGAAAACAGGATACCGAACAGTCCCGGGACGATGCCGATGAGCACGTCTGCCGGGGTGCAGGCCGTCTCGATCTTGAGATTGGCCACCTTCACCCCCTTGCGAAGGTACTGCGAGATCTTGTCATCGATCCTGGGCTGGTAGACGGGAATCGTCCCGAACAGCACGTACAGGGCGCGATCCTCTTCCTTGAAATGGCGATCGACCGAACCCCGCGCATCATCCAGATACACGGCATTCCGGGAGGTCGCGACCCCGTGGGTCAGGGAGTAGCATCCCGTCGCCATCATCACGAACACCGAGCAGACCAACCTCGCAACGTGATTCATCCGTTCCTCACAGCCAGGACCCGAAGCCACCCGGGTGCCGGAAACCTCTGGCACCCCGTCACTCGGTGATATACCCCAGTTGCTTCAGATGTCGCGCCTGCTTGCGCCACCCCGGCATGACCTTGACCCAGAGCTCGAGGTAGACCTGCCGATCGAGCGCTTTCTCGATGCTGCGACGGGCGGTGCTGCCGAGTTCACGCAGCTTGATCCCCTTGTCCCCGATCAGGATGCCCTTCTGGCTGTCCCGCTCCACGTAGAGCGTGGCCTTGATGAACGTCTTGTCGGCCGGAGTCTCGGGCTCCCTGAACTCATCCACGAGCACGGCGACCGAATGAGGCACTTCCTCCGAGGTCAGGCGAAGGACCGCCTCTCGCACGAGTTCGCCGGCGAGTTGCCGCTCCGTCTGGTCCGTGACGTCTTCGTCGGGGAAGAGCGGCGGCCCTTCCGGGAGTCGCCCGGCGACATCGGCGAGCAGAGAGGCAACTCCCTTGCCATACAGCGCCGAGATGACGTGCTCCGAGAGGGCAGGAACGAGGTCTCGATACGTCTCGAGGATCTCGGGAGACATCTTGCCGGATTCGACCTTGTTGGCCACGAGGATGACCGGACGCCCGGCTTTGAGCAGCAGATCCGCGACGTAGCGGTCGCCGCGTCCGGCCGTGGAACGGCCATCGACCAGGAACAGCACGAGGTCGACCTCGGCAAGCGTGTCGACCGCGGACTTGACGAGTTGCTCACCGAGCAGATGCAGCGGCTTGTGCACCCCCGGCGTGTCGACGAGGACCAGCTGGTAGCCTTCCCCCGTATGGACGCCGCGGATCCGGTGTCGGGTAGTCTGGGCCTTGGACGAGACGATCGCCACCTTCTGACCCACGAGGCGGTTCAGCAGAGTCGACTTGCCCACGTTGGGACGCCCCACGAGGGCCACGAAACCGGAACGGTGGGCTGGCATCAGGTAGAAGACCTCGCGAGATCGGACTGGGTGAAACACATGGGGAGAAGGTCGGCGAGAGACCGGATCTCCGGACCGTCAGATGATTCGAGAATGACGTCCATGGAGGGACCGAACTCGGCCAGGACCTGTCTACAGGCCCCGCACGGAGAACAGGGGCGAGCCCGGCTGGCAACGATCGCGATGGAGCGGAAGCGGGTGACGCCGGAAGCCACGGCCTGATAGAGGGCCACGCGCTCGGCACACATGGTCAGGCCGAAGCTCGCGTTCTCGATGTTGCATCCCGTGAAGATGCGGCCGTCTTCAGCCTCCAGCGCAGCCCCGACCGGAAAGTTCGAATACGGGGCATACGCCCGACCGAGCGCCTCGTGGGCAAGCGCGAGCAACCCCTCCGAAAGGCCAGATCCTGGTTTCATGCGAGCACCTCCCCGGCATTCAGACTCCCGCCCACCTCCGACGTCACCACCCCGGAGGCCCGAGCCATGGCCCGGATGAGCCCGGAAAAGAGGGGATGTGGCTTGCCGGGGCGGCTTTTGAACTCGGGGTGGAACTGACTGGCAATGAAGAACGGATGGTCCGGCAACTCGATGATCTCCACCAGACGACCATCGGGACTGGTCCCCGAAACGCGCAAGCCCCGCTCCGTCAAGCGCTCGAGGAGAGCGTTGTTCACCTCGAAGCGATGTCGGTGGCGCTCGCTGATGAGTTCGCTCCCGTACAGTTCCGACGCGAGCGACCCGGGCGCCAGCTTGCACGGGTAGGCCCCGAGGCGCATGGTCCCACCCTTGCCCTCCACGAGCTTCTGCTCGGGAAGCAGATCGATGACCGGATACGGGGACCCGGGATCGAACTCGGATGAATGAGCCCCCGACAGCCCGGCCACGTGGCGGGCGAACTCGATGACGGCCGTCTGCATCCCGAGGCAGAGCCCCAGGAACGGGACACCGTGTTCACGGGCATACCGGATGGCGAGGATCTTGCCCTCGATGCCCCGGTGACCGAACCCACCCGGAACGAGGATCCCGTCTAGCCCTGCCAGCAGTCCGGCCGTCTCCTCCGATTCGAGCGGACCGTCGGCCTGGAGCCAGCGGATGTCGACGGCAAGCCCCTCGTGCGCGGCCGCGATCCGGATGCTCTCGATCACCGAGCGGTATGCATCCTGCAACTCGACATACTTGCCTGCAATCCCGAGCGTGACCGTGGCCCGGGGATGCTGGAGTCGCTCGACGAATGCGTCCCAGGCCTCGGCTCCCCGTGCCCCGGGGTCAGGAAGGTGCAGGCGGGACGCTATCTCGCGAGGCATGCCCTGGCTCTCGAGCGCAGCCGGTACGGCATAGATATGCTCGACGTCGGGACACTCGATGACGGCTTCCGGATCGATGTCGCAGAAGAGTGCCAGCTTGTCGCGCACGTGCTGGGGCAGGTGGTGCTGCGTGCGACAGACGAGCACATCCGGCTGGATGCCGAGACTGCGAAGCTCCTTGACACTGTGCTGGGTGGGCTTGGTCTTGAGTTCGCCTGCCGCCTGGAGCGCCGGCACGAGCGTCACGTGGACATAGACGACATTGTCCCGACCGGCATCCTTGCGGAACTGTCGGATGGCCTCGAGAAAGGGCAGACTCTCGATGTCGCCGACCGTGCCCCCGATCTCGACGATCGCGATGTCCGTGCGGGACCCGACCCGGTGGATGCGGTCCTTGATCTCGTTGGTGATGTGAGGAATGACCTGCACGGTCCCGGACAGGTAATCGCCTCGCCGCTCCTTGGAGATGACCGACCAGTAGATGCTGCCGGCCGTCACCGAGTTCTCACGATCGAGATCCGTGTCGGTGAAGCGCTCGTAATGGCCGAGATCGAGGTCCGTCTCGGCGCCATCCTCGGTGACGAAGACCTCACCGTGCTGGTAGGGGCTCATGGTCCCCGGATCGATGTTGATGTAAGGATCGAGCTTCAGGATCCGGACCGTGTAGCCCCGGTTCTTGAAGAGGCGACCGAGGCTGGAGGCCACGATCCCCTTGCCGATGCTCGAGACCACCCCACCGGTGACAAAGATGTATTTCGTCGACATGCACGCTCCAGGTCCATCGCCCCTCGCAAGTATAGCAGCATCGCTATCGCTCGCAGGGGATGGTCACCCGCCATCATGGCCAAGAAGAGACCCGGGGGTCCTGACAGGACCCCCGGGTGTCGGTCGTCATCAAAACCGCGCCTTGCGCCCCGGGACGTGAATCACGAGGCGAGCGCGATGTAAGCAGGACACGCGACAGGGCGCTTCACCGCGATCTCGGCGAGCCCGATTCCGCCGGAGATCGCGACGGCCGCCTCATCGAGGCCGAGCGATTCCAGCAAGAAGGCCACGTCGTGCTCGTCAAGAGCCGAGGCGAGTTTCTCGAGAGTCCACGATTCCCGGGTTCGCCCCGCATCTTCGAAGAGCGAAACCTGGACACGGAGCCCCGGCCTGCCGACCAGCATGCCCTGGGCCAATCCCAGTGGATTCGCACGGGCCTGATCACGGAGACCGTTCAACTGGACGCCGGCACAGAGGATTCGGCTAGCCGTGAAAGGAACCATCTCAGGACCTCCTGGAACTCTGAAGTGCCACGTTCGGCGCTGCTGGACACTTTCAGTCTGCCCCGAGCGGCGACACGGGCACCACTCCTGAAAGTCACATATCTGACCAAGATCTATCTTGATCAAAATGACAACCATCACGCGACCTCATGTCACACGCGACAGTGGCATCCCATCTACGTCCCGTCCAGAAGAAAGCAAAAAAGCCCGAGGCGCCCGTCCCATTCGCGTGATTCGCGGGGTCGGGCGCCTCGAGGGCTGCAAGTTCCTGGCGGCGGGCTATCTTCTCACCCGGTCGCCCGGGCAATATTGTCGCTGCTGGCGCGTTTCACGACCGTGTTCGGGATGGGAACGGGTGGGAC
>JAYKJE010000043.1:0-11300 GCA_035285805.1 bacterium | reverse complement strand
AGAGCACTGATCAGCGCGTGGCGAGACGATTACAACAAGGTCAGACCCCACAGCTCCCTGGGAAACCTGAGCCCCCAGGAGTTCAATCGAGAGACCAAGAGAACTGCGTGAGATCCAATTTCTGAATGACTCTGAATATGGGTTCAGGTCACGCCCCCATCTCATCGTCTCTCTCGGACGCGAGTGACCTGAACCCCGAAAACCGGGTCAGGCGTCAAAGCAGGCGGGGACTGAAGATTCGGGATTTTTCGTGTCGGAACTTTAGTCTAGCAAGAGCCAGCCATCCGTAGCACGACACCCAAGGTCCTCCACAGGATGTCCAGATCACCTCGCAAGGTCCAGGCGTTCATGTATTCCCAATCCAGCTCCATCATCCGCTCGAACGACTTCAGCGAACTCCGGCCACTGACCTGCCACAGGCCCGTCGCCCCCGGCAAGACACTCAATCGCTCCATCTCACGTGGCCCGTAGGTCGCCACCTCGGCCGGCAACGGGGGTCTCGGCCCCACCAGACTCATGTCTCCGACCAGCACGTTCCAGAACTGCGGAAACTCGTCCAGGCTGGTCCGCCGCAGGAAGCGCCCCACGCGGGTGATGCGCGGATCCTCCTTGGCCTTGAAGATCGGCCCGCCGGTCATCTCGTTGAGATGCCAGACCTCGGACAACCGCTCCTCAGCATCCACGACCATCGAGCGAAACTTCAGCATGGTGAAGGGCTTGCCATCCATGCCGACCCGCACCTGGCGGAACAGCACCGGTCCCCGCGACTCGAGCTTGATGGCCACGGCCACCAGCAGGTAGAGGGGCGCCAGAGCCAGGAGACCCACCAGCGCGCCCGCCACGTCCATCAGGCGCTTGAAAAAGCGTCCCCATCCGACCCGGGACGGATGCAAGGCGAATTGACGGTCTGCAGCAATGTCCGCCGGGGCGAGCATCGAAGGTTTCAAGAGAATGGACATCGCTCGCTGCCTCCTTGCCTCGAGCCCCGGGGCCTCGCCGCGGGTCGTGTAACGTTCATGCCCATCCTGATGACCGATCATTCCTGCTGGATGACATGCGTGAGATGTCGAGTTCACGTGATCCGCCCTCGAGCGTCATAGCCCCAGGCGGAGACAGCCTCCTGCGATCCAGGTATCCCCCGAAAGCCGACCGACCATGACCGACGCGTTCTCGCCAGGCGTCCAGCGGATGGCAACGTTCCAGCCCCGGCCATCCCACTCCAGAAGCGGTACGACACCGAGGGGCAGAGACGCTTCCAGGCCTCCGAAAGCCCCGGCCAGGTTCCGGGCCGGCGTGGCCCAGCCGGCATGCCACCGGAAAGGCCCCCATCCGGCACCCGTCGCCGCATAGAGGGTCGTCTGACCGTACTGCGTCGCACCCGTCCAGTTCCGCATGATCCCCGCGAGCTGGTTGACGGACCCCATATCCTGGACCCCCACCGCCAGCGGCAACCACGAATCGGGCAAGGGTAACCGCCACTTCACGCTGGCCATCCGGTCGACCGCATGCCCCCCGGGTGCCGCCGGTGCCCCCGGATCCACCCAGCCGACCACCTGCGTGAACCGCAGCGTGACCTCGAGGCCCGGCCACAGGCCAGCAGAGGCCTGCAACAGACGGTTGGTCTTCGGCGCGAAGAGGTACGTATGCGCCCCCTCGAGCCAGAAGAAGCCCGTCTCGACCTTGCCGTCGGGAACGACCTCGGCCGTGGGCGTCGTGATGAGGCCCGTGTAGCCGGGACCGGCCATCGCGGCCCGGGCCGGACCGACGTGCCCGAGGAGCCAAAAAAGGCTCAGGCCCGGGACGAGAACCCGGGCCTGCACCGATCCGAACACGAGTCGGGAGCGAAAACTAGTTACTGCCGCTGTCCGAACCACCGTTACCGGTGCTCGAATTGCTGCTGGGGGTCGGATCGGGGGTCGTGTTCACGTTGGCCACGCAGGCCGACATGGAGACGGCCGCCACGAGCGCCACGAGAGCCATGAGAATCCGCACAGAGATACTCCCTTCCACCGGTCACCGGTGATGTCATGAGGAAACGTCGAATCCTTTGTACCATGAGAAACCGGGATCATCACACCGGGTCAGAGACGAGGGGTCATGTTTTTTCCCGTTCCCGTTCTGGACGCACTCGAGGCGCAGGGCTTCGAGAATCTCGCGATCGCCACGAGTTCGGCCTCGACCACGGTCTGGTTCGAGGACCGGCGATCGCTCGACCCCGTCGACGGCCTGGGGCA
The DNA here is from genome assembly GCA_035285805.1 of bacterium. Taxonomy (GTDB): domain Bacteria; phylum Cyanobacteriota; class Sericytochromatia; order S15B-MN24; family UBA4093; genus JAYKJE01. The sequence goes on along the minus strand of JAYKJE010000043.1, from coordinate 9,066 downwards.
GATCCTCAACGCCCTCGACCGGGACGCATCCGACCCGGAGAACCTGACCCTGATCGTCTGCTGGCGGGGTCTGCCCCAGCTCGGCGTGAGCCTCCGTCTGGCCGACTGGAAGTCCTTTCGCCAGGGACGGACGGATGCCGGGCCGTTCGCCCGGTCCCTGACCTTCGACCTGAGGCCCCCTGCTCCCCCCGCCCCCCGGAATGCCACGGCCGGCCGCGTCGACTGGCAGATCGTCCCGGGCTATTACTACTCCGACCGGTTCGAGACCTTCCTGAACCAGGACGTCACGGTCCAGGGCGGCCCGGGCTGGGAAGGCCTCGCCCGGTTACGCCTCGGCCTCGTGCCGGACCTGTCCCTGAAACCCTGGTCGGCGGCCCTGCGGCGGAGGACCTTCCCGTCAGGGGGTCAAACCCTCGCGATGCTGGGAGGCTGGACGTCTCCGCTGGGCACGGGCGTCTCCGCAGAATGGGCGGGGCTCCTCGACGAGGGCAACCTGCTCTGGAGCCTCACGGGCGGCGCATGGACGGATCGAAACCCCGCCCTGGTGGGACAGCTCGAGTGGCGCATGCCCTGGCAAGATGCCTTCCTGCGCGGGGGCGGGGGGCGTTATCCGGCAGGCGACCTCACGGCCTTCGTCGAGGCAGGGCGCCTGTTTCCGCGCTCGGTGCTCGCCGTGGGCATCTTCCGGTCCGAAACGGCCACGCAGTTCCGCGCCTCGATCGCGACGTACCTGGGTGGCGCGCAGCGCCCGGATCCGGGCCCTCTGCGCATCGAACCCGGCGGCTGGTTCGGGGCTGACTACCGCGCGACCGCCCCGGCCATCGGCAGCTGGCCCGGTCCCGTCCCGGATGCCCTGGGCCCCTGGACCCGGATGAATCCCGCCCGCATCCGTCGGCTCGTGGGCCGCTGGCTCCCGCAGGACCCCTGACGGAGCGCAATGGCGGCCGGGAGGGTACACTGGGAAGCATCTGCACCCCCTGGGACCCGAGGTAGCCCGTGCCCTGGACGACCGAACCCGATCCCACGCTTGCCCCCGCCCGGGCCGACGTCCGTCGACCCGTCGGCGCCTCCTTGCCACGTCGGCTGGCGCGCCGCAGCTTGCACAACCTGCGAGTCGCCTCCCTGATGCTCATCGACTCGCTGTCGCTGGCCCTGGCCGTCGTGGTGAGCCACCAGCTGCGCATCGGCGATCTGGCTTCCTCGGTCTTCGGCCCTCCCACCCTGGCACTCGCGGAACGTCTGCAGATGTTCCCGCTGTACCTGGCCGTGCAGTTGCTCCTGTTCGCGCAGTTCGACCTGTACGGATCGGGCGATTCGCGCCGGAATCCCTGGGCCGTCGTCCAGGGCCTCACGATCGGGATGATCCTGCTCCTGTTCGCGAGTCTCGCATATGGCCGCATGGCCCATCCCCCGTACATCCTCATGCTGGCCGTGGGAGCTCATGTCACCGTGATGGGCGGGCGCCAGGTCGCCGAATGGCTGCGGATGGGAGCTGCCCGCCTGGGCCTTCCGGGAAGCCGCGTCGTCGTCCTGGGGTCGGGACGGAGTGCGAACGACCTGCTCCTGCACCCGTCCGACCTGGTCGTCGAACAGGTGGAACTCGGCCGCTTCGAGTCCGGGGAATTCGCCCGGCTCCTGGCCCGGTCGCGGCCGGACGAGGTGCTCATCACGGGGTATGCCGAGGGCAGCACCTTGCAGATCGTCCTGGATCGCTGTCTCGAAGCGGGTTGCCGCCTGCGGATGGCCCTGCCCGAACTCGAGACCGTCTCGAACCCGGTCAACTTGCAGATCGTGAACGGCCAGCCGATCCTCGAGATCGTCCAGCCACGCCTGAGCATCTCGCAGTTCGCCCTGAAACGCGCCCTCGACTTCGTGGCGACCGCCGTCGGGCTCCTGGCCATCTCGCCCCTGCTCGCCGTCATCGCGATCGCCATCAAGCTGGACTCCCGGGGGCCCATCTTCTTCCGTCAGGAGCGCGTCACGGTGCGAGGCCGCCGGTTCGGCATGCTCAAGTTCCGCAGCATGCACGTCGATGCCGAGGCGCGCCTCCACGAGGTCCTGGCTCTCAACGAGCGCCAGGACGAGCTCATGTTCAAGGTCGCGCGCGACCCGCGCGTGACACGGGTGGGGAAGTTCTTGCGCCGCACCAGCCTCGACGAGCTGCCCCAGCTCTGGAACGTCCTGCGCGGAGAGATGTCCCTGGTGGGGCCCCGTCCTCCGTTGCCACGCGAGGTCGAGCGCTACGCACCGCATCATCATCAGCGGCTGCAGGTGCTGCCTGGCATGACGGGGCTGTGGCAGGTGAGCGGCCGGGCCAGCATCCGGGACTTCGAGGACGTCGTCCGCCTCGACCTCGACTACATCCGCAACTGGTCCCTGGGGCTCGACCTGATGATCCTCCTTCGGACCCTGCCCGCCGTCATCCGGGGAACCGGCGCCAGCTGACACGCCATGCCTCACCCGCGATACACATCACTCCGATGCCCGACCCGGATGACCTGAACGACCAGTCGCTCATCTTCCAGCCGGTAGCAGACGGCAAGAACTCGATCCGCCACGAGTTCACAATCCGAACTCCGCCTTGATGACTTCCCAGGGGATGGCCCCAGCCTCGAGTCGAGCAACCCGTGCCGCCTCATCCTCGTCCGGGCTGATGGGCTCGTCCTCGGCGGGCAAGGCGGCATGCCAGGCACGGACAGCGGTCGCGAGATGTTCTCGCATCGAGCTCCTCCCTCCAGGCACCGGACGGCCCCGACGGTATCATACCCGCCCGCGACCATGCCCCGATCGCCCGGCCGACCCTCAAGAGTTGTGATCGTTCGCACAGTCCGACATCTCCCGTTATGTAAAATGAAACCTGGGAGACTCCAAGAACGACGCCGTCGGAGCCTTGATGCGCATCCAGGAAATCGAGATCGACAACTTCAAGAGCTTCGCGCGTCCGACGAAGATCCCCTTCCTCGACGGGTTCACGGCGATCACCGGCCCGAACGGCTCCGGCAAGAGCAACATCATCGACTCCGTCCTGTTCGGTCTCGGCCTCTCGAGCACGCGCACCATGCGCGCCGAGAAGCTCACGGACCTCATCCACCTCGGCTCCCGCAAGCGCGAGGCGCGCGTCACGCTGCGCTTCGGCGACGGGCAGGGCCAGTCGCTCACGGTGGCCCGCCGCCTGCGCGAGACCGAGTCGGGTTACCAGAGCACCTACTACCTCGACGGCAAGGCCTGCACCCTGGGCGAGCTGCACGCGACGCTCGCCCTCCACAACGTGAGCCCCAACGGCTACAACGTCGTCATGCAGGGGGACGTCACGCGCATCGTGACCATGACCCCCTTCGAGCGCCGCAAGATCATCGACGAGATCGCGGGCGTCGCGGAGTTCGACACGCGCGTCGCCCAGGCCCAGGTCGAGCTGTCCAAGGTCGACGAGCAGGAACAGGCGAGCGCCCTGCTGGCCACCGAGATCGGCGATCGCCTGAAGGTGCTCGCCGGCGAACGCGACCACGCCCTCAAGTACCAGGCCCTGCGCGACGAGCGCTCGGGCCTCGAGCGGACGCTCCAGCTCACGCAGGCCTGGGAACTCCAGGAGAAGGTCCGGGGCCTCGAGGACACCATCTCGGCCTCCCGCGAGCGCGAGCAGGTCCTGATCGGCCGCATCGCCGAGGCCGAGGCCGAGGTCGGCCGCCGCAAGGCCGCCTACGACGAGCTCCAGACTCGCATCCAGGACCTCGGGGCCCGTGAGCTCGACGCCCTCGGCACCGCCATCCAGGAAACCCGCGCGGCGATCGCCTCCGAGCAGGCGACGGCCGGCGTCCTCGAGACGCGTCGCCAGGAACTCGACCGCACGGAAGCCCGCGAGGCCGAGGCCCGTGCCCTCGAGATCGCCCGCGGCACCTCCATCGACGACCGGCGCCGCACGGCCGAGACCGACCTCGCCCGACACACCCTCGAGATCCAGGAAGCCCACGCGGTCTGGCAGGCCGCGCACGACGAGCTCGCGAAGCTCTATTCCGACCACACCGAGGTCGCCGAGCGCGCCACGAGCCTGCGCCGCGAGCTCAACGAGGTCAAGGACCTCTACAACGAGCGGGTCCGTACCCGTCTGCAGCTGGTCGACGAGAACCGCCGCGCCGAGGATCGCCAGACCCAGGTCCGTCAGGGCCTCGAGACCGATCGCGAGGCCCGCAAGCACCTCGCCCGGGAACGCGACACCCTCGATGCCGACCTCGCGAGCGATCGCGAGACGCTCACCCTCGTCGAAACCGAACGCCACGAGATCGCCCGTCGCTTCGCCGAGGCCACCGAGCAGCTCAAGACCCTCGAGCAGGACCGCGACCGGGCCCGCGATCGCCTCTACCGGGCCGAGGCCACCCTGCGCAGCGCCAGCGAGGGCGGGATGGGCCGCGCGGTCGACACCATCCTCCAGGCCCAGATGCGGGGCGTGCACGGCACGCTCGCCATGCTGGGCGAGGTCGAACCCGAGTACGCCGTGGCCCTCGAGATCGCCGCGGGCGGGCGCCTGCGCAACCTCGTGGTCGAGGACGACGGGGTGGCCGCCCGCGGCATCGAGCTGCTCAAGCAATCGCGCGCCGGCCGGGCGACCTTCCTGCCCCTCAACAAGCTGCCCTCCCCCCGCCGGCTCGCCCCCACGGGCCTGCCGGGGTTCATCGGGTACGCCGTCCACCTCGTGAAGCACGACGCGCGCTTCGCCGCGGCCTTCCACCACGCGCTCGGTGACACGGTCATCGTGCGCGACCTCGACCATGCCCGCCCCTACATGGGCCAGTACCGCATGGTCACGCTCGACGGCGAGCTGCTCGAGAAGTCCGGCGCCATGACCGGCGGCTCGGACGGCAAGGGCGGTGGCGTGCGCTTCCTCGCGAGCCTCCAGCGCGAGGTCGACGAGGCCCGCGAGTTCCACGACACCCAGGTCCGTCGCCACGAGCGCCAGAAGCAGCTCGTCACGGCCCTCGAGGGCGACGCCCAGCGGGCGATCGAGCGGCAGCGCACCACGAAGGACGGGATGCGGGAACGCGAACTCGAGCTCGCCGACCGCACCCGGCGCCTCGGCGAACTCGAGACGCGCCTCCAGCAGGGAGAGGCTCTCGACACGCAGCTCGTCGCCGCACTCGCCGACCTCGCGAGCAAGCAGGAAGCCCTCCGCGAGGAGATGTTCAGCCTCGAGGACCGCCAGAACCAGCTGGAGCTCGAGATCTCGGACATCGACGAGCTGCTCGAGAACGACCGCGTCCAGGAACTCGCGAGCCAGGTCGACGCGCACGATTACACCGTGAAGCGTCTCGAGGGCCTCCGGGGCCAGACCGAGCATGCCCTCAAGGGGCTCGAACTCGAGCAGCAGGCCCACCTCGAGGCCCTCGGCCGCCTGGATGCGAGCGCCGGGGAACGCCTGAGCGAGCGCGAGGACCTCACGACCCGTCGCCAGGCCCTCGAGGCCACCCTGCGCGACCTGCAGACCACCCTCTCGCGCCAGGAACTCGAGCAGGCGGCCCTCAAGGAGCGGCTCGGCCACTTCCAGCAGGAGCGCGAGCAGCTCTGGAACGCCCAGCGGGAAGCCGAGAGCCAGGTCCTGCAGCTCGTGCGCGAGCGCGATCGCCTCGTCGATGGGCAGGGCACCGTCCGCCAGCAGATCGACGCCCTGCGACTCGAGCTCGGCAAGCTGGAGGAGGCCCTGTGGGCCGATGGCCTCGAGCTGCCCACCGAGCCCCCCTCGGAGCGCTCGCTCGACGAGGTGAAGCGGCACATGCACAGGCTCGATCAGCGCATGCGCGAGATGGAGCCCGTCAACATGCTCGCCATCCAGGCCCACGACCGCGAGGCCGCGCGCCTCTCGGAACTCGAGCAGCGGCTCGGGCGCCTCACCGAGGAGCGGCTGGCCCTCCTGCAGCGGATCGAGGACATCTCGCAGCAGAAGAAGGCCGCCTTCATGAAGGTCTATGACCAGATCGCGGGCCACTTCAGCACGATCTTCGCCGAGCTCGCGGCGGGCACGGGCAACCTGCGGCTCGAGAACCCCGAGGACCCGTTCTCGGGCGGCCTCATCTTGCAGGCCCAGCCCAAGGACAAGCCCATGCAGCGGCTCGAGGCGATGAGCGGAGGCGAGAAGTCGCTGACGGCCCTGGCCTTCCTGTTCTCTTTCCAGCGGACGAACCCCGCCCCCTTCTACGCGTTCGACGAGGTCGACGCGGCCCTCGACGGCGCGAATGCGGACCGGCTCGCAGCCATGGTCAAGAAGCAGACGACGCACGCGCAGTGCATCGTCATCTCGCACCGGCGCCCGATGCTCGAGCGCTCGGACCAGACGATCGGCATCAGTGCCCGGCAAGACGGCATCACGCGCGTGCTCGGCGTTCGCTGGGCCGAGCAGCAGGAGGCGGCGAACGCATGAGCGAGACCCTGGAAGCGATCCTGGAAGCCGCCCCGACCGCGTCCCTGCCCGAGCCGGACCTCGAGGCCTCACCTGGCCTCAACCCCTTGCAGGACCACATCGAGCGCGCCCTGGGCACCCGCGATCGCGGCATCGAGATCCTGGTGGATCTCGCCCGCCAGGGTCAGATCGACCCCTGGGACATCGACGTGCTGGACGTGACGGACAAGTACCTCGGCCAGCTCGACCTCACGCGCGAGACGGACCTGCGCCTCTCGGGCCGCGCCCTGCTGTACGCCGCAACCCTGCTGCGCCTCAAGGGCGACGCCATGCGGGCCCTCACCGAAGATCCGGTCGTGGAAGAGGTCTTCGGCTTCGAGGACGACCATCTCGAGTACGACGAATCCGAGCACGAGATCGTCGTGCGGCCGCCCGTGAGTCTGCTCGACCGGGCACTCGCGCGGCGTGCGAGCGTCAAGCAGCCGCGCACGCGGCGCATCTCGCTCGTCGAGCTCATCACGGAGCTGCAGCGCATCGAGGAACTCGAGCGCGAGGGCATGCTCCTGCGGGACAACGCCCTGCGACGTAGCCGGCCCACGGCCGCGGATCTGCGCCAGCGCGTGATCGAGCAGACGCACCTCGAGGACCTCGAAGGCGAGATGGACCGCCTGGCCGCCCAGCTCGGCGCGTGGCTCGCGGAGACGGGCACCGTCACGCTCGACGAGGTGCTCGCGCAGTGTCCGGACCGGCGCGGGGCGTTCCTTGCCTTGCTGTTTCTCGATTCTCGGGGGAAGATCACCCTCTCGCAGGCCGAGATCTACGGCCCCGTCACCATCTCTCCCGAGGAATCCCTGACGCATGACGCGACGCTCGCGGCCTGACGCGCCCGCCGACCGCACCGCCGAGGAGCTGCAGCCCCTGGTGGAAGCGGCCCTCTTCGCCACGGGCAGCCCCCTGCCGGTCGAGGCGATCGCCGAGCTGGTGGTCACCAGCCGCCGGAAGGTCGAGCTGGCCCTGCAGCTGCTCACCGAACGGCTCGAGGCCGACCCGAACGCAGGTCTCTGCGTGGTGTCGGCGCCCGAGGGCTACATCCTGGGGGTGAAGCCCCGCTATTCGCCCGTGGTCGAGCGGCTCGTGCCGACGGAACTCTCGCAGGCGACGCTCCGGACCCTCGCCGTCATCGCGGCCAAGGAACCGTTGCGGCAGCCGGATCTCATCGCGCTGAGGGGCTCGACGGCCTATGACCACCTCAAGGAGCTGGTCGAGCGCAAGCTGGTCGAGAAGCGACGCGACGGCCGCACCTTCAGCCTTCACACCACCGAGCACTTCCGGGCCTACTTCCAGGTCGACGAGTCGCTCCTCGCCGAGATCCTGCCTGCCCGCCCCGAGGAAGGGACTGACCCCGGGGCGTCGCCGTCCTGAGGGTGCTCAGGGCAACCGGAGATGCGAGCGGGCCCCGGCCTTGCCCCCGCCCGTGAGCTTGATCTGATCGAGATACCCTCGCACGGCCTGGACGGTGGCCTGCTCACCCGAGACGGTCGACTGGCCGGGCTCCATGCGAGCGGCCAGTGCCCGGACGAACACCAGGGAAGCGGCGACCTCGGGCACGAGGAGGAACGCCTCGAGTCCGAGCCGGGCTCGCGCCTGCTCGAGGGCCCGGGCAAAGGCCTGGATCTGGTGATCGACATCTGGCGACGTCTGATCGAAAACCGCGCCGAAAACCACCCCGGGCTCGGGAGGCAGAACCTTGAAGGGGAGCGTCATCCGGGATTGCCCACCCCGATGGGCTTCTGGCGATCGCCCGGCGTCACCCAGTCCTGGATGGCCTTGTCCAGGCCCTTGTCTCCGTCTTTGAAGAGCATCGGATTGTAGGGGCCGCGCACCCCGGCCAGGCGATCGAGGGCCCGCGCCCCTTCGGGCGTGAGGAAGACCTCCTGGCCACCGGGAAGTTTCCGGCTCTCGGTGAAATCCCCCGCCTTGTGGGAGTGCGCGTCGAGCACCTCACCGTCCCCGGCGATGGCGCCGAAGAGGTCATCCGCCGGAGCCCCTGACCCCGGTTCGAGACGCGACGGCGTGGTCCCGACCACGATCGTCGAATTACCACCGATACCCCCGACTCCGCCCATCACGCACCTCCAGGATCGTCACCCCTCACACCGAGACCCTTGTACCCGGGATGAGACGAAGGGACCCACCACCGCACGCACCGTGACAGGTGAAACCTTGCCGCTTCAAGCTCGACAAAGCCATTTGTCATGATATAATTATCTCAATAAATTTGCCAAAATATATTCCGATTGCAGCCATGAAACTATCCTTGCAAAAACCCAGGGGCTGGGTTATGGTGATATCGTGCCGACGGTGATTCGCGAAGACGGCTTCGTCATCAAGGTCTACACGAGAAATGAACATCGCCCACCTCACGTTCACGTGAGCAAGGGCGACGGTGAGATCCGGGTAAAGCTCGGCGATGCCCGATCGGGGCCGAGCCTGTGGGACATCAAGAGCCCGATGTCACGGCGAGACCTCGTGAGAGCGGTCCTTCTCGTCGACCGGTGCGAATGCTAGCTTGAACTGGCCCCGATCCGGAGCCTCGTGACACTTACAAATGGCCCCACCCTGGCCGACCATATCCGACGTCTGCCCTGAGAAGCGACGTTGGAGGAAGAGGTGACCAGAGT
>JAYKJE010000042.1:0-5643 GCA_035285805.1 bacterium | reverse complement strand
CGAATCCGCCGTGAACACCTGATCTGCTTGAACGCATGAAACCCTGAAAACACCTGGACTATCTGTATCCTGCCAGCAGGCGGCCCAGCAGGCCTGCCCGCCATGCGGGGTAGGGCGAGTTCATACGCCCTCACGGTATCCGATCCGTTCGACGGTTCCGATGGACCGAAATATCACCGTTCGAACCGGTCGAGCTCCATCACCTTGCACCAGGCCCGCACGAAGTCCCGGACGAACCGATCGGCCCCGTCCGCTTGCGCGTAGACCTCGGCGACGGCCCTCAGCTCGTCATGGGCCCCGAAGACGAGGTCGGCCGGCGACGCCGACCAGCGCAGCTGGCCAGACTTGCGATCGCGCCCCTCGTAAAGGCCCTCCGTGGCGGTCGGTGCCCACTCCATGCCCATTTCGAGCAGGTTCAGGAAAAAGTCGTTCCCGAGCACGCCCGGCCGATCCGTCAGGACGCCGACTCGCGAGCCACCGCTGTTGGCATCGAGCGCGCGGAGGCCCCCCACGAGCACCGTCAGCTCCGGAACCGTGAGCGTCAGCAGGCTGGCCTTCTCGACGAGGGCACGCGTGACGACCGAGGGACTGGCGGTGGTCCGGAAATTCCTGAAGCCGTCGATTCCGGGCTCGAGGACCGCGAACGAGCGAACGTCGGTCTGCGCCTGGCTCGCATCCGACCGACCGGGTCGAAAGGGCACCTCGACGGGGTGCCCCGCGCGCCGGGCCGCTTCCTCGATGGCCGCATGACCCCCCAGGACCACGGTATCCGCGAACGAGACCCGCGTCCCGCGGGGCAAGGTGGCGTTGAAATCCTTCCGGAGACTCTCGAGGCGGGGCAGGACGCGGGCGAGCTCGGCCGGGTCGTGAGCCGCCCATTCGCGCTGCGGCAAGAGGCGAAGGCGTCCTCCGTTGGCCCCACCGCGCATGTCGGTTCCGCGGAAGGACGACGCGGCCGACCAGGCGGTGCGCACGAGTTCTGGAACGGTGAGCCCCGATGCGAGCAGGCGAGCCTTGAAATCCGCCTGCTGCTTGGCGTCCAGCAGGGTGTACTCGACGGGCGGAACGGGATCCTGCCAGGTGAACACCTCGGCGGGTACCTCGGCCCCGAGGTACCGGGCCCGCGGCCCCATGTCGCGGTGGGTCAGCTTGAACCAGGCGCGCGCGAAGGCCAGGCGAAAGTCTTCGGGATGCTTCAGGAAGCGCAGCGCGATCACGCGGTACGCCGGATCCAGCTTGAGGGCCAGGTCCGTCGTCAGCATGACGGGAGCATGACGCTTCGACGGGTCATGCGCATCGGGCACGAGGTTGCTCCCCTGGCCGCGAGCCGGAATCCACTGGATGGCTCCGGCCGGGCTGCGTGTCTGCACCCAGTCGAACCGGAACAGGTTCTCGAGGTAGTTCCGGGTCCATGCGACGGGGTTCACGGTCCAGGCGCCCTCGAGTCCGCTCGTGATCGCATCGGAGCCCTTGCCAGTCCCGGCGGAGCTCTTCCAGCCCAGACCCTGCTGCTCGAGGGGGGCGATCGCCGGTTCGGGTCCCACGACCCCCGCGGGGGGATGGGCGCCGTGCGTCTTGCCGAAGGTGTGACCGCCCGCGACGAGCGCGACCGTCTCCTCGTCGTTCATGGCCATCCGGGCGAAGGTCTCCCGGATCGCCTGCGCGGCAGCGAGCGGATCGGGCTTGCCACCGGGACCTTCCGGATTGACGTAGATGAGCCCCATCTGGGAGGCCCCCAGGGGGCGGGCGAGTTGCCCGCCGGGACCGTGACGCTCGTCGGCCAGAAACCGCGACTCGGGACCCCAGTCGGTGCCATCGGGTTCCCAGTCGTCGGCGCGACCTCCCGCAAACCCGAGGGTGCGGAAGCCCATGGACTCGAGCGAGACGTTTCCGGCCAGGATCAGCAGATCCGCCCAGGAGATTTTCTGGCCGTATTTCTGCTTGACCGGCCAGAGCAGCCGGCGCGCCTTGTCGAGGTTTGCATTGTCGGGCCAGCTGTCGAGCGGTGCGAAGCGCATCTGGCCGCCACCGGCGCCTCCGCGACCGTCCCCGATGCGGTAGGTTCCCGCGCTGTGCCAGGCCAGACGGATGAAGAGCGGTCCGTAGTTGCCGAAATCGGCAGGCCACCAGTCCTGCGAGGTCGTGAGCACCTTGCGGAGGTCCGCCTTGACGGCAGCGAGATCCAGCGTGGCGAAGGCCTTCGCGTAATCGAAGTCGGGACCGAGCGGATCGGACACGCTCCCCCCGCGACGCAGGGGAGACAGATCGAGGCGTCCTTCCCAGCCTTTCAGGGCCACGGGGGCCGAACGTGCCGGGGTGGCCCAGGTGAAGAGCGAGAACATCAAGGATAATGCGAGGGACGCGCGACCGATCGACCCGGTCCGGTTCGTTGGCATGGTGAACTCCCGAGCATGGGGGACCTTCCTGATGCAGGAAGGTTCAGACGATGAAGGGGCGGGCGCAGACGCCCACCCACCCAGCATCGGGCAAGCATGCAAGGACCGAGGTGGCCCTCATGAACGAACTATCGGGTCAAGGGAGCCGGATCTTGGAGCGTCGCGGATGCCCGTTCACAGCGCAAAGAGTTTGCCATCTTCCCGCCGCACGGCATGGAACGAGAAGTGCTTGAATCCAGGATCGAGTGCCTTCTCCCCGGCCGGGAGGACCTGCGCGAAAACCGTCACGGGCGATACCTTGACCTTGCCACTGAAATATCCGTCGGGACCGACGAAGTCCTCCTTCAGACCTCGCTCGCTGAGCCACGCAATCTTCCGTTCCCGGGACTGCATGTAGAAGAGGCTCTTCGCGAAACCTTCCGCGACGAAGCCGCGGATCCGATCCTGGGGGCCCGAGGGCTGTCGCGGCGTGTGCAGGGTGACGTAAAGGCTCCCGAGGCCATCCTTGGGAAAGGTGAAGAGGCCGACGCATGACACCTGGATCCGCCGGTTCGTGAGGCTCTTCCGGAGCTCCGAACGCGGATCGTCGATGGCTTCCCACAGCGTATCGAAGGGGATGGACTGATAGTCAGCCGGGTTGAACTTGCCCAGGGCCTGCGCGGAAACGTCCGTCGCGACAGCGTCGCGGGAGGTCCCGGAGGTGACTCCACCGACCGATACCTGACCACAGGCGGCGAGCATGGTCGCCGCGGCGAGTGCGATGGACACGAGACGAGGTTGGTGACTGGACACGGTTGCACCTTTCGAGCTGCGCCGGGCAGCGAACGCGTACCAGGGTACGCCTGACATTCACCGAATTTTCATCGTTACTGAACCTTGTCGTGCGCCACGAGCCAGACTTGCCTGGCTCGATCCGCGCCGCCTCGGCAGACGTTCGTACACGCCCGGCAGAAGCATGCCAAGCATCGAGGCCCAGCCCCCGGGGGCTGAGCCTCTATGACACGCGGTTGCGGAGCTGGATCAGGACTGGATGCCGAACCAGACATCCTCGGTGGTCTTGCGCTGGCCGTCCTGGACGAACGACGAACGCATGAGGTCTTCACCTCGCTCGTTCTTCTGGAGCTGCATCTGGACGGACAGCTCCGTGACCCCGAGCTCGCTCAGGCTCTTGAGTTCACCCGAACCGACCCGCGCATCGCCGTTGTCCACCCAGACCTTGAGACCCTCCAGTTCGGCGCCGGTGAGCTTGCCGTCACCATCTCGATCGAGCTGCTTCAGCTTGTCGTAACCATTGCCAAACTTGCCACCCTCGTCCCCGAAGAGACGCTTGCCGTCGATCTCACCGTTGCCGTTCATGGCCGCAGACGCGCCACCGTCCCGGTCATCGACGAGCATCCCGTCGCCGCCCTTCATCCATTCGATGTTTTCCTTGCGGCCATCGCCATCGAGGTCGAAGCTGACGGTCTTGCCGATCTGATCATCGATCCGGTCCTTGGCGGTCGAAACCCCCGTCGTGCCGAGTTTCCCGTCGCCATCCAGATCGAGCATGATGGGCGACCCGGTCTTCTTGGCTTTCTCGTAGAGACTGCCTGCCGTCTGGTAATCGCCTTTGGCGAGGGCCTCGTAGGCTCCGTTCAGCAGCTTGTTGCCCTGCGGTCCCGTGCTTTCACGCGGGTTGACATTCTTGCCGCGTCCCTTCCAGGGGCCGAACTTGGCTTCGAGAGCATCCATCTTCGGCCCGTCGATGGGCGGACGCGAGCCCCTTCTCTTCCCGCGCTTCTTTTTCTTCCTGTTCTTGATCGTGGACACCGACGATGGGGTCGGCTTGAGGGTGCGCGACGGTGTGGCGTCACTCCCGGATGCCGGCGACGAGGACGTCCTGCCCGCATCGGGCAGCAGGCCACTCAGGGGATCCGAATTGCCCTGGGCCGACACCGTGCTGCCGGAACCAGCAGAACTCAGGGGATAGGACGACATTTGCCCGCCGGGCATCGAAAGCAGGTCCCTGGGCAAGCCCGAACTGCCCGGAGATGGTTGCTGGGACCCATCCGTCAATCTCGAGGGCAGTTCCTGGGTCTTGATGCGCTGAACGGGTGTCGAGGTCGGAATGTCCATCGAGGTCTCCTTGTGTCATCTGGCTCCCGAGGCGTATTATCGCCCCCCCGGTCCCTCCACCATTTTAAAATCCCGTTGCGGAAGCGGTATTTATCGATTCGTGCGTCCAGGTAAAAGCCACGCGAGGCGGCACTTTCTCGATTTTCCCGGAACGAAAAAGGGTTCCGGCACCGGACGCCGAAACCCGCATGATGAAGTAGGTGAGACAGCCGGGGCTCGAACCCGGGACCCTCTGATTAAAAGTCAATGGGCCCGGGGAATACCGGGGTTATCCAGGCGTACTCAACCTTGCAAAAATCCAGTATTGACAGTACTTTCAGGGATGTAAGCCTGGGTTCGGTATGCTCAATGATTCCTCGCGAGTGTTGCCCCGGCGTTGCCCCGACGTTGTCCGGAAGGGACGGTCAGCGGATGTCGACGAGTAGCATCCTGAGTCGCTTCACGATGGAATCGATCAAGCGACTGCCCCCGGCGGAACCCGGTAAGCGAACGTCTCACCGTCATCCCCGTATAGAAGGGCTGGTCATCCGGGTGACCGAGAAGGGGACAAAGACCTTTTGCTTCGTGGGCAGGCCCAGGGGAGGCGCGATGGTCAGGAAGACTCTCGGCACCTTTCCCACGATGACAGTGGACCAGGCCGAACGGATGGCCAAAGAAATCCAGACCACCTTCGCGAGGGGAGAAGTCCCGGTTCAGAAGACGGATATTCGGGAGACCCTGGGCGACCTCATCGAGTGGTACATCTCGTTGGCTGGCGCCCGGAAGGAGAGTACGAACCAATACTACCGGTACCTGGCAAAGCAGTATCTCAAGCATCTGGCGAAGCGCAGGGCTGATTCCATCAAGCGAAGCGATCTCGCGGACCTGCACCAGAGTTTGAGCCAGAAGGGCAAACCGTATCTCGCCAACCGTCTGGTAGCCCTCGTCCGGGCAGCGTATCAAGCGGCCATCACGGAGGACCGATTCTCGGGAACGAACCCGGCAGCGACCCTGAAAATGAATCGAGAACATAGCCGCGAAAACCGACTCCTGGCCAGCCAGATTCCAGCAGTCATCGACGCAGTCGATAAGTATCCTGACCTCGTGATGCGTGCATTCTTCATGCTGGCGTTCCTGACCGGGCAGAGGAAAG
>JAYKJE010000041.1:0-50522 GCA_035285805.1 bacterium | reverse complement strand
CATGCTTCGTCCATGCGTGCTAGCATGCACCGGCCGACCCACGAGGAAGCAGGTGACTCCGTGACCGAGACCGCGACGCTCCGCTCTCCCCTGCTCGACGGCAAGGCCGTCGCGCACGACCGTGAGGAGGCCCTGCGTATCCGCATCGAAGCACGCGTCGCGGCGGGACTGGCCCGTCCGGGGCTTGCCGTCGTGCTGGTGGGTGACGACCCGGCGAGCCACGTGTACGTCCGCAACAAGGAACGCGGCTGCGCACGCGTGGGGCTGGAGAGCCGGACGGTTCGCATGCCCGCCACCAGCACCACGGCCGAGATTGTTGAGGCCGTCGAAACCCTCAACGCCGATCCGACCATCCACGGAATCCTCGTACAGATGCCTCTGCCGGCCGGGTGCGATCCGCTCGCGGTCCAGATGGCGATCCACCCGGACAAGGACGTCGATGGGCTGCACCCGCTGAACGCGGGGCGTCTTGCGAGCGGCCTGCCGGGACTCGTGCCGGCCACCCCTCGCGGGGTCATGACCCTCCTGTCGCACGCGGGCATCTCGCTGCGCGGGGCACATGCGGTGGTGATCGGACGATCGAACCTGGTGGGGAAGCCCGTGGCGCAGTTGCTGCTGCAGGCGGACGCGACCGTGACGGTCTGCCATAGCCGGACCCGCGACCTGGCCCACCAGGTCCGTCAGGCCGACGTGGTGGTGGCGGCCGTGGGGATCCCGGGACTCGTGACGGCCGACATGGTCAAGCCGGGTGCCGTCGTGATCGACGTGGGCATCAACCGCAACGCCGAAGGCAAGCTCGTGGGCGACGTGGAATTCGCCGGCGTGAGCGCCGTGGCGGGCTGGATCACCCCGGTACCCGGTGGCGTGGGGCCCATGACGATCGCCTCGTTGCTCGAGAACACCTTGCATGCGGCCGAAGGCCTGGACCGCATCCCCTGAGACCGCAGCTCGAAAGGAGCAACCGGCGATGACTCAGCCAGGAGATCTGGCCGTGGTCGTGTTCAGAACGAGGCCAGCAGCCAGATGGCCAGGATGGGCGCACCCAGGACAGCCGTCCCGGCCAGGAAGCCCAGGCTGACGGCACCTGCAAGCGCACCCGCGGCACCGGGCAGGCCGGTCCCCACCCGGCGCGCGAGTCCGCGGAAGAGGATGATCGCCATCCATCCGACGAGACCGGTGGCCAGCAGGCCGGTCGATCCCGGCCACATGCGCCCCAGAGCCGCCACGGGCCCGGCGAGCAGCAGCGGCCACAGGGCCGCAGCGAGCACGCGAACGTAGGCGGCAGCCGGCTGCCGCGTGACCACGCCCAGCCAGGCCGCATGCCACAGGATGCCGAGGGCGATCGTCCCGGCCGCGAACAGGCAGGTGAAGACGACGAGGGCCCCCTCCCCCGAGGCGAGCACCAGCCCCACGACCACGGACAGCAGGATCCACTGGACCACGAGAGCCCTCCCGGAGGGGCCCTCTTCGTGAGTCTCGCCCGTGAACAGCGAGCGGTACAAGAAATCGATCATGGTCGTCACTCCATGAGGGCGAGAGGCACGCGATCCCGCCGGAGCAAGGCTTCGAGGCCCGCAGACCAGGGATCAGCTCCGAACCGGGTCGACATGCCGGGCAACACCTGATCGAGGAAGCTCGATTCGGTGTAGTTCTTGACCCGCGGATCCTGTCCCAGGTGCGCGGTCTTCTTGAGCCACCGGATGGCGTCCTGGCTGGTGCCCAGCTCGTCCACCAGACCGTTGCGCAGGGCCTGCCGCCCCGTGTAGACCCGCCCATCGGCCAGAGGCTTGAGCTTCGCCAGAGGCATACCGCGTCCCGCGACGATCGCCTCGAGGAACTGCTGGTAGATGTCCTCACACATGGCCTGGAGCAAGGCCCGCTCATCCGGGCGCATGGGGCGATACGGCGACCCGATGTCCTTGTTGGCCCCGCTCTGGATGGTCGTGGCCCGGACACCCAGCTTGTTCATGAGCCCCGAGACATCCTGGGCGTGCATGATCACGCCGATGGAACCGGTGGTGGTACTGGGCAGGGCGAAGATGCGCCGGGCGGCAGCCGCGATGAAGTAGCCTCCGGAGGCCGTCACGTCCCCCATGGAGACGGCGATGGGCAACTTGTGCGCCCGCGTGACCCGCATGAGCTCCATGTAGATGGCCTGCGACGCGGCGGCCGAGCCCCCCGGGCTGTTGATCCGCAGCAGCAAGCCCTTCACGCCATCGTCCTCGGCCTTGCGGATGGCCTTCACGAGACGCGTGGACTGGGCTCCCGCAGACGAGAACGGGCTGTCGACGGTTTGCTCGTCCGTGATGACCCCGTAGACGTCAATCACGCCGATCTCGGGAGAGCCGGTGGTCGAGGCGACGAGCTTGCCGAGGTCTGCGGAGGAATCGGCCTTGCGGCCTTCCCCGCCGTGAGGGCCCTTGACCCACACGCCGATGGCGGCGACCAGGCTCGTCGCGACGAGCAGAGAGGCAAAGAGACGGTCCAGGCGCATGGGTCCTCCAGACAGAAGCGCAGGCGCATCGTAACATGAAAGGCGAGTTCCCCCCCTTCCCGACAGGAGAGTTCCCGCCCGTGAAGCATGCGGCCGTCTTCCTCGATCGCGATGGCACCCTCAACGAAGAGGTGGGCTACATCCACGACCCCCAGAACCTCAACCTCATCCCCGGTGCCGGCGAGGCCATCCGCACCCTCAACCAGCGAGGCATCCTCGCGATCCTGGTGACGAACCAGTCGGGCCCGGCCCGCGGCTATTACCCCGAGAGCCACATCCACACCCTGCACCAGCGCCTCAATGATCTGCTGCTCGACGAGGGAGCGGTGCTCGACGACCTGTATTACTGTCCGCATCTGCCCGATGGCGCGGACCCGCGCTACACGATCGCTTGCGCCTGCCGCAAGCCGGGCACGGAGCTGGTCGATCGTGCCGTCGAGAAGCACGGCATCGACCTCGCGCGGTCGTACGTCGTGGGCGACAAGGCAACCGACGTCGAGCTGGGCCAGGCCGCGGGTTGCAAGACCGTCCTGCTGACCTCGGGATACGGCGAGCGCGTGCTCGCGGGTGAGTACCAGTGGAAGGTCGTGCCCGACTTCGTGGCCCCCACGGTCCTCGAGGCCGTGACCTGGATCCTCGCCGACCTGGCCACGCGTGAGTAAAGCGAGTCTCGCCCGCGCCAGCACGGTCATGGCCGTCCTGCTCCTCGTGAGCAAGGGCGCGGGCTTCCTGCGCGAGAGCGTCGTCGCCTCGGCCTTCGGTGCAGGCCTCGTCAAGGACAGCCAGACGGTCGCGTACATCCTGCCGGCTCTGTTTCTCATCCTGCTGGGCGGGCTGAACGGCCCGTTTCACCTGGCGACCATGGGAGCCATCACCCGCTTGCAGGCCCGCGGCGAGGGCGAGCGGGTACGCGACCTCGTCGCCACCATCCTGGTGGGCACCCTGCTGCTCACGGGGCTGCTGGGCGGAGCGATCGCCCTCGGTGCACCGGCCGTGATCCGCGTGCTGGGGCCCCGGCTCAGCCCGGAAGCCCTCGATCTGGCGGCGCGGCAGCTGGTCGTGATGGCCCCCCTCATCCCCATCGGTGGTCTGATCGGCGTCCTCTGCGGCGTCCAGAACGTCGGCGGCAAGTTTGCGAGCGCGAGTCTCTCGCCCCTCGTGTCGAGCGTGACGGTCATCGCCTGGGTACTCATCTCCCCGGATGCCGTCTCGATCGCGTGGGGCACCCTCGCCGGCGCCCTCGGCCAGTTGCTGCTGCAGGGCGGGTCGGTCGTCCGCAACTGGCAGACCCTCGTTGGCGGTGGGGCCGGGCGCGTGAACCTGCGAGACCCCGAGTTCCGTGCGATGCTCGGCGTCCTCGGGCCGGCCGCGCTGACAAGCTCGATCGGGACGCTCAACGTGGCGATCGCCACGGCCTTCGCCTCGCGTCTGCCAGCCGGCACCATCAGCACCTTCAACTACGCCAACCTGCTCCTGCAGCTGCCCATGGGCATCCTGCTCACGGCCCTGCTGGTCCCGATGTTCCCGCGTCTCAGTGAAGCCGCGGCCCGCGAGGACCACGCCGGGCTCCTGGAATGGCTGGAACGCGGGACGGGCCTCCTCCTCGTGACGATGGTCCCCCTGGCCGCCCTGGTCGCGATGCTCGGGGCTCCCGCCATCCAGCTCGCCTTCGAGCGAGGGGCCTTCGGCCCCGAGGACACCCTCCGGACGGCCATGGCCCTCGCGATCCTGGCCGTCTCGATGCCGCTGTATTCGGTCCGGGATCTCTACGCGCGGTTCTTCTACGCCCGCCAGGAGAGCCGGGTGACGGCCACCATCACGCTGCTGTCGGTGGGCGCGAACATCGGGTTCAACACGCTGCTGCTCCCGTGGGGACTCGCGGGCCTCGCGACCGCCACGGTCCTGGTGACGGCCTTCAACCTGGTCGCCCTCGGATTTCACCTGCGGCGACGGCTGGGCACGCTGACCCTGGGGCGACAGGCCCCCCGCCTCGGCCGGCTCGCGCTGGCCCTGCTCCCGGGCCTGGGCTGGCCGCTGCTCATCCGGGGCTGGTCCCCGTGGTCGGGACTTGCGGGCGCCCTGTTCCAGCTCGTGGTGGCCGGCGGGGGAGCCATGGTGTTGATCCTCGCCACGCTCGCGTGGCTCAGAGAACCCATGCTCGGTTCGATCCCGGGACTGCGGGGCCGTCTGGACCGCGTGCGCCCACCCGAAAACCGATCCAGCAGCGAAGATCCTGGTATCGTGGCACAAGGCGACTGACCGTCGGGTATAATGCCGGGCGATCGCCCCCCACGGGAAGTAGAGGTTCCAGTTGGCTCACACGCTCCTGCTCGAAGGCAACGTCGCGTCGATCAGCTTTCCCAACCTCGTGCAGCTGTTGAAACTCGAGCAGAAGACAGCCAAGCTCGAGCTGTCCCGGGTCGAGATCGGCCAGACGGCCGAGATGTACTTCGTGGGCGGCAACCTCAAGTACGCGGCGGTGAACGCGCTGCGCGGCGAGGATGCCATGTTTCGCATCATCTGCTGGTGGAAGGTCGGTGTCTTCAAGGTCACCGAGATCGAGAAGGACGAGATTCCCACCCACAACATCTCGCGGCCCATCGACTGGGTGCTGCTCGAGGGCATGCGCCGCATGGACGAGTGCCACCACTACAAGGGCATCGTCCACGACCTCACCACGGCCGTGAGCTACACGCAGGATGCGCTCGACGCTTTCCAGTGGGACCGGCAGGACCCGCCCGAATGGATCCCGCACTGGATGCGCAAGCTGCCGCGATCGTTCACGCTCGCCCAGTTCTTCGATTCGTCGCACCTCGGAGAGCTCGAGACCTGTGCTGCGCTCAAGAGCCTTCTCTACACCGGCGCCGCGATGGCGCACCAGGCCGGCACGAGCCCGGACATCGCCAGCTCTCCCATCCAGCGCACGCGGTTCGATTCTTTCGCGCTGATCGTCATGGAATACCTCGGCTACGAGATCGCCAACAACCTCGTGGAAGCGGCCTGCCAGGAGATGGGCGTCATGGACCTCGACCAGGTCACGTTCGGCCAGATGGTCGACCTCTCGGACCGGCTGGGTATGGCCGTGTCGCGCATGGTGGGGTTCGATCAGGGGCAGGAGTGCATGCGCAAGCTCCGGGCCCGTATCACGAGTCTGCTGTGAGTCCTCCGGGAGCCCCGTCACCCTGCCTGGCCTCGCGTCGCGCTTCCCCCTCGGTCTGGAGATTGACTTGAACGTGACCTCTGAATCGCAACCATCCAGCCTCGCCAGCCGCCTGCTGGTCCGCAAACCCTTCTCCGACTTCCAGAAGGATTCGGGGCTCAAGAAGGTCCTCGGAGCCTTCGACCTGACGGCGCTGGGTATCGGGGCCATCATCGGGACGGGGATCTTCGTGATCACGGGCTCGGCGGCCGCCAAGTACGCCGGCCCGGGCATCATCCTCTCGTTCATCATCGCGGGAATCGCCTGCTTCTTCGCGGCCATGGCCTATGCCGAGGTCGCCTCGATGATCCCGGCCTCGGGCAGCGCGTACACCTACGCCTACTCGGCCTTCGGAGAGCTGGCCGCCTGGATCATCGGCTGGGACCTGGTCCTCGAGTACGTCGTGGCCTCCTCGGCCGTCTCGATAGGCTGGTCGGCCTACTTCGTGAAGATTCTCCACAATCTCCACATCGACCTGCCGGCCGCCTGGATCCACGCGCCAGGCCAGGATGGCGGCATCGCCAACCTGCCGGCGATGGTCATCGCCCTCGTGGTGACGGGCCTGCTGGTCCGGGGGGTCAAGGAGAGCGCCAATGTCAACACCTTCTTCGTGGGCGTGAAGATCCTCGTCCTCCTGATGTTCATAGCCATCACGATGGGGGCCGTGAATCCCGGAAACTGGACACCCTTCATGCCCTTCGGCTTCAAGGGCGTCATGACCGGAGCCGCGACGATCTTCTTCGCCTACATCGGCTTCGACGCCATCTCCACGGCTGCCGAGGAGGTCAAGAACCCTCAGCGGGATCTGCCCATCGGGCTCATCGCGAGCCTCGGTATCTGCACGGTCTTCTACATCGCGGTGGCGGCCATCTTCACGGGCATCATCCCGCAGTCGATGTATCCCCAGATCGTCAAGGAGGCCGCTCCCCTGGCCTTCGCGCTCGACTACATCCAGAAGGGCTGGGCGGCTGCGCTGCTGAGCGTGGGTGCCGTCGGGGGTATCACGTCCGTGCTCGTCGTCATGATGATGGGCCAGCCCCGCATCTTCTACGCGATGGCGCGGGACGGTCTGCTGCCCTCCTTCTTCGCGAAGGTGCACCCGAAGTTCGGCACGCCTCACGTCACGACCGTCATCTGCGGGATCGCGGTCGCGCTCATGGCAGGCTTCACGCCGATCGACACGGTCGCCGAGCTCACGAACATCGGGACGCTCTTCGCCTTCTGCCTGGTGGCGATCGGCGCCTGGATCCTCCGCCGCACGCGTCCGGAGTGGCCGCGCGGCTTCCGGAGTCCGGCCCTGCCCCTCGTGGTGGTCGGCACGGTGCTCAGTTGCGGCTACATGATGATCTCGCTGCCCGTCGTGACGTGGATCCGGTTCGTCGCCTGGCTCGCACTGGGCTTCGTGGTCTACTTCGCATACGGCGTCAAGCACAGTGTCCTGGGCAAAGGTGCCTCGGTGACCGCGGACGCTCCGTGAAGGTCGTCGGCACGGCGGAAGAGCTGAGGAGTGCCCTCGCAGGACACTCCGGCACCCGCGGCTTCGTGCCGACCATGGGGGCCCTTCACGCCGGACACGAGCGCCTGATGGCCGAGAGCCGGGCCCGGGATGGCCACGTGGTGGTCTCGATCTTCGTGAACCCGAAGCAGTTCGGGCCGAACGAGGATCTGTCCCGATACCCCCGCCCGTTCGAGGCAGACGTGGCCCGCTGCGAGGCCGCCGGAGTCGACGTGCTCTTCGCCCCGGACGTCGCGACGATGTACCCGCCGGGATTCACGACCGACGTCCGGGTCACGTCCCCCTGGGTCGATCGCTGGTGCGGGGCGAGTCGCCCGGGCCATTTCGATGGCGTCACGACCGTCCTGGCGCGGCTTTTCGGCCTCGTCAGGGCGGACCGCGCCTACTTCGGCCAGAAGGACTTCCAGCAGTGGCGCGTCGTGTCTCGGCTGGCCGCGGACCTGGCCGGCCCCGAGATCGTCCGGGTCCCGACGGTGCGGGAACCCGATGGTCTCGCGCTCAGCAGCCGAAACGTCTACCTGTCGGGGGAAAACCGGAGCGTGGCCCGCGCCCTGTCCCGGAGTCTCGCCCGCTTGCTGGAGGCGTCCCGTGAAGGAAGCCCCCTGCCAGACGCCCTCGAACGGGAGCGGGACCGGCTCTCGCATACCGACGGTCTCGCGCTCGAGTACCTGGATGTCGTGCGGGTGGAAGACCTCTCACCGGTGGAAACCTTCGGGCCCGATCGGGTCGCCCTCGTGGCCGCCCGGGTGGGCCCCGCACGCCTCATCGACAATGCCCTGATGGACCCGGCTGGCCCCGATTCGGGGTTACTCGCCTACCTGGAGGAGACCGCTTCATGAACCGCCTGGTGATCGCGATCGATGGACCCGCAGGTGCCGGAAAGAGCACCGTCGCACGCATGGTCGCCCGGGAGCTCGGACTGACGTTTCTCGACACCGGCGCGATGTACCGGGCCATCACGGTGAAGGCGCTTCGCGAAGGCCTGGCGCTCGACGACGCGGCGGCGATCGGGGAACTCGCCGGCCGGACGCGGGTCGAACTCAGGGGGACGCCCGACGGGCTTCAGGTCTTCATGGACGGTGAAGACGTGACCACGGCGATCCGCCAGCCCGAGATCTCGCGCCACGTGAGCGACGTGGCCAAGATTCCGGCCGTCCGCCGCACGCTCGTGGCCCTCCAACAGGCCCAGGGAACGCAGGGTGGCGTGGTCGCCGAGGGTCGCGACATCGGCACGGTCGTGTTCCCCGATGCCCCCGTCAAGATCTACCTGGTGGCCAGCGTCGCGGAGCGCGCCCGTCGCCGGGAAGCCGACCTCGTGCGCATGGGACATCCGGTGGACCGGGCGGAACTCGAGGCCGAGATCGCCCGCCGAGACACCATCGACTCCACCCGACCGGACAGCCCCCTGCGCCCCGCGGAAGACGCCATCCACCTCGACAGCGACGGCCTGTCTGCCGAGGAGGTCGTGGCCGCCATCCTGGACCGGGCCCGGGCGATCGCGGGCCCCCGGGAGAGCAAGATTTAATATCCTCCACACGGTTCCGGAACGGCCGAACAACGCCACTTTCAAGCCCATGTGGCAACCTGAAACATGTCCTGGTCCGGTCCGGTCAGGAGCGGGCAATTCCTGCTCCGTGGCTGTCGGTCCCTGGACGACGGGTGACGGCTGACCCCCGCCCCGCGCAAGCGGTGGACGGCGAGGTTCCTGCCCGTGGCGTCGGCGCAAGTCGGCGGAATTGAGCAGGGGCACGCAGGGGGCGTGCCCCTGCTCGCTTTTTGTGATGTGGATCACGATTCCACCGGGCTGGTTGACGTATCATGGGGGTCAACATGGCGGCAAAGCACCGCTTTTTCTTGTATGCTGGACCACGGCGGGTCTGAAGATCGCGTCGGATGTGCCGAACCGAGGAGGGGGAGGCTGTCCGGAACCCGGTTCTTTGGCCGGAAGGGAAGGGCCCAGCATGTTCGACCGCCTCTTCGGCAAGTCGACGACGGTGTTCTCGAAGGCCATGTCGGGCCTCTCGGCCCGTCAACGTGCCACGGCTGAAAACATCGCCAACGTCGATACCCCGGGCTACAAGCGTCTCGAGGTGGCATTCGAGCGTGAACTCTCGCGGGCCGCAGGAAAGCTCGACCCCGGACGGTACCAGCTCGACCTCGCCACGACCCAGCCGGGCCACATGTCGCTCGATGCGGCCTCGAGCCTCGCCGAGGTGTCCATCCGCACCACGCACTCGGATGAGACGTCCCTCCGAAATGACGGCAACAACGTGGACATCGACACCGAGATGACGAAGCTCGCGCAGGCGTCCTTCACGTACGGGGCCGTGGCCGACCTCATGAAACGCAAGATGTCGGGCCTTCACAGCGTGATCCGCGGAAACTGATGCAGGGAGGAGCTGAAGGATGAGTCTCTTCGATGCGATGAACGTGAGCGCGAGCGGCCTGACGGCCCAGCGCCTGCGCATGGACACCATCGCTGCCAACCTGGCGAACGCCAACACCACCCGGACCCCGGACGGCGAGGCCTACCGCCGTCAGATGGTCGTCTTCGAGTCACGCCAGTCCTCGGATGGTTCGCGCCCGGGCGGAGGCGTCCGCGTCCGCTCGATCGTCGAGGACCAGAGCCCGCTGCGGATGGTCTTCGACCCGGCCCACCCCGATGCGAATGCCGAGGGCTACGTGGCCATGCCCAACGTCAATCCCGTCACCGAGATGACGGACCTCATCTCGGCCACGCGCTCCTACGAGGCCAACGTGACGGTGGTCCAGGCCCTCAAGGGCGCCGCCTCGAAGGCCCTGGAGATCTAGGCTCATGGCGATCGACACCATGCTGGGTTCGATGCTCCGGACGGTGGGCCCCACCCGCAAGGAGTGGATCCCGCTCGCCGGAGAGGGCGAACAGGCGGCCGTGGCCTTCCAGCAGGCCTACGCCGAGGCCGAGGCTGCGAATCGCGAGTTCCCCGGGGCGGACCTTCCGGGCGCGCGTCAGGCCGATCCGGGAACCTCGGCCACCGCGGCCCTGCAGGGTCTCGGACGCCCGCTGTCGGCCTTCCTGGACGAGGTGAACGGTCTGCAGATCCAGTCCGACCACCTCAAGCAGGAGTTCGCGACCGGCGGTGACGTGGAGTTGCACGACGTGATGGTGGCCGAAGAGCAGGCCAGCGTCGCCGTGGAACTGACCATGCAGCTCCGGAACAAGATGATGGAGGCATACCAGGAAATCATGCGAATGAGCGTGTAGGCCCTTCATGAACGACTTTATCCGGCAGATCCAGCAAGACCTCGGCCGCATCTGGACCAGTCTCAACCGTGTCCAGCAGTTGCTGTTCATGGGGGTGGCGGCGGCCTGCGTCGTCGCCATCCTGGCCGTCGTCATGTGGGCCCAGACGCCGGAATGGACTCCGCTCTTCACGAATCTCGAGGAAGCGGACGCCGGGCAGGTCGTCGCGAAGCTCCGGGACGCCAAGGTCCCCTACCAGATCGTCGGCAATGCGATCCTGGTCCCCAAGACCAAGGTGGACGAGCAACGCCTCTCGCTCGCCGGCCAGGGGATTCCGACCGGAGATTCCATCGGTTACGAGATCTTCGACAAGAACCAGTTCGGCATGACCGATGCCCTGCAGAGGCTGAATTACCAGAGGGCCTTGCAGGGGGAACTGACCCGGACCATCGAGGCGATGGAAGGCGTCGAGGACTGCCGGGTGCACATCGTGATCCCCGAGAAGGACCTCTTTTCCGAGGACAACGAATCTCCCACCGCGGCCGTGGTCCTGAAACTCGACCGGGGAGCGAAGCTCTCGCCGGACCAGGCCAAGACCGTCATTCACCTGGTCTCGAAGAGCGTTCCTGGCCTCAAGGCGACGGATGTCGCCATCACCGACGTCGCGGGTCGCAACTACACCGAGGAACTCAACCTCGAGAAGAACGAGTCTGACCTCACCCTCCAGCAACTCCAGATCAAGAAGAAGCTGGAAACCAACCTCAAGCGAAATCTCCAGACCACCCTGGATCGGGTGCTCGGCCCGAACAACTCGGTCGTCACCGTGGCAGCCGAGCTCGATTTCAGCTCGGTGGAGACCAACGAGGAAACCTACTCCCCCGTGGTGGACGCGTCGGGTTCCGAGAGCGGCATCATGCGCTCGGTGAAGGAGACCAGCGAGACCTACGGGGGCGGACGCCCCGAAGCGGGAGGAGTTCCCGGCGTCACGACCAATCTCGCGGACGGCGCCAATGCCGGGGCACCGGGCTACCAGACGGCGGATGCCTCGAACCGGAACGGGCTCTACGAGAAGCGCGAAAGTATCCGCAACTACGAGGACAACAAGCGCATCCAGCGGCGCGTCAAGGCCCCTGGCGAGGTCAAGCGGCTCTCGGTCGCCGTCGTCATCAACGGCGAGCTCGAGGAAGAGCAGCTGGCCAGCTTCAAGGAACTCGTGGGTGGCGCGGCAGGTATCGATCCCGTGCGCGGAGACACCGTCGTGGTGACGAGCCAGAAGTTCAACGACCAGCAGCTCAAGGTCGCCGCGGAGGAAGAAACCCAGGCACGCCAGCAGGCCAACATCCAGGGCTATCTGCGGGTCCTCGGAGCCATCATGGTCGGCGTGCTCGCGCTGTTCCTCCTGCGCCGCGGCTTCAGCAGCACGCAGGAGCCCATCGCCGAGGAGATCGGCCCCCTGTCGCTCACCGAGGAGGTGGTCGAGACCGTGCGAGATCCCGTGGCGCCCACCCTTTCTCTCGGTGCCGTCGGCGAGGACGATCGCAAGTCCACGCTGGCCCGCGAGATCACCAAGGTCATCAAGGCCCAGCCGACCGAGATCGCCAAGCTCGTGCGGTCCTGGATGCTCGAGGACGAATGATCGCCGTTTCCCGAAGGTTGAACGAGGACGATTGACCCATGTTCCGCGATCGCGACAAACGACAGCTCTCCGGCCGACAGAAGGCAGCAGCCCTCCTCGTGGCCCTGGGCCCCGACACGGCCTCGACCATCCTCAAGTCGCTCGGGAATCCCGAGGACATCGAGGCGCTGACGCTCGAGGTCGCGAACCTCGGCAAGATGGCTCCCGAGGTGACGGAACAGATCCTGGACGAGTTCTATCACCTCATCCAGGCCAACAGCTACATCAATACGGGGGGCGTCGCCTATGCCCGCGAGTTGCTGACCAAGGCCCTGGGGGCCGAGCGGGCGAGCGAGATCCTCAACAAGCTGTCCGAGAGCCTCACGGCCCTCCCGTTCGAGTTCATCCGTCAGGCCGACCCCACCCAGGTGCTCAACTTCATCCAGAACGAGCACCCCCAGACGATCGCGCTCATCCTGAGCTACATCAAGCCCGAGCAGGCTGCCATGGTCATCTCGGGCTTGCCGAGCGAGCTCCAGACCGAGGTGGCCACGCGCATCGCCCAGATGGACCGCACGACCCCGGCCGTCCTGCGGGAGGTCGAGAAGGTCCTGGAACGCAAGTTCTCGGCCGTCATGAGCCAGGACTTCACCAACGCGGGCGGCACCAAGGCCCTGGTCGCGATGCTCAACTCGGTCGACCGCAGCACCGAGAAGACCATCCTGGAGTCGCTCGAAGAGCAGAACCCCGATCTCGCCGAGGAGATCAAGAAGCTCATGTTCGTCTTCGAGGACATCGTGCTCCTCGACGATCGCTCGATCCAGCGCGTGCTGCGGGAGGTCGACACCAAGGAACTCGCCCTGGCTCTCAAGGGGTCGAACGAGGAAGTGAAGGCCAAGGTTTTCAAGAACATGTCCGAACGCATGGGCAAGATCGTGAAGGACGAACTGGACTTCATGGGCCCCGTGCGCGTACGCGACGTGGAAGAGATCCAGCAGAAGATCGTGTCGATCATCCGCGCACTCGAGGAGCGCGGCGAGATCATCGTGGCACGTGGCGGTGGCGACGAGTTGATGGGCTAGGCGAGGTCGCGGCATGATCTCGCGGATCATCAAGGCCTCCCAGTCCCGCTTCGTCGACGGGCAATGGGTCATCGACCCGCCGCCGCCTGCTCCCCCCCTGGAGCCTCGGGTGATCGGCCCATCCGTTCCCGATCCCGATGAACAGCTCGAGATCCCGGCAGGCCCCACGCCCGAAGAGCTCCGCGCCGAGGCCGAGGCCGAGGCCGCCCGGATCCTCGAGGAAGCCCAGCTCCAGGCGCAGGCCCTGCTCGACGAGGCCCAGGCCCGGGCCCAGGAACTCCTCGTGCAGGTTTCCGAGGCCGGCTACGCCGATGGCCTCAAGCAGGGTCGCGAGGACGCGTTTCATGAGGGCGTCCAGGAATGGGAGAAGCGCATTTTCCCGCTCCAGCAGGCCGTGGACACCGCCCGGTATGACCTGGCGCTCCAGCTGACACGGATCGAGCCCGACCTCGTGCGCCTGAGCATCCTGATCGCGGCCAAGATCCTCGGCCGCGAGCCCCGTGATGCGCACCTGGTGGCCGGGCAGGTGGACGCGATCATCCGGCGACTGGCCGGTGAACTGGGCCTGCGGATCGAGCTGAATCCCGAGGACCTGCTCGCCTTCCGGGAACCCGAGGCCATGATGGTCGAGACGGTGGGCAATCCGGGCCTCGCCCCGGGAGAAGTGAAGGTCGATCTCAAGGTCGGGCGTATCGATGCCACGTGGCTCACCCAGCTCGACAGTGCCGCGCGCGCCCTGACGGGGGAGGGCCTCGATGCCCATCCGGTGACCCGGGAAGCCGCCCGTGTCATCACGGAGTCGCACGAGGCGGCCCGACAGTCGGCACGCGGTCAGGCTGCCGCGCGGATCGTCCCCCCCGCCGTGCCGGCCGCGAAACCGGCCGTCCCTCCCCCTGCACCGGCACCGGCTCCGGAAACCTTTGCGCCCCGCTGGATGCCCACCAGCATCGACGACGTCACGGCCGACGGGTTCGATCTGGCGAGCGAAGACGACGACCCGGAGGCACTGTCTGCCCAGGACGCGACCCTCCTCGCCGAGGAGGAGCCGTGATCATCGGACCCTTTCACTCCTACCTCGACCGGATCGAGGACCTGGACCTCGTCCGTCACGAGGGCCGGGTCGCCCAGGTGGTGGGCCTGGTGGTGGAAAGCCACGGACCTGCCGCGAGCCTCGGGGAACTCTGTCGCATCCAGGTGAGCCCGAAGCAGGCCATGCCCGCCGAGGTGGTGGGTTTCCGCGAGGAGCGGACCCTCCTCATGCCGCTCGGCCAGCTGGAGGGGATCAAACCCGGCAGCCCCGTGATCGCCATGGGGGAAACCCTCAACGTGCGAGTCGGCCCGAACCTCCTCGGACGCGTCATCGACGGCCTGGGGAACCCCATGGATGGTAAGGGCCCCATCTCGGGCGGGGGCAGGGCTCCCCTGGAAGCCCCTCCCCCGAATCCCCTCACGCGCATGCGGATCCATCGCCCCCTCTCGCTGGGCGTCCGCGCGATGGACGGGATCCTGACGTGTGGACAGGGACAGCGACTGGGGATCTTCGCCGGCTCGGGCGTCGGCAAGTCGACCTTGCTCGGCATGATCGCCCGTCAGGCGAAGGCCGACCTCAACGTGATCGCCCTCATCGGCGAGCGAGGACGAGAAGTCCGGGAATTCCTGGAGCGGGACCTCGGTCCCGAGGGCCTGGCCCGGTCCGTGGTGGTGGTGGCCACGTCGGACCAGCCCGCCTTGCAGCGCCTGAAGGGCGCCTACGTCGCCACGGCGATCGCCGAGTGGTTCCGCGACCAGGGCAAGAACGTCATCATGATGATGGACTCGGTCACGCGCTTCGCGATGGCCCAGCGCGAGGTGGGGCTGGCCATCGGCGAACCCCCTGCCACCAAGGGCTACACCCCCTCGGTGTTCGCCCTCCTGCCCAAGTTGCTCGAGCGGAGTGGCACCAGCGACCGGGGAGCCATCACGGCCCTCTACACGGTCCTCGTCGAAGGGGACGACACCAACGAGCCGATCGCCGACACCGTGCGAGGCATCCTCGACGGTCACGTGGTCCTGTCGCGCGACCTCGCTGCCCAGAACCACTATCCTGCCATCGACGTGCTCTCGAGCGTGTCGCGCGTCATGACCGAGATCGTGGGGCCCGATCACCTGCGGGCCGCGGGGACCCTCCGCGAAACCCTCGCGACCTACCGGGAGGCCCGGGACCTCATCAACATCGGGGCCTACGCGCGAGGTTCGAACCCGGCCATCGACGCGGCGATCGCCCGGATCGAGAGCGTCAACGGCTTCCTGCGGCAGGGGGTCATGGAACCCACGGACCTCGAGTCGACGACCCACCGGCTGACGCAACTCTTCGACGGCTGAACGCCGGAACGGATGGAACCGGATGGCCGGCCGCTTTCGCTTTCGCCTCCAGGTGGTGCTCGACCTCGAGAAGCGCCGTCAGGACGAGCATTCACGCCTGCTGGGCTTCGCCGAGGACGTCCTGGCCAAAGAGGAGGCCCGCCTGGCCGCGATGGCCGGTGAACGGGACGCCCTCCACGAAGACCTCCGCTCGATGTCGTCGGACGGACGGATGGATGTAACCCTCCTGCTCGATGCGCAGCGCTTCCAGAGCAACCTGGATGCCCGGGAACGGGCCGCCGAGAAGGCCGTGGGGCAGGCACGGCAGCGCGTGGAGCAGGCCCGGGCTGCCCTCGTGGAGGTCGCCCGTAAGGTCCAGGTCCTCGAGAAGCTCCGGGGACAGGCGCTGAAGGACTGGATCGCCCTGGAAAACCGCCGCGAAGCGAACATGCTCGACGAACTGGCGACGATCCGACATGGCCAGGTACCAGGCCTACAGGTCGGCCCCGGTCTGCCGATATCCCGATCAGAGGGATAGCTCAAGGGCATCCCTCGTGAGGAGGGAACATGCCCCAGCTCGAACCCCGGAACCGGGTCGGACTCTTCGCCGGTGAACCCGGCGGACTGCCCGCTCTTTCCATGCCCGCGGCCCCCACGGCGGCCCAGACCGAGGCCTTCCAGCGCATCCTGGGAAGCGTCCAGCCATCCGCGAGCAAACTTCCGGCCAGGTCGCCCCGGCAGCAGGCGAGCGGCACGCCGGAGCTGGCACGATCCGTCGGCCCCGCGCGACAGTCGTCCACCGATGGCGCCCGGCGCTCCCGCCCGCTCGACCGGGAGCCCGGACGCACCGCCGAGACGCGGTCGGACCTGAGTCGTCCCGCGGGCGAACGGAAGGTCGCAGATCCGGCCGTGCGTCGCGAGGCCCGGCGCCCGGTTGACGAGCAAGCCTCACGCGAGACCACGGGCGCCAGCTGGAGTCCGGAGGAGCGTCAGCTGATGTCCACCCCGGCTGCACTCGAATCGGGACCTCGCGAGGCCCTCGAGGCGAACCAGACCCGGGACGTGGCCGATGGCTCGCGCGAGCCCCGGGAAACCACCGAGTCCACCGCGATCGACTCGCCTGGCGATGCCTCGCAAGCCGAGGACGTGGGCGAAGAACACACCCTGCGGGACGGTGCGGACGAGGCGACCGCGGAATCCCCGTCGAACCCGGGCGAAGACGAGGATGCCACCGCCTCGCTGGCCGGAGACACCCCGCAGGCCAGCGCGCTCCCTGTCATGAACGACCCATCCTGGCTCGTGCTGGTGCAGAACCCCGTCGGACCCGTTCTCGCGCCGACCGTGCATGACGAGGTCCGGACCGACGAGGTCAGTGCGACCCTCCGATCCGCATCGCCCACCGCGCCCGTCGCGATGATGCCGGGAGCTTCAGGGCCCGTGGCATCGGCCCTCGGCGACCAGGCAGGAACCGGAATGGCCGTGACCGGCACCGCGAAATCGGACAGTCCCGCCCGCGAGGCGATGCCGAGCCTGGAAGCGGCCCTGTTCCAGGAACTCCGGGTGCAGAGCCTCGAGGTCGTGCGCAGGCCCGTGGCCACGTCCGGTGGTCCCGAGGAGAGCACGATGATCCCCGGTGGCCCGTCCACGGAAGGGGCCACGACGGGGCAACCCGTCGCCATGATTCCCGCCGCGGTGGCGAGCCAGGGCGATCACCCCGACACCGGATCGAACGACTCCGGGGCCCGGGACGGTGAGGCCGCCCCCCGCGAGCTTCCCGTGATGACCCCGACGGTGGGTCCCGAGGTCGCCACAGCCGAGGAAGTCGCCTCTCAGGCTGCGTCTTCACCAGCGGCTGGCCCGGAAAATCCTGCGTCCGATCCCGTGGCGGCGATCGGAGTGCGCGACGTGGCCCGGCCGGAAGGCGTGATGAGCCCCGCGGCCACGATGCGGGACGCCCGCGAGGTCCTCGCCCGTCCGACCCAGGGCCCCGAGAGTCAGCAGCCTGCCCGCCCCGTGCAGGACGTGGTGCGCTCCTACCTGGCGAACACGAGCCGTGACCAGGTGTCCTCGGAGCTGCGGCTCCAGCTCAGTCCCGAGCATCTCGGCCGCATCGAGGTCCGGGTCCGGGCCCAGGAGGGAGTGGTCACCGCGATCATCCGCGTCGACCAGCCCCACGCGCATCAGGCCCTGGAGCAGCAGTTCGGTGACCTCAAGCAGACGCTGCTGGATCAGGGAGTCCGCCTGGACAAGGTCGAGGTCCAGCTGACGAACGATCCGCGACATCGCGAGCCGCAGGCTGACCTCGGCGGCGGGGCCTGGCAGCAGGGCCGGCAGCAGTCCGGTCAGGACTCCCGGAGCTTCCGGCGCCGGGGCTTCGGCGGTGGCTGGGAAGAAGAGGACCCCGTGGCCCTTCAGTTCGGCGAAGGGGTGCCGATGATGAGGCATGGTTCCGGACAGGCGGGAGGCTTCGACACCCGCGCCTGATAGCAGGAGGGTCCCCATGGCCGGCAATTCGGTCGTCAGCAGCACCACCTCGTCGGCCAACGCCACGGCCACCGCGCTGGCCGGGAACAAGGCCAACCAGGCCGCCCAGTCCAGGCTCGGGAAGGATGACTTCCTGCAGCTCCTCGTCACCCAGCTCCGGTTTCAGGACCCCCTGAACCCGATGGAGGACAAGGAGTTCATCGCCCAGATGGCCCAGTTCAACTCGCTCGAAGAGATGCAGAAGCTGAACAAGACCATGGCGGCGCAGAACGACTTCAACCAGCTGGCCTCGGCCTCGAGCATGATCGGCAAGCGGGTGGCCGTGGACGACGGCAAGACCAAGTTCATGGGGCGCCTGGTCGAGATTCGCCGCGTGGACGGCAACCTCAAGGCGCTCGTCCAGGAGACGACGGTCGACGACCAGCCGGTCGACAAGAAGCCCGCCACGGTGGATTTCTCGTCGATCATGCAGGTGGCGGCCTAAAGTCACCCGTTTTGACACCGACATGACAGGTGTGACGCCACGAAGCGGGAAAGGAGGACAGCGTGGACATCGAAGCGATGCGCTTACAGGCCAGCCTGCGCGCCCCCCTCGGACCTCGGGTCGAGCGTGACCACGCTTTCCAGGAGCTCGGTCCTCAGTCCTTCCAGCAGATGCTGGATGCGCGAGGCCGGAGCATCCGGATGTCTGCCCACGCGATGGGGAGGCTGCAAGAGCGCCGGATCGCGATGGACGCCGATCGGATGGCCCGACTGGCCGACGGCGTCGACCGCGCCGCCGCCAAGGGTTCCCGCGACAGCCTCGTGATGGTGGACCACGTCGCTTTCGTGGTGTCGGTGCGAAACCGCACGGTCATCACGGCGGTGGACGGGGACAGCCTCAAGGACAACGTTTTCACCAAGATAGACAGTGCCGTGATCGCCTAGTCAGACGCGCTGCTGGACGCTGGACCCTCCGGGGAGGCGAGCGAGGGGCCAGAAGTTGCCCCCGCGACCAGCGCGTCGATCATCCCAGGGAGGAAGCCGCATGCTCCGCTCGTTGAGCTCTGGTGTCTCGGGTCTGCGCAACCAGCAGATCAAGCTCGATGTCATCGGTAACAACATTGCCAACGTCAACACGGTGGGCTACAAGTCGCACCGTGTGAACTTCCAGGAGCAGTTCTCGCAGACGCTGCGGGGCGGTTCCGCGCCCACGACGGCCCTGGGCGGTACGAACCCCTCGCAGGTGGGTCTGGGCGTGTCCGTCGGCTCCATCGACCTCATCCAGACGCAGGGGGCGCTGACGCCGACCTACAAGAACACGGACCTGGCGATCAGCGGTGAAGGCTTCTTCATCCTGTCGGATGGTCGGAACAGCGTGTTCACCCGGGACGGCGCGTTCGACTTCGACCGCAGCGGCAACTTCCTGAAGGTCTCGAACGGCTTCCGCGTGATGGGCTGGAACTCGGAGGTCATGCCGGACGGCACGGCGCGCGTGAACACCAACCGCCCCATCGAGCCCATCATGGTGCCCGCCGGCATCACCCTGACGCCGCAGGCCACGACGAGCATCCGTCTGAGCTCCAACCTCGAGGCCCAGACTCCGGCCCTGGACCGGGCCTTCCCCCGCGATTCCCAGGCGCTCGCATCCGTGAGCATGTTCGACTCGCAGGGTAATACGCTCAAGGGGACGATCATCTTCACGCGGCAGCCGTCCGTGGCGTCCGACCCGACTTCGGCGAACCGCTGGCAACTAGCTTTCAAACCCCAGAACATCTCTGACTTCCGCTTCGTCAAGTCGAACGGCACCTTGAACGACGATCCGCAGGACGGTGTCGTCGGCAAGATCATCAACGGGACCGGCGACCTCATCTCGGGCTCGGCCGTGCTCGACGAGAAAGCGCAGGCCGACCTCCGTCTCGTGGTCGGCTATGTCGAGTTCGGACCGAATGGCGTGCTGACGGCCTTCCGCGAACCGGGGCCTGGGAAGGTGATGGATCCGGTCAATCCTTCGGGTCCCCCGGTCGACGGGATCGTGCCGAAGTCCCCGACTCCCGGCTCTGCGGCGCTGACGTCCCTGCCGACCTTCCGCCTCGCTCCCTCGACCAGCGCCAACCCTCTCAGCCTCCAGCTCGAGGTGGGGACGCCGGGTCGGACGGACGGCCTCACGCAGTACACGGACCCGACCTCGGATCCCTCCAAGAAGTTCTACAACCACACCGCGGTCATGGTGGACCAGAACGG
The DNA here is from genome assembly GCA_035285805.1 of bacterium. Taxonomy (GTDB): domain Bacteria; phylum Cyanobacteriota; class Sericytochromatia; order S15B-MN24; family UBA4093; genus JAYKJE01. The sequence goes on along the minus strand of JAYKJE010000041.1, from coordinate 30,346 downwards.
ATACGGATCCGGGAACCTCTCGGGAGTCTCCCTCGATGCCTCCGGCTCGCTGATGGGCGTGTTCACGAACGGACGAAGCCGCGTGCTGGGTCAGGTGGCTGTTTCCACCTTCACGAACCCGAGCGGTCTCGCGGTCGCGGGCGACAACGTGTTCACGACCACCGCCAACTCGGGGGAGCCCCAGGTCGGAACCCCGGCCACGGGTTCTCGCGGGATGATCGCCCCCGGCACGCTCGAGAATTCGAACGTGGATCTGGCGCAGTCGTTCTCGGACCTCATCGTGGCGCAGCGCAGCCTGCAGTCCAACTCGAAGGTGATCACGACCTCCGACGAGGTCCTGCAGGAGCTCATGTCGCTGAAGCGGTAAGCCACGAGGCGGGGTGAGAGGACACCATGGACATCGGCACCCCGGGCGCCGGCAGTTCGCCCTCCCCCCGACCGAACGTCCCCTCCGGCGCCGTGCGCGGACCTGGCCGCGAGGCCCCTCCGGCGAGTTCCGAGCCTGGCATCGCGCCGCCCCCCCGGCCTGCCAGCCCGGAAGGTGGCGCGGTAGCCGTCCGGGCGCTCCTCGAGACGATCGGCTTGCCCCGGACCGACCTGCGCGAGGCGATCGTCTCGGTGCTCCGGGACGCCGAGTTGCCCCTGAAGCGGGACTGGATCGGACGGACGGAGCACCTGGCACGCAAGCTGAACGCAGCGGACGAGGGCAGCCTGCGCGCCCTCGTCGATCTGCTGGCGAGACGGCTGCCCGTCACGCCGGAGACGCTGCGCGCCAACCGCCACCTCCTCGCGGACGAGACCGGCTGGGCGAGGCGCTGGGGGCAAGCAGGACGGGAGCTCGACCCCGATCGCCCGGACGAGACCGTGGGTCGATGGCTCTCGACCGGGTTGCCCGTCGAGGCCCGCCTGGCCTCCCTGGACTCGGACGACCCCGCCCCACCGCCACCCGGGGAAGCCCCCCCGGACGCCTTGCCCGAGGAGCCATCGGCCCGGCTGGCCTCGGGACTGCGGGCCCTGGGGACTCCCCCCCAGCTCGACGTGCCCTGGGCCGACCGGGACGGAAATCAGGGGTGGGTGAGGATCCAAGACGAGGCCAGGGACGCCGTGGAAGCGGAGCGCCCACCCGCGACTCGAGTCCGCATGAGCCTCGAGACACCTCATCTCTCGCGGCTCGGCATCGATTTACATTTCGTGGCAGGCCAGGTAACGTTGCAGATCGACCTGATCGCCCCGGAACTCGCACGGTGGCTGGAACCGCGTCTTCAGGAGCTTCGAACGGCCCTCGAGGCCAGGGGCCTGACGGTGATCGGACCCGGGATCCGTGTCCGGCGGGAAAACTCTGGCTCCGGCGACGCGTCACCGACCAGATGGGGGTGATCGGATCGTGGATGGCGAGAAGAGACGCAAGGCGATCGCCCTGCGATACGATCCCGACGAGGACGACGTTCCCCGCGTCGTGGCCGAAGGTCAGGGGCGGATCGCCGAGAAGATCCTGGCACTTGCCGCCGAGCACGGGGTGCCGGTTCATGAGGATCCCCTGCTCGTGGAAAGTCTGGCGACGCTGGAGGTCGGCGATTTCATCCCCCCGGAATGCTATCCGGTGGTGGCAGAGATCCTGGTCTTCGTGCAGCGCATGAACCGGGAGAAAGGCGCGAGCGGACGATGATCAAGCTCACGAAATTCAATGGCCAGCAGTTCGTCGTGAACTGCGACCTGATCGAGGCGATCGAGTCGACTCCCGACACCGTGGTGTCGCTCACCACCGACCAGCGCTACGTCGTGCGCGAAACTGTCGATGAGGTGATCGAACGGGTGGCCAGCTTCAAGCAGAGCTGTTACCCCGGATGGAGGTTCCTGCAGGAATCGGCCATCCAGAAGGTGGAGGATTGACGCCGTGGAACTGTCGACCGTCATCGGCCTGCTGCTGGGGTGGGGCGCCATGCTCGTGGCCAACGTCATCGAAAGCGGTGGTGTCCACGGGCTGATGGGACTCGTGGCGCCGACTGCCGCCATGATCGTCCTGGGCGGAACCTTCGGGGCCTGTTTCCTGTCGTATCCCATGCCGGACATGCTCAACCTTCCGAAGATGATCGCGATCACCTTCAAGGCCGACCCGTTCAACCCGGCAGCCGTCATTCCCCAGCTGGTGGGTTATGCCGAAAAAGCACGCCGGGAAGGCCTTCTGGCTCTGGAAGCGGACCTTGCCGAAGCAGGTGATGAGTTCCTTCGCAAGGGCATGCAGATGGTTGCCGATGGCATCGACTCGCACACGGTGCGGGACATGCTCGAGACGGAGCTGAGCTTCATCGCGAGCCGCCATGCGGCAGGGTTCGGAATCTTCGAGGGTGCGGGAGCCTACGGTCCGACGATGGGCATCATCGGGACGGTGATGGGACTTATCCACGTGCTCGGGAACCTGGCCGACCCCAGCTCTCTGGGCGGCGCCATCGCGGTCGCCTTCGTCGCCACCCTGTACGGGGTGTGGACGGCCAACCTCTTCTGGCTCCCCATGGGGGCCAAGCTCAAGCGTCGCAGCGAAGCCGAGATCCTCGTGCGCGAGATGATGATGACGGGCATCCTGTCCATCCAGGCAGGCGACAACCCCCAGATCGTGGAAGAAAAGCTCAAGAGCTTCCTGTCGCCCACGCTCCGCGCCACGCTGAAGCCCAAGGACGAGGCGGCATAACCGATGTCCGGAGGAGGTGGACGCAGGGGCCGGGGAGGCCACGGCGGCGGCGGGCACGGCAGTTCGGAGCGCTGGCTGATCAGCTATGCGGACTTCATCACGCTCCTGCTGGTGTTCTTCATCGTGCTTTATTCGATGTCCAAGATCGACCAGAACAAGTACGACGCGCTCAAGTCGGCCCTCGCCTCCTCGATGACGGTCGTGAACCTGAAGGGCGCGTCGGGGCAGAGCGAGCCGTCCGTCCTGTCCGGGACGCAGGGGGTGCTGCCCGCCATGGACTCCCTCATCCAGCTCGAGCAGACCGAGTTCGAGAAGATGAAGGAAGACATCGAGCAGGTCGCCGAGGAAGAGGGGCTCGAAGGGGACATCGAGACGAAACTCGACCGGGAGGGGCTCACGGTCTCGATCTCCAATGCCGGATTCTTCGAGCCGGGTGAGGCCCTCCTGCGCACCGAGATGATCGAATCCCTCGATCGGCTGGCGCGCATGTTCAAGGCGCAGGAGCACGATCTGCGGATCGAGGGCCACACGGACAACCTCCCGATCCGGACGGATCGGTATCCGTCCAACTGGGAGCTGTCAGCCTGTCGGGCCACCGCCATCGTCCGGTTCCTGATCGAACGTCACGGCTATGACCCGAGACGGTTATCGGCACTGGGCTTCGGGGAATACGATCCCAAGGTGGCCAACGACTCGGAAGCGCATCGCGCCCAGAATCGTCGCGTCGACATCGTGGTGTTACGCCGGAATGCCCCCGGCGCCCGCGACATCTGAGTTCCAGGAGGCTCTTTTTCGCCATGGCCACCAACAAGAAAGGTGCAGGAGAAGCGGCCGCCTCTGCCGGAGGCGGTGGTTTCAGCGTCAAGTGGCTGATCTCCGCCGTCGGGATGATGCTCCTGACCGGCCTCAGCACCTTCGTGGGAATCCGGGTCGGGATGCCGCGCCAGATCATCGTAGAAAAGCACATCGTCACCGAGCAGGGCAAGCCGGTGGAGAACCACGCCAAGGCCGAAGAACACGCGGCCCCGCAGATGGAACTCTACCCGGTCGGCGATTTCATCGTGAACCTCTCGGATCCGGGTCGCCACTACCTCAAGACCTCGATCATGCTCCAGATGGAAGCCGAGGCCCCGCACGGCGAAGGAGACGGCAAGGAAGCCAAGAAGGAAGAAGGCGGTGGGGGCCACGGCGGCGGTGCGGCCAAGGCGGAAGATCCGACCATCGCGGTGAAGGCGGCCATGGCTCCCTACGAGCCCATCTACAAGGACGTGATCATCTCGACGCTGTCGAAGCAGACGATGGCCAGCCTGAAGGCGCCCGGCGGCAAGGACCTCGTCAAGTCGAAGTTGAAACTCGCGCTCAACCAGTCCATCACCCAGAGAAAGGTCATGGGGGTGTTTTTCACGGACTTCGTCATCCAGTAATCGCAGGAGGGCCTGAATGGCCGAGATCCTCTCGCAAGCCGAGATCGATGCCCTCCTGTCGGCCCTGTCGACGGGGGATATCGCCACCGAAAAACCTGCCGCACCCGCCGCGCCGGCGCCTGTCCAGCCCGTCGGGGTGCCCGGTCCGATGGCCCCGATGGTCGCGGCCCCGATGCAAGGCTATTTTCAGCCCGTCGAGGAGCCTTCCGCGCCGATCATCCGGCGCACCGTCAAGATCTACGACTTCAAGCGACAGAACAAGTTCTCGAAGGACCACATCCGCACCCTGTCGATGATCCACGAGGGCTTCGGTCGCTTGCTCTCCACCGCCCTGTCGGGCCAGCTGAGAATGCTCGTGCAGGTCGAGGTCGTGTCCGTCGAGCAGCTGACCTTCGACGAATACTCGCGATCGCTGCCGTCCCCCACCATCCTGAACGTCTTCACGATGGAGCCCCTGGTGGGCACCAGCCTCTTCGAGATCAACATCGATCTGACCTCGGCCATCCTCGATCGCCTTCTGGGCGGCCCGGGACGGGTCACCCGGATCCGGCGAGACCTCACGGACATCGAGCGGACGCTGATCGCCAACATCACCCAGCGCCTCCTGGGCTCCCTGACCGAGGCCTGGCAGAACGTGCTGACGTTCAGCCCCAAGGTCGAGACGATGGAGATGAACCCGCGATTCGTCCAGATCGTGCCCCCCTCGGACCCGGTCGTCCTGATCACCTTCGAGGCCAAGTTCGGCGAAAACACCGGCCCGCTCTCGCTATGCATCCCGTACATCGTGCTCGAACCGGTCATGGGCAAGATCTCGGCGCAGGCGATGTTCGCCACGCAGAGGCAGAGCCAGTCGATCGAATTCCGCAACAACCTGACGGGACAGGTCGGACAGACCGTCGTCCCGCTCCAGGTGGTGCTCGGCGAGACCACCGTCCGCGTTTCCGACGTGCTATCCTTGGGTGTCGGCGATTTCCTCCCCGTGGAAACCCGTGTGGGTGAGGATCTGGCCATCCGGGTGGGGGACATGCTGAAGTTCCGCGGTCAGCCCGGCACCAACCGGAACAGGATGGCCGTGAAGATCACGCATGTCGTGGACGACGAAGCAGAGGGAGGGGCGGAATGAGCGATGGCCTGACGACTGAGCAAGTCCAGGCGATCGAGGAATTCGGAACCGTTGCCCTCGGTTCAGGTGCCACGACCCTCGCCATCCTGCTCAACAAGCAGGTTGCCATCAGCAACCCGACCTCGATGTTCGTGGCCCCGGTCGACATCGCGATGGCGCTCACGGAGCCCATGGTCCTTGTCGACGTCCCGAGCGTCTTCCGCGGCCAATCGTTCATCCTGGGCTATGCCATCACGCAGATGGACACGACCATCATCACCGACCTGATGATGGGCGGAGATGGTCAGCCCCCCTCGGGCATCATCGACGATCTCCAGCTCTCGGCCATCGGCGAAGCCATCAACCAGATGATGGGGATGGCCGCCAACACCATCAACCAGACCTTCTCGAAAAAGATCGAGTTCAAGTCACCCGACCCCATCGTCATCGACAACCCCGAAGAGTTCACCATGGGGCCGGGATACCAGGGTGGTGACATCCTGGTCATCTCGTACACGATGACGGTCGAGGGGCTGCTGAACAGCACGCTGCTGCAACTCGTCCCGATGGCGGCGATCAACATCCTCTTCGAGTTCGGCGGGGCGCCCGCAGCGGCAGCGGTCGTCTCGCCTCCCCCCCCCGCTGCGCCACCTCCTCCCGCGGCTCCTGCAGCTCCCCCGCCTCCACCGCCGCCCGCGGCGGCTCCGCCCCCCCCGCCGCCGCCGCCGCCGCCTCCTCCGGTCGAGGCGCCTGCCGGATACCCTCCTGCGGGTTATCCCCCACCCGGGTACCCGCCGCCGGGCTATCCTCCACCGGGATACCCCCCTGCAGGCTATCCGCCGCCCCAGGGCTATCCACCCCCACCCGTCGCGCCCCCCGCCGCTCCTGCTGGCCCGCCACCGAACTGGCAGATGGCGCAGTTCCAGCCCTTCGGAGGCATGCCTCCCGGCGCCGCGGGGCAGGGGCTCGACCTGCTCATGGACGTGCCCCTGCGCGTGACGGTGGAACTCGGTCGCACCCGGATGCAGATCCGAGACGTCCTGGAGCTTGGCAAGGGCTCGGTCGTCGAGCTCGACAAGCTCGCCGGTGAGCCGGTCGACCTGCTCGTGAACGGCAAGCTGATCGCCCGGGGTGAGGTCGTCGTCATCGACGAGAACTTCGGGGTCCGGGTCACGGACATCGTGAGCCCTGCGGAGCGGCTTCTGTCGCGATGACCTGCCGCGTGTCCTGGGGTTGGCTCCGGCTCCTGTCCTGGATCCTGGTGGCCTGGTGCCTCTTTCACGGGCCCGCGATGGCCATTGACGAGGCCCGGGAGTCTTCAGGCGAGGCCACCGCATCGCTCGAGACCTTCGAATGGCGTGACTACCAGGATCCTGCCGAGGATCGACCCGAGCCGGGCCCACTCGAAAACGCACTCGGGATCCTGCTCCGGCTCGGCGTCGTCGTCGGGCTGGCCTACGGCGCCGCTTACCTGGTCAAGAAAGGGTTCATCCCCCGCGCCTGGCTCGAACGCCTGTCGCTGAACGGCGGGGAGCGAGGCTTCCGTTCCCTGGCCTCGCTGCCGCTGCGAGGCAATCAGACCCTGCACCTCGTCGAGCTCGGCGATCGTATCGTCGTCGTCGGGAGTGATGGCAAGGACATGCTCGTGAAGCTCGCCGAATGGTCGGCCGAGCAGGGCAGCGAGACCTTCAAGAAATGGCTGGTCGACGGAGGCGAGAGCCCTGACTTCGCGGACGAGGTGGAGGACACGCTGCGCCGGCTCGTGCGGCCACAGGATGGTCAGACGTCATGAGGCGCTGGCTGCTCGTACTGGCAGTCGCACTCGCCGTCTGGCTACCCGCCGGCGAGGCCCTCGCGCAGCTCGCCGTGCCCCGGATCCCGGCATCCGGATCCCCCCAGGACGTGGCGATCAACCTGCAGATCCTGGCCCTCCTGACGGTCCTCAGCCTGGCACCGGCGATCCTGCTGATGATGACCGCCTTCACGCGGATCCTGATCGTCCTGTCGTTCACACGGCAAGCCCTCGGCACCCCGATGATGCCGCCGAACCAGGTCGTGCTGGGCCTTGCGATGTTCCTGACCTTCTTCGTGATGGCCCCGACCCTGACGGACGTCAACCGCGAGGCCCTCCAACCCTACCTGGAACAGCGCATCTCGCAGGCCCAGGCCCTGGACCGGGCCCAGAAGCCCATCCGCCAGTTCATGTTCCGGCAGACGCGCCAGAAAGACATCGCCCTGTTCGTCAGCATGGCCAAGCTGCCCCGACCGAGGCGACCGGATGACATCCCCACCCTGACGCTCATCCCGGCCTTCATCATCTCGGAGCTCAAGACGGCCTTCCAGATCGGTTTCGTGATCTACCTGCCCTTCCTCGTCATCGACCTGGTGGTCTCGAGCCTTTTGATGAGCATGGGCATGATGATGCTGCCTCCCGTCGTGATCTCGCTGCCGTTCAAGCTCGTCCTGTTCGTGCTCTGCGACGGCTGGCACCTGCTCAGCCGGGCCCTCGTCGCGAGCTTCCGCTGAGGCCGCATGAGCCAGACCGTCTTCTACGAACTGTGCCAGCGAGCTCTCATCCTGATGATCCAGATCGGGGGGCCGGCCCTGCTCGTGAGCCTGGGCGTGGGGCTCATCGTGAGCATCATCCAGGCCGTCACGTCCATCAACGAATCGACGCTGTCGTTCATTCCCAAGATCGTCGCGACGATCGCCCTGCTGGCGTTCATGGGCCCATGGATGGTCCAGAACCTGATCGACTTCATGACCCGGCTTCTCGTCGAGCTGCCGCGCTACGCCCGCTAGCCGATGGATCTCTCGACCCTCCTGTCCCTGCCGGCGCAGAGTCTCACCGCGTTGCTGCTGGTCCTCGTACGCATGTCCGGGCTGGTCGTCACGGCACCCGTGCTCGGAGCGACCCAGGTCCCGGCACGGTTCCGGGTCGGTTTCGCCGTCCTGGTCACGATGCTCCTCGCGCCCCTGGCCCTCCAGGCGCCCGCTCCGCCCATCGAGACCCCGTACGACTGGACGGTGGCGATCGCCGGTGAACTCGCTCTGGGCCTGCTGCTCGGCTTCGTCGCGACCCTGTTCCTGAGCGGGGCTCAGGTCGCAGGGCACTTCCTCGCCCTCCAGATGGGCTTCTCGATGAACCAGCTGCTCGACCCCGTGACGCGCGGAACGTCGACCGAGATCGGCGTCATGATGTCCTGGCTCGCGACGCTGAGCTTTCTGGGCACGGATTCCCATCACTGGCTCATCGCGGCCCTCTGGCGCACGTTCAAGGTGTATCCCCCCGGAAGGGTCTCGCTCGTCGCCCCCCTGCTCGACAAGCTGCTCGGGCTGGTGACGGCCATGTTCGAGGTCTCCCTCTCCCTGATGCTGCCGATGGCCGGCCTGCTGCTGGTGGTCGAACTCGCGCTCGCCATCCTGAGCCGGGTCGTCCCGCAGCTGAACGTGTTCCAGCTGGGCTCGGCCATCAAGATTCCTCTGGGGGTCCTGACGCTCATCCTGACCCTGCCGCTGTTCGGCTCGACCCTCGACTGGACGCTGCAGCGCTTCCTGAAGAGCTGGGTATCGCTTTTCTGAGCCCTGCGGCCTAGGATAGCGACATGGCAGGCGATCGCGAGTCCAAAACAGAAGCCCCTTCAGGCAAACGGCTGGCGGATGCCCGCAAGAAGGGGAACATCCCGCGCAGCCAGGACGTCAACGCGTCGGTGCTCCTGCTCGGCGGGGCCATCCTGGTGTACTCGCAGTGGCAGGCGATGTCCACCGTGATGTTCGAGCGGATGCAGACCTCGTTCCGGGCCTTCCCGTCAGGGGACCTCACGATTCCCCTGTTTATCGACATGATGGGCCAGGTCCTCGGAGACGTGGGCAAGGCCGTGACCCCGACGGTGCTCTCGCTCGCCCTCCTGGGCATCGCCGTGAACCTCCTGCAGACCGGCTTCCTCCTCACGGGAGAACCGCTCAAACCCAACTTCGGACGCATGAATCCGCTGACGGGCCTGCAGCGCATCTTCTCGATGCGTGGAGTCGTGGAGACGGTCAAGGGCATCCTCAAGATCGTCCTCGTCGGTTACCTGGCCTACCAGGTCATCCGCGATCGTTACCTCCAGATCGTCACCGCCCTCCAGCTCGATGGCCCTCACCTGGCCAGTCTCCTGGGAAGCACGGCCTGGGACGTCTCCTTGCGCTCGATCGTGGTCCTGCTGGTCGTCGGGGCCGCTGATTACGCTTACCAGCGTTTCGAGTGGTGGCGCGACCTCAAGATGACCAAGCAGGAAGTCAAGGACGAGGCCAAGCAGCAGGAAGGGTCTCCCGAGGTCAAGGCCGAGATCCGGAAGCGCCAGATGCAGGCCGCGCGGCGACGCATGATGGCCGACGTGCCGACGGCCGCCGTGGTCATCACCAATCCCACGCACTTCGCGGTGGCCCTCAAGTACGAGCAGGGGACGACCGACGTGCCCGTCGTGGTGGCCAAGGGGACGGACCTCGTCGCCAAGCGGATCCGGGACATCGCCCGCGAGGCCGGCGTCGCGATCGTCGAAAACCCTCCCGTGGCCCGGGCGCTGTACAGCCAGGTCGATATCGGGGACGTCATCCCGGCCGATTTCTATGCCATCGTGGCGGAGATCCTGGTCAACGTGAGCCGCGCCTCCCGGAAGCGTCAGGGGCGTCCTTCCCGGACCGCCTGAACGGTGCGCGCGGTCCTCGTCGTTACGCGAGAACCGCTCCCTTCGACGTGACAGCCGTCAAGTTTTGTTTAAACGGGTTCGCGGGTAGAGGATATCTGGTAGCGTCCAGACGGGAGTCTCACCATGAAACGGCCGTCACCCCGGCTCGTCCTCCTTGGCATCATCGCGCTATCCGGATGCGTGCTCCCCGTCCGACCTCCCGTGACGGGGACATCCGGGCTCCAGACCACCCGCGCCTGGACACTGGAGGGTCGCGTCGACTGGGGCCCGAGGCGCGAGACCCAGGCCACGCTCACGGACATCGCAGCCGCCGCGACGGTCAACATCATCGATCCGAACGCGACCGGCAGCGCCACCGTGGCCTCCAGCCTGACGGACTCGAAAGGGGCCTTCAAGCTGGACTTCGCGGGCTGGAAGCCCATCACCGGTAGCTACTATTATCTCGAGGCGATGAAGGGACTGGGCAACAACCGGGCCACCTTCGATGCCGTCCGGGTCCGGACTCTCCTGCGTGCGGAGACGGGGTTCTTTTCGAGTCTCACGAATGCCCGGTCCGCGCCGATCAGCGTCTCGGGCGGCACGACGGCGCTCTCGATCGCCGAGGACCTCAAGCGCTCGACCTCGACCAAGATCGGGCTGTCCACCCTCATCGGGAGCCTGACCCAGAACATCGTCAACGGGGTCACCACCGAGACCTTCACGGCAGTCGCCAACCTGCCCGCGTCCGAGTTCACGCAACTGGCGAGCCTGGTCAGTTCGGCGCTTTACCAGGATCTCGACCCGCTGACCTTCATCGGTCGGGACTCGTCTTCCGGGACGTACTTCCTGTCCACCCCGTTCAGCCCCTACATCAACGTGCTGACGCCGAACTCGGGCGCCCCGGGTGCCCTCGTCACGATCAAGGGGCTGCGATTTCCGACGAATGCCAGCGACGTGACGGTCAAGTTCGGGACCCTCACGGCCACCGTGCTCTCGACGAGCACCACCGAGATCTCCGTCGTGGTTCCGGCGGGCGCCGTCACTAGCTACGTTCAGGTCACGACGCCCGCCGGACCGAGCAACCTCGTCCCGTTCATGGCGCTCGCCCCGGTGGGCGGCAAATTCCAGGGGAGCTGAGATGCGCGCTTCTCGCACGTTGACCGCCTTGCTGGTCTGTCTGACATGGGCCCTCGCGGGGTGCCCGCAGCCCGCCACGTCGCCGACGTCCCCGGTCCGAACCTCGGGGGGCGAGCATCCTCACGTCTCGATCCTGTCGCAGATGTCGGGCGCGCAACCGGCGCCCGAGATGCAACCGATCGAACCTCCTCCGGGCATGGACCGGATCGGACCCCAGGAAGGCGCGCCACCGGCTCCCCAGCCGCCTGCCGAATCGCTGCACCCCTTGCCGGATACCCGACGTCCCATCCCCGGGGCGCCCGATCCGGACCGGGACCTCGAGGGCTTCGAGGCGCCACCTGCTGATGCGTCCGCCCTCGTACTCCAGGGCACGCTCCAGGGCCCGACCCAGGGCTACCAGACCCAGGCCACCTACGCCCAGGCGATCGCCTCCGCGAGCGTCTCGCTCCAGGAGATGGCGGGCTATGCCCTCGCGAGCGGTCTGTCGAACGACAGTGGAGCTTTCAACATCGTTCCGAGCGGCTTCATCCCGGCCTCCGGGAGCTGTTACGTCGTCGAGGCGGCCCGGGGCCTCGGGGGAATCGCCCCCGGGAAGTCCGGGGTGCGCTTCCGGACGATCGTCCGATGGAATGGCTTGGGCTGGAACAGCATCACCGGTAGCACGACCATCGTCATCAACCCGCTCACCACGGCGATCGCCATCGCATCATGTCTGAATCCGTCGACGCTCCCCCCCGAGAACACGATGGGCAAGGTCTCGGTCAGCGGGGCCACCAGCACCCTGAATGCCAGCCCCGTGCTGCCGGGGTACCCGGATAACGACCTGCAAGCGCTCGCTGCGACCATCAGCACCTACCTGGCGTATGACCTCGACCCGACGGCCATGATCAGCGGCTGGGCCCCCGAGATCACGGGCACCTCGGTCAACGGCGGGCTGGTGGGGGACCTCATCCAGATCAACGGCACCGGCTTCTCACCCATCGCCAGCGAGAACGTCGTCCGATTCAACGGCACGGCCGCGACGGTCTGGATCGCCGAACCCCGGCGCCTGATCGTCCAGATTCCCTCCGGGGCCACCACCGGAACCCTGACGGTGGCGACCTCGCGCGGCACGAGCGCGGGACGTGCCTTCAGCGTCGGCCCCGTGACGATCACGGTCGACCCGAACGGCTACATGGGCGCCTGGCACGTCCCGGGGATCCACTCGACGTGGCAGCATTACCGCAAATCCGTCGTCCTGGCGCGCAACCGCATCTACCAGATGCGCGTCAACGTGCGCGAGAGCTTCCGATTCCTCGTCGACGACAGCGGCAACGTGCAGCTTCAGACCACGCCGACCAATGGCAACCTCTATGCGACGGCCGGAAACGCCCTGCTGACCTTCAAGACGGTCAACTTGACCGTCGATGTGGACAGCATGACGTGGTGCCCGTGGCACATCTGGGGCGCCACCGAGTGGCAAGAAGGCAACCGAACGGTCGTCCTGCTCCCCTCCAACGCCAATCGCATCTACATCTACGGTGTTCCCGGCTACATCGGGTTCGACACCGATGCCAGTGGCCTGGTGACCGTCTCTGGCGGAACTTCGGCGGCGACGGGGGGGCAGAACCTGCTCAAGCTGAACTGCGTGACGTTCAACGTGGACACGCAGGGCATGGCGCGTTTTCCCTGGATCATCAACGGCCAGAATCGCTGGCAGTACGAGAATGGCAGCGTGCGTCTGCCTCGCCACCGAACCTACTACCTCGGGATCTCGGGAACCAGCTGGACCTGGCGGAATCTCGAGATCGACGCCACGGGCAACCTCGTCTGCGATGACCCCACGGTGGCGGTAAACAACGCCACGAAGACGCTCACCTACAAGACGACGACCGTGAACTTCAACGTGAACGGGTATGGCAGCGTCGGCGTCGGCACGAACCACTACTGGGGCTGGTGGTACATCATGGGCCAGTGGAACGAGGGCAACGACACCGTCAAGCTCGTGAACGGCTCCACGTACTGGATGTGGATCCACGGGACCACGACCTGGTTCTCGATCACCGTCGACAAGGACGGGAACGTGTCGAGCACCTATCCCGACATCGTCACGTGCTCGGGCCAGAACGTCAGCTTCAACGTCGCGAACCTGACGGTCGACCGCGCAGGCTACAACACGAACTCGCCCAGCGGCAAGTGGTACATCTATGCCGTGGGCGGCCTCTACAGCCAGACTGAGGGCAATCCGACCCTCCCGTTGGTCAAGGGGGTCTGGTACTACATGCTCCCGGACGGCGACTGGGACTACTACAGCCTCTTCCGCCTCAATTCGGCAGGTGTGGTCGAATCGCAGAATCCGACCACCTTCACGGGAACGGTCAACAAGATCACGTTCAACACCGTGGACATCTCGGTCAATCCCAATGGGTGGGTGCCCAAGTGGTCCATCCGCTGGATGAACTGGCCGGGCTTCCAGGGCCCGGGAAGTATCAAGGTCCTGCGCGGACGCAAGTACACGCTCTGGCCGGCCTGCTACATGTACTGGTATCCGAGTTACTGGAGCGACTTCCAGGTCGATGCGGCCGGGAACGTGTCCTCGGGCCCGCTGCATACGGGCGGGGCGCAATCGATCACGTTCAACACCCAGCGGATCCGTTTCTCGTGGACGGCCACGGGCACGACCTGGGACGCCGAAGGGCTATGGTGGTACCTGTGGGGCCTGTCCGGCTGGCAAACGGGGACCTCGGTCGACATGACCCTCATCAAGGGCATGCCCTACACGTTCTACCAGTGGCCTCACTACGACAAGGCCCGGCAGTTCTCCATCGGTTCGGACGGAAATCTCTCGACGTCCTCGTTCACGGCTCCCGATGGCGTCTCGACCGTGACGCTCACGAAGATCTGACGGGATGGGCAAGACGATGCACAAGACCAGAGCCTCCCAGTGGTTCAACGTCACCCTCACCGCCCTGTTGCTCCTTCCGGGATGCGTCTTGCCGGGAATGCCTGGCACGGCTCCGCAGACTCCTGCCGCCTCGAACCCGGTCCCGGTCGAGGCGCGCCAGGCGATCGCCCGGGCCGGCGAACAGGCTGCCCAGGGCGCCGACCCTGGCGTCGTGGTGGAAGCGGCACGGCTGGCGGCCCGGGGAAAGCCCGAGACCGGCGAACCGCCCAAGGTCGACGAGCAATCCGGACCGAAGGACGCCGCCGAGGCCGGCAAGAAACTCGGGCTCGACCTCACGCCCGAGCAGGCGATCTTCAAGCATGCGGCGGACCCCTCCAAGGCGCCACCCGAACCTCCGAAGCCACACGTCGCCCTGACCGGCCAGGTCCGCCTGCTGGAAGAAGCCCGGGGCAAGGGGTACCAGGTCGCCGCGACCGTCGGCACCGCCCTGCGAGGCAGCACCGTCGCCCTCATCGACGGGGGTGGCAACGTCATGGTCTCGGGCCTGACGGACGTCAGCGGCAACTTCTCCCTGGACCTCGCCTTCACGCCCCGGGATAACCAGGCCTACGTGCTCGAGACCTACAATGGCTCGGGAAATGATGGCCCGGGCTACCCGATGGTCCGGCTCCGGACCATCGTGGTCCGGAGCGGCTCGGTCTGGAAGAGCATCACCAGCGCCTCGGGCACCGGCCCCGTCATCATCAATGCGCTGACGACCGCCGTTGCCCTCACCTCGGCGCTCGACCCGACCAACGTGCCCATGACGGCGACGCTCGGAAAGGTCGATGCCAGCAGCGACCCCTCACTCCTGATGGATTCCCCGGTCCTCACGAACCATCCGGATGCCGAGATCCGGGCGCTCGGGAACCACATCCTGGCCCAGCTCGGTGCGAACCGCGATCCGGTGGCTTCCATCAGCAAGATCGGGCCCAGCGTGACCAGCGTCAACGGCGTGGCCGTCGGCTCCGGAGTCACCCCGTCTGCCGGCAGCGGGTCGCTCATCCTGATCCAGGGAGACGGATTCAGCCCGTTCCCGTGGATCAACGGGGTGTATTTCCAGGGCATGCGGGCACCGGTCTACGTGTCAGCTCCCACCTACATGATCGTCATGGTCCCGAACCCGCCGGCCAAATGGGGCGGTTCCGTCACGACCCTCCAGGTGGTCAAGTGGCCGGGCGATGGCAGGACCCTCGCGGCCAACGAGGTTCCGTTCCAGTTCCTCTCGACGACCGTCACCATCAACCCCAACGGGTTCAAGGGGTACTACTACCTGCCGGGGGTTTTCCTGCAGTGGATGGAAGGCCCCCAGGTCGTCCGGCTCTCACCCGGTGCCCGTTACTACATGTTCCTGTGGGACAGCGACGGGTTCGACTTCAAGGTGAACTCGGACGGAACCGTGTCATGCCCCTCGCAGGTGGCAACCGGCGGCGCAGGCACGCTCACCTTCAATACCTATAACGTGACGATCACGCCAGGCCAGAGCGAGTTCGCCTGGCACATGTCGAGCGTCACGAGCTGGATCTACGGTCCCCAGACCGTCAAGCTGGTCGCCAACTGCCGCTGGAACATCTGGATGAACGGCCTCTACGGCCCGGGCACCTACTGGTGGACACCGATCAGGTTCTACCTGAACACCTCGGGGACGGTCGTGCCGATGGACACCATGTCCACGGGGGGAGGCGGCTCCCTCACGGTCAATACCGTGGACGTGGCGATCGATCCCAACCAGTTCAGTTCCTGGTGGATCCTGTACGGGATGGCGACCTGGCGCAAGCAACCCGAGACGCTCAAGCTGGTCAAGGGAGGTCTGTACTGGTTCTGCGTGTACGGGGGCTGGGAAGATACGTTCCAGTTCAGGGTGGGGCCGGACGGAACCCTGACCCTCCGGGACTCGACGCGGGCGAATCTCGACAATGCCTCCACCCCGAAGAAGATCCAGCTTCGGACCGTCAAGGTCGACGTCAAGACCAATGGCTACTACGGCTGGTGGTGGCTGTACTACATCTGGTCCGGCTACTCGAACGCGTCGTTCTATCTCACGACGAACCAGGAATACTCGATGTATGTCTGGCCCGTGGGCTGGTTCAAGCTCGAGATCAACGATGCCGGCCTGGTCAGCATCATCAGGACCTACGGAAATGGCCTCGATGGCGTGTTCTCGTCGGTCTCGGGAGCCCAGAACGCGCTGAGCTTCAACGTCGAGCGCATCAAGTTCAACCCGAGCGGTCTCCGGACATACGTGTACAGCCCGTATCTGACGAGGCAGGGTTGGTCGCCGCTCTGGGACGCCTACGGTCAGAACATCGAGTGGGTGGCCCTGCGGGGCACGACCTACTACATCTACACGTATCCGTGGTGGGACTACATGTACTTCGACGTGGCCGCCAACGGAAACGTGACGGTCCAGAGTCGGAGCAACGGCGCCGCCATCGGCGGCAACGACTCGGGAGGAAGCGCACCCCTCACGTTGCAGGTGCAGGACGTCGCCCACGACAGCGGCTCGGCCGACATCTGGTGGTACAACTACCAGGACGTCACGCAGGGCTGGGTAAACGGTGCGAAGACCCTCAAGGTCCTCAAGGGCCAGCGGTTCGGCATCTACACCTTCAACGCCGACTGGTCCGTGGACTGGGGCTTCGTGACGCCCTCGGGCACCGTGCAGATCGAACCCGACGCCACCTACTGCTACATGTCGGGTTCGACCGTCCGGATCGGCACGAACCAGACGATCACGGTGAACACCAACGGGTATCCGGGCAACTATCGTGTCATGTATGGCGGCCGGTACGACTCGGGTAGCGAGGGGTATTCTCCCTGGCGGACGGGAAACCAGACGTTCAACATCATCCGGAGCACCAAGCGTCAGACCTGGTTCTACCTGCAGCTCTCGCACAACAGTCCCTACGTGAATGCCTGGCTGGATACGGCGGGCAACGTCCGGGTCGATCCGGGTGACGGCTTCGCCAGTTGCAGCGGCTCGACCATGACGTTCAACACCAAGGCCTACCGGGTGACGACGAGCAACGGACGCCCCTGGTACATCAACAGCGTCAATGGCTCGACGGCAAGCGGAGGGACCGTGACGCTCATCAACGGGAACCCGTACTGGCTGCTGTACTACACGGACGACACGAGCAACTACCGGTACTTCGCGACGCAACCGAGCGGCGTGCCCAGCAATCCTTCGATGACGCTCAAGAATGGCGTCGTCGTCACCATGAACTGACCAGGAGGTCCTGCATGAAGCGCTGGTTCGTTCCCCTCCTCGCCCTGACCTGCGCGGTCTGGATCGCGGGCTGCGAGGAAGCGCCGACGGGGCTGGACGCGGCCGGGCAACTGGCTACCCGGGCGGCCTCGACGACCTCCGATGCGGCGGCCAAGAAGGAAGCCCCCGCGGGCCCGACGTCGAGCAACAACTCGAGCAACGTGTCGGGGGGAATCGCGGATTCGTTCGGCAATGCAAGTTCCGGCTCCAGTCAATCTTTCACGGAACGGATGAACGGGGGCAGCTCGTCGGGCCTCGATTCGCTGACCCCCTCGCAGCAGTTCGGAGGATCGGGCACGGGAGGACAGGCCCCTGCGGCATCGGATCCGTTCGGGAACACGGGTGGTACAGGTGTCGAGGAAACCAGTAACCTCGTGGATTTCGGGGGATCGCCCACCACGGGCGCCTCGAGCGGGGGGGCCGACCAGGGTCTGGCGGGCGGGGGGATGCCCTCCAATTCGTCCGGCGCTCAGCTGGGCACCGGCACGATGGCCCCATCGACGGATACGTCGGGTGGAGGTCCAACATCGGACAGCAACATGGCTGGAAGCGGGACGATGCCCGGCGGTTCCGGCAGCGGTCCGTCTCCCGTCTCGGGCCCCGCAGCCCCCGGAACGTCGAGTCCCACGAGCGGCAACGTCAACACGCCAGGCTCCGGTTCCGTCGTGTCGGTGGACCCGAACGCGGGGGGATCCCAGACCCCGGGAAGCGGCGTCCCCGGGTTCGGGGGAGTGCCCGGATTCGGAGGCTCGACAGGCTCGGGCACGGGCTCCACGACCGGCGGAAGTTCGACGATCCCGCCAGGCGACACGTCAGGCTCTACCTCCGGTGGCACCTCGGGGGCTCCATCCGGAGGTCCGACGGGCGATGGCTCGGGAGGAACGGGAAGCCCGCAACCAAGCGGCAGTTCGTTGCCGCCCGGAGCATCCCTGCCCGGCTCGAGCAGCGGGATCCTGCCCCCTCCCCCGACGGGAGTCTAGCCTCCTTCGGCGCATGTCACCAGATCTTCCACCAGGGCCGGGGGGCGACCTTCGCGGCCCTGGGCTTTTCGCGGCGCAGCGACCGGGTACCGGCCGGACACCGGGACGCGGATGACGCCGGAACGGGAGCCTTGCCCGGCAACGGAGTCGCCTGGCGGCGGCGCGGCGGATTCCACGCATGGACCGCTAGATTCGCCTGGTCGTGAGGGTGAACGGGCAATGCCGAGGGCCAGGACTCCGTCATGCCGAAACTGGCCATCACGAGCGCCTCGAAGGCTCGTCCGAGGAGAATCCTCGCGCTGGAGGAGGCCATCGTCGGCTCCCAGGTCGCAACCCCGATATGCAGGCGCCGCGGTACGATGCCCCGGGGATGGGTCCACGGTGCGCGCGCGACCGAATCGAGGATCTCGGAGAGGTCGCGATCGCACTTGCGGAGGTCACACCCCGGCAGGGCGATGTAGCAGAGCGACCCGATGACGACGGAAAAGGGCCGCGCGCACCGATCCGCCTCGCGACCGAGCAGTCGCAGACAGTTGGCGATCACCGTGTGCGACTGCTCCCGGTAGCCTTCCAGGAGGCGATCCGGCACCCGGTCGGCATCACCGGGCGTGGACCGGACGACGAGCACGGTCACGGGACGGCGCTCCTCGATCATGGCATCCAAGGCGTGCTGGACCTGGTCCACGGCGCTGGTGAACATGGGATGCCGGGCGATCGCCTCCCAGGAACCGAAACGCTCGTGCGCGTCCGCCATACCGTTCCCCCCTGCCCATCCAGACCATCTGTCGGTTTTTCCGGGTCATCGGGGGAGCGCTTGCCCTGTTTAACGAAGACTTGATGAAACGCGATCAATGCCGCCTGCGTTTGGGAGCTCCCCGGGGGCCCGTCCCACGGCCGGGTCCGGCGACGGGAGGCCCGCTGGCCGCCACGGAGGGCACGCGCGGAGCGGCATGCGGGACCGGGACGGCCTCCGCCCCCTCGAGGCTCCGTTCCTGTCGGAGACGGGCCTCGCGCCGCGCCACCAGGGCCAGCTCGGCGAGTCCCGAGCGCTCGCAGGCCTCCGCGAGTTCGAGCCAGTGCTGCGGCACCTCGGGTTCCTGCCGGATCCGGTTCTGGGCCCGGGCCACCTCGGGAGGTACGCGGTTCACGACGGTGGCGGTCCGGACATGCGGAGCCGGGACGATCGGCGCCACGCCGACCCCGCGACGAGGCCCTTCCCAGGCGTTGACCGAGACCGACCAGCCATCCGCCGGATGCTGGCGCAGGCCGTCGGGCAGGGGATTTCCCGCCCCGAAGCTGGCCATCACCAGGGCCTGGAAGGCCGATCCCAGAAACAGGAGCGGGTCATGAGAGGTCATCGCGGGCGACCAGAAGGCCATCCCGACCTCGACCCGCCGGGGGATGAACCCCCCGGGCGTCGCCCACGGGGCCGCAGCCAGCGCATCGAGGATCTCGACGAGGTCGGCCTCATGGGTGGCTGCCCCCCTTCCGGGCAACAGCACGAACCAGGATGTTCCCACCGCCTCGAGTTCAGCGGGGGCGACGCGTTCCTGCCCGCGCGGGAACGGCTGCATCCACTGACGCAAGGTCTGGAAGGTCAGCTCACGCGCCCCGTCGACGGCCAGATCCGGGTCTGGCGAGGCCTCGCGACATCGGATCACCAGGCAACCGATGGGCAGCCCGAGTTCATACATGCGGTCCATCAGCGCGCGAGCCCGACCATACAGGGGCTGAAAGTCTTGCCGCTGGATCAGGGCTTCCCAGGAATCAGCCGAGCTCCCCACTGGTGCTCCTCCCGAACGACGCACGCTACGGGGATCATGTACCCGGCAAACAGGCCCACCACGTGAATAAATTTGAAACTAGTACCCGGCAATCCCATGTGATGGATGCTCAGGGCCCGATCGAACCCGGATCTACGGATCTGGACCCGGCTTCAGGGTTTCGATGCTGCGGGTTTACCGTCGCGCGGCCTCGAGGACCTTCTCCGAACGGCCTCGGCACGGGCCAGTGCGGCCTCCTGGGTCTTGCCTGCGCTTTCCAGCGCGCTGGCGAGCGACTCCCAGCGCACGGGATCGGTCGGATCGGTCACGACCGCATCCTCCGCGGTCGCGATCGCCTGCAAGGTTGGATCGGGTGCCACCGGCCCCGGCCCGCGGTTGAACATCTCGAGCAAGGGGAGCAGCGAGGAGACCACGACCGCCCCCATCACCACGAGGGTCCCGAGACGGACGACCCACGAGCGGCGAGGACGCTCGGGAACGGGCTCGTACACCTCTTCGGTGAGCACGGGACGCGCGACGGTCGGACGGATGCGGCGGGCCAAGGACGGGACTCCCGGTAGGCGTGGGCAAACGGACTCTCATGCTACACCGACCACCGCGGGAACGGTTGTCAGCGGGCGAGGCGGACCCTACCATGGGCGGGTCGCCCCCCCAGGAAAGGAGCCCCCGTGTCGCGTGCCGACGAACTCACCATGGTCCAGCGCCGCGCACGCCTGACGATCATGGCCATGGGGGGAGGCGTGGCCATCTACGCCCCGGTTCTGTGGTTCTTCATCCGGTTCCCCGAGCGGCTGTCCCCGACCGTCGCGAACCTGGCGCTCATCCCGGGACTCGCGGCTCTCGTCGGAGCCTGGGCGATGTTTCGCAGCCTGACGGGCGAACGCCTGCGCACCCTGCCGAACCGCCATCAGGGCCGCAAGGAGCGCAGCACGGAACTCACGCCCCGGGCCCAGGCCCTGCTCGGACGGGTCGCCCTGGTGGGCATCCTGACGGAACTTCCCGCCATGATCGGTATCGGCCTGCGGATCTTCGGGGCTCCCGCGATCGACTCGGTGGCCTTCATGGGCACGTCTTTGCTGGCCCTGACCTGGCTGTGGCTCCGGCTGCCCCGCACGCTCGAGGCAGCCCTCGCGTGAAGCCGGTTCGCTTCCTGCACGTCGCGGACGTGCACCTGGGTGCGACCCCCTACCAGGACACCGAGCGAAGCCGGGACTACCACCGCGTCCTGCTCGACACCGTGACCCGGGTGGCCATCCCGGGCGGAGCGGACTTCGTGATCGTGGCTGGTGACCTGTTCGATCGCCGCCAGATCGAACCGGCGGTCCTCGCACAGGCCACCGAGGTCTTCGACACCCTGCGCCGGGCCGGCATCCCGGTGTACGCCATCGAGGGCAACCACGACCGCAAGGGCTTCACCTCGCGCGTGACCTGGCTCGATTACCTGTCGGAGTGGGGCCTCGTGCACCTGCTCGAACCCGTGCACGCCGAGGACGGCACGCCACGCTTCGTGCCCTGGGACCCCGTGACGCGGCGCGGCTCCTACCTCGACCACGGCGACGTCCGGATCCTGGGGAGCATGTGGTACGGCTCGACGACGGCGAAGCTCGTGCCGGCGCTGGCTCGAGCGCTCTCGGAGCTTCCCCCCGCCCCCTACCACCTGATGATGCTCCACGCGGGCCTGGACGGGTTTCTCGACCATTACGACGGCGGCCTGACGGTCCAGGACCTCGCCCCCCTGAAGGCCGCGGGCGTCGACTACCTCGCGCTCGGCCACATCCACAAGCGCTACGAGGCCGATGGCTGGATCTACAATCCGGGCAGCCTCGAGGCCCTCAACGTGGCCGAGTACCGGGAGGAACGGGGTTATTACTGGGTCGAGATCGATCCGTCCATGCGCACCCACGTGGCCCGTCACGGGTCGGACCAGCCGCAGCGCCCGGTCCACCGCCTCGCGTTCGACGTGACGCCCTGGGGCGACCCGGGGGGGCTGCTCCAGGCCGCGATCGCCCACGTGCGCCGCGAGGCGGCCATGGCCAGCCCCATGCACCCCACGGCGGACGAGGTCCGGCGTCCGGTCGTGGAGCTCACGCTGATCGGGCGACTGGGGTTCAGGCGCCACGAGATCGATCGCCCCGTGCTCGAGCAGGCCCTGCAGGAGGCCTTCGACGCGCAGGTGGCGCGGCTCTCGGTCGAGGCCCTGCCACCCGACGTCGCCGGTCTCGCCGAGGCAGGACCCGAGCGCGATCGCCCCGCCCTGGAGCGCGAGGTCCTTCGCGAGCTGGCTCGACGTGACAGCCGCTACGAGGCGATCGCCGACTCGACGGGCGACCTGCTCGCGAGCCTCAAGCGCCAGGTCCTGGCCGGCACCGAGCCCGCGCAGCTGGCCGACCTCGTCGCCCGCCACCTCGATCCGGAGGTCAAATGCACGTCCTGAGGGTCGAACTCGAGGACATCAAGCGACACCGGCAGGCCACCTTCGACTTCGAGCGTGGCACCAACGCCATCTGCGGCCCCAACGGCGCCGGCAAGTCGACCATCCTCGAGGCGATCGGCTTCGCCCTGTTCGACCACATGCCGTACCGCAAGGAGGACTTCGTCCGGCGCGGGGCCACCACGGGCATCGTGCGCGTCACCTTCGAGTCGGGCCTCGACGGCCGCCCCTACACCGTCGTGCGCAACACGAAGTCGCAGTACCACGTGCTTGACCCGGCCACGCGGACGAAGGTCGCCGAGCAGAAGACAGACGTCCTGGCCTGGCTGAAGGCCCACCTGAAACTCGAACCGACCGTCGACCTGCGGGAGTTCTTCCAGACGACCATCGGCGTACCCCAGGGGACCTTCACGGCGATCTTCCTGGAGCCGCCCGCCCGCCGGAAGACCGTGTTCGACCGCCTCCTGCGCGTCGAGGAATACCGTGAGGCCTCGGATGGCCTGCGCGACACCGTGGCGCTGGTGCGCGAGCGCGCGGCCGCGCACGAGACGGCGATCGCCCATGCCGCCGGCCGCCTCGAACGTCTCGAGCCCCTCGAGCGGCAGCACGAGCTCCTCGCCACCCAGCTCGCGCACACCGAGCGGCAGCTCGCGGGCCTCGCCCGGGAAATCGGCGGCTTCCGTGAGGTCCTCACCCGCCTCGAGGGGCTCGAACATGAGCGCCGGGCGGCCCGCGAAGCGCTGGACCGTCACGAAGTCGAGTTCAGGCTGTTGACCGCCCGCCTCGAAGACCTCGAGCGAGCCCTCGCGGCGGCCCGCACGGCCCGCGACGAGCGGGAGACCCTCCAGGGCACCGTCGACCGGGCCCGGGCCCTCGAGACCGAGCGCCTCGACCTGGAAAGCCGGCTCGAGACCTGGCGGAAGCTCGGCCTGGAACGCGAGGCTACCCGCGTCGAACAGCGGGGCCTGGAGCGCGAGCACCGAGACACCCTCGAGCGGATCACCCGGCTGGAAGGTGACGCGGCCGAGGTGACGCGCCTGGCCCCCCTGGCCGAGCGCCAGACCTGGCTGGAGACGGAGATCACCCGGCTGGAGCCCGTCCGGAAGGCCCACGACGAAGCCGTCCGGACCCTCGAGCGCGAAGAGGCCGCGCAGGTCGCCCGCACCCGGGAAAGCGACGAGCACCGGGCCTGGGTGACGGCGTGTCAGGCCCCGGCCGATGCCCTGGATCGCCTGGCAGCCGTCCGGAAGGACCTCGACGGACTCGACGCCGCTCTCGCGGACCTGAATCGCCGGGAAGCCGAGGCCGCGAGCCTGGCCGAGCGCCGGGATCAGGGCCTGAAGCGCCAGCAGGCGCTGGCCGAGCAGGTGACGACCCTCGAACGGGACCTGACCGCCGCCCTCGCGGCAGGTCCGGAAGCCGCCCAGCTCAACACCTGGCTCGAGCGCGGCCAGGCCCGGAAGGCTGACCAGGCGGCGATCGCCGTCGAGCGGGAGCGGCTCGCGGCCACGGCCGCCCGCTTCCGGGACGGTCAGGTCTGCCCGCTCCTGGATACCCCCTGCCCGCTCCTCGAGGGCACGGACGCCACGGCCCACTTCGCCGACCAGGACCTGGACCTGGCCCGACGCCACGGCTCGCTCGAGCGCGAGATCCGCGAGCTGCGAGAGGCGTACCGCAAGTCGCTCGAGGCGCAGCGCCTCCACGACCGGCGGACGGACCTCGAGCCCCGGCTGAACGTCGCCCGGATCGAGCTCGAGCAGCTCGAGCGGGAGCTCGGTGCTCCTGAGCCGGAGCTCGCCGACCTCCGCACGCGGCGCGGAGAGCTCGACCGGGAGCGGACGCGACTCACCGCGGAGCGGGCGCAGCTCGAGGTCGCCGCCGACGAGGCCCGCGAGCGGACCCGACGGGAGGAGCGCCTCACCGCCCTCGCGACGGAGCTCGCGGCGCTCGAGACCCGGATCGCCGACCTGAAGGCCGAGGGCGATCGCCTCCTCCCCGACCTGGAGGCCCTGGCCCGGCACCGGCAGGAGCGGCAGGACGTCGGGGACGTCCGCCGCCAGCTCGAGACCCACCGGCGCGAGGCGGCCGCCCTGCCGTCAAGCCGGGAACGGCTGACCGAACTGGACCGGGCAATGCGGGAGCTCGCGGAGCGCCTCACGGACCTCGACACCCGCCTGGCGACCGGAGACGACCTCGAGGCCACGCTGACGCGCACACGTCAGGAGCGAGACGCCCTGGAGACCACGCTGGCCCGCGCGCGAGAGCTCGAGGCCCGCGCGACCGACCTGCCGGACCTCGAACTCCGCTTCACCGGGGCCGGGGACGCCGTCGCCCATGCCCGGGAGGCCTGCGAACTGGCCCGGCAGAACCTGGGCCGACTCGACACCGAGGTCGACCCCGAGCGCCTGCTGGCCACCCGGGAGCGCCTCGAGACGCTCGTGCTCGAGGAGGTCCGACTCGGCGAGCAGTGTCACTTCCAGCGCACCCAGCTCGAGGGAGTGGAGGCCGAGCTCACCACGCTCCGGGCCCTCCGGGAATCGCAGGCAGCCCAGCTTCAGGAGCGGGAACGTTTCGCCCGGCACCTCGGCTTCCTGGAGTTCGCCCGCACCGCCCTGAAGGAAGCCGCCACGCCCATCACCACCTCGCACGTCCTGCACGTCTCGCTGGAGGCTGACCGGCTCTTCCGGGCCATCACGGGCCACGACCACGTGCGCCTCGCCTGGAGTGCCGACTACGAGATCACCCTCGAGGAAGGCGGCCTGGAACGCGCCTTCCCGAGCCTGTCGGGAGGCGAGCAGATGGCGGCAGCCCTCTCGGTACGCCTGGCCCTCCTGAGGGAACTCAGCGGCATCGACGTGGCGTTCCTCGACGAGCCCACCACCAACATGGACGAGATGCGTCGCCAGAACCTCGCCTTCCAGATCGGCTCCCTGCGCTCCTTCACCCAGCTCATCGTCATCTCCCACGATGATAGTTTCGAGCAGTGGACCGACCACCTCCTCCGCGTGGGGTGACGGGCCGGGCGGGGGGCTTTGCGGCTTACGTCCTCGGCCGCGTGCCTCACGTACCTCCGGGTACGCTTCGGCCCGCGGCCTGCGGGCGCGCTCGCAAATCCCCTCCGCCGGGCCCGTCACCCTCCTTTTTCCTCGGGGCCTTGCGCGAGGCACTCTCGTGCCTCTTGCTTGGCCCCTCGCACTCCTCGGCGTAGCCCCCCTCGGCATCGCGCTTCGCGGCATGCCGGGCGATCTGGCGTGTGACACCCCATGATTTTTACCTGAAATTAACCAGTATTTACCTTTGTTTAAACACTTAACGCAGGATTAACCTCGGATAACCCGATCGTGGCCCCACTCATCCCGTCCTCCCGAGGAGGTCCCGATGCAGTCCGTCTCGTTCGCCAACCCGTCGTCCCCCCTTTCCCTGCCCCGCATCCCGAACCCCGGTGGTGCGCCCTCGCCCGATCAGCCGGCGCGGACCTCGGACCGGATGCAGTTATCCGCGACGGTTCTCGAAGGGCTCCGTGACCGCGATCGCGACCGGGATGACCGTGACCGCGATGGCAGCGGAGGACTCGGCCGTCTCGCCCGCACGGGAGCTGCCGGTTACACGGCCTACAAGCACCTGGAACCGGCAAAGTCGGCGATCGAGGGCCTCAAGGGCGCCATCGGTCAGCCGTCGCAGTTGCCCGGTGCCGCCCTCACGGCCGGCAAGACCTTCGCGAAGGCAGGCCTGTTCTCGGCGGCGATCGTCGGGGGCCTGAGCCTCATCGAACATGGCTGGAAGGTGCTCTCGGGGAAGGAATCGCTCGGATCGGCCGCCCGGAACGTGGCGGTCGATGCAGCCGGAGGCCTCGGCGGTGGTTTCACCGCGACGGCCCTGGCAGGGCTGGGAACCGTGCTGCTCGGTGCGCTGGGCGTCACGGGTGTCGGCCTGACGATCGCGGGCGTCGTGATCGGCGTCCTGGGCTACCGTCCCGGCGAGCGGATGGGACGGGAACTGGCAGGGGGCCTCCTCGGATGACCTCCTCCGCACCCGATCCGCGTCGGTGAAGCGTCGGGGGATCGGTCATCTCGTCCCCCTCGAACCGAAAACTCCTCCCGTGGCCACGCTGCAAATCAGCAGCGTGGCCCGGCTTCGATCCGGCCTGACCGGATCGTCCTTGACCTCGATTTTCCCGAGCATTAACCCCGGTTTTACCATTAACAGATCTTGAACCCCGGACAACCCTTCCAAGGTCAGCGGCATCGCTCGCAGGAGTCGCCAGCCCCGTCACGGCTCATCATCCGGGAGTGCATCTCATGGTCAGCTCGAACATCGCCTCGATGCTTCCCCCGCCCGATCGCCGCTTCGGTGCGGCCGTCGAACTGCCGGGCGTCCGGATCCCCGCAACCGGCAAAGAGCGGGCCTATGCCCTTCCCGTCGAGACTCCCCCCGTGGCGGGCCCCCGGAGCTACACGCCCGTGACGGGCGATCGCCTCCAGCTCGGTTCCCGCGTGCAGGCAGGCGGCGGAACCCTTGCCGCAGGTCCGGAGCCGGCATCGGCACCGGCACCGGCACCGGCAGTCACGACGCCCCCTCCCTCGGCTCGCAATCTCGGAGAATCGGGCTGGCAGGACCTCATCCGCTTCGGCAACCGCATCTTCGCGGCCGGCGGCCACATCGAGGCCGCCCAGCAGGCCATCGGTGCCATCCCCGGCGCGATCATGCAGCCCCGCCAGTTCGCCGGTGCCCTGGGGAACGCGGGCAAGACCCTCGGTCGAGCCGGCGTGCTGTCGGCCCTCATCGTCGGCGGCATGAGCCTCGTCACGCACGGCCTGCGGGTCATGTCCGGCCGGGAGAGTGTCGGACAGGCCGCGCGCACCGTGTCCGTGGACGTCGCGGGCGCAGCGGGAGGCGGGTTCATGGCTGCGGCCTCGGCCGGTGCGGTCGCGGCCCTGTTCGGAGCCATGGGTGTGGGCGGAATGGCCCTCGGGGTCCTGGGCGCCATCACCGGGTGGCTGGGCTACGGCTGGGGCGAACAGCAGGGCCGGGCGATCGCCGGGCGCCTCCTGCGCTGACCCCTCCCCCCACGAAAACGGACGGACCCCGCACCCGATCCCGGTTCAGACGCCGGGAGCGAGGCCTGCGCTTGCGGCCCGCGGTTTCACCTCGATCCACCGGATCTCGTACGCCTCGGGCGTGACCTCCAGCCAGCCGACGGCCGGAGGTAGGCCGTCGTAGGTATGGGACGGACTCGACGGACAGATCACGGGCACGGGTCCCGAGGTGTCGTGCAGCCGCCGGTGCAGGTGGCCATGCAGCGCCAGTCGACAGTCCTGCTCGTGAGCGTGCCGGGCCAGCCGCTCGGGCCCCTGCTTCACCCCGTGCAGGTGACCATGCACCAGCAGGATGGGCCAGCCGTGCAGGTGGATCACCTTCTCCGGCACGAGCGTGAGCGGAGCATCATGGTTGCCCGTCACCTGCACCACCGGGGTCGCCTGCATCGCCGCCAGCCGCTGCCCGTCGGCGAAACCGTCTCCCAGGTGCACGAGCAGATCGGCTCCCCGGGCCAGGGTGGCGATCGCCTGGAGGTCGGCCTTGCCATGGGTATCGCTCACGACGAGCACGCGGGTCCGGGACACGGGGTCTGGCCTCAGTCTCCTGCGCGAACCGGTTGCCCCGACTGCACCGGGGTGGCGAGGCGGTCGAGCAGCAGTCGCACGGCCACGGCCCGGTGAGACAGGCGATTCTTGTCATCTGCCGAGAGTTCGGCGTAGGTCAGCCCCGTGCCCGTGACCTCGAAGACCGGGTCGTAGCCGAAGCCCCCGGCCCCGCGGGGGGCCAGCGTGACGGCCCCATCCACGACCCCTTCCACCTCGACGACGCGACCATCCGGCCAGGCGAGCGCCAGGGCGCAATGAAACGTCGCCCCCCGGTCGGCGGCTCCTTCGAGTTCGCCGAGGACGCGGCCGATGCGCGCCGCATCGGTGTCGGCATAGCGGGCCGAGTGAATCCCGGGCCGCCCCCCGAGCGCCCGGATCGCGATCCCGGAGTCGTCCGCCAGGCAGGGCACCTGCCAGTGGCGAGCCGCCGTGACGGCCTTCAGGCGGGCATTCTCGGCAAAAGTCAGGCCCGTCTCCTCGATGTCGAGAGGCTCCGGCATGGCCGTGAGTGCCAGGGACGAGCCCTCCAGCAGGGGCATGAATTCGGCGAGCTTGTGAGCACTCGTGGTGGCAAGATGGACCTGCAACGGACCTCCAGGTCAGGACTTGCGCGCTACCGCGGATGCGGCCCCCTGCGGGGTCTTCGCCACGCGGTACGCCTTCAGGACGTCGGCGATGCGCTGGAGCGCGTTGAGCACCCGCGAGAGGTGCGCCATGTGGTGAACCTCGACGATGAGCGTGATGACGACGATCTTGTGGCGCGCCTGGCGGACCTTGACCGTGCGGATGTTGGTCTTCGTATCGGCCATGGCCTGGGACACGTCCTTGAGGACCCCCACCCGGTCGAAGACCTCGACGGCGATCTCGACCGGATAGGTCGTGGTCTCGTCCATCCCGGCCCAGCTGGCGTGGACACGACGACCCGGCTCGGCGGCCTGGACGTTCAGGCAGTCGACGGCGTGGATGCTGATCCCGCGTCCGCGCGTGACCGTCCCCGCGATCGGCTCACCGGGCACGGGCGAGCAACACTTCGAGACCTGGACCTGCATGCCTGGCTCGCCGTCGACCAGGATGCCGCGATGGTTGTGGTTCTTGCCGAGTGGCTTCTGCTTCGCGACGGGCAGCTCGGGCTCGGGCGGGGCCATCTCGGCCCGCACGAGGTTGGCCACCTGCATCGAGGTTTTTTCGCCATACCCGATGCCGGCCAGGAGGTCGTCGACCTCCTTGTAGTTCATCTTCTGGGCGATCGCGAGGAGGCGATCGCTCTTGATCAGCTGCTCGAGGCCATTCCGGCCGAGTTCGCGCTCCAGGGCCTCGCGCCCGAGCTGGATGTGCTCGTCGCGCCGGTGCTTGCGGAACCAGGCCCGGATCTTGTTACGCGCCCCGGCCGTCGCGACGAAGTTGAGCCAGTCCAGGGACGGGCGCCCCTGCTTGGTCGTCATGATCTCGATGATGTCCCCGTTCTTGAGGACGGTGTCGAGCGTGACGATGCGGCCATTGACCTTCGCCCCGATGCAGCGGTTGCCGACATCGGTGTGCACGCGGTAAGCGAAATCGATCGGCGTGGACCCCGGGGGCATGTCGATGACGTCCCCGCGAGGGGAAAAGACGAAGACCTCCTGGGTGAGCAGGTCGCCCTTGACCGCCTCGACGAACTCCTGGCTGTTCTTGACGTCCCCCTGCCACTCGAGGAGTTGCTTGAGCCAGGTGAGCTTGTGCTCGGACTCGTCGAGCGCACCTCCTCCGTCGCGGTTCTCCTTGTAGCGCCAGTGGGCCGCGACGCCGTACTCGGCGATGCGGTGCATCTCGCGGGTCCGGATCTGGACCTCGACGGGCTTACCGGCCGGCCCGATGACCGTCGTGTGCAACGACTGGTACATGTTGGGCTTCGGCATCGCAATGTAGTCCTTGAACCGCCCCGGAACGGGTTTCCACGTCGAGTGAATGACTCCGAGAGACTCGTAACACGCCCGCACCGTCGGCACGATCACCCTGAACCCCAACAGGTCGTACACCTCGTCGAACGAGAGGTTGTGCTTCTCCATCTTTTGCCAGATGGAGTAGTAGTGCTTCCCACGCCCTTTGACCGAGGCCGATACTCCCGAGTCGGCAAGCGTCTTTTGAATGTCAGACGTCACACGTTCGATGTAGGCATCACGCTCTGGCTGAGTTCTGGTAATGAACTCGTCGATCTGCCGGTACAGTTCGGGCCTCAAGTACATCAGGCACAGGTCTTCGAGCTCGGACTTCAACCAGTGGATACCGAGCCTGTTCGCGAGAGGTGCGTAGATTTCGTTGG
>JAYKJE010000040.1:0-76253 GCA_035285805.1 bacterium | reverse complement strand
TCGAGATCCAGGCGCGCGTCGACCACGCCTTGCCCGGCCGACTGGCGGCCCTCGCCACCTGGCTCGCGCACGAACGCGGGTTGCCCGTCATCCCCGTGATCGTGTACCTGGGGCCCCCCGGTGAACGCCGTCCACCGCCCTTCCGCTATGAACTGGCCGGGGCTCGCATCGAGATGAGGCACGTCGAGATCGTGCTCGCCGAACTCGATGCACGGGAGATGCTGGCCGGTGGCCTCACGAACCCGTGGTGGCCGTTCCTGCCGTTCATGCGCCACGGGCGAGACCCGGACGTGGTGGACCGGCTGGTCGAGGCGATCGCCGCCAGGCCGGAACTCGCCGACGTGGCAGATGACATGCTGCGCATGGCCTCGTATGTGGTAGAACTGAGTCAGCTCAGGACCTTGCTGGAGGGAACCGTGTTCGACAAGATCTGGGACATGGAACCGTGGGAGGGATCCCTCATGTGGGAGCTGCGCGAACGCTGGCGCGAACAGGCGATCGCCGATGGCAGGGCATTAGGACACATCGAAGGTCAGTCCATGGGACGCCGCCAGGAAGCCCTGCGCGTGGCCCGTCGCCAGATTGCTCGAAAGTTCGGGATCCCTGACCCCGAGCTTTCCGAAGCGCTCGAGGCCCTGTCCGTCGACCAGCTCGAAGACCTGCTCGATGCCATCCTCGACATGACGAACCGCGCCGATCTCGACTCGTGGTTCCTTGGTCGAGCCGCGGCCCCGCAAGACTAGTCTCAGGCACAACTCCAGGCCGACAGACTCGGCACCGAGCGAGGGCGACTACCGTCGCACGAGCCAGGCGCCGAAGCCCCCCCCAGAAGCGTGCTCGGCACCGAGCGAGCGCGACGGTAGTCGCACGAGCCAGGTGCCGAGGAAAGAGGAGGAACGGGGCCGGCGGAGGCGATCTGCGAGCGCGCCCGCAGCGGCCGGGGCGAAGCGTACCTGAAGGTACGTGAGCCCCGGCCGCGAGGACGGAAGCCGCAGAGCGCCCCGCCCGCCCCGTTCCCGCTAGGCGTGGGACTTGAGCTTGTCGACGAGCTCCTTCACCGCCGCGGCGGAGTTGTGGAGCTGGGCCTTCTCGTCGTCCGTGAGGGTGATCTCGAAGACCTGCTCGACGCCGCTGGCGCCCAGCTTCACGGGCACGCCGACGAACAGGCCGTCGATACCGTACTCACCCTCGAGATACACGGCGCAGGGGAGGATGCGCTTCTGGTCGAGCACGATGGCATCGACCATCTCGAGCGTGGCGGCCGAGGGCGCATAGTAGGCCGACCCGGTCTTGAGGAGGTTGACGATCTCGATACCGCCGTTGCGGGCGCGATCCTCGATCTCCTTGAGGCGATCGGCCGGGATGAGCTCGGTGATGGGCACGCCGGCAACGGTCGAGTAGCGCGACAGGGGGACCATGGTGTCGCCGTGGCCACCCAGGACGAACGCGTGGACATCCTTGATGGACACGTTCAGCTCGCGCGCGATGAAGGTCGCGAAGCGGGCGGAATCGAGGGTGCCGGCCATGCCGAGCACGCGGTTCTTGGGGAACTTCGAGACCTCGAAGGCCAGCTGGGCCATCGCGTCGAGCGGGTTCGACACGAGGATCAGGATGGCCTCGGGCGAACGCGCGACGATCTGCTCGACGACGCCCTTGACGATCTCCATGTTCTTGAAGAGCAGGTCGTCGCGGCTCATGCCGGGCTTGCGGGCCAGGCCGGACGTGATGACGACGAGGTCCGAACCGGCCGTCTCTTCGTAGCCGTTGGTGCCCACGAGGTCGGTGTCGTAGCCGTAGATGAGGGCCGACTCGGCGATGTCGAGCGCCTTGCCCTGGGGCATGCCCTCGACGATGTCCACCAGTACCACATCTGCGTAGTTCCGCTCGGCGAGCCGCTGAGCGAGGGTACCGCCCACCATGCCGGCGCCCACGACGGTGATCTTCTTGCGCATGAATCCTCCTGAAGAACAGGGAAACGAACGCTCCATGCTACCACGCAGGCCCCGGCAGGAGACGGCAGATCCTGCTGTCAGGACCTTCCCCACCGAAAGCCAGAAGGGGCGGCGCTGACGCGCCACCCCTCGCTGGAACGGAAAGGTTCCGGATCAGGCCCGGTTCGCCATCGGGACGAACGGACGCTCGGCCGAACCCTGGTAATCGGTGTCGGGGCGCATGAGGCGGTTGCCGGCGTACTGCTCGAGGATGTTGGCCGACCAGCCGGCGATGCGGCTCACCGCGAAGATCGGGGTGTAGAGGTCGAGCGCGATGCCCATCGTGTAGTAAGCGGAGGCCGAGAAGAAGTCGACGTTGGGGTCGAGACCCTTGGCCTCGCGCACCATGCGCTCGATGGTCTCGGACATGTTGAACCACTTCAGGCTGCCAGCGCGCTCGCCGAGATCACGAGAGATCTTGCGGAGCACCGTGGCACGCGGGTCCATGGTCTTGTAGACGCGGTGGCCGAAGCCCATGAAGCGGCGCTTGTTGGCCATGCCGTCGCGGATGTAATCCTCGACCTTGTCCTCGTCGCCGATCTCGAGGAGCATCTCCATGACCTTGGTGTTGGCTCCGCCGTGCAGCGGACCCTTGAGCGCGCCGATCGCCGAGGTGACGGCCGAGTAGAAGTCCGACAGGGTCGAGGCCGTGACGCGCGCGGCGAACGTCGAGGCGTTCATCTCATGGTCGGCGTGCAGGATGAGGGCGACGTCCATCGCCTTCTCGAAAACCTCGTTGGGCACCTCGCCGGTCATCATGTAGAGATAGTTGGCAGCGTGCGAGAGGTCCGTGCGCGGCGCGACGGGCTCCAGGCCCTTGCGGATGCGATCGAAGGTCGCGACGACGGTCGCGAACTGGGCCGTCAGGCGCAACGCCTTGCGACGGTTGGCCTCTTCGGAGGCGTCCTCGGCATCGGCATCGAAGAAGGCCAGCGCGGACACGGCTGTCCGGAGCGCCGCCATCGGGTTGGCATCGGCGGGCATGAGCCGCATGACGTCGAGCACCTGGGCGGGGATGGCACGGTAGCCGGCCAGCGTGGCCTTGAGGGCCTCAAGCTGGGTCGCGGTCGGCAGCTCTCCGTTGAACAGCAGGTAGACGACCTCTTCGTACGTGGCGTGCTCGGCCAGTTCGTGGATGTTGTAGCCCCGGTACATGAGCTTGCCGGCCTGGCCGTCGATCGACGTGATGGTGGAGATGGCCACCGTCACCCCCTCGAGACCGGGGGAATAGCTCTTGGGGGACGCAACCTGTTCAGCCATCATGGGTGCAGGACTATCCTTTCACAGGGAGGGCGAGGAGCGGGTCTAGCCGTCCGGAACGAGGCCACGCCACGACCCACCGGGAACGCTTCGCGGTGATGGCATGGTACCACTTCCGTGCCCGGTCAACCATCGAACAGAGGACGCCACGGCGCTTTACATGCGCATCCCGGGGTCGGTATCCTGATGAAGAATTGTGACACCTGCACCCACGGAAGCGAAGCCTGACGAGCCTTCGCCCCGCGTGCCAGCCGGAGGGCCCCGTTGACGACCACGATTGCCGACCCTGCACTCCTGGAGACCCTCACGGCGGGGGCCGCCGAGGTGTTGCCGAAGGGCGGGCTCGAGGCGAAGCTCGCACTCGGCCGACCTCTCCGGGTCAAGCTGGGCTTCGACCCGACGAAACCGGATCTTCACCTGGGCCATGCGGTGGTGCTGAACGCCCTGCGACGGTTCCAGGACGCCGGCCACCAGGTCGTCGTGATCATCGGGGACTTCACGGCCCGCATCGGGGACCCGACGGGCAAGGAAGCCACACGCCCGCCGCTCTCGGCCGAGGACGTGAAAGCCCACGCTGAAACTTACCTGCAGCAGCTGGGCAAGATCATCGACCTCTCGCGCGCCGAGATCCGGACGAATGCCACATGGCTCGAACCGATGGGTCTCACCGAGGTCATCCAGCTGTGTGCGCACGCGACGGTCGCCCAGATGCTGGCCCGCGAGAACTTCGCGAAGCGGTACGAACGGCAGGACCCGATCGCCCTCCACGAGTTCCTGTATCCGCTCCTGCAGGGCCAGGACTCGGTTGCCATCCAGGCCGACGTCGAACTCGGGGGAACCGACCAGACCTTCAACCTCCTCATGGGGCGCGAACTTCAGGCAGCCGCGAGACAGGCCCCGCAGGTCGTCATGACCTTCCCGATCCTCGAGGGTCTGGACGGCGTCCAGAAGATGTCGAAATCCCTCGGGAACACGATCGAGCTGACGGATGGTCCGGCCGACATGTACGGGAAGACGATGTCCATCCCGGATGCGCTCCTGCCGAGCTGGTGGCGCCTGGCCAGCGGCCGATCCCCCGCCGAGGTCGAACCCCACCTCGCCTCGCTGGCGGCCGGCCAGGTCCATCCGCGCGACTCCAAGATGGCCCTGGCGCGGGCGATCGTCAGCCTCTACCACGACGAGGATGCGGCCCGGGAAGCCGAAGAGGGCTTCGTCCGCCAGTTCCAGCAACGTGAACTTCCCACGGACATTCCCGAGGTGCGCATCCCGGCGTCCGATCGGCCGCTGGCCAACCTGCTCGTCGAGGCTGGCCTCGCGGCGAGCGCCAGCGAGGCGCGTCGCCTGGTGGCGCAGGGCGGGGTCAAGCGCCACGATGGCGCCGAACCCGTCGTCCTGACGGATGCGCTCGCCCCGGTGACCCTGGGCCCTGACCCGGTCCTCCTCCAGGTGGGCAAGCGCCGCTTCGCGAAGGTGTTCCAGGCATGACGACGGGAACCGCCACGCTACCGGATGCGAGCACCGCGCTCCTGAACATGGTGCCGGACGAGACGGCCCGGCTCTGGCTGGGACGCCTGTCGCGGCAGCTGCCCTTCCTGTCCGATCTCATCCCGGCGGACCTCACGATCTATGCGACGGTCGGCGATCAGCGCCTGGTCGCGATCGCCCAGGCCCACCCGACCGTGCGGGAATCCTTCTACGAGCAGTCGGCCGTCGGCACCTCCCTCGACCCCGATCCCGGCAGTGCCATCTGGCGTGGGCTGGGCGCAAACGACATCCTCGAGGGCCCCGTGGGCAAGGTCGTGAACGGCCAGCCCATGAGCCAGCTGGTCTTCCCGATCGGCACCTGTGGCGTCCTCGTGGTCGAGCGGAATCTCTACGAGGAGCTCAAGCACTCGGAAGAGAAGCGTCGGCTTTATCGCACCGCCATCACGCGCGCGACCAGGACGCTCATCCAGCGGGCACACGACCTGGACCTTCCCGTCCCCTCCATCCAGCCCCAGGACAGCCTGCTGCTGGTGAACGACGCGGGTATCGTCCGGCATGGCAGCCACTCGGCCTCGGCGCTCGCCCGCAAGATGGGGCTTCCCGAGCAGCTCGAGGGGCTCAACTGGGATGACACCAGCCTGCCCGACCGCGACCTGCGCACCCTCACGCGCAACCGGGTGTGGTCGGAGCAGGAGCTGCTGACCTCGCGCACGGCAATCAGCGTGCGGACGATCCCGATCGAGCCGGCGGACGACGATCTGGCGAGCATCCTGGTCCTGCGCGACGTCAGCGAGATTCGCCAGAAAGAGCGGGAGCTCGCGATCAAGGAGACGATCATCCGGGAAGTCCACCACCGGGTGAAGAACAACCTCCAGACGATCGCGGCCCTCCTGCGCCTCCAGCAGCGTCGCAGCCGGAACACCGAGGTGAAGTCGATCCTGGGCGACAGCATCGACCGCATCGCCAGCATCGCCCTCGTGCACGAGTATCTGTCGCACGAGGACGTCGAGCGGGTCGACCTCAAGGAGCTCGCCTACAACCTGCTCACGGCCTCGATGCAGAGCCTCGTCCCCCCCGACAAGCGCATCGATGCGCGCGTCGTCTCGCCCTCGACCCACGTGACGCTGAGCTCGGCGAAGGCCACCTCGCTCGCGCTGATCCTCAACGAGCTCCTCCAGAACACCCTCAAGCATGCGTTCGAGGGCCGGTCGGAGGGCAAGGTCGAGCTCGCCATCCACACCCCCGACCAGGATTCCGTCACGCTGACCCTGCATGACGACGGCATCGGCCTGCCCCAGGATTTCGACCGTCAGCGAGACGGCAACCTCGGCTGGGAGATCGTCCACACCCTGGCCGAGACCGACCTGCGAGGCTCCTTGCAGGTCGACACCTCCCCCCGTGGCACCACCGTCACGGTCCGGATCCCCCTCGCCGAGAAGGAATGAGAAGCCCGATGGAAAAGAAGAAGCTGCGGATCCTCCTGGTCGACGACGAGTCGCTCATCCGTCTCGACCTGCGCGAGATGCTGCGGGAGCACGGCCACGAGGTCATCGGTGAGGCCGGCGACGGCGAGGAGGCCATCGAGCTGGCCGCCAAGCTCGACCCGGACCTGATCATCATGGACATCAAGATGCCCAAGATGACCGGTCTCGAGGCGATCGCCCGCATCAACCTGAACAAGCGGATTCCGACCCTCATGCTGACGGCCTACAGCCAGCCGGAACTCGTCGAGCAGGCGGTCACGAACGGGGTGTTCGCCTTCCTCGTGAAGCCCATCAAGGAACACGACCTGCTGCCGGCCCTCGAGGTCGTCATCGCGCGCTCCGACGAGATGAAGCAGCTCGAGAAGGAACTCGGCTCGGTCAAGGAGACGCTCGAGACGCGCAAGCTGGTCGAGAAGGCCAAGGGCTTGCTGATGGACACGTTCGGCCTCACCGAGGCTGCTGCCTTCCGCAAGATCCAGAAGCTCAGCATGGACAAGCGCAAGCCGCTCAAGGAAGTGGCCGAGGCGATCATCCTGGCCCAGGAAGTCGGCCTCGAGCAGGGCTCCGGTCGCAAGGGCTAGGTGGTCGTCACGACCGATCCGCGGATCGTGGCCGGATCTCCGGCGATCGCTCCCGGATCGGTTGCATGCCAGCCGCGTGCCCTTTATAATGGTGAAAGTTAAAACCAGGTGATCTCTCGTGGCCGCTTGTTCAGGCCGCGTGACGCGGGAAGTCCTTCCCGGTCCGATCCGGGGTCCCGTGCCAGCAAGTGAGGTTTCTCGTGCAGTCCGGTAAGCGTAGCAAGGTTCGTACCAAGCGCAAGAAGGTGTGCCCCTTCAAGTCGGGTCACATCAAGCGCATCGACTACAAGGATGTCATGACGCTCCGCAAGTTCATGACCGACAACGGCAAGATCCTGCCGGCCCGCGTGACGGGCGTGAGCGCCAAGTATCAGCGTCTGCTGACCGAGGCGATCAAGCAGGCCCGGGCGATCGCCCTCCTGCCGAACCGCGTGATGTAGTCGTCACCGACCACAGCTTGTGACCGGGGGTTCTGCCTGAGGCAGGGCCCCCGGTTCCTGTTGTCGGGTATCCCGGTCCATGCCGTGAAAACACCTCAGAGAGGTGGCGGAAGGCGTGGGCGCGCCCACTGCTGGAAACCACCCAGCACGGCCAGGCTACGCACCGTCTCGTCTTCCAGGTGATACGCCATGAGGCGGGTCGTGCCATCGAGACGAGTCACGGTGAACACCACGTCGAGCGGATCCTGCTCCAGGAAGGCGGGAGCCGAGGTGGTCGCGATGCCGGGACCGAGCCGGACATAAGGTACGGTATCCAGCCGGGCCTGCCAGCGATCGAACACGAGCAGGCTTTTCCGGGCCGTGTCGTGCCAGGCGCAAAATCTCCCCCAGACCGGGTCGATGCTGGCCTGCGTGGCATGCTGGTCCCCCGGTTCCTCCGAGAAGTTCGGACGCGAGGTCACCGTGCGCGTGGCCGGGGTATAGGTCGCGACCCTCCCCGTGGCCGTCGTGAACACCACGACGCTGTTCCGTTCATCGACGCTCACCGAGGTGAGCCCTCCGAATCGCGCCGCCACGGCATTGACGGGCGCGACCCATCGGGGTGCCGCCAGCCCGGGCGACAAGCGAACCGGGACCGAACCTGTCGAGGGGATCGCCCGTTCCTGCTTGCAGTAGAGCCAGCCGATCCCGCGCGCGGCCAGGACGGGATCGCTCTGACCCAGAAAATACAGCACCTCGCGGCTGGCATAGCCCGGATAGAAGGCGAAGCCGCCCACTTCCTCCCCGTGGACGATCACGACCCGTTCCTCGCGATGCGCATCATAGACACTCACGTCCCGACCGTCGTCATAGGCCCACATGCCCGCATCGAGCCGCGAGACGTTGGCCACGTCGGTGCCAGCACCCGGATACAAGTAGACGTCATGACTTGGCAGATCGAAGACGGCGAGGTGCGAGGCGCCGGGTAGAACGAAGGCGAAAGGCACCTGGCGAAACGGGGCGATCGCCGGAACGGGAGGCGTGAGCGAGGGCGAGGCGGGCGGAACGCTTGCTTCGAGGGACGACGCGTCGCGGTTCACACGAGGCGGCAGGACGACGGCAGGCAGCGAAGGGACGCCTGCGTCCGGGCGATGGCAGCCTGCGGTCGTCAGACCGAACAAGGCAAGACCCCACCACGGGATCGTCACGGCCACGTCTCCACCCCTATCCCCGCCTCCCGGACGGGCATCCCCCTCCGGATCCTGGCAGGCGACGAGGGGCACGGCCACGGCGGATCCCCGGAAAAAATGGACCTTTCCGGCGCTTGCCAGCCCATCGGGCATGTGGATGGGCGCATCGCCGCGTCCCTTCACCTGCCCCGGGACGGGGATCACAGCGGGACGACCCCGCTGTAGGGGACCCCCGTGAGGTACGCCAGGTCCCGGTTCCAGGTGGTGAGATCGTCGAGACGAAAATCCGCGAGCCTCGCGTGCCCGCAGGCGCGGGCCATGACGCTCATCAGGCCGACGGTGGCCCGGAGATAGTTCGCGAGCCGCGCCGCCGACGCCTCCACCACGAGACGCTGACGCAGATGCTCCTTCTGCGTGGCGATGCCCACCGGGCAGTTGTTCGAATGACAGGCCCGCATGCCCAGGCACCCGATGGCCTGGAGGGCGCTGTTGGCGATCGCGACGCCGTCGGCCCCGAGAGCCAGGGCCTTCACGAAATCCGCTTCGGTCCGGAGGCCTCCCGTGATGATCAGGGTCACGTCACGGCGTTCGCGGGCATCCAGATGCTTCCGCGCGCGGGCCAGCGCCACCATCGTCGGGACGCTGATGTGGTCCTTGAAGAGGACCGGGGCCGCCCCCGTGCCGCCACCGCGACCGTCCAGGATGATGTAGTCCGCCCCCGCAGCCAGACAGAAGTCGAGATCGGCCTCGATGTGCTGGGCACTGATCTTGAATCCCACGGGAATCCCGCCAGAAACCTCCCGCACCTCGTCCGCGACGCGACGGAAGTCCGCGACCTCGCGCAGGTCGGGGAACATGGCCGGGCTGATGGCATCCTGACCGGGTTCGAGCCCGCGCACGGCGGCGATCCGGGGGGTGACCTTGGCACCGGGCAGATGCCCTCCCGTGCCGGTCTTGGCGCCCTGCCCCCCCTTGAAGTGGAACGCCTGCACCCGGGCGACCTTGTCGAGACTCCAGCCAAACTTCGCACTTGCGAGTTCGTACAGATACCGGGAATTGGCTTGCTGTTCCTCGGGGAGCATGCCACCTTCACCCGAGCAGATCCCCGTTCTGGCGAGTTCGGCACCTCTGGCCAGAGCCAGCTTGGCTTCCTCCGAGAGCGAACCGAAGCTCATGTCGCTCACGAAGAGCGGGAGGTCGAGGATCAGCGGACGCCGGGCGTTCGGCCCGATCACCAGCCGCGTGTCGACGGCAACCTCGTCGAGGAGTGGCCGCGTCGCGAGCTGAGCCGTGACGAGCTGGAGATCGTCCCAGGTCGGCAAGTCCTGCCGGGGCACGCCCATGGCCGACACGGGCCCATGATGACCGATCCCCCGCGGACCCAGGCGCGCCAGTCGCTGGATGTGCTGATTGTGGGGCTCCTCGGGCGTGCCATGCAGATCGGCATAGGCCCCGAGATATGCGTCGCGATCGTACGGTTGCGGATGCTCCCGGGCCCACGCGGCGATCTCGTCGGAATCCACCCAGACCCCGCCGTCCTCCAGCCAGGCGGTGAAACGGGGCAAGGCCTCATCGTTGTTGTAGGCGCTGACGCCCGAATCGAGGCGGTAATCCCAGTCGTGAAGGCCGCAGATGAGATCCTGCCCCTCGACCCGGCCATCCGCGAGCAGCGCGCCCCGGTGCAGGCAACGGCCGTAGAAGACCCGGAGTTGCTCGTCGAAGCGGACGATCACGAGGTCGACCCCGGCAACCAGCGCCGGTGCCGGAGCCCTGTCGGGCAGTTGATCCCATTCGGCGATCCGGACGGCAGATCGGACTGGCATGATTCCTCCCGGGATGTGTGATGTGGTGACGTACGCCTGAACACCATGCGGGAAACATCCGATCCGGTGGCCGAGCCGGAGAACAGCTGCCCGCTTCCCGTCACCCGACGGGCGCGCGCACCATCTCGCGGGCCATCCGCACCCCCGAGAGCCAGGCCCCCTCGATCCTTTCGCCCCATGCATCTCCCGCCAGAAACAGACCGTCGGCAGCCAAGAAGTGACCTTCCAGCGTCTCCACCGGCCGTGCGAAGCGCCAGCGGTGCGCCTGGACGGCGATCGCCCCCTCGAACGACGCGCCGGTGGTCCGCCCGGCCGCGGCGAGCAGGGCCGCGCCGAT
Organism: bacterium; assembly: GCA_035285805.1. GTDB lineage: Bacteria > Cyanobacteriota > Sericytochromatia > S15B-MN24 > UBA4093 > JAYKJE01. The sequence goes on along the minus strand of JAYKJE010000040.1, from coordinate 65,683 downwards.
CGCCTCGCGCGACTCCTCGGCATGCTCGCGCGACCAGTCGGCACGGGCATGCAGCACCCACGTCTCGTGAGACGCCCCGTCTCGCTTCGAGCTGTCGCGGTAGGCCCGGTCGAGCACCGGTTCGTCCTCGAAACGCAGGGCATCGGGCACCTTCGCGCGCGCTTCCCCCGGCGCGAACACGGCCATCACGGCCCAGACGACGTCGTAGCCGACCTCGGGCACCTTCACGTCGGCCGCCACGAGACGCCGCGCCTGCGGCAGCGGGCACGTCACGAGTACCTGCCGGGACCGGAAGCTCAGGACGCTGCCGCGACCGAGGTCCTCGGCAGAAACGTGCCATCCGCCCCCGGACCGCTCGAGGCCCGTCACGGCCGTCTCACAGCGCACCTCGAGGCCCCGGGCCAGGAAGCGGGCGATCGCCGCGTTGCCCTCCCGGTGCGCGTAACGTGGTTCGACATGTACCGCGGGCGGCGCCTCGAAGGAGCCGGCACGACACGTCACGAGACCGTCGACCCAGGGGCTCACCTCGCCCGACTCGATGAGGGGAGACAGCTCCTCCCGGAAGGCGGGGTCCCGGAGGGTGAAGCACGGAGCCCCGTGGTCGATCCGGATCTCGTTTCCGTCCACGGAAAGCCGCCGCGTCGCGCAGCGCCCCCCGACGCCCCGCCCCTTGTCGAGCACCAGCACGTCGAGCCCCGCGCTGGCAAGGATGCGCGCTGCCCCCAGGCCGGCCATCCCGGCCCCCACCACGATCACGTCCTTCATCTCGTTCGCTGTTTCCTCGTTCATCGTGTCACTCACCCGGAAATCGCCCCGGGAGCAACCTCGTCACGCCCGAACCGGCTCTTCACCAGATACAGGCAGGTGCGCCGGACCAGTTCGGCCTGGTCCTCGGCTTCATACCCCGGAAGGGCTGCCAGCAGATTCGCATTCACGGCCACCTTGTGCACGAACATCTGGCGGGCGAAGGACGCGACGCTGTCGAAGGCCTTGCGCACCAGAGGACTCCCGAAGCCCGACAGCCCCTCGACGAGCAGGTCGAAGCCCTCGAGATCCGTCCAGATCGGTCGGGGGAGGTGGCGCCTGCGAAAGTCCGGATCCTGCAGGAACGTCTCGTAGACGAGGTCCAGCACGGCATCGAGCGGGATGCCGTGCTCGGGGCCGTGGACCACGTTCACGATCCGGTGCGTGGACCGGGACCGGAGCAGGTCCACGACCGCCCGGGCGACGAACGCCCCGGTGACCAGGTACAGCCGGCTGGCGGGATCTCCTGGCATGACCGAGAGATGTCCGCCATGAAACAGACGCAGGGTCTGGTGGAAGGCATTGAACTGCGTGACGTGGCCACCCGGATCGTCGGCGATCACGAGCCCGGCCCGGTAGATATTCCATGGTAGGTCGGGGCGAGCGCGCACCTCATCCTCGGAGCGCGCCTTGGAGCGCTCGTAGGGATTGGTGAACCCCTCGCAGTCGCCGGGTTCGAGGGGCGCCTCGGCGATGAGCCCGGCCCGCAGCCCCGAGGCATAGAAACTGCTCAGCAGGGACACGTGATCCAGGCCGGGGCAGCGCGCGGCCAGTTCCATCACCTTGCGGGTGCCCTCCACGTTCACCCGTTGCGCGACGTCTTCCGTCACGTTGAAGCGATAGATGGCAGCCGTGTGCACGATCGCCCCGATATCTCCGACCTGCACGCGTCCGAAGGGAGCATCGGCCTCGAGCGCTCCCCATCCCCAGGTCACGAGTTCCTCGCGTCCGGCAAACTCGGGTCGGAGTCGGGCGATCTTGACCTCGGCCTGCTCCTCCGAATCGGCATGGATCCAGAGATGGACGGGTTGTTCCAGGTCGTGAACGAGGCGACGGGCGATCAACCCACCCAGATAGCCACCCGCCCCGGTGATGAGCGTTCGCATGTCCCCCTACACCTTCTCCAGGACGAGACCTTGCCAGTTCATGCCGAAACTCGCCATGAACAGAAGCAACCTTTCACCGGGTCGAACGCGCCCCGAGGCCTCGAGGGCCGCGAGATTGACGAGGTTGTCGGAGCTGATCACGTGCCCCACGTCCGCGACGGTCTCACGGACCACCCGATCGAGCGGAAAACCCAGCGCACGAGCCAGGATCTGCCAGACGCGCGGCGTGGTGTTCTGGGGAACGATCCAGTCGAGCTCGCGGATGGACAGCCCCGCCAGCTCGAGCGTCTCGGTGATGATCCGATGCGAGAAGCTGAAATGGGACCCGGCCATCTCGTCCTCGCTCGCGTGAGCCAGGGCTCCGATGGTGATGGCATGACACGCCAGGATCCGGTATCCCGCAGGGAACCGTGAGACGACGCACGCCGAGGCCCCATCCGAGACGAGGCTGTACGCCTGCTCGTAAAGTGCCCCGGCGGGGAAGCGATCGGCCGTCACGCACAGGATGCTCTCCTGCCGAGGTTCGGCCAGGAGCAGGGCGCGGGCGAGGCGGATCGCCCCCAGCATGGCCGTGCAGGCTTGCTGCGTCAGGCCCACGACGGATGCCCGATCGAGATCGAACTCGGCCTGGAGACGGCTGGCCGGAAAGTCCGACAGGTCCTTGATGTCCCGGCTCTGCTCGAAATCCCCTGGATCCCCCATGTTCGCGTTCAGGGGGAGCGCCGTCGCATACACGAGCGTCGTCGCGTCCCGGGGAATCTCGTCCAGGCCCTGGACGGCCCGGTAAGCCAGGTCGTAGGACGTCGTCCCCTCGGCCGCCATGCGGTGTCGGGAGAAGCCACTCGACTCGAAGGTCTCGACGTCGGTCCGGGTCCGGCCAGCTTCCCAGGAGGTCCGGACGGAGCACTCCCCTTCACCCAGGGCCAGGGCAAACCGGTTGAGGTACACGTCATTCGACACGGAACAACCTCCCAACGGGCCAGAAACGCCCCGTCCGGGCCATGTAAGGCGCATATTGCGATCCGAGGTCGGAGGCGAGCAGGCGCTGCTCTTCTCTCCTGGCAGTGCGATCGAGAACTCCCCAGGTGTACACCACCCACGCCACCATCACGGTGCCGGGCGCCAGGCACGCAGCGGCGATCGCCGCGAGGATGTACCCCAGGTAGAACGGATGCCGGACCCAGGCATAGGGGCCCCATGTGACGATCTCGGCTGGAGGGTCGACGGCCATGTGCCACTGGGACAGCCGGGTCCGGTGGCACCCGAGCGCCGTGGCCAGGACGAGCAGCGCGGCCACAGAGACCGCCACGGCCGCTGCCGTGAGAGCCTGGTACCCGATCCCGGAAGAGGCCCACGTCCCGGGCAACATCCCTCGAACGGCCAGGATGAGACATGCCGGGACACCGAAGAAGTGCAGCCCCGTGAGCCACCAGGCAAGCGGGATCCGTCCCGTCCGCCGGAAAAAGCACGTGGGAAGGGCCGCTATGAACAAGTAGGTCAGCAGCACCAGTTCCAGAGCCGCCCGGTTCATGCATCCCCTCCATCCAGCTCGCGATCGACGGCGGCGATCGCCCCCGGGAGCCCGTGGGTCTGCACCAGGGCGAACAGCCAGCGCTCCATCCCGAAGGCCACGCACCCCGTCTGGGCGGTCTCACCTCCCCGCCGCATCTCGAAGGCCGCCCCCATCGTGTCGCGATGGAAGTTCAGCGACCCGATCGCCAGGTCTCCACCGAAGACCAGTTCTTCCTTGGTGGGGTCGATCTTCTGCATGAGGTACCTGGCGCTTTTCCCGGGGTTGAAGAACGGGTCGGTGGCGTGCTCGAAGGTCGCCCCGAGCTCCAGGCGCTCCGACAGTTCGAGCATCTTCGTCCGGTGAGATGCCAGGTGTGCCCGGACCTCATCGGCCGTTCCGACGCAGACGATCTCGCGCATGTGAAAGGCCCACTGGCGCCGGAGAGGATGATATTCCTTCTCGCGGCGGAAACAGCGGGTACCTAGCGTGACGGTGATCGGCGCCGCGAGGTCCTGCCCCACGAGGTCGAGATACACGTGATAACAGGCTGCTGGCGTCAGCACGTGCGTGGTGGGCGCTAGCCGGCCGAGTGCGAGCCCCGAACCGTCGGCCTGCCATGGGTGCTTCCCGAAGGCTGCCAGGTTCTCGGCATCCTCGTCATGGACGCAGGCGAACGTCGCGAGATGCGGGAACGAGGCGAAGTAGTCGAGCCGCTGCAGGGCGTGGGCCGGCAGCATGGGTGGGGGTTCGATCTCGAGGGCACCGACCGCATCCGCCCAGCGCAACCAGAGGGTATCCAGCTTCCGGAAGAGCCGCAGGAGGTCACCCCGCAGGACCCCCTGCCCCCCCTCACGCCAGCCGAGATCCGGGATCTCGAGCGTGGCCGTCATGCCGACGCGCCCGGAAAAAAGGCCTGACGGATCGCCTCCAGGGTGGAGAAGGCCCCCTTCTGGAGCCGGGTCACGTCAACGGCCTGGCCCGTGAGGTCCTCGAGGAACAGCACGAGGTCCATGACCTGGATGCTCGTGAGCAGGCGCTCCTCGATGAGCGGCGTCTCGTCCGTGAGTTTCCCGGCTTCGTAGTTCGGATGCCTGTCGAGGATCCACGTCCGGATGGCGGCCTTGATCTCGGTGGCGTTCACAGCTGCGGTTCCTCCTCGAAGACGCCGATGCGGGTCAGGTAGTTGAGGGCGTTGCGCGAGAGCGCATGACGGCGCTCGCGAGTCGTGTCCGTCTCGAAGGACGAGACGGAGAGGTCATAAGCCCCGCTCAGCCCGGCGTCCCGGAACATCGCGGGGTTGTGGTACTCCTTCCAGATGCTCACGAGGTAGCCCACCAGGTACTCGCGGACCCCCGCGCGCACCTCGTCGCTCCAGGCAGGCGCATGGGTTTGCCAGAGGTCCCGGACCATCTGACGACCGAAGGCCAGGTGACGGCTCTCGTCCTGATGGTGCATGCGATGGATGCCGCACACCAGAGGATCGAGGGACGCGTCGTTCATCATCCGGACGTTGTAGGCATCGGCGATCTCCTCGAACAGCATGACCCTGGTCCAGAAGAGAAAATCGGCTTCCCCGATGGCGTGTTCGCGCGGAAAGACCACCTTGCGGTCGGGATACACCTTGCCCGCGTACTTCATGCAGAAGGCCCCGAAGATCCGCATGTGCTGGCTTTCTTCCTCGAGGAAATGGTGGATGTACCCCGTCACGTCGCCCGTCTCGGGCCGGTAGCACTGGCGTGCCAGCCCCTCGATGAGCGCCTTCTCACCATTGATGTTCAGACTGAAGAAGTTGACCGCCTCGAAGAACGCGAGGCGCTTGCGCGCGGCCGCGTCCAGGGCGTCGAGGGCCGGATGCCCGGCCAGCACCGATAGCTCGGGGCTGAACGCCCACGCCTCGGGGTCGAAGGCATCGGGCCACTCGAGCCCGCGATCGACGGGCGGGCGGTCCTGTTCCGACAGGATGCTCAGACGCTCGGCGAGTCCCTGCAAATCACCCACGGTTCACCTCTTTTCCGGGACCCCGTTCAACGGGCGATCCACCACCATGACCCCGGGCCACCAGTTGTGACGCCCGGCCACCATCAGGAGCGCCGGTCCCAGCACCATCCGCACGAGAGTTGCATCGACGAGCACGGCCGTCGCGAGCCCCAGCCCGAGCACCTTGATGACGAGCATCTCGGCCCACGCGAAGGCGCCGAACACGATGAGCATGATCCAGGCCGCCCGGGTGATCAGGGGCCAGGCGTGACGCAAACCTTCCTGCACGGCACGGCGCTGATCGAGACCGGCCAGCACCCCTTCGCGGATGCGCGCGATCATGAAGACCTCGTAGTCCATCGAGAGCCCGAACATGATGCAGAACAGCAGCAACGGAACGAAGGGCGGGACGCGGACGAGCGGATGTTCGAGGCCGATGAGCTGGCTGCCCCAGCCCCACTCGCAGACCATCGTGATCACGCCGTACCCGGCCCCGACGGATACGAGATTGAGGGCGATCGCCTTGAGCGGGACAAGCAGGGACCGGAAGGTCAGGCCCAGCAAGAGCGCCGTCGACACCGACACGAAACCCAGGATGGGACCGGCAGAATCGTCGAGACGTTCCGAGAGCTCGTTGAGATAGGTCGGCTGCCCTCCCACGATGAAGGTGTAAGGGCCTTTCGGAGCGCGAGAGGTGTATTCGGCTGCCATCTGCTGGATGGCGATCGTCGAGAGGCGCGAGTCGGGCAAGACGTCGACCACCATCGATCGGCCATCGTCACTGACGAACCCCTGCGCGAACGCAGGCAGGCGCGCCACCCCGGCTTTCCAGTCGCGGTAGAGGGCCAGGTTCTCGAACAGGCTTGCCCCGGGACGCAGCGAGAGCGGTCCCAGGACGCGACGCACCCGTGGATCCGTCTCGATGGACCGGCTCCACGCGACCAGGGCGGGCAGGTTCCGGGGCGCCAGCACGGGACTCGCATCCGTGGTCCGGACGAGCAGACGCAGATCGAAGACCGCATTCCCGATGTCCATGCGTTCGAGCGCCGCGAGGCCACGGGAACTCTCCATCCGGGCCGGGAAGTCCTTCACGTCGGGCGCCCCGACGCGGAAGCCGAGCGCCGGGCCCACGAGGCAGGCGGCCACCAGCGTCCCGCATGCGAGAGCCCGCAGCGGCGCTCCCGTCACGATCGTGGCGAGGCGCGCCTGGAGCACGGCGAGCCGTCCGGGCCCGCCCGATGGCAGCTCCGACCACCCGGGCCACTGGACCGCACGCGGGAAGGCCGCGAGCAGGGCCGGCAACAGCGTCAGGGCGGCCGCCATGCTGAAAACCACGACCAGCACGCCCCCCACGGCCATGCTCCGCAATTCCACGAGGGGACCGAAGGTGAGCGCGACCATGCCGCAGAGGACGGCCGCTCCCGAGGCCAGGATGGAGGGAGCCACGAAGGTGAAGGCCCGGACGACGGCCTCCTGGTGCGCGTGCGTCGCGCGCTCCTCGCGCCAGCGTTCGACGACGAGCAGGGCATAGTCGATGCCCACCGCGAGCCCGATCATGGTCACGAGGTTCTCGAGCAGATCCGACAGGGTCATGACCCCCGAGAGCAGGAAGACGCTCGCCAGCGTCAGCCCGATCGCCGCCCCCGCGCCGATCAGGGGAAGGACGGCCGCGAACGGGGCGCGGAAGGCCAGCACGAGAGCCAGGGTCGTCAGGGGAAGGGCGAACGCCTCGGCCCGTTGCCCGTCGTCCTTGCTGACCTGTCCGATGTCGGAGTTGACCGCGGCACCGCCGGTGACGGCCAGGATGGCCCCGGGGTCGAGTGCTTCGAGCGCCACCCGCGCACGGGCCAACCGGCCTCGCAGCATGACCACGGGATCCCGCTTGCCCGCAAGGCGCGGAGGCGAGACGATCCACAGGCGCTGCGGATGAGCCTGGCCATCGCGCAAGACGGCCCCATGGTCGAATGGCCCTGCCACCTGCTGGCCGCGTGCTTCAAGCGCAGCACCGACGCGGGCGACGAACCCGATCATGGCCGGGTCATCGATGGCGAGACGATGAGGCTCCAGGACGACCAGCAGACCGTCCGCCATCGCCGTGCGGAAGTCGCGACGCAGGACCTGCGTGACCTCTTGGGAGCGACTGCCGGGGAGGTCGCCGCTGCCCGAGACCAGGACGCCGCGCGCCAGGACGGCCATCCAGGCCGTGGCCAGGACGGTCAGCATCCATACCCCGATCACGAGGATGCGGCGGGCTACGAGCCAGCGACCGAGAACCAGGAGCGAGATGGACACCTCCTCGAACGAGCAAGCAATCTGTACACCGTCCTGCAGAGGGTCTAACGGCCGCCGTCAGACGACCAGGCTTCCCGGGTTACCCCCGTGCGATCGCCAGGGCCAGCCAGCCCCCCTCGAGGGCCCAGGACCCGTAACGGAAGCGCCTCCCCGCGCCCGTGGCCTCGCCAAGCCAGGCGCCCGGGGACTCGAGCTCGAACGAGGCCAGCGTCAGGTCCTCGTTGGCCAGATGCGCCTTGAAAAGGGCCTCCTTGACGGTCCAGAGCCGTAACCGGGTCGCGTCGTCGGTCGCGCCGAGTGCGGCCCGTTCCCGGGGGGTCAGGAAGAGCCTCATGCCTCGCTCGGGTACGCGACGTCCGGCCATTTCGAGATCGACTCCGAGCCCCGAACCTCCGGACCAGGCGGCGGCCACGGCGAACTCGGTCGTGTGACTGAGGCTCAACTCGGGGTGCGGGAAGGCGATCGCCCCCGGGTCGTCCGGGCGCCCGAGACGCGCGAGGACGGCCCCCAGGGCCGCGCGCCCCCGGCGATACGCCAGGAGGCGATCCGGGTGGGTCAACCGCTCGATACGAGGCGCCCAGCCGGACCATGGCTCGGAGGCGAATGCGAGGAGCACGGGAGCGCCGAGTTGCTCGGAGATCCGACCTTCCAGCTGGATGGCATCACGGGGAGCTGACACGCGCCCAGTGTCCCACGCCACTCCCGCACGTGTCACGCGCGGCAAGATCCGGCCAGACGTGTCATGACGACCTCGCGGAGGGGTATGTGCCAACCATGCTGCAGTCACTTTCCGGAAATCGACCGTGAAACAGCCCACCCTGTTCTTGCCCCACGGAGCGGGGCCGTGTTTCTTCATGGAGTGGACCTCGGGCCCGTCGGATGCCTGGGATGGTCTGGCCACCTGGCTCCGGGGGATTCCTGCCACCCTCTCGTCGCGGCCGCGTGCCCTGCTGGTCGTCTCGGCCCACTGGGAAGAGGCCGTCCCCACGGTCACGGAAGGCCCCAGTCCGCCCCTGCTGTACGACTACGAAGGCTTCCCCGCCGAGACCTACCGCCTGACCTGGCCGGCCCCCGGCACCCCCGAACTGGCGCGCGAGATCCGGATGCACCTTTCCTCGGCAGGTATCGCCTGCGCGAAGGACACCTCTCGCGGCTTCGACCACGGGGTCTTCATCCCGCTCAAGGTGGCCTTTCCGAAGGCGGACGTGCCCGTCGTGCAGCTGTCGCTCAAGGCCGGACTCGATGCGATGGACCACCTCAAGATCGGCCAGGCGCTGGCTCCCCTTCGCGATAAGGGCGTGCTCATCATCGGCAGCGGCATGAGCTATCACCACATGCGAGGCTTCGGAAACCCTGCGGCCACCTCGCATTCGGAACGCTTCGACGAGTGGCTCAAGTGGGCGGTGTCCCTCAAGGATCTCGGAGATCGGACCACGCAACTCGCCGGCTGGGCGCGTGCCCCCTCTGCCGTCATGTGCCACCCGCGCAGTGAACACCTGACTCCGCTGTTCGTGGCAGCGGGCGCCGCCGGCAAGGACCCCGGGCAGCAGGTCTTCTCGCAGACCATCCTGAACGTGAAGATCTCCGGGATCCGCTTCGGATGAGCCCGCCCGTGCCAGCGAACGGACTGGCCCTTCCCCCCGAGGCGAGCCTGGTGACCGTCACCGTGACACTCGCGCTTTTCCAGATCGGGCGCTACGTCCTGATCGGGGGGAGCTCCTTTCTGCTGGCCCAGCGCTGGACTCCGGCATGGCTCGAGCCCCGGCGGATTTCACGTCGCCGGGCGGACCTGCGTCAGATCCGACGCGAGATCGGGACCTCGTTGCTCTCGATCGCCGTGTTCGTGGCGATCGCTCTCGGGATCCGGGCCCTGCGGCTTCGTGGCGTCGTCCACCTGTGCCACGATCTCGATTGCCATGGCTGGGTCTGGGCGATCGCCTGCGTGCCGGTCCTGCTGTTCATCCACGACACGTGGTTCTACTGGACGCACCGGCTCATGCACCATCCGCGCGTGTTCCGGTTCTGGCACCGGACGCACCACCTGTCGCACGATCCCACGCCGCTGGCCGCCTTCGCGTTCCATCCCGTCGAGGCCGTCATCGAGGCGGCGTTCCTGCCCCTGACGATGCTGGTGCTGCCCATGCATCCCGCCTCGGTCTTCGCCTTCCAGCTCGTGGCCTTCGCGATGAACGTGTACGGGCACCTGGGTTTCGAGCTTCTGCCGTCAGGGTTCGTGAGACACCCGGCGTTCCGCTGGGTGAACACGACGTCCCACCACCATCAGCACCACCGGGCGGTGACGGCGAATTACGGCCTGTACTTCAACTGGTGGGATCGGCTTTGCCGGACCAACCACCCGGAGTATGCCGCGACGTTCGTGCGCAACTCCGGGGGGCAGCCCCTCTGACAGGGTCAGGCTTCTGCCGCGAAGGCCTCTTCCATGAGCACCCGGGCCTTCTCGGGATCGAACACTTCCACCGTCTGGTTGATCTCCCAGACGTGACCGAAGGGATCCTTCACCCGTGCATAGCGGGCGCCCCAGAAGGTGTCATGCAGGGCCAAGTCCTCCGTCGCTCCGGCTGCCAGGGCCCTCTCGACGGCGAGGCCCGCATCCGCGACCTCGAGGAGACAGGACACGGATGTCCCGGACAGCATCGCCGGGGTGCGAACGTAACTCTCGGGCGGAACCATGTCCGCCAGGGCGAACCGGGTCCCCGCGATGGTGAAATCTCCGTGCAGGATTCCCTGTCCCCCCGGCCCGGGCATCAGGTGGATGTTTTCGGCCCCGAAAGCCGCCTCGTAAAAAGCCGCAGCAGCGCGACCATCGGCCACGACGAGACGCGTGGCGACATGCTGGATGGACATCTGAACTCCTTCCTCGAGCAGCGATGACGCGTTCGGCATACCCGAGGACCCCGACATCGACACGGAGACGATGTTTCGCCCGAACTACACCAGCGCCGGTAACACACCCCACTCGGCAGCCACGACGGGATCGTGGACGCGGTCTCCCGTCGCGACGATCCGCCAGAGCCGGCCCTCGTCGTCGCGGAGCCGGGAGAGGGTGCCGGTCGGGGACACCCCCTCGTCCCAGCGCCCACACTCGGATGGATGGGGCGTGGACGACACGACGGGCCACTGGGGGACCTTGACCGTCACGGAGGCATTCTCGAGGGTGAACGGCACGTCCTCCTCACCGGCGATCGCCCGGGCGATGTGACGCGCCTGGGCCGTGATGGGCTTGATGAATGGCAGGAGCAGGCCGCCGGGCAACTCGGCGCAATCCCCGAGGGCGAAGATGGCGGGCCCCACCCGCAGGTGCGCATCGACCCGGACCCCGCGCTGAACCGGCAAGCCGGCCTCTCGCGCGAGCCCCGTGTTCGGCCGGAGGCCCACGGCCGCGAGGACGGTCCCGACCGACAGGCGCGTCCCGTCATCGAGGGTGGCCAGGTACCCCTCCTCGGGGGCGCGTTCGAGGGTGTCGAGGGTGCAGCCCCAGTGATGGGTCACGCCGGCCGAGGCCAGCGCCTGCGTCAGGGCCCGACCGGCCGCCTCGGGCAGCAGATGCGGCAGGGGGCCGGGGCCGGGATCGACGACATGCACGCGATGACCGCTGGCGGCGAGATCGGCGGCAAACTCGGTCCCGATGAGCCCCCCCCCCACCAGGAGCACGGGAAGGTCCGCGCGGAGCCGCTCCCGGAAGCGCCGGTAGTCGTCGAGGTGATTGATGGTCAGGACCTCGTGCCCTGCGTCGCCCGCGATGGTGGGCCTGACCGGAGTCGCCCCGACGGCCAGCACGAGAGCCCGGTAGGCCAGGCGATCGCCGTTTTCGAGTTCGATCGTCCGCGCGGCGGGATCGATCCGGGTCACGACATGGCGGGTGAGGAGCGTGAGCCCCTCGGCCCGCAATTGCTCCGCCCGGGTCCGGATGAGCGCATCCGGCTCACGGCGCAACCTCAGCGACGCGGAGAGCTGGGGCTTGGGGTAGACATGCCCGTCGTCGCTCGTGACCAGGACGATCGGCAGATGGGGACGGAGGCGCCGCAACTCCCGGGCGACGGTCACCCCGGCGAGGCCGGCTCCGATCACGACGACGGGTTCCATGGCCCACCTCCTCAGGCGATCGCCGCCGCGACGAGCTCGAAGTCTTCCTTGCCGGCGCCGCAGTCGGGACAGCTCCAGGTGTCGGGCAGCTCCTCGAAGCGAGTGCCGGGGGCGATGCCCTGCTCGGGATCACCCTGGGCCTCGTCGTAGATGTGACCGTCGATGATGCAGACGAACTGACGCATGGGGGATTTCCTTTCGGATGGGGGCCCCTCACCGGAGCGCCCGGCGCGGGCTGATGGCGGGACGGCGCAGGAAAAGCTAGGCCCGGACGGGCTCGGTCGAGCGGACCCGGTCGAGCGCCTGGCGATACCGGTTGGCATGCTTCTCCTCGACCTTCGCGAGGGCCTGGAAGCGCTTCTCGGCCTTCTGGAGGGCGGCGCGGAACACGTCGGCATGTTCCCGCGACTCGGCTTCTTGCTCGAGGAACTCGGCGACGGCCGCGTCGTCCTGCTCGGCGACGGCCGTGGCGCGGAACTCCGGATACATGGTGGTGTACTCGTGGGTCTCGCCCTCGATGGCCATCTGCAGGAGACGCTCGACCGAGAGCGTCTCGGGCGGATAGAGCAGCTCGAGGTGACTCAGGGCATGGGCCGTCTCCTGGTGAGCCGTTTCCTCGAAGAGGGCGGCAACCTCCTCGTCACCGAGCTGGCGGGCGATCTTCGCGAAGTAGAGATACTTGCGGTTGGCCATGGACTCACCGCCGAACGCGGCCTCGAGGTTCTGGCGGGTGACGGTCTTGCGGATGGGGGTGAACTCGCTCATGGAGAGGCTCCTCTCGGAAGGATCCAGTCGAAACCTGGACATGGACTTGGACTTCATCTAAATACAACCCAAAAAAAGAGAGCATCACGCTCTCCAGGACTCCTGATCAGGCATGGAACCGGCAGTCGTGACGTTACCATCGGGACGGATGCGGACCACGACATCGACCCCGGCAAAGCTCGTTCCCTCGGGAAGGATGGGTAGACACAGGAAGCCGACCCGCTCCGATGGAATGTCCGTGAGCTCGCACGTCACCTCGTTGTAGAAGTGATGATGGGGTTCCGTGTGGGCATCGTAGAGCACCCGGTTGGGTTCGATGACGATCTGACGGACGATCCCCGCCTTCTCCAGGGCCTGCAGCGTGTTGTAGACGGTCGCCCGTGAGACCCGACGGGTGTCCAGGGCCATCCGCGCGTACAGGTCGTCGGCAGACAGATGGCCCCCGTGCTCATGCATCCGGTACAGGACCTCGATGCGCTGCGGGGTGGGCTGAATGCCCCGGGCTTGCAGCAAGGCCTCGGCTTCGCTGCGGGTCGCGAGCTTCGTGTTCATGTTTTCAATGTAGACCAAGTCTAAATAGGGTGTCAAGTATCTGCTGCCTCGATGCGCCGGAGAAGGTTCAAGGTGAAAGCGCCGTGCCCGAGACCGCGGCGAGCCGCGCGATCGCCGACCGGAGTTCGAAGAGCGCCTGCTCGCGCGCGGCCATGACCTCCGCGAGGGCCCGTCGGGCCGCGATCACCTCGAGGCCCGACCCCTCGCCGGCCCGGTAGCGACGCCTGGCCTGGTCGAGCAGTTCCGAGGCCCGCGGGACCAGCCGGGTGCCGTGCAGGGCGAGCTCGTCGCGTGCACCGGCAGCCTCCCGCAGGGCCGAGCGCACCTCGAGTTCCAGCTCGCCCCGGAGCCGGTCGCGCTCATCCTCGGCCCGGGATCGGTTCGCCTCGGCCTCGGCGATCTCTCCCTCCTGGCGGTAAACGGGAATGGGCCACGTGACCGTGGCCGTGAAGCCGGGCAGCCCCGAGAAGGTCCCCGCGGCCAGGGAGGCCTCGGTCCCGTTCCAGACGCTGGCTGCGGCAAGGCGTCGCCGGAGATCCTCCCGGCGCACGGCGAGCTCCGCCTGGCGCATTTCGATCCGGCCCGCGATCGCCCCGGCCACGACCTCCTCGGCGGCCGGCCAGGGAAGATCCCCCGGCTCGCCCGGAGGCGCCACCTCGAAGGAGGCGGTCGCCGGGAGGCCGACCAGGAGCGCCAGGCGCCCCGAGGCCTCCCGGGCCTGCCCCTCGAGACGGTTGGCCTCGCGCGTGAGCCGCCCGACCTCGACCTCGGCCTGAAGCCGCTCGATGGGCGCGACCTCTCCGGCCTTCACCAGCGCATCGGCCGCCCGCGCCAGTTCCCGGGCGGCCTCGAGATCCATCCGGGCCAGCCGTGCCCGCTCGCGCTCGAGCAGGACCCGTGCGAACGAAACCGTCACGTCCCGCACGAGATCTCGCCGGACGACGTCCCGTCCCAGTTCGGCCAACGTTCGCTCGACGGCCGCGACCTCCCCCGCGAGTTCCCCCTGCCCGGCCACGCGCAGAGGCTGGCTGACGGCCGCGAAGGCATTGCCGAGCCCCGGGTTCGAGAAGGGCACCGAGTCGGCCGCCACCGTGAACCCCGGATTGGGCAACGCCCGGGCCTGCACCTCGCGGGCCCGCGCCGCCTCGATCCCCCGCTCGGCCACCCTGAGTAGCGGGTGACGGGAGACGGCGAGGCGCACGGCATCCTCGAGACCGAGCGTCTCCCCGGCGAGGGCCGGGACGCACGGAAAGGCGAGAACGCAGGCCAGAACCCCGGCGAGGTGCAGGCGCACGGCTTACAGGTCCACGACGAAGCGTGCCGTGAGGCGCTCGCCCTGGTGCAGGATCTGGACGACCACCGGCAGGTGATGGCCGCCGCCCTTCAGGTTCAGGGTGGCCTCGAGGTGATCCCCGACCGGATGCAGGGCGAGCACCTGCGCGGTCTGGCCGGCGGGTTTCACGATGAGCTTGCCCTGGGTTCCCTTGACGGGCAGATCGTGCTGGTCCCCATCCTGGACCCACAGCGAGACGGTCTGGCCGTGGACGAGCAACTCGAGGTGATGGTCACCGGCGGTCCGGACGAGGCCACCGTGCGTGGCCTCGTGGTGGTGGTCCGCACCGGCATGCGGCGCGTCGTGCGCGTGATCGGCGTGGACGTCCGTGTGTTCGTGGCCCTCGTGGGCACGAACGGGGACGGCGGGCACGAGGCTCGCGAGGGTGAAGGCGATGGCCAGCGGCAGGATCTGGAAGGTCATGAGGCGAGGGGGTCCTTTCGTCCGGTGAGAAGATGACGCTCGGCCGCCCGGCGACCGAAGAGCCAGAAGACGGGGGGCGTGATGACAACGTTGAGGAGCGTGGAGGTGAAGAGTCCGCCCAGGATGACGACGGCGACGGGTTGCAGGATCTCCTTGCCGGGTTCACCGGCCGACAGGGCGATCGGCACGAGGGCAAGCATGGCCGTCGAGGCGGTCATGAGCACGGGCACGAGCCGCTCCTGGGCTCCCCGGACGATCAGCTCGCGCGAGAAGGGCACTCCCTCGTCCCGCATCAGGGACAGGTAATGGGAGACCATCATGATGCCGTTTCGACTCGCGATGCCCGTGAGCGTCACGAACCCGACCAGCGAGGCGATCGACAGGGTGCGGTCGGTGCATGCGATCGCCGCGACGGCCCCGATGAGCGCGAGCGGGATGCTCAGCATGATCTGCAGGACCAGGTCGAGCGACCGCAGGTGGAGGAGCAAGACGCCCGCGATGCCCGCGAGCGCGGCCAGGCCCAGCCAGCCGATCAGGCGGGCGGCCTGCTGCTGACTCTCGAACTGCCCCCCGTACGTCACGTAAAACCCCGGGGGAAGCGAGACCTCGCGTGCCACGGCGAGCTGGACGTCGGCGACCACGGCCCCCAGATCGCGCCCCGAGGCGTTGGCCTGGACGACGATCCGCCGCTGGACGTTCTCGCGGTTGATCTGGTTGGGGCCCACGGTCTCGAGGATCCGGGCCACCTCCCCCAGCGGGATCCGCGGCCCCGCCGGGGTCTCGACGAGCATGCGCTCGATGGCTCCCGGGGTCGAACGGGCGGCGTCCGACAGGCGCACCATCAGGTCGAACGAGGTGGCCCCCTCGAGGACCTGCGACACCACCCGGCCCCCGAGGGCCGTCTCGAGACGCTCCGAGAGACTGCCCGGAGCCAGACCGTAACGCGCGGCGGCCGTGCGATCGACCTCGATCCGCACCTGGGGCACGAGCACCTGCTTCTCGATCTGCAGATCGACGAGCCCCGGCACGTCGGCGATCGCCTCCTCGACCTCGGCGGCCACGCCCCGGAGGGCCTCCAGATCCGGACCGAAGACCTTGATCGCGATCTGCGCGCGGATGCCCGAGAGCAGGTGATCGAGGCGATGGGCGATCGGCTGGCCGACGCCCACGGAGACCCCCGGAATCTGGCGGACCTGCTCCCTCAGGTCATCGAGGACCTCCCCGCGCGAACGCAGCGAGGGCGCGAGATCGACGTCGATTTCCCCGTAATGGACCCCTTCCGCGTGCTCGTCGAGCTCGGCACGTCCCGTGCGGCGTCCGACCCGGCGCACCTCGGGCACACCCAGCAACAGCCGCTCGGCGATCGTGCCGATGCGGTTCGACTCGGACAGCGACGTCCCGGGCAAGGCCGTCACGTTGACGACGGCCGTCCCCTCGTTGAAGGGCGGCAGGAACTCGCGGCCAAAGAACGGAACGATGGCAGCCGCCACGATGATGGCCACGCCCGCGACGACGAGCAGCGGATAGGGCCGGTCGAGCGTCCGCGCGAGGATGGCCGCATTCCCCTGCTTGAGCTTCCGGACCAGCCAGCCGTCGCTGCCGTGCACGGTGGCGCGTGACCGGGGCAGGAGATACGAGGCGAGCACCGGCGTGACGGTGATCGAGACCAGCAGCGAGGCCCCGATCGAGACGATGTAGGCGATGCCCAGCGGCAGGAACATCCGTCCCTCGATCCCGCCCAGCGCGAACAGGGGCACGAACACGAGCACCACGATCAGGGTCGCGATGACGATCGAGTTGCGGACCTCGCTCGAGGCGCGGTAGACGACCTCGAGGGCCGGCCGCGGATCGGGTCGCAGACGGTTCTCGCGGAGGCGCCGGAAGATGTTCTCGACATCCACGATGGCATCGTCCACGAGCTCGCCGATGGCGATCGCGAGGCCCCCGAGCGTCATGGTGTTCACCGAGATCCCGGCCGCCTGCATGACGAGGAACGTGATGACGAACGACAGGGGGATGGCCGTCAGCGTGATGAAGGTCGTGCGAAGGTTCAGCAGGAACAGGAACAGCACGACCAGCACCAGCAGGGCCCCGTCCCGCAGGGCTTCCTGGACGTTGGCGATCGAGGCCTCGATGAAGTGGGCCTGCCGGAACAGGTCTCCCTGGATCTGAATCGCGTCCGGCAAGGACTTCTCGAGGTCCGCGAGCACCACGTCGATCTGGTGCGTGAGCGCGACGGTGTCGGCCCCCGGCTGCTTCTGGACGCTCAGGATCACGGCGGGACGGCCGTTCACCGAGGCGTCCCCGCGTTTGACCATGGGGGCCAGGCGGATATCGGCGACCTGGGAGAGGGTCACGGGCAGGCCGTGCCGGACCCCGACCACCGTGGCCCCGATCTCGGACGTCGTGCGGACCCGTCCCAGGTTTCGCACGAGGAACTCCTGCCCGCCACGGTCAAGGAACCCGCCCGTCGTGCTGGCATTGCTGCCCGTGGCGGCCCGCTCGACCTCGTCGAGCGTGAACCCCAGCTGGGCCAGCCGGAGGGGGTCCACCTGGATCTGGAACTGCCGGACCCCGCCCCCGATGGCGATCACCTGGGCGACACCCGGGACCGTGAGGAGGCGCTGCCGGACGACGCGGTCCGCCCAGGTTCGCACCTCCATGGGGTCCAGGGCATCACTCTGCAAGCCGATGAGCATGATCTCGCCCATGATGGATGCGACGGGCCCCATGGTCGGGTTCACGCCGGTAGGCAGGCGTTCCTTGATCCCGGGGAGCTTTTCGGAGACAACCTGGCGATCGCGGTGGATGTCCGTGTTCCAGTCGAACTCGACGTAGACGACCGACAGCCCCACCCCCGAGGTCGAGCGCACCCGCATGACTCCCGGTGCCCCGTTGAGAGCCGATTCGATGGGCGTGGTGACGAGGGTCTCGACTTCCTCCGGCGCCAGACCCGGCGCCTCCGTCATCAGGGTGACGGTGGGCCGGTTCAGGTCGGGGAACACGTCCACGGGCAACCGCGCCAGCGTGAACCCACCCGCCACGAGGGCCAGGATCGCCACCAGCAACACCACGAACCGGTTGCGCAGGGCAAAACGCAGGATCGCGTCGATCACCGGCGCCCACCCCGCTCGGCCGTGGAGCGCACCTGATACACGCCCTCGACCACGACCCGGTCACCCGCGACGAGGCCCGCCAGGATGGCCACCTGCCCCGCCTCGACCGTCCCGGGAGTGACCTCACGAGCGACGAAGACCTCGGCCGAGGTATGCACGAAGACGACCTTGCGGCCCTGCAACTCGGACAGCGCCTCGACCGGAACGGACAGCACCCGGCGCCGTTCCCCCACGTCCGCACCCACCCGGGCAAACAGGCCGGTCCGCAGCCGGCCATCCGGATTCGGGACGGCGAATCGCGCGGGAACGGTGCGGCTCTCGGGGTCGAGGGTTTGACCGACACTCACGAGGCGCCCCCGGAAGGTGGTCCCCGGGAAGGCCTCGACGGTGATCCGGGCTTCCCGGACCCCGGAAAGGCGTCCGAGGTCCCGCTCGAAGACATCTGCCTCGACCCACATCACGGACGGATCGAGCACCTGGAACAGGGTCTTGGACGGGTCGACGTGCTCGCCCGGGGTGGCGTGGGCCTCCACGAGCAGCCCATCGAAGGGCGCGACGATCGGGAATCGACGCGCCTGCTCGAGCGAGGGAGGCGAGAGGCGCTGGAAGGCTCCGAGCTGCTTTTCGAGGCCCGCGACGGCATCCGCCGCCTTGCGACGTGTCGTCTCGGCCTCGACGACGAGCTTGCCTGCCACGAGATCGCGGATCCCCTGGAGCCGCTCGTGCTCGAGCCGGGCACGGTCATGTTCCCGTCGTGCCTGGGCGAGGGCGGTCTCGAGCTGGGCGCGCTCGGTGGCCAGCCGGAGGCGATCGCTGGCGAGCTGGATCTGGTCGCTCGACGACAGGATCTGCTCGACGATCGCGAGCGTCTGGCCCTTCCGGACCCGGGAACCGAGCTCCGAGCGCACGGGGGGCACGAGGTGTCCCTCGACGGGGGCATGAAGCGTCGCGACCGCCCGGACGGGAGGGACGACGTGTCCGAGCCATTCCAGGCGCTCGGCCACCTCCCGCCGCACGGTCGGCCGGGTGGTGATGCCCAGCAAGAACTGGCTCTCCTTCGCGATGACGATGGGCGTCCCGACACCCACGGGTGGTGCGACCGGCGCCTCGTGGTCGTGGCCCTCGTGCGCCATCGCCGGAAGGCCGCTGGCGAACAGCACGGCGAGGGCTGCCGCGCCGGCTACTTTCCGCTTCCCGCGCCACGCCCACCATCCCAGAGCCCAGATGGCGAGAAGTCCTGCACCCGAACCGACCGCGAGCGGCCACCTGAACGCCTCACCTCCGGCTCCGCGAGGCTGGACGACCAGGCCTTCGAGCACGACCAGATCGTCAAGACCTCCTGCCGAGAGACTGCAGATGATCTGGACTTCGCCCGGGACGGTCACGGAGAGCGTCGCCTCGTAGATCCCGGGGGCACGCGCGGGCACGGCCGAGGCCGTCGCGACGGTGGCGCCTCCCATCTCGAGATCGATCCGGGCCTGGCCGACGGGACGGTTGGTCGCGTGATCGGCGAGCAGGAGGCGGACGGGGAACGGTTCACCCGCTCGCGGGACGGGGCCCTTGAGGACCAGCTCGACCTGGTCGGTGGCGGCCTCCAGCGTGATGCCCCCGGCGATCGCCTGCCTGGGGGGTGGCGGGGCGTCATCGTGGTCGTGACCTTCGTGGGCCCGGGCCGGTTGGCCCGGGGTCGCCACCGTCAGGGCGAGCAGACCGGTCGAGAGGAGCAGGCGGTGAACGGGGTGCATCCGGGGAGGGGATCCCTTCAGGTCGGGACGGGCGAGGTGGGCTCCCGTGAGATGCGGGAGCGAGATAGAACGGGACGTCAGGGCAAAAGCTTGCAGGTCCACGAGGCATGATCCCCGCCCGTCCCGGTGAGGGTCAAGAGAACCTCACCCGGCTCGCGGAGCTCGAGATCGGCGACCCAGTGCCCCCCTTCCTGGTAGAGGTAGACCTCCCGGGGCTGGCCCCCGGGGCGGGTCAGCAGCAGCGAACCCGGTGACGTCACCTGCCCGGACGAGAACAGCAGTTCAAGACGGTGAGTCGGGATGCCGGGATGGTTCGGATGCGCACGATGAAGCTCACGGAAATGCGCACGGCCATCGTAGAGGCGGGCCGCGACGGGATGGCCCTGGAACCGGAAGACCCGGCTGGCCAGGAGCACGAGATCGGACGGGTGGCGAGGCGCCCCGGAGGGCTGAGCCTGCGAGACCCCGTGGTCGGGGTGGGAGGCATGGTCGTGGGCAAGGGCCGGCCGGGTGGTGACCAGGACGACCAGCACGAGCAGGGCGAACGCGCCCTCGAGCGTGGTGAACATGGATGGGATCCTCCGTGATGACGGTCGTGCTCCCATCCTGAACCTTCTCCTTCGATGGAAGGTCAAGCCCCGGGAACGCGATCGCGTTCCCGGGGCAAGTGAACGATGCGGACGGATCAATAGCCCTTGTATCCGCCGCCTCGATGCAAGTTGCGGATACCCGGGACGTTCTCGAGACTGCCGTAGCGATTGAAGGCATAGCGCACGGCAGCCACGATGTTGTGCACGGGATTCATGATGTCGTTCAGGCCGGGCAACTTGAAGCGCTCGAAGGTGGGGCGGATCGTCTGCATGATCCCCATCGAAGGGGTGCCTCGCCGGGCATTGATGTCCCAGCGGTTGACGGCACGCGGATTGCCGCTCGACTCGTGACGGATCATGGTGGCGATCGCCTGCTCGTTGATCTTGTGGGCAGGCACACCGTGTTCGACCAGGATTTGCTTGGCCTCCTGGATCCACTGACCGACCCGGCCCTTCCCGGAAGGTCGACCGCCCGTCCCGGGAAGGGCGACCGTGGCCGCACGCTTCCTGACGTGGATCGAGGCTTCATCCCGGGACGGGCGGGGCTTGGCCCCGGCCTTGCCAGGCAGCCGGAGGCGATCGCCGGCATCAAGACGGTGGGGGTCGCGAACCCCGTTCTGGCGAGCCAGAGACGAGACGGTGGTGCCATAGCGACTGGCGATCGACGAGAGCGTCTCGCCGCGCTTGACGGTGTGCGTGCGCATGTCCGGGCTCCTCGTGGGGGGTGAGCCAGCAAGGCAGGGGGTGGGCTCCTGACTATCGACGCGAGTTCGAACCTTCTTTCTGAAAACCTGGTTAGGCTTGCTATGAGCACGATCAAAAATATGTATGTCATGAAGGAAGAGGCCAACGAGGAGTCGGGATCTGGTATCCGTGCAACCATGACCGCCACCCTCGGGACCCGACTTGACATCCCTCGCGACCTCACCCATTATTTTTATATGTCAAATATTGACACCATCAACCACATGACCACCCGGCCGCTGCTCGACAGCTTGACCCGGCTCCGGGCTTGCTGCGAGACGATGGAACTCGGCGTCAGGACCGAAGCCGAGCTGACGGAGGCGCAGAGCACGCTGCTCGCCGGCATGCCGGAGACCGGGGAGATCACGACCGGTGAGCTCTGTACGAAGGTGGGTTACTCACCCTCGAGAGGGGGACGCGTGATCGAGGAACTGGTCACACGCGGTCTGATCCACCGACGCCAGGATGCAGGCGATCGCCGCGTCAGCCAGGTGAGCCTGTCGCCCGGTGGCCGCCACCTCCAGGACCGATTGACCACCCTCCTGCAAGCCTGCGAACGCGATGTCCTGTCCGAACTCGACCCGGCCCAGCTCGACACGGTCCAGACCGGCCTGGCGCTGCTCGATGCCGCCCTGAGTCGCGTGCTGGCCCGCAAGCATGCCCCGACGAACGACGCGCTGCAGGGCGCTGCCCCGCCTCCCCCGTGACCGAGGAGATTCACCAGATGCAACCCTCTGCCCCATGGCTCATCGCAGGCCTGTCGGCCCTGCTCATCCTCGCGGCCTGGAGCCGCTTTTCCGGAGGTTCCCCCGTGCAAAACACCCTGTCCGTCCGTGAAGCCATCGACGCCGGCGCCACCATCGTGGACGTCCGCTCTCCGGAAGAGTTCCGGGGGGGCGCCTATCCGGGCGCGCTCAACATCCCGCTCCAGAGTCTCCAGGCGCGCCTTCCCGAGATTCCGCGGGACAAGCCGGTCGTGCTGTACTGCGCGTCGGGCGGTCGCAGCGCGGCAGGAGCCTCGCTGATGAAACAGGCCGGCTACCCCACGGTCATCAACGCCGGTGGCCTGTTCGCGATGCCTCGCTGAATCGAGCCCGCCGGACCGCTAGCTCGGGCCCTCGGGGCGCGCGAAACCGAAGTGCTCGCAGTACCCCACGCCAGGGATGCGACGCCCCGAACGGTCGATCTTCACGGCCCGCATCCGACCTTCCCAGTAGGTGGGTAGCGGATCCTGGAGGAACGGCACCAGGGTCGCCAGTTCCTGATCGGCGATGGAGGCCTCGAGTTCGAAGGACTCACCCCGTTCCGGACGGTCGATCCGCCACCGCGTGGTGTAGTGCAGGCCAGTCCGCGGGCTCTGCCACCAGCCGAGACGCGTCATGCGGTACCCGGTCGTCAGCTCCCCTCGCCCATCGGGGTGAGATTCGTTGAGATACCGCGCGATGGGCGCGCCCCGCTGCGACCGGAAGCCGAAGACGTTGTATTCGGTGGCGTCTTCGAACTGCATCGAGAACCAGTCCCAGAGGGCCCCGCGTCCCGTCACGACGAAGGGGCCCCACTGGTGGTCGAGCCACGAGAGCCCCCGGACGGGGAGCGTCCGGCCACGGCTCATGACCCGCCCCTCGGCCTCGAGGCGAGGAAGCGAGTAATACCAGCTGTAGGCGCCCTCGGGCATGTCGATCTTGCCGTCGCCGTTGATGATCAGGGGTTGCTTGCGCGGCCTGAGCGTCAGGTCCAGCGCCATCCCGTCACGGACCTGTCCTTGCAGATGGATACCGTCGACGTCCTGCCACAGATGCTGCTGCCCGAATCGCACGTCGAGGTGGCCCGTACGGCTCTGGACGTCGCGGACCGGGACGAAGGCCCTCAGATAATCGAAGTGCTGACCGGACTCGTCCGTGAGGGCGACGTGGATCCAGTGCAAGAGGGGCCCCACCCGGAACATCGTGAACTCGTAACCGAAACGGGTGCCCGAGCCGGCCTCCAGATGCCCGTTCAGGTACCACCACTCGGTGAGCGAGAGGCGATGGATCCCGCCATCCTCCGGGAAACGGATCTCCGTCGGGTTGCTCGTGACGGCCGGAACGCCGCTCCCCTCGGCCAGACGGCGGACCCGCGCCTCGAGAGCGCCCGGCGAGGCCATCATGACCCGTCCGGCCAGGGCACGGCGCGCCATCTCGCGGATGGCGGCGGCATCGTCCCCGCGGTCCTCGCCGTACCGGACGAAGGTTTCGAGCGTGGAGCGATCGCCCGCATCCAGTGCCTGCGCGAGTACGCGGCCCCCCAGGGTCAGGACCGTCTCGCGATCGAGTTGTCGCTGACCGGCGGCAGAAAGGTCGGCCTCGAGTGCCTGCGGACCGCGCATCGACGGTGCCTGGCAGGCCACCAGACCGACCAGGGCGAGCACGGAAATCAGGTGATTCGAGTCAGTTTTTACCTTCATTTAACCAAAATATAACCGCCACACCACCCGGTCAAGCTTTCCCGGCGAGCCGCAGACGCTGGAAGGCCGTCCGGAGGGTCTCCAGGACCTCGCCTGGCAGAGGCCCCTTTTCGACCCACTCGATCTGACGAGCCAGTTGCAGGACGTTGGCCGTGCCGAAGACGGCGCTGCTCACCCCGGGGTGATGGGCCACGAACCGGATCGCCAGCTCGGGCCAGCTCAGGTCTCCGGGTTGGAAGCCCATGGCCTGCATCCGGTCCCAGTAGACCTCCACGAGCGGATTGTGAGGGCGCTCTTCGTAGAGCCACGGGGCGTTCGCGAGCGGGCGCCTGGCCAGAATGCCCTTTCCGAGGCGGGCCGCCGGGAGGACGTGGGTGTCCAGGCTGTCCTGATCGAACACGTTGACCGTCAGTTCGAAAGCCCCGAGTTGCTCGCGTGCAAGGGCCACCTCGAGGTCGCGCTCATCTCCCGCATACCCGACGACCCTCACCTTGCCGGCCTGCACGACCCCGTGAAACGCCGCGACGGCCTCCTCCGCCTCGAGAGGGTCAGCCGGAAGGCTCGGCACGAGGACGAGATCCAGGTGCTCGGTCTTCAGTCGCACGAGCGTGTCGTCGATGCTGCGGGTCACGGATTCCGGCGTCCACCCGGTTCCCGCTTCATCATCAGGGGAACACCGGGTGGACAGCACGAACTCGTCCCGTCGGTGGGCCAGATGACTCCCGATGCGTTCCTCGGAAAGGCCAAAGGCAGGTCCCGTATCGATGAGCCGGACTCCCAGGTCGAGTGCCTCGTTGAGGAGCCGACCAGCATCCTCTTCCTTGACGTGCTTCCCCCCGATGAGGCTGGCACCGAGGCCGAGCGGAGAGACCTGGAGGGACGAGGTCCCGAACGAACGACCTTCCAAAGATCCGAACCCCCGGATTGCTGGATGGACGAGATCCTGATCTTGCCCACGATGAAGACATGGCGATCATCTTGTACCCCTGCGGGACGGGATCCCGACGGGTCAGGATGCGTCATCGCCGGAATCCGAGGGTCCCGATAGACTTGATTCGAAAACGGGTAAACCCATGTAAATCATCCTCGCGCCGAGGTGCGTTCGCGTTCGCCCTCGACTCACCTGCGTTCTGGCCTGGCGGGCACTGAGAGGCGAACGATGCGCATCCTCGGCGCGGAAGACGACACCGTCTCACGCGTGATCCTCAGGAAACACATCGAACGGGAAGGGCACCTCTGCTACGTCGCCGACTGCGGTGAATCGGCATGGGCTCTCTTCCAGGCCAACCTGATCGACGTCGTCATCAGCGACTGGATGATGCCCGGCCTGAGCGGGCCCGAACTTTGCAGGCGCGTCCGCGGCGCGCCCGACCGGGGTTACACGTACTTCATCCTGCTGACCTCCCTGGACGATCGCACCCACCGCAAGGACGGTATGCTGGCGGGTGCCGACGACTACCTGACCAAGCCACTCGACCGCGAAGACCTGCAGCTGAGACTCATGGCGGCCGATCGCGTGATCGTCAGCGAAGATGGACTCGCGGTGATGTCCGCCGACGAACGGTCCCTGGACCCGATGTCGAGGACCTGATGAGGTTCCATCATTTCCAGGATGCTACAAGACCGGACCTTCCGGGTACATGCGCCTCTACCGAGCACAAGCCCCCCGTCCCCCAGGAAGCAGGCCATGGAACTCGAAACCTTCACCCACGCACGCCATCAGGGCTGGTCGATCCCGTCCTTTCCCGAGCTGGACTCGCCGGAAACGGTGGTCCTGGTCTTCGGGGCGCCCGAATATCGCGAGGATCCCTCGGCCCTGCGCGAACTCGCGGCAGCCTATCCCACGGCCCGCGTCGTCGGTTGCTCCAGTTCCGGTGAGATTGCCGGCACGCAGGTGTCCGACGAGACCCTCTCGGTCGCGGTGGCAAGGTTCGAACACACCCGCCTGCGCACGGCGATCGCCCCCATGCCCGAGTTTTCGGATGCCCACTCGCTCGCGGCCGGTCGAGAACTGGCCGAGGCCCTGCAGGCCCCTGACCTTCGCCACGTCCTCATCCTTTCGGACGGGCTCAAGGTCAACGGCACCAAGCTCATCGAGGGTCTGAATGCCGTGCTGCCGGAATCGGTCGTCGTCACGGGAGGACTGGCGGGGGATGGCTCGCGGTTCGGTGAGACGTGGGTCCTGCGCGAGGGCTTGCCCCAGCCGGGCTACATCACCGCCGTCGGCTTCTATGGTGACCGGCTCAAGGTGTCGCACGGCTCGAAGGGCGGCTGGGACAAGTTCGGCCCCGAGCGCGTCGTGACCCGCTCTCAGGGGAGCGTCCTGTACGAGCTGGATGGTAAGCCCGCGCTCCAGCTCTACAAGGACTACCTGGGTGACCGGGCCTCGGGACTCCCCGCGACGGGCCTGCTGTTCCCGCTCGCGATGCGCAGCGACACCGATGACGAGCGCACCCTCGTCCGGACCCTGCTGAGCGTCGACGAGGCCAGCCAGTCCATGACGTTCGCGGGGGACCTCCCCCAGGGCAGCCTCGTCCAGCTGATGCGGGCCAATTTCGACCGCCTCATCGACGGAGCCTCCGGTGCGGCGAAGCTGGTCCTCGAACATGGCGAACCCGCGGGTGACACGCTCGCGATCGCCATCAGTTGCGTCGGCCGCCGGCTGGTCCTGGGAGAGCGTACCGAGGAAGAAGTCGAGGCCACGCTGGAGGTCCTCCCGGAGGGAACCCGTCAGGTCGGGTTCTACTCCTACGGCGAGATCTCACCGTATGCCAACGGACGGTGCGACCTCCACAACCAGACCATGACCCTGACCACGCTCTCGGAAATCTGATGCTCGAAGCCCTGCTTCTCCGACAGCTCCGCAAATGCGGTCTGGCACCCGACCGGGCGCCAGACGAGGCGGGCTGGACCGCTTTTCTCGATCGGATCAGCAAGGCCTACGAGGAGGCCGCCCAGGAGCGCTACACCATGCTGCGCTCCCTGGACATCTCGTCTGCCGAGATGCGCGAGCTGCATCTCAGCCTGGCAGCCGAACGGGACATGCTGGCCAAGGCCCGGGAGGCCGCCGACGCGGCCAACCAGGCCAAGGGCAACTTCCTCGCCAGCATGAGTCACGAGATCCGGACTCCGATGAACGGTGTCATCGGCATGACGGAGCTGCTGCTGCATACGGACCTGACGGATGAGCAGCGGGGCTATGCCGAGATCATCAAGAACTCGGCCGAGTCGCTGCTCAACATCATCAACGACATCCTCGACTTCTCGAAGATCGAGGCGGGCAAGATCGACATCGAGGCGATCGACTTCGATCTGCGCGAGACCGTCGAGAGCGTGACGGAGATGCTGGCTGAACGGGCGCACAAGAAGGGGCTCGAGCTGGCGCAGCTCGTCTACCATGACGTGCCCAGCCTCGTCCGGGGCGACCCCACCCGCGTCAGGCAGATCCTGGTGAACCTCCTGAGCAACGCCCTCAAGTTCACGGAGCAGGGGGAGGTCATCTGCCGGGTCAAGCGAGAGGCGCAGGAAGGCGATCGCCTCACCTTGCGCTTCGAGATCACGGACACCGGTATCGGCATCGGTGAGGAAGCCGCGGGCCGCCTGTTCCGGTCGTTCAGTCAGGCCGACACCTCGACCACCCGTAAATATGGCGGCACGGGCCTGGGGCTGGCCATCTGCAAGCGCCTTTCCGAGCTGATGGGTGGCGCGATCGGGCTGGAGAGCACTCCTGGCAAGGGCAGCACGTTCTGGTTCACCCTCGTCGTCGAGGCCATCTCGCAGGAAGCCGACGCGTCGATGACCGATGCCTCGCTCCGGGGGCTGCGGGTCCTGGTGGTGGACGACAATGCCACCAACCGGTCCATCCTCCACCACCAGCTGAGCACCTGGGGCATCGTCCACGTGGGCGCCGAGAGCGGTCCCGAGGCCCTCCACCTGCTCCAGGAGTCGACGGATCGGCGCGAGCTGTACCATCTGGTGATCCTCGACATGATGATGCCGGGGATGAACGGGCTGCAGGTCGCCCAGGCGATCAAGGCCGACCCGGCGATGGCGCACGTGCCGCTCATCATGCTGACCTCGCTGGGCCTCTACGGGCCGGTCGAGGAAGCCCACGCGGCCGGCATCTCCGTGACGCTCACCAAGCCGATCCGCATGGCCCAGCTGTACCGCGCCCTGGTGGCCACTTTGCAGTCCACGGTATGCCCCGTGTCCGTGCCCGAGAAGGCCTCTCCCGCCCGTCCCCCCGTGCCGGTGGCCTCGACCCCGGAACCGGCGGTCCGCGGGCGCATCTTGATCGCCGAGGACAACCCGGTCAACCAGACCGTCGCCGTGCGCATGGTCGAGAAGCTCGGGTACCAGACTCACGTGGTGGTCAACGGGATCCTGGCCCTGGAAGCCGTGCAGACCCGGTCGTTCGATGCCATCCTGATGGACTGTCACATGCCCGAGATGGATGGTTTCGAGGCCACCGCCCGGATCCGTCAGCTTCCGGGATCGCTCTCTCGCATCCCGATCATCGCCCTCACGGCCAACGCCATCCAGGGCGATCGCGAGGCCTGCCTCAAGGCCGGCATGAACGATTACCTATCCAAACCCGTGAAGACGGACTTGCTGCGCGAAGCGCTCGAACGCTGGGTTTCGCGGCCGTCGGAGGCGGTGGAGGAACCGATCGTGACTGCGCCTGCGGAACCCGACGAGCCGATTCTCGACGAACGGGTCCTGGAAAGCCTGAGAGAACTCCAGGAACCGGGTGAGGAGGATCTGGTGACCGAGATTCTCTCGGTCTTCCGGGTCGATTCCGCGCGGCAAGTCGAGTTGCTGACCAGTTCGCTCTCGGCGGGGGATCTGGGGACGGCGCACCGCGCAGCCCACACCCTCAAGGGCAGCGCCCTGAACGTCGGGGCCGGTCGGGTGGCCCGGGTCGCCAGGGAGCTCGAAAGCCTGCTCAAGCAGGAGGACACGATGGCCGCGAAGGCCCTGGTCCCCGCGCTCGAGCGGGAACTCGGGACCGTCGTGGCGCGGATCGCCGCGGGCCTTCCGGATCCGGTCGGCGATCGCTGATGCAGATCCTCATCGCCGAGGACGATCCCACGTCCCGTCTCATCCTGCAGCGCTGCGTCGAAAAGGAGGGCCACACCTGCTGGGTGGCCTCGACCGGCGAGGAAGCCTGGCTGATCTACCAGACTCGCCCCATCGACGTCGTCATCAGCGACTGGCTGATGCCGGGGATGGATGGCCTGGAACTCTGTCAGCGCGTGCGAAACGCCCCGGGCCACGGCTACCCGTACGTCATTCTCCTGACGTCCCTGGGCGACAAGGAACACCGCAGGACCGGCATGCTGGCGGGCGCCGACGACTACCTGTCGAAACCCCTCGATCGGGACGAACTGCGGCTACGCCTGATCGCCGCGGAACGCGTGACGACGCTTCACCACCGACTCCACTTCCACAAGGACCAGCTCGAGCGCCTCAACCACCAACTGGTCGAGGAAAAGGCCCGGGCAGAGGACCTCGCACTACACCTGGAGCAGCGCGTGCACGAACGGACTCGCCAGTTGCAGGCCTCCAGCGAGGTCTTCAGCCGGTTCGTGCCGGTCGAGTTTCTCCGGACCCTTGGCTACGAGGACATCACGGCCGCCCGACCGGGGGATGCGACCGAACGATCGATGACCATCATGTTCGCAGACATCCACCATTTCACCCGCCTCAGCGAGAGCATGTCCCCCGAAGAGACCCTCTCGCTGCTGAACCGTTGCTTCTCGAAGCTGGGGCCCTGCATCCGCCGCCACGGAGGGTTCATCGACAAGTACATCGGTGACGCCATCATGGCCCTGTTTCCGGGGAACCCGGGAAACGCCCTGCTCGCTGCCGCCGAGATGCAGCGTGCGATGACCGACCCGGATGCCGTCGCGATCGCGGGCGAGCGCCTGTCCATCGGAATCGGGATCCACACGGGCCCCGTCATGATGGGGACCGTCGGCGACGAGGCGCGCTTCGAGGCCACGGTGATCTCGGATGCCGTCAACGTCGCGGCCCGCATCGAGAGCCTCACGCGCTCGTTCCGCTGCGGCATCCTGTTCACGGACTCGGTCGAATTGCACCTCCAGACCGAGGACCGCGAGCATTCGCGGTGGCTGGGCCGGGTTCCCGTCAAGGGCAAGTCCCGGGCGATCGCCGTGCACGAGTACTTCGCCGGGGACGATGACGCGAGCATCGCGCACAGGCGCGCCACCCGGGACACGTTCGAGAAGGCCGTGGGGATGGTCTTGAGGAACAACCCGGCAGGCGGCGCGAGTCTGCTCGACCAGATTCTCGAGACCCACCCCGAGGACGGTCCGGCGGCTTACTGGCGCTCCCGCGCCCTCGAGGAACGGGCCCGGCTCCCATCCGATGCCGATCCCGACCCCTTGCGGTCGGCCTGACCAGGCTGACCCGACCGCACCGCGGCGCCCGGGCACCGGACTCGAAAACGTCCTCGCACCGCTTGCGCAAATCTTAAGCCTGCCTTAAGGTGAGGTTATGTAGACGACTCAACGGTGAGTCGTCCGGGAGTCCGGTGACGCGAGGAACCTCGCGTCACCCCCGCTCTCTTCGCCCTGGAGTCCCCGTCATGTCGAACCGGCTCCGCGTGGCGCTCGCCACCCCCCTGCTCGCGGCCCTCGCCGCCTGCGCGACCTCTCCTCTCCGCCCCGCTTCCCTTCCCGCCACGGACCCCACGGCCGCCCAGGCAGCCGGAACGGTCCTCGTGAAGCTTCGTCCCGACACCTCACCTGAAGCGGTCGCGAGCCTCGAGCGGACCCTCGGTCTCGCGAGCGTCAGCGACCCCGCGGACGTGCTAGGACGGATCGGATGGCGACGGATGCGTGTCCTGGCCGGCTCCGTTCACGCCACGGCAGCGGTGGCAAGCCTCGCGGCCGACCCGGCGGTCGTGAAAGCCGAACGCGACACCGTGTTCCACCTGCCACGCGACGAGCGCGCCGTGCAGGGGCCCTCCTTCCAGGTCAACGACCCCATGGCGCCACGTCAGTGGGCGATCGCCAGGGTCAATCTCACCCGGGCGCATGCCCGTACCCGCAGCAGCGCGCGCACGATCGTGGCCGTCCTCGACACGGGCGTCGATGGCAAGCATCCCGACCTGCTGGACGGGGCTGGCAAGAGCCGGGTGATTCCCGGCCGCGACTTCCTCAAGAACATCGACGACCCCCTGGACGGTGGCGGTCACGGTACCCATGCCGCGGGAATCGTGGGGGCCTCGGCCGACAATGGCATCGGGATCGTGAGCATGGCTCCCGGGTGCCGGATCCTGGGTGAGAAGGTCGTGTCGGACTACGGATTCGGGACGGCGGCGAGCGTCGCGGCCGGCATCGTGCACGCGGCGGATGCGGGGGCGAGCGTCATCAGCATGAGCCTGGGATCGCCCAGTTGCCCGGACATCCTGAAGGATGCCGTGGCCCATGCCCAGGCGAAGGGCGCCCTGCTGGTCGCGGCCATGGGCAACAGCGGGCATCACGACATCCTGTACCCGGCGGCCATGCCAGGCGTCCTGGCCGTGGGATCCACGGACGAGATGGACCGGAAATCCTCTTTCTCGAGTTTCGGTGAGTGGATCTCGGTCGCGGCCCCCGGATCCAGCATCCTGTCGTTGCTGCCCACCAACACCAACCAGACCGGATTCAAGGACTACGGCTGGATGTCGGGCACGTCCATGGCCACGCCTTGCGTGGCCGGGCTGGCGGCGCTCGTTTGCGACCTGCACCCGGGCCTGAGCGCTGCAGCCGTCAAGGCGCACATAGAACTCACGGCGCAACCCCTAGGGGGGAGCGCATTCACTCCCGAGTTCGGGCACGGCCGGATCGACGCGGCCCGCGCCGTCGAGACGCTTCCGCGGCCCACCTGAACCCTCGACGTGCTTGTCACGATTCAAGCTGTCCCGTTCCACGCAGATGATCGCATCGGGCATCCTGCTGGCCCTTTCCCTGAGTGGCCGCCCGGCCGGAAACCAGGTCATCAACAACCTGTCTCCGGCCGGTGAGGGCGCTGTTCCGGATCGATCTGGTCCAGCTGGCCGCGCAGGCGGCCGGTCAAGCCCCTTCCGTCCTGAAGGTCTACGCCCGACTCGCGTTGCCTACCGGCATCTTCAACGGTACCGCCGCCTTCAGCCCGGTGTTTCCGGCGAAGGCCGGCACGGTCATCGCATGGACCACGGCGTCCCGGACGTTGCGGGGGAGGAGGCCAGCTCCGCCGAAACGGAAGTCGTCACGACTCTGGAAGAAGCAGCCTGAGCCTCAGCCCGTGTTCCGGAGTCCGGCCGCGACTCCCGAGACGCTGAGCTTGAGCGCGTCGAGCAGACCCGGTTCGACGTGCCCACCTGCTGCTCGGATCCGGCGCAGGAGTTCCACCTGGATGTGGTTGATCGGATCGACGTAGGGATTGCGGACGGCGATGCTGCGCCTCAAGGTGGGACTCCCCTCGAGCAGGACGTCCTGGTCGAGCACCGCGAGCACCATCCGCACGGTCCGGACGTGCTCGTCACGCACCCGGTCCCAGAAGGCAAGCAACTCAGGACTTTCCCCGGCAAGCCCCTCGACGTATCGCGTGGCGATCGCCACGTCGGACTTGGCCAGCGTCATCTCGACATTCGAGAGCAGGGCCCGGAAGAACGGGAAGTGGCGGGCCATGTCGCGCAGCAGGTCGAGTCGCCCGGAGGCGGATGCCTGGAAGCCCTCGAGGGCCGTCCCGACCCCGAACCACCCGGGCAGGATCATCCGGTTCTGCGTCCAGGAGAACACCCAGGGGATGGCCCGCAGATCTCCGATCCCCGTCGTGGCCTTGCGGCGCGCGGGACGCGAGCCCAGTTGCAGCCCCGAGAGCAGGTCGAGCGGCGTGACGGCGTGCAGGAAGGATAAGAGGCGCGGATCGTCATGGATGGTCGCCCGGTAGGCGGCGATCGCCCGATGGCTGAGCTCGTCGAGTGCCGCGTGCCAGCGGATGACCGCTTCCGGCTCCCGCGCCAGGACCTCGGGACGCAACGAGGCCTCGAGCGTCGCCGAGGCCAGCAATTCCAGGTTCCGGCGAGCGAGCGGCTCCAGGCCGTACTTGTGGCTGATGACCTCTCCCTGCTCCGTCAGCTTGAGCCGCCCTCCCACCGAACCTGGCGGCTGGGCCAGGATGGCCAGATGCGACGGCCCCCCTCCGCGGCTCACGGACCCTCCACGGCCATGGAACAGGCATAGCGAGACCCCGGCCTGCCCGGCCCCCTCGACCAGCGCCTGCTGGGCCAGGTACAGTTCCCAGGCCGAGGTCAGGATGCCCCCGTCCTTGCTGGAGTCGCTGTAGCCGAGCATGATCTCCTGCTCGTCACCCCGCGCACGGAGATGCGCCCGATACAGGGGCATCGCGAAGAGGCGGGCCATGATCCCGGGGGCCGCGCGAAGGTCCTCGATGGTCTCGAACAGGGGCACGACCTGCAGCGCCGAACGGACGTCTCCTGCGGCATCGATCCCGAACAGCCCGGCCTCGCGCAGGAACAGCAGCACGACCAGCAGATCGAGCGGCCGCGTCGTCATGCTGACGATGCACGACCCGATGACCTCCGGACCGAAGATGCGGCGCGCGAGAGCCACGGTCCGGAAGGTCTCGACGACCTCGCGGGTGGCGGACGAGAAGGCACCGAGGTGCCCGGGAATGAGCGGGCGCATCCCACCGAGCTCATCGAGCAACCAGTCCGTGAGCTCGGCTTCCGACCACGCGTGGAGGGGCCGATCGTCGATCTTCAGCGCATCGACGATCTCGGCGAGCGCCTCCAGGTGCACCTGGGTATGCTGACGGATGTCCAGGCGCGCGCCGTGGAAACCGAAGCAGGCGACCTGCCGACGCCAGGTGGCCAGGCCCTCATGCGCGACGCGCGCCCCGCCGTGGGCCAGCAGGCTCGTCTCGACGATCGCCAGGTCGGAAGACAGCTCGGAGGCGTCCGCATAGCCCCCCGGGACGGCCCCGGACGGGCGAATGGCCGCCTCGCGCGCCTGGTCGGGCCATCGCTCGCGCGTCAGGCGCAGCCGGTGCTGGATGACGGCGAGTTTCTGCCGGTACGGCTCGAACGGGTTGCGCTCCCGGGCCTCGGCCATGACCTCCGGGAAGGTCCGGGCATCGGCGTCGAGGCTCTCGCGGAGCGCCTCCGAGATCTGGATCCAGTGGGTGCTCTGACTCAGGTCGGTGGCCAGTTGCTCGGCAGCCGCCTGGTGTCGCCGGAGCATGATGCGGTGGGCCATCAGGAGGGCCTGGTAGGTCGTCTCGGCCGTGACGTGCGGGTTGCCGTCCCGATCGCCGCCCATCCAGGTGCCGAAGCGGAAAGCCACCGGGAAGCGGAAGGTCGTGCCGGGGTAGTGGCGGGCGATCGCGTCCTCGAGGGCCTCGAGCACCCGGGGCACGGCCTCGAACAGCACCTCGTCCAGGAAATAGAGCCCGTGACGGACCTCGTCGAGGACGGTGGGCGCACGGTGATGGACCTCGTCCGTCTGCCAGAGACTCTCGACCTCGGCGGCCAGACGGGACTCCAGCCGCCGTCGCTCGGCGGGCTCCAGCACCCCGGAATCCCGGCGGGTGAGCATCTCGGCCAGGCCGTGAAGTTTCTCGAGGACGGTCCGGCGCAGGGCCTCCGTCGGGTGGGCGGTGAGGACGGGCTCCAGCAGCAGCCGGTCGAGCAGCGCCTGGAGCTCGTCGGCCGGGACGCCCGCCCGCTTCAACCGCGCGACGGCGCCCTCGATGGACCCGGGGGCCGGCTGTCCGGGGTCCTGCTGGCCATACTGGCGGATCCGGCGCACCCGGTGATGCTGCTCGGCCAGGTTCACGAGCTGGAAGTAGAGCGTGAAGGCGCGCAGGACGCGGGCAGCCGTGGGGGTGTCCATGCGCGCCACGAGGTCGGCCAGATGCCCCTCATGGGCACGATCGCCTGGCTCGGCACGAACCTGCTTGAAGCCCTTCCGAAGGGTCTCCTCCAGCTCGAAAACCTCGGACCCGGCCTGTTCTTGCAGGATGTGCCCCAGCACGCCTCCGAGAAAGCGGATATCCTCGCGCAGGGGCTGATGCCGGGGGTCTCGCTCCCAGGCGATGGGCGGGGCGGCGTCGGGTGCTCGGTCGCTCATGACACCAGCGTACCGACCCCGGCGCGCGGGTGCAACGGGGCGCCCGAGCACGCGACCCGCGCCCCCTTGTCCCCGGGGATGCCACCCGTCATGCTGGGGGGCATCGTTCACCCTTTTGGAATCTGCCCGCGCCATGCTGAACAGCCTCGATCCAGAGACCCTGCAGACCGATTCCGGAACCCCATCCCGCCCGCGGCGGGTGGTATTCGTGAGCAACGGTCACGGCGAGGATCGTATTGCGGCCGCGATCGCCCGGCGCTGGAACGTTCCCGGCACGACCTGCGCGGCCTTTCCCATCGTCGGAGATGGCCATGCCCTCCAGGAGGTCGGCCTCCCTGTCGTGGCCCCGACCCTGCGGATGCCCTCGGGCGGGTTCATCCTGCGGAGTGTCCGGGCGCTCTGGCATGACCTGCGCGAGGGGCTGCTGGGGCTCACGCTCCGGCAGATCGCTGGCATGCGGCGCATGCGCGGGGACGTGGACCTCGTCGTGGCCGTGGGGGACGTCGTGCCCCTCTTCTTCGCCTGGTTGTCTCGCGCCCCGTTCGTGTTCGTGGGCTGCGCCAAGAGCGATCACTACCTGGGAGGGCGCTTCGGATCCTACGGGCTGCTCGAGCGCTGGTTCATCCGCCATCCGCGCTGCCGGGCCATCTATCCGCGGGACGGCCAGACCGCCCGCAACCTCATCGAGCGGGGTTACCGGGCGCGAGACCTCGGAAATCCCATGATGGACGACCTGGAGGCCCCCCCGGACACGCCCTGGCCCCTACCGGAGGGATGCCGCCGTATCGGGTTCCTGCCGGGGAGCCGGGACGAGGCCTACGACAACTTCCCCGGACTGCTCACGTGCTGCGAGGCCATCGCGCGCACCGCCCCGGACGGCGCTCCTGTCGCGTTTTATGCGGCGATCGCCCCGACCCTCGACGTGGCGCGTCTGGCCGGGGGAGCCAGGCGCATCGGATGGCGCCACGAGGCCACCAGCGACACCCTGGAAGGTCCGGACGACCTGCGCGTTCAGCTCTGCCGGGGCCAGTTCGGTGCGTGGATCCACCTCGTCGAAGGAGTCGTCGGCCTGGCTGGCACGGCAAACGAGCAGTGCGTGGGAATGGGCCTGCCCGTCGTGACCTATGCGGGCACCGGCCCGCAGTTCAATGCTCACTTCGCCGAGGCGCAGACCCGCCTGCTGGGCGAGTCGGTCTCGAGAGTCGACCCGCATCCCGAGAACGTGGCGCGCGAACTGTGGGCCATGCTCACGGACCGCGACCGGCTGGAGCGCATCCGGAAGAACGGGACGGCCCGCATGGGCGCACCGGGAGCATCGGCGCGGATCGTGGCCGATGCCGCGAGCCACCTGACGGGAGGAGAACCATGGAGCGGACGATGACGGGACGCACGGTGGTCGTGACGGGGGCGAACGGCGGCATCGGCTACGAGACGGCCCGCGGGCTCGCCCGGCTCGGAGCCCGCGTGGTGATGGTCTGCCGGGACCCGCGCAGGGGGGCCGAGGCCCTCGAACGGATCCGGCAGGAGACCGGGGCGACGCTCGATCTCGAGATCGCGGAACTCTCGGAACTGGAGCAGGTCCGGAGCCTGGCGGGACGCCTGCTGGAACGCTACCCCGAGATCCACGTGCTGGTCCTGAACGCGGGAGCGATCGTTCCCGGGCGTCGCCTGACCTCCGAGGGGCTCGAGACGAGCCTCGCCATCAACCACCTGTCCCCGTTCCTGCTCGCGAATCTGCTGACGGAACGCCTCGTGGCCAGTGCGCCGGCTCGCATCGTCTCGGTGGTCTCGGATGCGCACCGGGCCGGTAAGGTCCGACTCGACGACCTCCAGGCGACCCGCGGCTACTCGGCCTTCGGCGCCTACGCGGACACGAAGCTGCTCCAGACGATCACGACGCTCGAACTGGCCCGGCGGCTCGAGGGGCGCGGAGTCGTCGTTCACGCGGTGCATCCCGGGGTGGTCCGCACGGCGATCGCGAGCCCGATGGGGCCCCTCGCGAACTGGGTCAACTTCCTCTTCCAGGCCTTCATGCTCACGCCGGAGGCGGGGGCCCGGACCTCGCTCCGGGCGGCGACGGATCCCGATACGGCGCTCCGGACGGGCCTGTACCTGACGCCGCGGGGAGAGGGACGGGCCCACCCCGCAGTGACGTCACGGGATCAGGTCCGGGAGGTCTGGGAGGCATCGGCCGACTTGAGCGGCTGGACGGATGGACCGATATCCCCTGGCTCCATGTTCGATTAAAGGGATATTTGCACGAGCATCTGGATGTTGCATGTCGATGAAAAGTGATGATCGTCCCGTCAGGTTCCGGATGAAGCGGGTCACATATCTCATGACGAGTCCTGGTAACCACTCCCCGGTCGGAGGCCCCTCGTGAAAGTCAACGATCGTCAGCCCTCCTCGCCGATCCCCGGTCGTGGCAAGTCCGCTGAAGAAATCAACACGCGCTCCGCCGGCCGCGGTCCTGAGATCCAGCCGGACAGCCGACCTGACCGAGTACGGGGCACGCGCCCGCTCGATCCCGGGGATCTGGCCTTTCTGCCCGACAGGGGACAACGTTCGGCCATACGTCTTCCGACCCCATCCGGTTCGAAGACCGACCGCTCGGAAGCAGCGTCCCTCTCGAAAGGCCGCGATAAGACCAAGGTCGCAGGTAAACTCACGGGTAACGTGCGCGAGGAAAAGCGGTCTGCCGAAGGCCGCCTGATGGCCGCCTTCAAGGGGGATCGCGAGATCCGTGAGAGTCTCGAGCGCCTGAATCTCTCGAAGCGGGATTCGGCAGGGGGGCGACTGGGCGACACCCTGGTCAAGATGCTCGAATCGAATCCGAAGATGCCCGGTTACAAGGATGGCAGGGACCTGGCTGCCGAGGTCCTGACGCAGCTGTACCGTCCGGTCCAGATCTCGCAGGGCCAGGGAACGTCGACCTGCACGACCGCGTCCCTCCAGACGATCATGGCAAGAAGTCAACCGGCGGAGTATGCCCGGATCGCCCTGGACCTCGCCACGCGCAACGAGGCCTCGCTCCAGGGAGGGGCCCGGATCACGGCCAGCAAGGAAGATTTCAAGAACCGGGATGGACGCTCGGCCCTGTCGGACGCCTTCCAGATGGGCCTGTACCGCCTGGGAACGAGCCGGGACGGACGTCCGGAGGAATCCAGGGCGGATTTCGGCATGTTCGTTGCCCGCAGCGGGCGCAGCAGTTTTGCGGGATGGGGCTCCTCCGCCGGGCAGCGTTCGTATGCGGGCGACACCGACCGGGGCCTCGACGTCACCCAGTACCGATTCGTCAGTCAGCAAGCGCTGGGAGAGACCCGGGTCAACGTCCGGGTGACCCGCGACACGCTGGCACAGATGCAAGACAACAACGAGCGGACGCAGACCGTCTTCCTGCGGCCCGATGGCAAAGGTCAGCCGGGCCACGCCGTCACCCTGGCCAACTGGGAAGACGGCGTGGCCGTCCTCTCGGATCCGGCGCAGGGGATCATCCGGATGTCCCTCGACGAGCTGGCGTCCCGGGCCATGTACATCACCTCCAGTCCGGAAGCGACCTCGACTTCCGTGCAACTCCTGAACGACGTGCTGCCGTCGGAGCTCGGCCGTCTGACGACGCTGCCATGACTTCCAGGGAATCCGTCGCGTCCCCCTCGCTCACGAACAGGGCCCGGCACCCGGGATGACGCGCCAGCAAGGGTTCGCCCTCGGCGCCCCCGAGGATCAGTAACGCGGTCGAGAGGGCATCGGCCGTCTCGGCATCCGGGGCCACCACCGTGACGCTCGGGCGACCCCGGACGGGCCAACCCGTCCGCGGATCGAGCACGTGCCCGTACCGGACGCCTTCATGCCAGAACCCGCGCTGGTCGTCGCCCGAGGTCGAGATGCCCCCACCGGTCAGGGGAACCGTGTCCAGGATCTCACCCTCCCGGCGGGGATGCCGGATCCCGAAGACCCAGGCACCTCCCTCAGGAGAGGGGCCGAATACGCCCTGGTTGCCACCCGCATCGACCCGCGCGGCATCGGCACCACAGTCTCGCAGGACCGCGAGGGCCCGGTCGACGGCATACCCCTTGGCGATCGCCCCCAGATCGAGTTCGAGGCCGGGTCGCATGAAGCGCACCCCGCGGACCTCCGAAAGCTGCACGCCGGTCCAGCCGACGCGGGCCCGGGCCGCGGCGATCGCCCAGGGATCCGGCATCCGGTAGTCGAGGTGCTTGAAGCCCCACAC
Source organism: bacterium (assembly GCA_035285805.1). Taxonomy (GTDB): domain Bacteria; phylum Cyanobacteriota; class Sericytochromatia; order S15B-MN24; family UBA4093; genus JAYKJE01. The sequence goes on along the minus strand of JAYKJE010000040.1, from coordinate 26,804 downwards.
CTGCACGAGCGGGCCCACCGTGGGATCGAATGCCCCCCCCGATTCCGCGGCGACCCCGAGCGCCCGCCCGATCAGACGCCGCGTCTCGGCGCTCACGGGCGTCCAGTCCCGGGCCGCCTCGCGGTTCACGCGCGAGAGTTCGCTGTCGGCCCGGTAAGTGCTCAGCGACGCATCGAGGCGGCGCACCTCGGCGAAGGCCGCGTCGAGCGCCCGTTCCACGTCCGGCGCGTGGGCCTCGACGGTCCAGAGCGTGCCCATCGCGTGGCGCATCTGGGTCGCCCACGCGGCCTCGTTTGCGGCCCGGGCCGGATGCGCCGCGAGCAGGGCGAAGACAACCGGCAAGAGCCCGGCGCGCCTCATGCGGGTGCGACCTCCTCGCGCAGGCGGACGGACCGGCGGACCGCGCGGCGCACGCGGAACGCCCGGACCCCGACGAGCGCGTAACCGCTCAGGACGAGGGCGACGAGGGCCAGCGAGACGGCATCGGTGACGGGCACGCCCCAGGTGCCCCAGACCCGGCCGTCATGCAGGGCGTACACCCAGCCCTCGGGGCCGGGGTGCTCCTCGGTGGCGGCCGCCTGACGGGGCCCGACGGCGAGCCATGCGGCCGGATCGGCCGGGACCGTCGCGCGTGCGATCGACCCCGGCAGCCGCAGGAGCCCGGCCGTGGTGGAGAGGACGAGCCCGCCGTCTCCCGCGACGGCGAGCGCGCGCAGGTGCGTGCCCTCGGCCGGCTGGAACGGTAGCGGGACCTCTTCCCAGATCTCGCCGTGGTCGTCGGAGCGGTACAGGCCGATGGCCTCGAGGGCGGTGTAGACGCGCCCCGGGACGGCCGGATCGAAGGCGATCGCGACGACGTGCTCGGCCGGCACGGCCAGGATGGCCTCTTCCCAGTGGAGCCCGGCATCGGTCGAGCGATACAGCCCGTCATCGGTGCCGAGCAGGAGCGACCGGGCGCGCGTCGGATCGACCGCGAGGGCCCGGATCGTCTGCCGCAGGGGGTCGCGGGCCGCGGGTGGCGGGCTGGTGAAGCGATGAAGCAGATCCCGGTGGTTGAGCCCCAGGGCCGTCAGCGCGGCGACGAGCACGAGCAGGCCCGTCGCGAGGCCGAGCCAGCGGTGGAGGCGGAGCAGGGTGGGCGTCACGGGCGAACCTCCTCGCGGGAGCGGATGAGGGCGTCGAACAGGACGGTGGCCTTCTTCACCCCGGCGGCGATCGACCAGGACGAGACGGTCGCGCCCGTCAGATGCACGAGGTCCCGGTTGACCATGAGGGGGTCGTCGGCACTCTTGTCGAGGAACTGGTCGAGGAAGCGCCGGCGCTGCACGGCGTCCCCGCGCCGCTCGCGGTAGACCATGACGGCCACCTCCCGGACGTGGCCATCGGGCTTCAGGCCGACGATGAACGTGATCGGGTAGTATTTGCCCTGCTCGTCCATGACGAGGGCGTAGCCGCTCGGGCGACCGTCGTGCCGGCTGACGTGGACGGTGAAGCGGTCCTCGGGGACCCGCCGCCCGAGGCGGCGCTCGATCGCGTGGCGTTCCTCGGCGGTGGGGAGAAGCGTGAAGGGCTCGACGGGGTCCCCGGCCGGCAGCGCGATGCGAAGGGCCTGCGGGAGTGTCAGGTACACGCGCTCGTATACCGAGGGAGCGTCATCGGCCCGGGCGGGGCTCGAGAGGGAGAAAGCGAGCAAGGCAGCGGTGGCGAATGTGCGACGCATGGCTAGAACCCCACCGCGATCGAGCTCCAGAAGGCGTCGCGGTTGCCCCCGACGGGGTCCGCGAGGCGCACGAGCTCGAACTTCGTCACGAAGGTCTGGATGGGGCGGTAGTTGATCCCGACGAGCCACTCGGTGCGATCCGTGGCACCGGGAGTCGCCGAGTCGGTGTCGGCGGCCCCGACGCGAGTGACGAGCGCCATCGAGGCCTGCGGATAGCCCCCGTCCCGCCCGAGGAACGTCCCGTGCAGGAACTCCGGGAAGAAGCGGTAACGCCCCTCGACGTAATACCCGTCCATCCGCGTCGGGATGTTCTGGAGCGTGCCACCGTCGACCCAGGTGCCCCCGTCCGTCTCGGCCCGGGTCCACTCGGTCAGGACCTCGAAGGGACCCGAGGCCCAGGTGCCATCTGCGCCGAGCATCGTGAGCGACCGGGTGTCGTCGTAGGCCCCGCGGTAGCCACTGGCCGCGAGTTCGAGTCCGAGCCAAGGGCTGAGCGCCACGCGCCCCGAGACGGCCTTGTTGCCGTTGTTGTCCTCGCGCATGCTCGGTCGGGCGCGCTTGAAGCCGTCGGCGGCCGAGATGCGGTTCGAGAGGCCGTTGGTGACGTAGGCCTCGTACGAGAACTGCATGTAGTCGGTCGGGTAGAGCAGGCCGTGGAAGCCGAAGCCCGTGTCCATCCAGGTCGTGGGGACCACCTGGTTGCAGAGCAGCGGCCGGGTCGTCGTCTCGCGCACGTCGGAGTCGTGCAGGACGTTCACGATGCCGATGGGAATCGTCACGATGCCCCCGCGCAGCGTGAAGGCATCATCGATGCGGTAATCCGCCCAGGCCTGCTCGATCTTGAGGTTGCCGTCGTTCGTGTTGGCGTTGAGCTGGGCGCCGTACTCGTACTCGACCTCGCTGCTGAAGAGCAGGTTGTCGTGCAGGTAGCTCGAGGCCTGCAGGATGAGGCGGTGGGCCAGGAAGGTGCTCTTGGCGTCGAACGGCTGCACGAACTCGTTGTCGAAGTAACCGCCCACGCGGGACTGGGCCCGGCGGTCGAAAGACGTGATGTTGCGTCCGCCGGGACCGCTCGCGGAGCCCATGCCCTGGATCCCGGTGCTCCGGGGCGCGTCGACGGGCGGAGAGGCCTGGGCGAGAGCCATGGACGGCGAGAGTGCGAGCAGGATGGCGATGACGGCGGCGGCAGGGCGCATGACGAGGTCGCTTTCGCGTGGCGGAGGGAGGCATCAACTGCAAATGAGAATCATTCTCATTTGTGAGGACAGGATAGAACATCGGCGCCCGGAGCGCAAGATCGCTCCGGGCGCCGACTGGCCACAGGTTCGAAAGGTCGAGGTCGGGAGGCCTCGAAAGCGGTCCGGTCGCTAGCCCCGCATCGCCATCAGGCGCTGGACGCGCTCCTCGGTGCTCGGGTGGGTGGAAAACCAGCGGCCGATCGCCTCGAAGGCTCCCCCCGGATTCACGATGAACAGGCTCGCCGTCGCGGGCTGCATGGCGTGCATGGGAATCGTGTGCGCAGCCTGCTCGAGCTTCCACAGGGCGCTCGCCAGGGCCTCGGGATCCCCCGAGATCTGCGCCCCCATCTCGTCGGCCAGGTACTCGCGGGTCCGCGAGATGCCCATCTGCACGAGGGTGGCGGCCAGGGGGGCCACGAGCGTCAGCAGGAAACCCGCCCCGGCCGGGACGCCGTCCTCGTCGTCATCGCCGCGCATGAACGCGAAGCCCGCGCTCTGCGCCACGGACGTCAGGATCGACGCCCCGATCGCCGCGATCGTCGAGACCAGGATGTCCCGGTTGGCGATGTGCGCGATCTCGTGGGCGAGCACGCCCCGCAACTCGCGCGGGTCGAGCATCCGGACGATGCCGTCCGTGACGGCCACGACCCCGTGCTCGGGGTTGCGCCCCGTGGCAAAGGCGTTGGGCTGGTCCTCGGCGATGTAAAACAGGCGCGGCACGGGGATGTTCGCCCGCGCGGCAAGCTCGGCGACCATCTCGTGCAGGTCGGGAGCCTGGCTCGGATGCAACTCGGTGGCGCCGTGCATGGCGAGCACGGCCCGGTCCGAGTAGAAGTAGGCCCAGACGTTCATCCCGATCGCGATCAGCAGGAAGATCGGCATCTGGCGCGGCGCGACCCACGAGCCGAGCGCCAGGATGAGCGTCGTCATGGCCCCGAGCAGGGCGAGGGTCTTGAGCTGGTTCTCGAAAGCATGCATGCGGTGACTCCCGGGGGCACGCGCCCCACGTTTTCACCTTATCGACTCGACGAGATGTCGTCCATCACGAAGTTCCGACATGACATGTCGAACGAGCCGACATATGATACCCCCCATGCAGAGCCTCAACTACCAGCACCTCCTGTACTTCTGGGTCGTCGCCCGCGAGGGGGGGCTCGTGCCCGCCGGCCGGGCGCTCAACCTGTCCCACCCGACGCTCAGCGCGCAGATCCACGCGCTGGAACGGCAGCTGGGGACGCCCCTGTTCACGAAGGTCGGACGGCGGCTGGTGCTCACGGAGGCCGGACGGCAGGCCTTCCGGATGGCCGGAGAGATCTTCGCGCTGGGGGACGACCTCGTCGAGGCGGTCCGCGGCCGGGGCGATCGCCCCCGGCGGCTCGAGGTGGGCATCGTGGACGTCATGCCGAAGCTCGTCGCCCGGCGGCTGCTGCAACCGGCCCTCGCCCCCGGGGATCCCGTGCACCTCGTGTGTCGCGAGGGGAGCCTCGACCGGCTGCTGGCCGACCTGGCGCACGGGACGCTCGACGTCGTGCTGGCGGACTCCCCCCTGCCCTCGGGAAGCCCGATCCGGGCCCACACGCACCCGCTGGGGGCCTGCGGCGTGAGCATCCTGGCCACGCCCGAGCTCGCGGCGGCTCACCGGGACGGGTTTCCGGGCTCGCTCTCGGAGGCCCCCTGGTTGCTGCCTGCCGAGCGGCTGGCGCTCCGGCGATCGCTCGACCGCTGGTTCGAACGGGTCGGATTCCGGCCGCGCATCGTGGCCGAGTTCGAGGATGTCGCCCTCATGCAGGCCTTCGGGGCGGATGGCGTGGGGGTCTTTCCGGCACCGGACGCGGCCGGCCTCGACCTCGAGACCCGGAGCGGGGTGGAACGCATCGGTCCTGCCGAGGGCGTCGTCGAACAGTATCACGCGATCACGGCCGAGCGCCGGGTCCAGAACCCGGTCGTGCAGGCCCTCTCCGCGGGCGGGATCTGACAAAAAACCCGGATGCGGGATCAGGCGATCCGCGCATCCGGCGCAAGTTGCACGAACGTGACCTTGAAGAATCTTACGACCGGACGGGGTCCACGGGCGAGAACCACCGGGCATAGCCCCAGTTGAAAGGCAACAGGAGATTCAGGCCGTTGAGCTTGACGGCCGGGTCAGACACCGAGCCGGTGAATTCTCTGAAAAGTTCGTAAAACGTCCACCCGACGACGGCCAGGGTCGCTCGCATGGTCAGATCCGCCAGGTAAACGGCCGTGACCCCGACGGCGATCGCCGGAACGGCCTGGACGCTTCGACCGCTGGCCGCGGGAGTATCCGACGGCACCTGCGATAGCGTTTGCAGCTCGGCCAGCAACATGCGGCCCTCACGCCCCTGGAAATACTGCGACGTGACGACGTGACCGTTCAAGAGGGCCCTGAACTTGCCCTTGCCGTCCTGCTGCAACTCGAGCGTGCGGTCGACTTTCTGGCCACCACGCACCGCGATGAAATGCAGCCCGGCGCCACCGTTCTTGAACTTGGCCATCCCGAGAATCTGGATCGCCTGCGCGGGGCCCAGCTTGGCCGCCTCGGCCTCGAGGGTCGTCTGAGCAGCTTCCGGACGGGAAACGGGAGACGTGGGGCTCTGGCCACAAGCCACGAGCATCAGCGCACTGGCCGCCAGGAGGGCCGCGCGGCGGTTCAGTTGGAACATGAATGACATCGGGATGGTGTTCTCCGTTCGAATGCGGGCTTACACTCCCCTCATCTGGAGTCATCGCGACGTTAATTCTTAAGTCAGAATTAACTCCTGGCGTATTTTTAGGGATCCGACAGCAGCCGCAACGGCGACCCTGGCCAGGTCGAACCCGGGAAGGCCCTGCCAGCAGGGCACTTCGATGAGCAGGGGAATCAGCACGACCTCGAGAGACTGAACAAGGAGATCGCCCGTCGCAGTGAAGTGGTGGGCATCTTCCCGAACCCCGCGTCGGCTCTGCGATTGATCGGGATGGTGCTGGCGGGGCAGTACGACGAATGGCAGGTGGGACGGCGTTACGGGAGCCTTGAAACGCTGGCTCACCCGAGCGTGCGGGTGACGGAAGGCACCCAGCCAAAACGCCAGGCGCCGCATCCATTGATGCTGGTCGCGTCACAGACACCGAGGAAAGACCTGCGGATGAAGTTAAACCACGTCCTGGGACTTGAACCAATTTTGCGGTCTGCGAAGCAGTCCAGAGCCCCTACTAGCCCAGGATCCGTCGTGCCAGTTCTTCGCCCCAGTCCGGATCATGCCATTCCTGGCCGAGATCATGGGCAAGGCCGGGAAAAGTTCTGGACGCGCTGTCATGGCCAGGCAGGAGAAACGCCAGGAGACGCGCCGCTCCGTTCCTCGAGACCCGGTCTGCCCCGGCGAGCGTAATGTAGAGCGGACCCGTCGCCGCGCGATGAATCAGAGCCGTTCCAAGAGCGCGCACGACCATCCCGAAGAAACTTGCCGCCACCTTCAAGTGCTCGACCTGCTCCAGTCGATACAGCGGGGAGGCGGGATTGGTGGAAAGCGGAACGCGCTTGCTCATGGGTGTATTAACCTCGAGCGCCGCGAAGTAGCCCATCAGCAGGCCGGCGGCAACCTTGAACAGATCCCCTGCCCCCAGAAACCGGGGCACCACCACGGGTGCCATCGCGATGACGGGTGTCTCGTGGCCGACCAGGGATCGCCAGGCAAGCACGAGGTTCGCACCTGCGCTCACGCCACCGACGGTCACCCGGACACCGGGATGCTCGGTGCGAGCGACATTCACGACCTCATCGAGTTCGCCTAGTACCTGTCCGTGACGACAGGCATCCGGACGGGGGGCCAGCATGTAGGTCTTGATTCGATGCGTCGCGAGATGCCTGGCCAGACCGTCCGCGTCCTCTGGAAGGCCCAGCGTCCCGACGAGAAAGACCAGAATGGCGCGCGGGTCGTCGACCCGTGCTGTAGCATGAGCAGCAGTCTTATCGGATAGGCCCGTCATGTCATGGTTCCCCGCTCTGCCCAGGAGGTCGTCGCGTGAATCTGGTTCTGAAAAATGCTTACGCCATCTCGGATATCCAGCCATCCGATCGAGACGCCTATGTCAAGCACCTCCAGGTGAAGCAGATCCACGACCAGACGCTGGCCATCCCGTATCCCTATACCCTGGCGGATGCGGACATCTGGATACAGCGCGTCGCCGACGAGACGGCCAGGCTCGGTAGAAGCGTGAACTGGGCCATCCGACATCCGGACGGGACCGTGGTCGGCGGAATCGGTTTCAACGAACTGGAACCCGGAGTTTCGCATCGCGCGGAACTGGGATACTGGCTGGCCATGCCCTACTGGGGGCAGGGCATCATGACCGAGGCCGTGAAAGCGGTCATGGCCTTCGCCTTCGACTCGTTTGGTCTCGTTCGCATCACGGCGCACGTCTTTGCCTTCAACAAGGGTTCGGCCCGGGTCCTGGAGAAAGCGGGCTTCCAGCTCGAGGGGTACCTCAGGAAGCACTACCAGAAAAATGGCGTCTTGCTCGACGGGAAGCTCTATGCGAGCGTGACAGAATCCTGAGCCCGCAGCGTATCCGGTTCACAGGCGCGAGATGGCCCTGGTCACCTCCTCGAACATCTCGGGGCCCCCGTGGCCTTCTGACTCGATGATCACGAGTTCGCTTCCTGGCCAGGCCTCGTGAAGGTTCCAGGCCGTGAGCATGGGAGAACTCACGTCAAATCGACCGTGAATCAGAACCCCGGGTATACCGGCCAGACGCGACATGCCGGCGAGGATCTCTCCATCATCGAGGAAACCCGCATGCTTCCAGTAATGGACCACCAGGGTCGCGAAGTTCTGGCAAAAGCCTGGATCCTCGAAAAGCAGGATGGGCTTGAATTTCGGGTCAAGGGACACGTGAACGTTTTCCCACGCACACCAGGCTTCTGCAGCCGCAGCACGGACGTCCGGCTCCGGATCCAGTAGCCGCTCGAGGTAGGCATCGATCAACCGTTGCCCGGTTTTGCGCCCGCTCGCCCGGGCAAATGACTGCCACTCCCGCGGGAAAAGCGCCTGCAAGTGTTCCGTGATCCAGTCCACCTCGAATCGGGTGGTGGTGTTGATGGCTGCGAGGACGATCCCCGTCACCCTTCCGGGATGCGCCTGCGCGTAGGCAAGCGCCAGCGTGCATCCCCAGGAGACGCCCAGCAGCAGCCACGAATCGACCTCCAGATGCAAGCGCAAGGCCTCGATGTCATCGATCAACGCCCGCGTGTGATTGACAGAGAGGTCAGCGTCGGGATCCGTGGCGAGAGGCCTGCTGCGGCCGCAACCACGCTGTTCCAGCGAGATGATCCGGTACCTTTCGGGATCGAAATAGCGACGATATCCCGATCCGATCCCACCCCCTGGACCACCATGAAGGTAGAGGGCCGGCTGACCGAGTGGGTTACCCGAGGCTTCCCAGTAGATCGTGTTCGCATCAGAAACGTGCAGGGTGCCGGTGGCGAATGGCTCGATGGGTGGATACATGGCGTGACACTTTCCCTTGCAGCAGGAGGTTCAGGTTTTGACGGCCCTGACGACGTGGTGGACGTACCGGGAACCGGATCGACCATTCACGGCACTCATCGGCTCGACGACCTGGATCTCGAATCCAGCTTTTTCCAGCAGGTAAGGGACCAGGGCCGCTGACTGATTGCTGGCCAGAGGCAAGATATCGACTTCCCCCTCCAGGGGACCGACCCAGGCCGCCCGATCGAACAGGCCGTCCATGACGATCAACGACCCGCCTCTAACCAGCCAGAGATGCCAGTTTTGGAAGGCCATCAGCGGGTCGAACAGTTCGTTGGCCAGCTGGCGCGACAGGATCAGGTCGAACCGTGACCCGTCAAAATGAGAGCGATCCTCCTCGCTGTCGCAGAAGCCCTCCACCACGCTGACGCCCCGGGGTTCGACCCGTTCTCTCAGGTACCTCAACATCCCGGACGACGGTTCGAGTGCCGTGATGGATTGATATCCCATCCGCAGCAGAAGGTTGGACATCGTACCGGTTCCAGCCCCGGCATCCAGCACGGCTACTCCTGGCCTGTAAGGAAACACGCGCTGTAGATCCGCGATGTAGGCATCCTCCATCTCAGGTGACAGTGCGTTCACCCACCTGCTGGCCTCCTGTTCTCCCAGCGCAGCCACATGACGCTCTCGTGATTCACGCTGACTTCCTCGCCAGTTCATCTTTCTATCACCACCTTTTCCCTCCTCACCGGACGGTCACCCGGATGCTCGCCTTGACCACCGGGTAGTAGCCGAGTTTCCAGGACGAAAGCCAGACGGTTCCCGGCATGCTACGCCTCGAGGAGGCAAATCTCCGTATCGCTACCCAGCTGGATGCTGAATGTCAGGGCTTCCCCGGTGTTTCTCGTACACCGTCATGAAAACGCCAGGACCGACCTCGAGGGTACCTACCGTCAAGAATCCGTGAGTTTCATAAAGCCTTCGCGCAGGAATGTTCAGGCTGCCCGTGGCCACGCGCAAGACCCTGGCCTCGAGATGAGCCTGTTCGACCTCAAGCAAGAGACTCGTAGCAAGGCCCTGGCGAAAAAAACCCGGATGAACCATCAGTCTACCGATCTCGACCACATCGTCGTGACGCGCGTGAGCGATGGCCCCGACCAGAACCTGGCCGACCTTCACACCGAAAAAAACCTCCTTGCACGCTTGCAACTCCTCCTGGTTCTCCTGGAGCGGGGGGATCTCATCGAAGCCAATCAGGTCTGCCTCGATGCGATAGGCCATGCGCTGGAGCGCAAGAACCTGCCTTGCAGTCGAGGCATCGAGGAGGTCCAGGAGCATCACGTTCATCGAGGCGAAACGGGTAGGGCGATCGCCGCCGTCACGAAGGCCCAGAGAAAGCGAGGAGCGCGGGTGGCGTGGTCCGCTTGCATCGCACGACCATAGGCAGGCACGTCGGTCGTCTCGAAGGTTCTGGAAATCTCGAGTCCCAGAGAAACCGTATCGAATTCGTTCGAGGCCCAGCCCAGGGAAGTGCCCCAGGCCCGGGTATCGGCAGGCAATCGGGCAATCGCCTCCGCCCGGTGAGGCTCGGGCACGATGCGCGTAAGGGCCTCGACCAGCCGACCTCGCACCGCACTCGGCGCACAGACCCAGAAATCGTCACGGCGATCGCCCGGCAAACTCATGTTCTCTGCCAGCAGCCTCGCGATGCGGTCGTGGGTTTCGAGGGACGGCTGCGTCAGCCATTCGGGCTCCGGTATCAGAACCATACCTTCGGTGAAGCTGGACGTGCCCGTATGAAAATCGAACAAGCCGGCGATCCGGCCTCGTGCCATCAACCAGTCCCGTATCGCCCGGCTCTCCGGCTCCGAGAACGCCGCCTCGCCCGGCCAGTCCTCCTCGTGACCCGGTTTCCAGGTATGTCCCCAGTTGCGATTGAGGTTGGTCCCGATGCCCCCGTCGTGAGGCCGACGGTTCCGTCGCCAGGCGAAAGGCGTGGCTGATTCCTCGAGGTCGTGCACGCAGCCATCCGGGTTCGCCATCGGCATGATCGCGACGCGGAATCGATCCAGCAGGGTCGTCGTCCCGGCATCGTGTCCGTAGCCAGCGACCAGCTCCCGGATGAAGAACATACCAAGGCTGTTGACGTCATGTTCGTCCGGGTGCTGACCGAACAGAATGAAGACGGTCGGACGCGAATCCGGGGTACGCGGCCCCAGCTCCACAACGGAAAGCGAGCGTCCCTGCGCACTCTGACCGATCCGTTCGATCCGGAGGTGTGCAGGAAAGCGGCGGACCATGGTCGCGAGTTCGGTTTCGAGCCGATCCGGCGTGTAAATCGGATTGCGGGCTTGCGCACTCGAGGCACCTGGCAACGCCGATCGTGAAACTGCCGGGTAAGAACCGCAGCAGATCAGGATCGCTCCGGCGGTCAAGCTTGAAAGGAAAAGGGGTCTGGACATACCGATATGTCGAACCTCGGCCACCAGACTTGCCTCGGAACAATTCGTGACTGGCTCGTTCAACTACCCGAACAGGGGCGATCGCCACCGGCGGATCCAGTTCGCCGTCGCAGTGAACTGCTCCGCGATGGGAGTGGGTTGGATGGAGAGCAGGTCGCGGATGCGCCGGGTCCAGAACCCGGTCGTGCAGGCCCTCCCCGCGGGCGGGATCTGACAAAAAAAACCGGATGCGGGATCAGGCGATCCGCGCATCCGGCACAGGGTTCACGAACGTGACCTTGAAGACTCTTACGACCGGACGGGGTCCACGGGCGAGAACCACCGGGCATAGCCCCAGTTGAAGGGCTTCAGGAGATTGAGGGCCTCGATCTTGAGTTCCGGGCTCCACCCCGTACCGGGCTGAAGCGCTCTGCCCAGGTCGTAGAAACTCAGAGCGACCACTGCCAGAGCGCCTCGCAAGGTCAGATCCGCAAGATACACGGCCGTCGCCCCGACGGCGATCGCCGGGATCGACTGGACCGTGCGACCGGTGGACGCTCCAGCCCCCGAAGGCACCTGCGATAGCGTTTGCAGCTCGGCCAGCATCATGCGGCCCTCACGACCCTGGAAATACTGCGACGTGACGACGTGACCGTTCAAGAGGGCCCTGTACTTGCCCTTGCCGTCCTGCTGCAACTCGAGCGTGCGGTCGACTTTCTGGCCGCCACGCACCGCGATGAAATGCAGCCCGGCGCCACCGTTCTTGAACTTGGCCATCCCGAGAATCTGGATCGCCTGCGCGGGGCCCAGCTTGGCCGCCTCGGCCTCGACGGTCGTCTGAGCAGCTTCCGGACGGGAAACGGGAGACGTGGGGCTCTGGCCACAAGCCACGAGCAACAGGGCACTGGCCGCCAGGAGGGCCACGCGGCGGTTCAGATGGAACATGCTTGACATCGGGATGACGTTCTCCGTTCGAATGGGGGCTTACTCTCCCTTCATCTGGTGTCATCGCAACGTTAATTCTTAAGTCAGAGTTAATCCCTGGCGTATATTCGTTGAAGAATCACGCAAAATCAGGCACACCTGAGGATCGTCATCCAGAGCCGGGCGGCCGACAGCAAGATCACGCCGGCCAGGAGCGTGCGCAGGGTCGCCACCCGGAACCGGTGACTGAGCACGGCCCCGAGAGGCGCTCCGGCGAGCGTCCCCACGACGAGCCAGGCAGCCGAGGCGAGATCGACCTGTCCCGTGAGGGATTTGCCGAGCGTCCCGAACAGGGCCGCGGCCGCGACGGTCACGAGCGAGGTGCTCACCACCACGCGCAACGGCAGCCCGAGACCCGTGCGCATCAACGGGACGAGCAGGAACGCGCCCCCGGCCCCGACGAGGCCCGACAGGGCCCCGACCGCAGCCGCCATGGCCACCGCGATCGGCCGAGAAAAGGTCGCCGGAATCGCATCCGACTCGTCGTGATCACCCGACGCCGGCACCAGCATCAGGACTCCGCCCAGGAGGCACAGCGTCGCAAACACGACCTCCAGGACTCCCGGGGCGATCGCCCCCGATGCAAGTCCGCCGAGGGTGGCACCGGCGGCCGAGGCGATCGCCATCGGGACGGCGACCTGCAGGTGAAACCCGGCCTTGCGGGCGTGGATACCGAGGGCCAGCGCCGAGGCCACGAGGACCTGGACGCTGGTCATGCCGGCGACCCTGGCCAGGTCGAACCCGGGAAGCCCCAGCCAGCCGGGCACCGTGATGAGCAGGGGAACGAGCACGATCCCCCCCCCGACGCCGACCAGGCCTGCGAGGGTCGCCCCCACGAAGCCCACGGCCACGAGCAGGACGGACAGCGTCACATCTTGCACAGGAGCTGGATGGTGCGCGCCATCCGTGTGCGGACGACCTCGGGGGACTCGTGGGTCAGGCAATGGTCCATGTTGGCCTGGATGAGGTCGTACGTGACCCCGTCCAGGGCCGACTTGATGGCCATGATCTGGGTGAGCACCTGGTCGCACTCGCGATCCTCGGCGATCATCCGCTGGATGCCCGCCACCTGGCCCTCGATGCGGCGCAGTTTCTGGAGCATGCGGTCAGAGGCCACGGGGTCCTGCTTTCTCAGACGCCAGGGGCTGTCGCGCCTGACCGGGCGGCTTGCGTGGTCGGACAGGCCAGACCCTGACTGGCCGCACACTGGTTCTTGCCGCGATCGAGGTCCTCGAGCTCCTCGGCATCCACCGTGAGAGCCGCCAGGTTGATCTGCCGGATCCGCGCGTAGGACTCGGGCGAGGGTCGCATGTTCCGCTCGATGAAGGCGATGAACTCCTCTTCGGAGCGAGCCTGCATCCCCTCGTTGGTCCGCCGGAGTTCCCCGAGCGTCCCGGACACGACGCCCGAATCGGCCATCTCGGCGGGGTCGGCATAGTGAGCGGGAAGGATGACGACCTCGTCCGCCAGGGCCGCGAGATCGACGTAGAGAGTCCGGTAGAGCTGCCGGGCCCAGGGAACCACCTCGCCCCCGAGGTCGGGACGCCCGACGCTCCCCACGAACAGGGTGTCACCCGTGAGCAGGAAGCGCCCGTCCACGAGGAGGCTGGTGCTCCCGGGGGTATGGCCGGGGGTCGCGAGCTTGAGGAGGTCGAGGTTCCCGATCCGGAGGGGGCCGGGTTTGCCGTCCACGGCCAGGGGGCCCTGGTAGCCGCAGACGCCGCTCAGGTGGTAGGTAGCTCCGGTCTGCTCGGCCAGGAGGGCCCCTCCCGAGATGTAGTCGGCATGGACGTGGGTGTCCATGACGTGGCGGAGGGTGATGCCGCGGCGCCGGGCCTCCTCGACGTACGGCTCGATGTGGCGGTTGGCGTCGATGACGATGCCCTCGCCCGCCGACGCGACGAGGTACGAGAGCGACGCCTTGCCCGGCCGGTTGAACTGGACGATCGTGAGGTCCGGGGTCGAGGGGACCACCTCGTGCATCACGTAAAAGTCACCCCAGGCCTGCATGCCGCCCGTCATGCTGCTGACCCGGAAGCCGTGCCGCTGCAGCAGCTCGGTGGCGAGCCGGGACGTGCGCCCGCGGGCACAGACCACGACGAGTTCCTGCTCGCGATCGAAGGGCAGGCTCCCGACGGCACCGGCCTCGTCCGCCGTGAAGGCCGCGTAAGGCACGTTGACGAGGTGGGCGGCGCGTCGGCCTTCCACGTGGCCCGCCTGAAAGGCCTCGGCCGGACGCACGTCCAGGATTTGCACCCGGTCCCGGGTGTCCAGCAGCTGATAGAGGGCGTGGACGTCGATCTCGCGGATCGTGGTGTTCAAGGCAAACCTCCCGTGAACGGGGCCCCGGTGGAAACCGGGATACCCATACCCCATATGGGTATATCGTGCCCTTGAGACGGGGGCATGTCAAGCCCCGGAAAAAGCGTTCGCAGGTCGGCGAGTGGGCGGCCGAGGACCTATCCCCGCGCGCGCTCCCACCGCAGGCGGGCCGCCCCTCCCCCGAGAGGGCGGCACTCGGCCAGCCGGAAGGCCCGGTGGGGCAGAGCCAGCCCCTCGAACAGCGAGGGCCCCTTGCCGAGCGCCACGGGCGCGATCGTCACGACGACCTCGTCGATACGGTCCAGGGCGAGGGCCTGGCCGGCCACGTCGCCGCCCCCGCACAGCCAGACGCGGCGGTGGCCGGCCGCGGCGATCGCCTCGAAGACGGGCTCGAGATTGCCCTCGACTCGCGTGAAGGGGGCCTCGGTCGGTCCGACCCGGTCGACGAGCCCGGGATCGTGCGAGACGAGCCAGGTGGGGAGGTCCCCGTGTGGCCAGCCGTGGCCGCCCCGCAGGAGCCAGCGCAGCGTGGAGGCCCCGACGATCGCCGCGTCGATCGTCGCGAGGAAGTCGTGGAACTCGGTCCCGGAGCCCTCGTAGGGCCCGATGGCCTCGAGCCAGTCCAGCGAATCCTGGCCGTCGGCGATGCGGCCGTCCATCGAAAGAGCGGTGTACCAGATGAGTTGCATGGTCGACCTCACGGGTTGCAGGCGTCGCAGCGACCGGGATCGGCCACGGACGACGCTCCTTGCGGGCGCTGTTCGATGCTTGCCCCGCACGGTTCGCAGGCCAGGACCTCGTGCAGGGTCTCGCGCGTGGGAAGGCCACAGTCGCCACAGGGCAGGCCGGGCACGCGCGCGACGGCCACGAACCCCGGGGAGCCGCAGGCGGGACACCGGGCGGCCAGCACCCGGACGAGGTCACGGGCGGCCTCCGCGATCACGGCCATGCGGGTGGGGTTGAGGTGCGCGCGCAGATCGACCTCCAGGAACACCCCGGACGCCACGCGCAGGCCGGCCGAGACGTGCTCCCGAAGGTCCTCGAGCCGCGCGATGCCCCGGGCCAGGAGGGGCGCGTGCTCGTCGGTGCCGGCGCGGGCCACCAGGGCGTGACGCGGGAAGTCGAGGCGCGCGGCGAAGGCCTCGGCCTCGGCCAGCGTGTGCACGACCGCATGCTCATGGCAGGTTTTCGTCGAGACGGCCATCCCCCGGTACTCGCGACCGTCGCGCGCATCGAGCAGCAGGACGATCTCGCGGTTGGCGGGGATCCACGGGATGGCCGGATGAGGGCCGAAGCTCCCCTCGCTGGCGAGGGCCAGACTCGCACCGGTCACATCGAGGGCGGCCCGCGCCTTGGCCCGCGCGGCCTCGATCTGGTCGCCCGCCCGCGGGATCTCGCGGGTGAAGGTGCCGAAGCGATCGGTGTCGAACCCCGGCGGCACGACCAGATGCAGGCCGAGACTGGCCATGGCCGGGGCGATCGCGACCTCCTTGCCATGCATGGTGCCGAGCACGACGGTCTGACCGGACCAGGGGTCGGAAGCGCTGAACCGGGCGGGGTGGGTCTGGACGGGGTCGTTCACGATGCCTGCCTCCGCGTCACGCCGTGCCGTCGCTGCCGGCGTGGAGCCAGCGGAACAGGGCGACGGCGGCGAGCCCGCCGACGAGCTGGCCGCCCACGAAGCCCGGCACGTCCACCGGGCGGATGCCCGCGAAGGAGTCGGTGAGGGCCCGGGCGATCGTCACGGCCGGGTTGGCGAACGAGGTCGAGGGGGTGAACCAGTAGGCCGCCACGATGTAGGCCGGGACGGCGGCGGGGAGCGCCCCCGGCCGGAAGCGGCCGCAGCCGTGGATGACGGCCAGCAACCCGAAGGTGGCCACGGCCTCGCTCACGACGGGCGCGAACCCGGCCCGCGCATGGTGGGACGCGTCCAGCAGGGGCAGGCCGAACATCCCGTCGGCCAGGAGAACCCCGGCAAGCGCACCCAGCACCTGCGCGGCGACGTATCCTGCCCCCTCCCGAGGCGCGAGGCGCCCGAGCCAGACCTCGCCGAGGGAGACGACGGGGTTGAGATGCGCTCCCGAGATGGGGCCGAACGTCAGGAGGAGGGCCACCAGGATGGCGCCGGTGGCCACCATGTTGGCCAGCAGGGCGATCGCCCCCTGGCCACCCGCCAGGCGCTCGGCCATGATGCCCGAACCCACCACGGTGGCGACGAGCATGGCCGTGGCGAGGCCCTCGGCCACGAGTCGACGCGACGGTGCTTGCAAGTCCGGCCTCCTTCGTCCAGGATCGTGACGCCCCCTCGGGGGCCCCCTCAGCATACCCCCGGGAGGTTTCCGTTGACGACCGTGCTCTTCGCCTGCGTGCACAACACCGGCCGCAGCCAGATGGCCGAGGCGTTCTTCAACCTCCTGGCCGACCCCGCGCGGGCGCGGGCCGTCTCGGGGGGCACGGAACCGGCCGATGCCATGAACCCCACGGTGCTCGCCGCGATGGCCGAGATCGGCCTGGACCTGGTGGCGGCGGGGCATCATCCGAAGATCGCCGACCCCGGCCGCCTGGGCCCGGGCGATCGCGCCATCTCGATGGGCTGCGGCGTGGACCTCGCGTGTCCGGTTCACCTCGGCCCGATGGACGACTGGGGCCTGGAGGACCCGAAGGGCCGGCCTCTCCACGAGGTGCGGGTGATCCGGGACCAGATCCGCGCGCGGGTCGAGGCGCTCGTCCGGGAACTGGGGGCCGCCCGGGCGTGACGCACAGGCCGACCTGACCGGGTGGCGATCGCCGAACCGTTTGCTCTTCTGGTTCGCGGGTACGACATCCTCCGGTTCCCCGACACGAGGAGGTCCCGGATGAAGGCCCTACCCCTGCTGATGCGCCTCGTGGCGATCGCCGCCCTCGTGCTGCCGGCCCGCCCCGCCCTGGCCGCCCAACTGATCGTGGTGGGGCCGACGCAGCCCATCCAGCCCGCGCTCGATCGTGCCCTGCCCGGGGATGTCGTGCAGGTCGAAGGGACGCACGTCGAGAACGTCGTCCTGCGCGCCGGCGTGACGCTCCGCGGGGGCAAGGGGGCGATTCTCACGTCCGGTCGAGCGCCCGTCGTGCGGATCCAGGGGGTGAAGGGAGCCACCCTCGAGAGCCTGACGATCCGCCTGACGGGAAAACCGTCGGATGAACGGAGTTTGGCCGCCGTGACGATCGGGAAGGCCGATGCGACCGTCCAGGGTTGTCTGGTGAACTCGTGCGCCATCGGAGTGAAGGTGAGATTGGGGGCGGCGCCGCGGTTGATCGGAAACGTCCTCAGCCACTGTAGATCTGGACTTGTGTTCGAAGACGACGCCCGTGGCGAGGCCATCGACAACACCGTCAGAAACAATAAGCGCGCTGGCATCGGGATGCAAGGCTCCGCGGCCCCTACCCTTCGACACAACATCCTCGAGGCCTCGGCCGTGATCGACCGGTCATGACGGACGACGGCGGGAATGCGCGACGAGCAAACCGGTCTCGGTGGCCAGGATGAACGGGATCGAGTCTCTCGAGTTCGGAATCATGACGATCGGTCATCCCGTCCCCCTCAGAGGCAACAAACCCCGAAGGCATGCGTCGCGTGCAATAAATCTTCGCATGCAAGGCCCGCCCCCCCGTGAACACGCAAAATTGGGGAATAACGCCCAATGTAGGCACGTCATGAAGTCGACACGAACGGAGACGAGATCGATGAGTGGAGCCGTGAATGGACCGTCAACTGCGTCCTCCGGGTTCAAGGCTTCAAAGACCACGAAACTCGAGTGGCCCCTTCCGGGTGCCGGGGGCGCCTCGGACGCACCGGACGCCCCGAAGCAGGGCGATGTGAACCTGACAGGGGCCACGGACAGCAATCTCAATCGGCTGCTGCTCGCCACCCGCGCGACCTCGTCGGCCCCGACCGGTCAAGTCGGCCCCGCTGTGGAGCGGTCTGCATCGGACCAGCAAGGCCTCGATACCTTGAAAGCGGCGTTCGGGCAGGACCCGGTGTCGCTGCAGCAGGTCACGGAACTCGAGCAGCTCCTCACCACCGCCGAACAATCGGGCCTCTGGTCGCGTCTCGCCGGCCTGTTGAGCCAGGCGCCTCGGGCCGAAACGGGTCTTGCCTCCGGACAGGCCCTCGTCAAGCAGATCGTCCAGGATCTGGCCGATCCGGGCTCCATCTACCAGGGCCTCGCCACGACGACGTGCACCGCGGCTTCTCTCCAGTCCATCGTGGCCAGGACGCAACCGGCAGAGTATGCGCGCCTGGCGGGAGACCTGCTCATGACCGGGAAAGCCACCCTGAAGGACGGCTCCGGTATCGAGTCGTGGCCGGCCGACTTTTCAGTGAACGAGGGACGCAATCCCCTGGCTGACGCGATCCAGGAAGCCTTCCTCCGGCGCGGTCTGGCCGAACCGGCAGGGGGGCATGCTCGCGGTGTCGGCGGGACGGGCCGTGGCAGCGCCAGGCCGTCCTTTGCAGGGACGTTCCAGAACGCTGCCCGGCGAGTTTTTGCAGGCGCAACCTGTGGCCTGACGGTGAACCAGTACCAGGCCCTGTTCAAGGCGGTCACGGGCCAGGCCACCCTGACAATCCCCCCGAACGGCTTGTGGGATACGTTAGGAAAAATGCACCACGAGCAACTGGAGGCCATCACGGTCATGCTCAAGCCGGCGGCCGGCGCGACGTCGGGCCATGCGGTGACGCTCGAGAGCTTTGAACAGCGCGGAAACAACTGGTACGTCAGGTTCAACGATCCGGAACAGCCAGGCTGTCCCCGGGAAATGAAGCTCGGCCAGTTCAAGAATCTGGTGGAGTTCCTGTCCTTGGACCCGGCCCTGGCCAGCAAGTCCAAGACGTTCCTGAACGACTTCTCGACCTCGCGAAAGGGGGCTAGTCCCCCACCCCCCGGGCGAAGCTGACCTTCCGTGCAGCACAGGGAAGGACCATCCGGGCCCATCGATAAAAGTTCATTAAAAGCAACCGATGCCCCGCAGGCCAGACGATCATACCGCCGATGACCGGGGAATAGAGCTCCATGAACTGGATGAACAGGCGATGCTGGAGGTGAGTAGATGCGCGATGTCGTGACAGGAGCCTCCTCGCCCCATCCCGTGATGAAAGCCGCGAAGACCACGAAACTCGAATGGCCCGCACCGCAGGATGCAGCGGCCAGTGAAGCGCCCAGTGCCGCGGACCACAACCTGACGGCTCGCGATGCCGGGTCTCGCAGCCAGATCAGGCTCACGTCCCGCACGGCCTCGTCGGCCCGGACCGAGGCACCCACCGGAGAAGTCATCCCGGCCGCGGAGCGATCGGCGTCGGACCAGCAAGGGCTCGATACCTTGAAAGCTGCCTTCGCGCAGGATCCGGTGGCGCTGCAGCAGGTCTCGGCTCTCGCGCAGACCCTCTCGACTGCCGAACAGTCGGGCCTCTGGTCGCGTCTCGCCGACCAGTTGAAACAGTCGCCTCGGTCCGAAACGGGCCTGGCCTCGGGTCAGGCTCTCGTCAAGCAGATCGTCCAGGATCTGGCCGATCCAGGTTCCATCTACCAGGGCCTCGCGACGACGACCTGCACCACCGCTTCCCTCCAGGCCATCCTGGCCAGAACGCAACCTGCCGAATATGCCCGCCTGGCTGGCGACCTGCTCACGACCGGGAAAGCCACCCTGCAGGACGGTTCCGATATCGAGTCCAGACCGGCCGACTTCTCCGTGAACGAGGGACGCAATCCCCTGGCCGACGCGCTCCAGGAAGCCTTCTTGCGTCGTGGCCGGGCTGAACGCGCTGATGCGGATGCCCGCGATGTCGGCGGGACGACCCGGAAAAGCGCCCGGCCAGCTTTTGCCGGGACGTTTCGGAGGGCCTCGAGGACACCTATCGCCGGGGAGTCCGGTGGCTTGACGGTCAATCAGTACAGTGCTCTGTTCCAGGCAGTCACGGGCCAGAAAAACCTCACGATTCCCCCTGACGGGATGTGGAATACGCTGGTCAAGATGGACAAAAAGCAGCTTGCATCCATCACGGTGATGCTCAAGCCAGCACAGGGTGCGACGTCGGGCCACGCCGTGACACTGGAGAGCATCGAGAAGCGAGGTGGCGACTACTATGTCAAGTTCCATGACCCGGAAAAACCGGGTGTCCTTCAGGAAATGAAAACCAAGGCCTTCAAGGGTCTCGTCGACTCCGTATCCGTACCGCCATCCCTGGCGAGCCAGTCGAAGGCCTTCTTGAACGATTTCTCGAATTCGAGAACGATGAACAGGCCGCTCGGAGGAAAACAGCCCTCCAACGTACGCAGGAACCCCTGGGATCCGGTGGGGATGTACCGCGACTCGCTGGGGCGTCCGGTGGATGCTGGCGGAAAAGCCCTGACGTCTGCGCAGATCACCCGCCTGCAGATCGCCATGAGTGCAAAGAGTTCGAAGCAGACGTTTTGATCCGGGTCGCGGGAGCTCGCGCTGGAGCGTGGCATCCTCGAGTGACGTGCGGCTCACCGTGACGAACACGAAGGCGATCGCCGGGAGGCGGGCCACCGGGGACATCCGGGCCATCAACGGAGCGGACGCCCGTCACGGGACACCATGCCACGAAGCCCTGACCGGTGGGCGTCATGGCGACGAAGAAGTGTCGGACCTCTGGCGGTTCTTTCAAGACGTGAAACACCCGTGATTACACATAAAAAATAAACAGTCATGTCGATAAAGAAACATGTTGATAACTGGACTTCTTCGGCGAGCAGAAGCCACGAACGCGTTCGCGTGACCGAGCACGTGTTCAGCCTTCAGCATCGCGACCACCTCCAGGTGTTGGTTACCGGACGTGGGCTGCCCGTACCCGGACCGTGAATGAATCAGCTCAATCCAGGGCGGTACCGGGGGCCTGGCCCAAAAGGTGGTGCCTTCCTTGACTCGGCACGACATGGTCACCATGGTCAAAGGATGTCGTCATGCTCAAACATCGCTCCCTGGCCGAAGCGAAGGCCAAGCTGTCGGAGTGCGTTCACGACGTCGAGCGAGGGGATGACGTCGTCATCACCCGCAACGGGAAGCCGATCGCCGCGCTGGTTCCCATCGTGGACCTCGACGAGATCCACCGATTGAGAGCTGCCCGCCCCAGGGGTGGGCTTGCAAGCCTGGCCGGCACGTTGCCCGATGCCGAGGATTTCCTGGCTGCGTTGAACGCGCCACACCGGCTGGGATCCCGAGCCGTGCCCGAGCTGGAGTGAGCCCCGGTGTCCCATCTCTTCGACACCGATGCCATCTCCGAGGTTTGGCGCCCCCGCCCGCTCCAGGCCTACCTGCGCTGGCTCGAGGGGATTCCCCTGGAACGACAGTACGCAAGTGCCGTGACCCTCGGTGAACTCTACAAGGGGGCCTACCGGTCCTCGCACGCAGAACGCTATCTCCGCTATATCGAAGAGCGACTTCTGCCGAACGTGACCATCCTGCCTTACGACACGGCGGTCGCCAGGGTATTCGGAAGCGTCCGCGCAGCTCTGGAAGTTCAGGGCCGCATCCTCGAAGATCCGGATCTTCACATTGCGGCAACGGCCATCCATCACGGCCTTGAACTGGTCACCGGAAACCTGGCGCCCTTCGAGCGCGTTCCGGGTTTGAAACTGAACCCGATTCTCGCGAACTCTCGGTGACATCAGGGCCACGACAAGGGCAGGGGAGAGGCCAGGACCTACCAGCGCCATGCTTGTCATGCCCCCCGACGTGGCCAGGCGCAACCCGGGCCCGCGAGCTCGTCCGCCTGCGGTGACGGGGCGCCGGGTCAGGCATGGCCGGGCGAAGAAACCCTCGGCCGCACTTCACGCTCGAGGCGATCGCCCATGTGCCGCGCGGCGACCTCCAGGTCGTACTGCATCTGGAGCCCCAGCCAGACGCGCGGATCCACACCGAAGAAACGACCGAGCCGGAGGGCCGTATCGGCCGTGATCGCCCTTTCGTGCCGGACGATGGCATTGATCCGCGACACCGGCAACCCGGTCTCGGTGGCCAGCCTCAGCTGGCTGAGACCCATGGGCTCGAGAAAGTCCCGGAGCAGGACCTCCCCCGGGTGAACGGGATCGAGTCGCTCGAGTTCGGCTTCAAGACCATCGGTCATCGCGTCCCCCTCAGTGGTAGTCGACCACTTCCACCTGCTCTGGGCCGGAACGCCCCCAGATGAAACAGATGCGCCACTGGTCGTTGATCCGGACCGAATACTGCCCCAGCCTGTCCCCGCTCAGAGCTTCCAGGCGATTCCCCGGTGGGACCCGCAGATCTTGCAAGCTCCGGGCCTGATCGAGATAGACGAGCTTCCGCCGCGCGACCTGCTGGATGTCAGCAGGCAGTCGACGCGACCGGATACCCAGGTAGACCCGTTCAGTTTCGGCGCAGCGAAAGGACTGGATCACGGATCCAGTTTAGACGCACCGTCACTTACCGTCAAGCGTTAACCGCTGAGCGGTAAGCCATGCAAGCATCTCGAAGCCCTCTTGTGTGTTCTCGGAACCAAAGGCTTGATCCGCCCAGACGAAATGGCTAATGTTAGCTAACCCCACACAGAGGAGGTGGCCATGACCATCGTCAACGTCCACCAGGCCAAAAGTCAGCTGTCGAAGCTGATCGAGCAGGCCGAACGCGGGGAAGACGTGGTGATAGCCCGCGCGGGGAAACCCGCCGTGCGCCTCGTGGCCTATTCGGAGCCCCGCGTGCCTCGCCAGGCAGGCCTCTGGCGCAATCAGGTCACCGTGGCAGAGGACTTCGATGTCCTGCCCGATGACCTTCTTGAGGCCCTCGAGGGTCGCGACCCGTGATCCTCCTGCTCGATACCCACGTGCTCCTATGGTGGCTCGCCTCCCCCGAAGATCTGGTCGAGGGCGCGCGCAAGGCCATCGAATCCCCCACGAATGACGTGGTGGTCAGTGCCGCCAGCATCTGGGAAATGGCCATCAAGCAGAGCCTCGGAAAGCTGAGCCTGCCGGGAGATCCGGTCGAAGCCATCACGGCACTCGGTTTCCACCTGCTCCCCATCACGGCCGCCCACGGGTGGCGCGCCGGTCGCCTGCCCCCCCTTCACCGGGACCCGTTCGATCGGCTGCTGGTCGCGCAGGCCGATTCAGAGAGCCTGGTCCTGGTGACGCGCGATCGCGACATCCCCCGCTACGGCATTCCCGTCCTGCCTGGTTGAACCGTTCGGGTCACCAAACATCCTGGCCAGTCACCGCGTGCATTAAATTTTCTTTTGAACGCGGCGCAACCCCCGCGAACTTGCAAAATCGGGGAACAACTCCCGGAGACGCGTTCAAAAGAAGTCAAGCGATGAACGGAGACGATTTCGATGAGTGGCACCGTGAATGGACCGTCGTCTCCGTCCTCCGTGTTCAAGGCTGCACGGACCACGAAACTCGAGTGGCCCCTTCCCCCGGACGGGGGCGCCCGGGAGGCCCAGAAGCCAGGCGACGTGAACCTGACGGGTGCCACGGATCGCACCCGCAGCGAGATGACGCTCACGACCCGCAAGGCCTCATCGGCCCCGGCCCCGGTCCCGACCGGTGAAGCCGTCCCGGCCGCGGAGCGATCGGCAGCGGACCAGCAAGGCCTCGATACCTTGAAAACCGCCTTCGCGCAGGACCCGCTGGCGCTGCAACAGGTCACGGAACTCGCGCAGACCCTCTCGACCGCCGAACAGTCGGGCCTCTGGTCGCGGCTCGCCGGCCAGTTGAACCAGTCGCCCCGGGCCGAAACGGGCCTGGCCTCGGGGCAGGCCCTCGTCAAGCAGATCGTCCAGGATCTGGCCGATCCGGGTTCCGTCTACCAGGGCCTCGCCACGACGACCTGCACCACCGCTTCCCTCCAGGCCATCCTGGCCAGAACGCAACCCGCCGAATATGCCCGCCTGGCGGGCGACCTGCTCACGACCGGAAAGGCGACCTTGAAGGACGGTTCTGGTATCGAGTCCAGGCCGGCCGACTTCTCCGTGAACGAGGGACGCAATCCCCTGGCCGACGCGCTCCAGGAGGCCTTCCTGCGGCGCGGTCTGGCCGAACCGGCAGGGGGGGACACCCGGGGTGTCGGCGGGACTGGCCGTGGTAGCGCCAGGGCGTCCTTTGCCGGAACCTTCCAGAACGCCGCCAGACGCGTGTTTGCAGGTGAAACCGGTGGGCTGACGGTGAACCAGTACCAGGCCCTGTTCAAGGCGGTCACGGGCCAGGCCAACCTGACGATCCCCCCGGACGGGATGTGGGATACGCTGGGAAAAATGACCCCCAAGCAACTGGAGGCCATCACGGTCATGCTGAAACCCGGGGAGGGCGCGACCTCGGGCCATGCCGTGACGCTCGAGAGCTTTCAAAAACGGGGAGACAACTGGTACGTCAAGTTCAACGATCCGGAAAAGCCCGGCCACGCCCAGGAAATGAAGGTCGGGCAGTTCAAGAAACAGGTAGAGTTCCTGGCCGTGGACCCGACCCTGGCGAGCAAGTCCAAGACCTTCCTGAACGATTTCTCGGCCTCGCGGAAAGTGGGATTGAGCCCGACCTCCCAGGCAAAGCTGGCCAGACTGTCGTCCACGAGCAACGTGCGCAGCAATCTCGCACTGGACAGGCAAACGGAGATTACCCGGAAAAACCTGCCCCGCTGATCCGCGGAGACCGGGGTCTCGATCGCCGGCGAGCGCGGCACGGGAAGGCAAGCTCGGCGCGCGCAGCGTGACCGTCGTGCTCGACGCCTGCTTCAGCGGGGGCACGGCCCGGGGCGAGCGGAGCTGCAGAACGACTTCGAGACGCGCGTTCCGCGGGAAGCTAGACGGGCGAGGAAGCCAGGGGGCGGACTTCCCGGTCGAGGCGATCGAATCGCCATTCCGTTATCGAGGTCCCTCGGTCCGCACGACATCACCGTCGAGAGGAAGGCCCTCGATCGAACCGCTGGCCTCCAGGGAAAGAAGCGTGGCGCGGAGGTCGATCTGCACGGACGGCGCGGGCGATGACACGGGAGAAGCCCCCGGTACCGGCGACCCCGACAGCAGGCCGACCTGGCCCGGCTGGATCATCCGGAAAGCGCCGATCGGAACGTAGAAGCAGGCTGACAGGGAGCAGACGCCCGCGCCAGCAAGGACGAGGCCGAGCGGGAGCCGCGTCTTGCGACGGCGTGCGACCAGCGGGAACAGGGCCAGGCAGCCGACGGCGAATCCCGCGGGGAGGGTCGCGACGGGCAGGGGCGAGTCGAGCTTGACCCCGATGATGACCCGGGAACCCGAGGCAGGAAGCACGAGAGTCGGGAACGCGAGCCTGAACGTTCCGCTCGCCGTGGCCGGCGCGACGGAGAACGCCAGGCGCCGGTCGGCGTCGTCGATGGCTCCATCGGCATCGTCGTCGAGGAAGACCGAGAAGGTGTATCCGGGGGCGGCCGTGAGACCGGGACTGGCAGAGGCCTGGACCGCGACGGTCATGGCCGCGACGTTCAGGTCCGTGCTGGAGCCCGAGGCGATCGCCTCGAGACGCAACAGGGGCAGGGTCTCGTCCAGGCGAGACACCATCGACGCGGTGGCGGCGGCCGGGTAGAGCCGCAGGACGTAGCTCGCCTCGCTCGTCCGGATCACCAGATGGAGGGTGCTCTCCTTCTGGATGTTGTAGTCACTCAGGGTCCGCCCGTCCTCGAGTGGCTGGCCGGCAAAGATCAGGCGCTGCTGATCGGGGGAAAAACCTTCCTTGTCCTGGATCTTGGCCTTGATGTTCTCGATCGTGTCGGAGGGCTCGACGTCCAGCGTGATCGTCTTCCCCGCGAGCATCTTGACGAAGATCTGCATGGCCTCGGCCGAGAGGGGCACGAGGGCGAGGCCGAACCAGAGGGCAGCGAGCCAGACGAACAGGCTCCGTTTTCGGGACATCGATACCCCTTCTCCCGGGACAGGCACGACCGTCACGCGCCGGGCGTAGGCTTCATACGCCGGGAGCTCGCGCTCGTGCACGGATGGCCCATCCGCTTCCGGTGGGCGGGTGCCCGTCACGGGACACCAGACCACGACACCCTTGATCCAGGAAAGCAAAACCCCTGAGAAATCATAACACGCCGGGTAGGTTTCCCCTCGGCAGACACTGCGCCTGCCCCCCTCTTGATACACTCGAACATGGCAAAGCCGACGAGCGTCCCTGGCGGGTGGAACGGTGGAGGGCGACTGCCTGCGTTGCCCCTACCATGGCTGGGCCTTCCTGGGCGATCTGCCACCGGAAGAACGCCCTCCGATCCCGTCCTTCCCGGAGCTGGAAGTACCCGGCTGGCGCGCGGTGCAGGGCTCGTTCACGTGGCAGGCCCCCTACACCCGCGTGGTCGAGAACGCGGTGGATGTCGCGCATACGCCGTTCCTCCACCGGAGGTCCTTCGGAAACCCGGATAACCCCGTCATGCCCCGCTTCGAGGTCACGGTGACACCACACTCGGTGGAAACCTCCGTCGTCCTCGAATCGCCCCGGCCGCGGGGCCTCTCGCGGTGGGGGATGGGTGGCGCCAGCACCCACACCGTGCACCTGGCCGTCCATCTGCCCAACGTGACCGTCCTGGAGACCACCTTTGCCGGCGGCTGGCGCATGCGCCTGCTGCTCAGCAACCTTCCGGT
>JAYKJE010000039.1:0-127196 GCA_035285805.1 bacterium | reverse complement strand
ACGGGAAAGCCCTCGAGAGGTGCCCCCGGCTCTCCCAGGGCATGGGTACTCCAGAAGGTCGCAAGCGCCTCGAGGCGCTCTTCATGGGGAGCCCAGGCCTGTACGACCTCCTGGACGAGCTCGGCCCACACCCCGGCATCCCACGTGCGGTCGACGTGTGCCCGGAGCACGGCCCACTCGGGAAACCGGACGCGAAAGAGCGTCGTCTTGCAGCAGTGGGCACATCCGGACCGGCAAGGGTGCCCCGGATTGCCCGCGGCGACGGCCGAGGCCAGCTCGTCGACCAGGGTGTAGAGGTCATCGGGCCGGCCCGTGGTCCCCAGCGTCGTGACGGCCCCGAGGCGGTCGGGCGCCTGGCGGATGGCTTCCTGGAGCGCCTGGAGGGCCTCTCCGGACCCCTCGATGGTCGGAAACTCGCTCATCGGCTCCCCCGGCTTCGGGCGATCGCCTCGACCACGGAACCCGGTTCGGGCCGCTCGGCGATCACGCCGTCCCACCAGCCCGACTCGCGGATGGCGACCCCGGTGGTGGGGCCCACGGCCGCCCAGCGCAGGCCCGGGCGACGGCGCACGGTCCCGACCTTCCGGACGGCCTCCCATCCCGAGGGGCTCGTGAACACCAGCCAGTCGAGGTGGGGCAACTGCTCGAGCAGGCGCGACTTGCCCCGCTCGGAAAGGCCCGGGACCGTCCGGTAGACGACGGGGTCAAAGACGGGAATCCGGGCCTCGCACAGGCGATCGACGACGGTCGAGCTCGCCCGGTCGCCGCGCGGAAAGACCACCCGCGCGGCATCCCAGCCGAGCAGCAGTTCCACGAGACCCTCGGCCGTGGCCGGAGACGCCTCGCCCTCGACCTGCCAGCCGTGCTGCTCGCAGACCTCGCGCGTGCGCGGTCCGACGACGGCGATACGACAATTCGACAGGTCGACTCCATGCCGCCCGGCCACGGCCCGGACGGCGCGCGGGCTCGAGAAGGCCCACACCGACCGCGCGACGGGCGAGGTCAGCAGGCCATCGAGCTCGTCCCAGGATTCCGGGGGCAGGAAAACCAGGGGAGAGATCTGCACGACCCGGGCCCCGGCCCGCTCGAAGACGCCGAGCCAGCGCCGGGCCGAATCGTCCGGAACGAGCAGGGCGACGGACAGCCCCTCGAGCGGCCGCACCGCCAAGGGCTACCTCGAAAGCAGCGCGCGGGCGCCGGCCTCGAGCAGCTCGTGACCGAGATGCTCGCCGAGCTCGCGAGGCTTGGCCGGCGGGCCCTCCAGCACGCGCTCGAGCAGGGTCGCGCCATCGAGGCTCATGACCCGGGCGACCATCTGGAGATACTCCCCGGCCATCCGACAGTGGCCGGCCACCGGGGCCTGGCACCCGGCCTGGAGCGTCTGCAGGAGGGCCCGCTCGGCCGTCACGCAGGCGTGGGTCTCGGCATGATCGATGGCCGCGACGAGATCCCGGGTCACCGGATCACCCGAGCGCACCTGGACGGCGACGGCCCCCTGCCCGACGGCCGGCAGGCAGAGCACGGTCGGAAGCCGCTCCGTGATGCGGTCCCCCCAACCGAGGCGCACGAGCCCGGCCGCGGCGAGCACGATGGCATCGAAGCCCTGGTGGTCGAGCTTGGCGAGACGCGTGTCGAGGTTGCCGCGCAGATCCTCGAAGCGCCAGCCGGGGTGGTGGTGCCGCAGCTGCGCCACGCGCCGGACACTCCCCGTGCCGATGCGGGCATCCGCGGGGAGTTCAGCCAGATGCGCATGACGGGTGGAAATAAGCACGTCATGGGCATCTTCGCGGGGCATGAAGGCGGCGATCTCGGTGCCCCCGGCGAGGCGACCGGGCATGTCCTTGGCGGAGTGGACGGCGAAGTCGATCTCCCCGGCGACGAGAGCGCGCTCGAGTTCGGCCACGAACACCCCGGCTCCCCCGAAGCTCGCGAGGGAGACATCCTGGCGACGATCGCCCTCGGTCCTGAGAATCACGATCTCGACCTCGAGGTCGGGATGCGCCGCGCGGAGCGCGCCCTCGACCCAGCGGGCCTGCCAGAGCGCGAGGGCGCTCCCGCGCGTGCCCAGTCGAAGCAGGTTCATGCCGTCTCTCCCGGCAGAGAGACCCCGAGGCGATGACGGGCCTCGTCGGCATCGAGCCGGATCTGGGCCACGAGGGCGTCGACTCCCGGAAAGGCCTGCTCGGGGCGCAACCGATGCTCGAGCTCGAGCGTCATGTGCTCGCCGTAGAGGTCACCCTCGAAGCCGAGCAGGTGCGCCTCGACCCGCAGGGTCGGGACACCGAAGGTAGGGCGCACGCCCAGGTTGATGACCGTCGGCCAGACCCGGTCGCGCCAGCGGGCACGACCCGCATAGACCCCGAAGGCCGGAAGCTGCTTGGTGGACGCCACGTCGAGGTTGGCCGTAGGAAACCCGAGCAGCCGGCCACGCTGATCGCCCTGGACGACCGTCCCCGAGAGCATGTAGGGGCGATCGAGCAGGCTGGCCACCGCCTCGACCCGGCCCTCGACCAGGAGCTGGCGGATGCGGGTACTCGAGACGGGTGCCCCCTCGTGTTCGACCGGGGAGACGACGGTCACACCGAACCCCCGGACCTGACCGGCCTCGCGGAGCGTCTCGACGGAGCCCCCCTGGGCGCGCCCGAAGGCGAAGTTGTAGCCGACGACGACCTCGCGGGCCGCGAGGTGGGAGCAGAGGATCTGCTCGATGAACGCCTCCGGCTCGATCCGCGAGAAGTCGTGCGTGAAGTGCGCCCCGACGAGGCGATCGACCTCCTCGCACGCGAGGACCCGGACCTTCTCGTCCCAGGGCGTGAGCAGGGACGGCGGATCCTCGGGACGGAGGATGGCGCGTGGATGCCCCACGAAGGTGAAGACGGTGCAGGGCACGCCCAGGGCCCGGGCCCGGTCTCTCGCGGCCCGGATGACGCCCCGATGCCCCCGGTGGAGGCCGTCGAACATCCCGATGGCGACGACGGACGGACCCTGGCCAGGGCGCTCGAGGGCATCGGGGTAGTCGAGAGTCAGGACATCCAAGGAGATCGCTCGATTCGGGAGCACGGCATCGGGAGATCCATCATATCACCCGGAGGGCCCGCTGCCGGAGCGCCTCGAGCCAGATCGAGTCGGGCACCTCGCGACCGGTCCAGCGCCGGAAGGCCTCGCGGGCCTGGAATGCGAGCATCCGACCGCCACCGTGGGCTTCCAGACCCCGCTCCCGGGCTTTCCGGACGAGCACGGTGGGGTCCGGATGGTACACGAGGTCATGGACGATGCAAGATCCCGGTAACCGGTCGAGCGGGTCGGCTTCGAGCGGGCAGAGGTCGCCGTGCGGAGCCATGCCCACGGGAGTGGCCTGCACGAACCAGCCGGCCCGGGGGAGCAGGGACTCCAGCGCCTCGAGAGAAACCACGTCCACCCGTGTGGACGGGAAGACAGGAGCAAGCGTGGGGACCCACGAGGCGATCCGACTCGGCGTGCGGGCCACGACGTGAATCCGACCGACCCCCCGGCGGGCGATCGCCACGACGGCGGCGCGCGCGGCCCCTCCGGCCCCCAGCACGAGCGCTTCGTCCGGGACGGTCCCCTCCAGGCAGCGCACGAGGGCCGGGACGTCGGTGTTGTCCCCGAGGAGGCGATCGCCGTCTCGAAAGACGGTGTTCACGGCCCCGACGAGGGCCGCTTCCTCCGTGAGCCCGTCGAGCCCGGAGACGACCTCGACCTTGTGGGGCAAAGTCACGTTGAGGCCGTCGAACGCTCCCGATCGCATGCGGTCGAGCACGGGTGCCAGTGCGCCCGGCGGAACGTCGAGGAGGTCATATCGGCCCTCGAGCCCCGCATGGGCCAGGGCCGCCGCATGGAGGCCCGGTGACCACGAGTGATGCACGGGATGCCCGACGAGGGCCAACCGCCACGGGTTCACCGGGGCAGAGCCGCGCTGACGTCCCCGGTGGTGGAGTCCTCGGTAGGGTTTTCACCATCCGAGGGTTCCGCGTCCGAGGTGCCAGGGGAGCCCTCGGTCCCATCCGGCTCGAGTGGCTGCTCCGGCCACCAGTCGTCAGGGTTCGGCACAAAGTCACCAGGCCAAGGCCTGGGAAAAATGATCTGATCAGGGTTGTTACCACCAGATTCAGACTCGTTCACTTCGAGCACGGGGACCTCGACCGGGTATCCCGGGATCACCGTGACGCTGGCCGTGGCCCCGGCACCGCTTGCGATCCGTGCCATCACGACGTAGCGACCGCCCGGCACGTCCGGGATGGTCCACGAGCCGGAGGCATCGACCATCGAGCGGTACGGCGTTCCCGGGATCCCGACCTCCTGGATGGGTCCACGCACCCTCCCCGAGACAACCGCCGGTCGCGCCAGGCGCAGATCCCAAGATGGCCGTCGCCAGGGCTCGGCCAGCAGGGCCAGGTGCCCGGTCCGGGGATCCCGGCACGTGATGAGGGGACTCGTGCTCTCCTGGAGCTCAGGCAGGAAAAGGTCGGGACCCGCCAGGAAGCCACTCGAGAGGCCCCGGAGGCTCCCGAGGTCCAGCACCAGGCTACCGGAGGCATCCGACCGTCCCTGCAGGCGCACGGACGTCCCGTTCACCTGGCGAAAGGCCTCGACCTCGACCCCCGAAAGCGGCATCCCCAGAACGTCGAGGGTCCGGATCCGGATGGAGAGGGACGCCTCGGGGAGTTGACCTGACGGGTCAACTCCGTCTGCCGGAGCTATAACTGAGACCGGGCTGGTACGCACGACCCCGTTCACGTCACCCACCATCGAACCCGACTGGTTCGAGACCAGGTCGAGCCACTGCTCGCGGGTCGGCTCCTTCCCGAAAACGACTCCACCCGAATGGATGCCTGCCCCTGAATCTACACCAGATGCGGGAGCCGGAAACCCTCCCCCCGTCGTGGGGGGCTGCCCGAAGACCACCCCGCCGTGGTGCAGGCACGAACTGACCAGGGAGGCCAGCGCCCAGCCCGAGACGAATCGAAAGTAACCTTTGATGCGCATGAAGTTCATGTACCCTTCACCGGCAGGTTTCAGCCTCACGCACGAGATGTCGGTCGGGCGACTAACGAACCGGTAACGGTGCCGCCTGCCGTTCGGGAAGGCCGGAAGGCAGCGGCAGGTGCTCGGCCGCGCAGATCTGGCGGACGACGCGGAGGGCCGACCACGAGGCGCCATCGGAATGGGTGTTCTCCGTGAAGTCCCCGGCCAGATACAGGCGCCCCTGGGGTCGCCGGACCTCGTCCGAGAGGGCGTCGAAGCGCGAGCGCCCCACGGGCCAGCCCGCGATCGCCCGGGGATGGTACCGCACGAACGTCATGTAGCGAACGTCCCGACCGATGCCGGGCCAGAGTTTCTCGAGTTCGGGGGCGATCGCCTTGCGAACGTCGTCCACCGAGCCCGTCCGGGCGTTGTAAGCCTCGGCATGCGGTCCCGTGACGAGCAGGTTCAGGAGGGTCGAATCCGTGGGGCCCTCGGGCGGATTGCCGCCGTAGATCACGCCCAGAGGTCCGCCCGTGAGGATGGGCAGCAGGTCTTCCCCGCCCCGGTGCCAGAAGCGCTCGGCCCGCCGATCCAGGACGATGTGTGCCACGAAGTAGGCCCCCCAGGTCTGCGTGCCGATGGCCTGCTGCACGGCGGGCGAGAGCGGAGGATCCAGCTGGATCTCGTAGAGCCGGAAGAGCGGCATGGTCGTCACGACGTGCCGGGCCCGGAAGTGCCGCACCGTGTAGGTCGCCGTGTCGAGGGCCGTCACGTCGACGTGATCCGGGTAGCGGGCGATGCGGGTGACCTGGGCCCCCAGCTGGATGCGCTCCCGCCCGATACGGTCGGCGAGGGCCTCTGCGAGGCGCTGGTTGCCACCCACCACATGGTGCGACCCGACGCCTTTCCCCGAGAAGATGTGCCACTCGTCGAGCCCGTCGAGGGCACTGATCGCATCGGCCAACTGCCCGAACTCGGGCTCCGTCTCGGCCCGCACGAGCGCCTGGGCGAGCGGCGAGAGTCCGCTCTTCCGGGCGAGCCACTCCCCGAACGAGATGTCCTGCATCGCCTTGAGATCGGCCGGCAAGGGCCGTTGCCAGACCCGGGCATGTAGCGCCTGCATCCGGCGGTCCCAGGCCTGGAACCGGGGATACTCCTTCGGACCGAGGACGCTCCTGACGAAGTCCTCGTGGTGCTCATGGGTGAAGGCATGGAGCTTGCCCGCATGCCAGAAGCTCGAGAAGGCCGTCGCCGAGGGCTCGAGCTGGAGCCCCAGTTCCCGTGCGAGGGGGACCGCGGGGTTGGTGTCCCAGAACTCCTCGAGCCCGGCCTCGGCGGAGACCCCCTCGGGGTAGCGCGCCGAGCGCATCCGCCCCCCCAGATGGGTCGTGGCCTCGAGCACCGTGACCTCGAGTCCGGCCTGCCTGAGCCGGTGAGCCGCCGTCAGACCGGCGAGACCGGCCCCGACGACCACGACCGGGGTCTCGATGACCGGAGTCTGGACTCCCGCGGAACCGGTGGCCGGGGTAGAGGCCGCCCGGACGGGGTCGACCCGGGCCGGCCCGAGCCAGGTGACCGCCAGCGCGAGGACTCCGGGGACCAGAACCCGTGTCAGGACGGTCAAGGAGGATGGCCGAATCATGCGAGAAGTTCCTTTCGCCGGCCGAACGGGCCGAAATCAGGAGTTCATGGGCCCGTGACGAGTTCCGTGAGATCGGACGGCGGCTCGATGCCAAGCCGGTCCCGGTAGCGGCGCGCGTACAGGTCGAGGTGCTCCCGAGCCCGGTGTCGGTCCTCGGCCTCGAGGTGCCGCAGCACAACCTCGCGATTGAAGGTCTCGTCGAGCGGATCGATCTCGAGCGCACGCTCGAGCCAGCCCCATGCCTCCACCTCGCCCGGAGCCCCGTCGAGCAGGACCTGACAGGCCTCCAGGGCCTGGTCGCGGTACCGCTGCCTCAGCGCCAGGGCCCAGGCCAGCTCGACCCCGGGCAGGAACTCGCCGGCATAGGCCTCGAGGGCCGTGCGGGCCGCCTCGAGGGCCTCGGCGCCCTTCCGGGAGCGCATGCGCCGGATCGACTCCTCGAAGCGAAGCGTGTCGAGATCGAAGGGGATCTGCCGGTCGAAGCGATAGCGCCCATCGGCTCGCAGGACGTACCGCGAGGCATGACCGCGCTCGAGATCGGGTTCGAGCGCCTTGCGCATGCGGCTGAGGCTCATGTTGAGCGGCGCGTCCGAGCCGGGCTCGTCGGGATACAGGGCCTCGAGCAGCTGGTCCTTGATGGACCCCTCGGGCGTGTGGAGCAGGTATGCGAACAGGTGACGCGCCCGTGCGCTCTGCCAGTCGCGGTCGTGCAGGTCCTGACCGCGTCGCGTGACGTGGAAACCGCCCAGACAACGGATCACGAGTTCGACCGACGGACCCGATTCATCGGGAACCGGGGGAAGACCTGGCTGGTCAGGTTCGGTCAGGTGAGTCTCGATCCACGCGAGAAGCCCCGTCGCCCCCTGGGCCTCGGCGCGACCTTTCAGCGCCTCGAACAGGTGGCGGGCCTGCGCGTCGTCTCCCGTCGCCCGGGCCATGCGGATCCGGGTGAGCATGAACTCGGGCGTTTGCAGC
The DNA here is from genome assembly GCA_035285805.1 of bacterium. Lineage (GTDB taxonomy): Bacteria > Cyanobacteriota > Sericytochromatia > S15B-MN24 > UBA4093 > JAYKJE01. The sequence continues at coordinate 119,593 of JAYKJE010000039.1, read as the reverse complement.
GCGTCCTCCCCGAGCAGGCGCGTCAGGTCTTCGAGGGCCAACCGGGCCCTGGGCAGATCGGATTCGACCAGCGCCAGCGCGATCCGGTAGTGGAGGGCATACCCGAGTGCCAGGGCATCCCCGTCCTCGCGAGCCAGGTGCTCGGCCTCATCGAGAGCCAGTCGGGCCTGCAAGGGCCGTCCGGTGGCCATGTGACCGTGCGCCAGGGTACGCAGGGCGAAGCCCTGTTCCCGGCGCAGGTGGAAGCGCCTGACGAGCGCGAGGGCATCCTCGGCCGCCCGGAGGCCCTCCTCGTGGCGTTCGAGATGCATCAGCACGAGCGCCCGGTTGACGGGCGTCATCCAGACCCGGGGCATGCCTCCGTCCTGGTAGGTGGCCAGGGCGCGATCGTAGGTTTCGAGGGCCGCCCGGAAGAGGCCGAGCTGGGTACGAGCCACACCCAGGTTGTGCAGGGCCCGCGCGGCAGAGGCCGGATCGTCGAGCCGCCGGGCGAGGTCGAGAGAGGCCTCCAGTTCGCCGATGGCCGCACGGGGCTGACCCTCGAGCAGCCGCAACCCCCCCTCGAGATTTCTCAGATCCATCTCGAGGACCGGATCGCTCGCCAACCAGGCACGGGCACGGTCGAGCAGCGCGCGGGCCCGGTCGAGCTCGCCGCTGGCCGCCTCCAGCATGCCGAGCCGGATCCGGGCCCGGGCAGCCGCGACGGGGAGACCGGCTTCCGTGCAGGCCTGATCGGCATGGGCGAGCGCCTGCCGGGCCGGTTCGAACTGGCCCCGACGCCGGAGCAGTTCGCCGTGGGCCAGCACGAGGAGAGGCGTCCGGGGAAGATGTCCCAGGCGCAGGAGCAGGCGCTCCACCCGTTCGAGATGTCCCTCGCGCAGCCAGTTCTCGACGACCTCCTCGAACCGGGACAGGGCCGTGACGTCCTGTCCACCGGCGAGCCACTGCTCGATGGCGGTGGATTGCTGACCGTGGGTCCACAGGTAGCGGGCGAGGCGATCGCGGGCCACGCGGTTCGCGGGATCGAGCCCCGAGCGGAGACTCCGGCTCCGCAGAGCCTGCCGGTAGGGTTCCAGGACCTCGAGCATGCCATCGGGATCGCGTCGGACGAGTCGGGCCCGGATCCCTTCGGCCAGCGCCTCTTCGAAGGAGTCCACGCCGAGGGCCTCCTGGATCGCCCCCAGGGGCAATCCGTCGATCCAGGAGAGACGCACGAGCACATCTCGGACCTCCATGGATGCGAGGTGACCAAGTGCCTCTTCGAGATGGGACTCGAGCGCCTCATCGGACCAGCTCCAGGCCGCCGGCATCCCTCCCGTCAGCCGGAGGCGACGCCGGGTATCGTCCTCCGACAGGTCGGGACTCCACGCCTTTGCCTCCGCGTCATCGAGGGCAAGGTCGGCTTCCGTGATGAGGGTGAGTTCACCCGTGGCCAGGCGCGACCGGAAGGGCAAGGCCGGTTCCTGCCGCGTGAGGAGGACGAGGCGCACCGACGGTGGGAGGTACTTCCAGAGCCGACCGACGAGATCATCGAGGGTGGGAGTCGCCACCTGGTGGTATCCATCGAGGACCCAGACCACGGGAGCCTCGACCTGCTCGTCGAGGTCGACGAGGAGCGTCTCGAGGACGGCCCGGGCACCCTCAGGTTCGCGGGCCCGGTCGAGCATCGATCGGGCCTCGGTACGGAACCCCGGGATCGCCGCCTCGAGCGAGGCGATCGCGTGACCCAGGAAGCGGTCGAGGTCGGTCTCTTCAGGTTCGAGCGTGAGCCATGCGCGCAGGGTTCCTGGAAAAGCGAGAGACATCCAGGTGGTCTTGCCGAACCCCGCCGGTGCGACGACGAGCAGGTGACGAGCTCCGGCATACCGGGCATCGAGGCGCGGCCGCGGATGTCTGCCTTCCCAGGACGGGACGGTGATTTTCTGCCTGAGAACGCGCATCTGCCGACTCCGGAACGATCAGGTCAGCAGCATCCTACCACGGGGGGTGCGCAGCCCCACCGGGACGGGGACTCTACGGGGACTCTAAGGAACGGGGACGGTGGGGGAAAGTCCGTTCGGGCTCTCGAGCAGCGGCTGAGCAGGTGCGGCCTGGACCGGGATCGGGGACGGCTGCACGCCGAGGTCACCTGGAGGATCCATTCCGGGTACGGGCTGGACGACGGGGGGGACAGCCGGGGCCTCTCCCTGGACCACTGCGGCCGAGTCCCGCATGACCCCGACGAACGACGCGATGGAGGCCCCGGCCTGCCTGAGGCGATCGCCCGCGAGCCGGGCTGCCTCTCCGGGATGCGTGACGCTCCAGGCCAGCCCATCTGCGGCCTGGACGACCTTCGAGGACGCCCAGGTGACGCCAGACAGGAGCGATTGACCGGTGGTCCGCAGGGCGGCGCCCGGATCACGGAGGGCCTCGGAGAGGCTCTGGCCCCAGGTCTTGAACGAGGGGCCCAGCATGCGGGCGAAATCCGAGGCGGCCAGGACGAGCTGGGCCGTGGAAATCCCGAGCGTGGCCACGCGTAGCATGGCCGTCTGGGGCAGGAGCCACGACCCGATCTTGAGCGTGTCGAGCCCCAGCGCGAGGACCGCCCGGAACCGATCCCAGCCCGACGATGCCGGATCCGAGAAGACCGTGCGCAGCTTGACGGCATCGGCCACGAACAGGCCCATGTCCGCCACGGGACCGAGCAGGCGCATGGCATTCGAGAAGCCCTGACCGGCCTGGGCGAGCACCGAACCGGAGGGCGCGATCGTCCGACCCAGGAAATCCGACAGCCGCGTCATGTCGGAAAGTGCGACGAGGCTCGACTGCAGCCCCGCCACGCCCTGGACGGTGGTCGCGGTGGCGCGCGAGAAATCGGCGATGGACCCGAGTTGCTGATCCCGCGTCGCGGTCGGATCGGCCAGGGTCGTCGCGAGCCTGTCGTACGTGGTACGGATCCCCTGGAAGGCCGTCGGCAGGGTGATGGCCCCGAGCACCGCCCCGGCGGCCGTCCCCGTGAAGGCTGCGGCCTGGACGGCCCGTCCATTGACGCGACCGATCGCCTGCATGGCGCGAGAGTCGGTCATCGAGCGCTGGATCTTCTGGTAGGTCGGGTTCTGGAGATAGTTCGCATCCGCGGCTCGCAGGGCGGCCAGCGTGGCGTGCTGCTGGGTGACGAGCTTCGAGGCGCTCTGGGTGGCCCGGGCAGTGGCCGCGAGTCGGGCCGACGACGTCGCCGAGGGATCGGCGAGCACGCGCTGCCACTCCGAGATGTCTCGCATGGCCTGGGATTGCGCCCTGGCGAGATCGGCCAGCGCTCCGGCCGACTCGGCAACCGGCGTGATGACCCGGGCCGTGGCCCGGGTGCCATTCACGAGGGTCTGACCCGTGGCGCTTCCAAGCGTGGAACGGTAGACGCGCGTATCACCGAAGGCCTGATTCAACTGCCCGTTCAGATCCTCGACGGTCCGCAAGGTGCCACCGAGTTCCCGGGCAGCCGAGGCGACCGTGGTGCCGCGGGCAACGGTGGAAAGAGAAGGATCATCGAAGCTGGTCCGGACCTGCTCGAGGGCGGTACGGGAGCGCGTCAGACGGTCGGTGAGGAGCTGATTGGAACGGATGAGCGCATCCTGGCGGAGCGACAGGGGAGGCCTCGCGGGAGCCCCCGGAGCCGCAGCCACGGTCGGAGAGGCCGCAACGGGTTCCACCGCCACGCGTCGCCTGCCGAATATGGTTCCGATGCCGCCCAGCATGCGCCTTCACGCCCCTTTCTGGAGGGGTTATCGGGCCAGAACGGATCGAGCAGGTAAAAAGACAGGAAAAAATGCCCTAATTTTGGCTGAAGTCGAGAGGGTTCGCGGCCAGAGCACCGCCGTTCCCGGCGTGGGCGGCCTCGGCCGCGCGCTGGCGCTTGACGAGATACCACACGATCACCACGTTCAGGGCCAGCACGACGAACTTGACGGGGGTGGCGTGCTTGACTATCTCGTAGATCTCGACGGGCACGAGCAAGATCGTGAAGACGATGATGAGCCACTCCGCCCAGAGCTGGCGGTAGTAGAGCCCGAACGCCTGGATGAACTCGATGGTGCCATAGGCGAGCGTCCCGATGGCGATGTTTCTGAGGAGACCCGGAGTGACCATCGGGAGGAGCTTGAAGGCAGATTCGACCAGGTGCGAATCGCGATCGAGCGAGATGGTATCGACGAGTTGCAGGAGCAACTCCTCGATGTTCCGGTCACGCAACGAGAATGCACCGATCCCCACGGCCACGTAGAGCAAACCCAGAAACGCCTTGAACGCGACGATCAGGATGACGCCCGTATCCAGGCGAGTTCTGACGGTGTCGTGCGATTTGGTCATGGCATGATCCCGCTCAAGGGTGCGATAACGGATCCTCGTCGGAGGAATGCCTATCATGTACCCTGTCGCACCCCTTCCGGCAACGGCTGCACTGGTCGAGCGCGAGGCCGGGAGCTATGATGCGTGACATGCGAGATTCCGAGAAGACTCTGCCCTGGTGGCTCATTCCAGGTGGCGTCATCGCCACCTTGATCGTGGCGGGAACGTTCGTCGCGTGCATCCCTTCTCCGCTCCGGGACGGGCTGGTGCAGCTCGCGGAACGTGGGATGATGCCCGGTGCCCGCACGGTATCGCAGGTCCCCACTCCCGAACCGGATCATGCGCCCCGCATCTCGATCGACCGTGCGAAAACCCTGACGGACGCCCTCTGGGTCGATGTCCGGAGCACGGGGGAATACACCCAGGAGCACATCCCGGGAGCTCGTTCCTTGCCGAGTCACCTGGTCGACAGCCGGTACACCGAACTCCCCAAAGACCGACCGATCGTCCTGTACTGTACCTGAGTGAACGAACACCTGAGCGCCGGTGCGGCGACGACCCTGATCGACAAATACGGATTCAAGAACGTGTACGCCCTGAAGGGTGGCTTCCGGGACTGGAAAGACCGCAAGCTCCCGCTGCAACTCGGGGCGGAAAAACCGGTCACCCGCCCCTGATTGACGTGCTTCAGGCGCGCATCCGCGCGACGAGTTTCCGGGCGACATCAACGGCCATGGCAGCGAGGCGGGGAGCTACTCCCACGTAGCCTTCCGGGGTCAGTCCCTTGAGCCGTGCCGCCAGTTCCCGGGAGATATCCAGGCGGTCGACGAGGGCGTGCAGATCGTCCAGCGTGACCTTTCCTCCCCGCGTGGCCTCCTTGAGACGCTCGTAGGGCTCCGGATAACCGGCAGCCCGGAGGATCGTCTGGTACGGCTCGGCCAGGATCTCGGGATGATCGGCGAGGTCACGGGCAAGCACGTCCCGGTCGACCTCGAGTTTCTCGAGTCCCTTGCGGATGCTGCGGTAAGCCAGGAGGACGTGACCGAGTGCCACGCCGAGGTTTCGCAGGACGGTCGAATCGCTCAGATCCCGCTGGAGACGGCTCCGGGTGAGTTTTTCCCCCATGAAGGTCATCAGGGCGGTCGCCAGTCCCAGGTTTCCCTCGGCATTCTCGAAGTCGATCGGGTTGACCTTGTGGGGCATCGTGCTGGATCCGATCTCGCCAGGGACCACCCGGGAGCGGAAGACACCATCCGACACGTACCGCCAGACGTCCTGACTGAGGTCGAGCAGGATGTGATCGATCCGCCTGAGACCATCCAGAAAGGCGGCTACACCGTCATGGGGCTCGATCTGCGTCGTGATGAGCGCCGGAACCAGCCCCAGGTCGGTCACGAAGCGTCCGGCGAAGGCCACCCAGTCGATCTCGGGATGAGCCGCCCCGAGTGCGCCGTAGGTTCCGGTGGCTCCGCTGAACTTGCCACTGAAGCGGAAGTTGATCAGGTCCGCGAGTTCGCCATCCAGGCGGGTGAGGAAGACCCCCAGTTCCTTGCCGAGGGTGGTGGGGCTGGCCGGCTGACCGTGAGTGAGGGCCAGCATCGGCAGCTCGGCGGTCCGTTCGGCCAGTCCCGTGAGACTCTCGACCAGATCGGCCAGGGCGGGCATGAGGACGTCTCGCCAGGCATCCCGGAGCATCAGGGAATAGGCGAGGTTGTTGACATCCTCGCTGGTGATGCCGAAATGCACGCGCTCGATGAAGTCCTCGAAACCGCCCAGCTCGCGGAGCCGGGCCTTGAGATGGTACTCGAGTGCCTTGACGTCGTGATTGGTCCGACGCTCGCGTTCACGGACATTGGCGGCATCTTCGGGACCGAAGGTGGCCACGAGTGAACGCAGACGTTCGAAGGCCAGGGGATCGAGGCCATGTGCCTGACCCAGGACCCCGATCTGGGCGATGAGATACTCGACCTCGACCAGCAAACGATACCGGTGCAGGGCAAACTCGGAAAAATAATCCGACAGCGCACGCACCTGGGCGTGGTAGCGCCCGTCGAGGGGAGAAAGGGCAGTCAAACTCACGCAGGATCCTCCAGGGTCGAGGCCGGATCGGGAAGGTGCAGGGCCAGACGGATCATGCGTCCCACGGCATAACCGACGAAAACCAGGATGCCGGTGGCGAGCCACAGCACGACGAGTGAAAGCAGCACCCGCAGGGGCGTCGCCCCCCCCCGGAGCCAGTGCAGGACTCCGACCAGATACAGTTGCATCGAAAGGGCAGGTACGAAAGCCAGCCAGGCCAGAGCCAGTCCCCAGCGGGGCATCCGCCAGGCGGCGACCCAGGTTCCGGCGAGCGCGACGGGAAGGCACACGAGACGGTAAGACCCGTATGCGGCCACGAGAGCAGAGGCCGCGAGCGCCTGCAAGGCAGGCCACCCGCGGAACGGCGTCATGTCGGCCAGACGTCCCTGAAATTCGGCAAACCGATCCCAGCCGGCCGGGATCCCCATGAGGAAAGGGATGCCGGTCGCGAGAAGCAGCAGCATCCACCACGTGCGCACGCGCATGAACGCCATGGGAACCCGAGAGCCCCCCCGACTGTCAAGCACCGTGGACGTCCTGCCCGGGCGATGCCAGAATGACCCCGATGAGCGACCCGTTGCTGAAGCTGGTCCTGGAGGCGATACAACTCGCCGAGGATGAACACGTCGATCCCGCCGGGATGCCCGGCGTCCTCGAGCGTGCGTCCCGGCTGCTCCGCTGTGACCTGGTCTGGCACGGAGACGCTCCCTGGACCCCGCCCGAAGAGACCGCCGGATCACCGGGCCCCGAACGCATCGGATCCTGGCTCGTCCGCCTGGACCCGGATCGAGACCCTCTGAACGATCTCGAACGACGGACGCTCCAATCCCTCTCGCACCTCGTGGCCCGCTTTCTCGCTCGCCCGAGTCGTCTCGATTCGGAGATCCTCCTCAGGCAACGCTCGGAGGTGTTCTTCAAGGTGGCCCGGGTCCTGGAAGCTGGCCTTTCCCTGAACGAGATCCTCCAGGAAGCCGTGGACGTCGTCTGGCAGGTCCTGCGTCCGGGCTGCGTCGAGGTCTTCCTCGATACCGGGCAGAGGGTGCTCGAGCGCGTAGCGGCCCTCGATTTCACCGGCAGTCAGCCGGGACCCGACTGGCTACCGTGGCTCAGGGACCGCATGCTGGAAGAACTGCCCCGGTATCTCCCTGTAGATGAGGACATGCTGACGGCCCCTGCGGGCATCGGCCGGGCCATCGTGGTCCCGCTCGCCAGGACGGGGCAACCTCGAGGGGTCCTGGTCCTCCGGGAAGAAAGCGCGACGAGAGTCTGGTCCACCGAAGACGAGGAACTCGTCCTCGGCATCGCCGAGTTGCTCGCGATCGCCATCGAGAACCAGACCCTCGTCGACGACGAAACGGCGGCCCGGAGCGCTGCCATCGTGGCCAGCGAACTCGCACGCGAGCGGGAGGCCCTCATCCGCCAGATCGTGCACGACCTGCGAAATGCCACCCAGGCGATCTCGCTGGCGAACGAGGAACTCGAACGGCACGCGGAAGCCCATCCGGAACTCTCGCGGCACGTCACCTCGATCGATCGTCAGGTTCAGTTCATCTCGAGCTTCCTCAAGGAGAAGCTGGCCTGGATCAGGCAGAGCCGTGAAAATCCCTCCGAGCGCGGTTGTGACCCCGATCTCGTCCTGGAGAACCTCCACCGGAGATACGCCGCGCGTTTTGCCGCCAGAGGCTCACGGTACGTCTGGACCCCGGCCACCGAACCGACCCGTCTCACGGTCCAGGAACGCGAACTCGAGAGCATGCTGTCCCATCTGCTGGACAATGCCCTGCAACACACCGAACCGGGAACCGACGTCCAGGTTTCCGCGGCCATTTCCGACGGCTGGGCGACGTTCTACGTCATCGATGACGGCCCCGGACTTCCCGACGACCTGCGGACCCTTGCAAACCGCGAGAGAGGTGGGCTCGCCAGCATCCGCAGGATGGCAACCCTGCGAGGCGGCCTCTTCGGGCACGCCCCGCACGAGCCCCGGGGAAACAGCTTTCACCTGACCCTTCCGACGACGACCTGGGGCAAGTCCTGACGGATCCCGACCATCGGCTTCGTCCAGCCGGTACGAACCTCGTGACCCCGGACCCGCCTAACATCGGGAAAGGAACATGTCGACGAGAGGAGCCCGGGATGATCGGCCTGCAAGGCAGCTGGGACAGCGCCTATGCCATCGAGAACTACAACCAGCCCGATGGCGGCCGCACCCTGCTCGGTGAGGCCATCTACCGCTACCAGTACCGGAAACAGTGGTATCTCGTGGACAGCCTGGCCCGCTGGGCGCAGGCCTTCCTGGAAACGATCCCCGACCTGCGCCAGTCTGACCTCATCGTGCCCGTCCCCTCGAGCCGGCTCCTGACGGACTACGACCCGGCAAGCCTCCTGGTCGACTGGATCAGCCAGCTTTCAGGTATCCCACGCATGAATGGAGTTCTGAGTCGCCAGGGTCTGATCTCCGAGTACAGCGAGCGCCCCCGGGAAACGGAAGGTCACATGCGCACCAGCCAGGACAAGGTCGTCCTTGGGAAGCGGATCCTGCTGGTGGACGGGATCTTCTGCTCGGGCAGCACGCTGGAGGCCGCCTGCAAGGCCCTGCGCGAAGGGGGTGCCAGCGCCGTACGGGCCCTCGTGTTCGCCCGGATCGAACGCGGACAGGTGGACCACCAGGGCATCCACCTTTGACCCTGCCCGGTCGCTCAGAGGGTGCTCCGAAACGGCTCCACACGCCCTCGATGGACCATGTGGATGCTGGCCGCATCGATCCAGTCGGCAGCGAAGTCACTCAGGTGGGTGCTCGTCACGAATGTCTGGACCTCGGGCCCAATGGCGGCGAGCAAGGCATTCTGTCTACGGATGTCCAGTTCGGCGAGGACGTCGTCGAGCAGCAACAGGGGCGGTTCCTCGAGTCGCTCGGTGAACACCTCGAGTTCGGCCAGCTTGAGCGCGAGGACGATGGTCCTCTGCTGCCCCTGCGAGGCGAAGGCCCTGGCTTCCCGGTCCTCGAGCCGGAGCAGGCAGTCGTCTCGATGCGGACCGACGAGGGTCTGGCCCCGTGCGATGTCCCGGCTCCGGTTCTGCACCAGGGCGGCGAGCATCCGTTCGGACCACATCCCCGGCTCCGCCTGAACGGAGGGCTGCCAGACGAGTTCGAGGGTCTCATCCCGGCGGGCGATCGCCGCATGCCATCGCCGGGCCCGGGGTGCGATGTCGCAGACGAGTTCCTCCCGTCTCGCCCCCAGGGTGGCGGCATGGCTCGCGAGGGCCAGATCCCACGGGTCCAGGAGCGAGGCCTGCGCACCTTCCTGGATCTGACGAAGGACGGTGTTGCGCTGCGTGAGCACATGCTGATAGGCATGCAGCGCCTGGTAATAGGCAGGGTAGAGCTGGGTGAGCATCCCATCGAGATACCGGCGGCGATCGGCGGGACTACCCTTGACCAGTTGCAGATCGGGGCTCGCGAAGAGCACGACGGCCACCTGGCCCACGAGCTCGGCATACCGGCGGATGGGAAGACCGTTCAGCCGGACGACGCGACGGGCCTGGGTGCGAAAGCCCATGTCGATCTGAACGGGGCCCTGGAGACGCTCGACCGACGCGTGTAGATAGGCATCTTCGGCCCCGAAACGGACCAGTTCGGCATCCCGACCAGCGAATGGACTCTGACCGAGTCCAAGCAGGGCGATGGCTTCGAGCAGGTTGGTCTTCCCCTGGGCGTTGTCCCCCAGAAAGAGGACCTTGTGGCGATCCAGCGTGAGTTCGAGCGACTCGTGGTTGCGGAAGCGATCGAGCTCCAGCGTCCGGAGAAACATCTAGCTGCGGATGGGCATCAGGAGGCAGTGGTAGGTGGGATCCTCGAGGCTCTCGATACACGCGGGCTGGAGAGGTCCGCTGAGCTGGAAACGGACCGTCTCGCCTTCGAGCGCCTTGAGGGCATCGAGCAGGAATCCACCATTGAAAGCGATTCCGATGGATTCGCCCTCGTGGTCGATGGGCAGACTTTCCTCGGCCTCACCCCGGTCGGTCGTCTGAGCCTGGAGCACCAGCTGACCGGCTTCGAAGCGCAGGTTGACGACCTTGCCCTCGCGCTCGGACGCCATGATGGTGATGCGCTCAACGGCTTCCTGGAGCAGCGCACGGTCGAGCAGGATCTCGTGCGCGAAGGATGCCGGGATGATCTGACGGTACTGGGGGAAGTTACCATCGATGGTCCGGAGGGTCATGTAGCGATCGCCAAGCGTCACGAGCACCTGGTTGCGTGCCAGCGCGAGGGTCAGTTGCTCGGCCTCTGAACCGGAGACGAGGCGTGCAACCTCGTTCATGGTGCGGGCCGCGACGATGACGCGGAAGGAACCGGTGGCCGGCGTTTCCCAGGTCCGCCATGCCAGGCGGTAACCATCCGTGGCCACGACTTCCATCCGACCGTCCTGGAGGCTCACGAGCATCCCGCTGATGATGCTCTTGTCATCCTTCGCAGCCGCAAAGGCCGTCTGACGGATGCCGCGAACCAGTTCACTCGCCTCGATCTGGAGCAGGGTGGCATCGGCATCGGCCCGAGGGAGCTGCGGGAACTCCTCCGGGTTCTGCACCGGGAGTACGAACCTTGAACGCGCGCAGTTGAGCGTGGCCTTGTGAGACTCACCGACGGTGAGCGCGACGTCGGAGTTCGGTAGTTTGCCGATGATGTCCGAGAGATCTCGCGCGGCGATCGCCACCGAACCCTCGATCTGGACTCGCGCTGGCACCCGGACCTCGATCCCCACATCGAGATCGGTGGCCGTGATCATCAGGCTTTCCTCGACGGTCCGGAGCAGGACGTTGCTCAGGATGGGAAGGGGCCCGCGATTCGCGACCGCCCTCTGGACGACGTTGATACCCTTCGAGAGCGCCTCGCGAGAACAGGTGAACTCCATGACAACTCCTGGTCGATCGGATCCGTGTGCAACCGGTGCACACGGATGGAGTGGCATGTTAGCCGATTCCCTGCCGTTCCGGAAGATCGCGCATCTGACCCGTGGACAAGGTGCTTGCGGGCCAGGAGCGTGTCTTTATCTCGGATCGATCATGATCTACAGATCCAGTCGTAATAGGGGGAGTGGATCCTGTTGAAAACTCCCTTCGATCCGTGCAGGACGGGAAGCTCCGGAGTGGATGCCGGAGGGGATATGGAGGGGGAGTTATCCCCAGGTCCGGTTCCGAGCGAACTGTCCCCTCCCTGTGCACCGCTTATCCACAACCCGCCCCCCCGGTTGTGCATCGTTTATTCACAGGATCATGATCACATCTGTCCGGAGCACGTGGCGCACATATCAACAACTTCTCCAGAGGTACCTTATCCACAGTGATGGCAAGAATCCAGGTTTCATGCGGTTCTTGGCCATCACGGTCTGGAAAGATCTTCCAGGGTTGTCCACAGTTTTCCACCGGAGATCCCTGGCATGTCCCCTCCATGTCCCCAAGTTTTCCCCAGGTGCAACGGAAGTTGTCCACAGCTTTTCCCCGGCCGGACCGCAGAGTTATCCCCTGCATGGGGACAAGTTGTCCACATCTCGCCAGATACCGTGGAAAACCTCTTATTTTCCTTAACATTGTTTCAAAGAATCCCGTATAACGGCTTCAGGAGCCATTCTTCAGCCATTAGCGAAGATATGTTCGAATTTGAACTGTCCGGGATGATCCACCTTGACATGCTCCGCGATCGGCAAGCATCAACAGTCCATCCACAGGGTTATCCACAAAGTGGAAAACCAGGTCGGTCAATCGAATACATGATCGAATTTGGAAACGTCGTCCGTGAGAGGCGGCGGGTGCGTGCAGGATCCTGAGCGCAGAAAGGGCGACGAGTGGCCACTCGTCGCCCTTTCAATTTGTCCTGGACGCCCTCTAGGCGCGTATCTGAGCTGTCAGGTGCTGGAGCTGGATCCCCAGGGAAGGATCTGCGGCCAGGGCCAAGCGTACCTTCTCGTAAGCGTGGAGGACGGTGGTGTGGTCGCGTCCCCCGAACTCGGCTCCGATCTTCGGAAGACTCCAGTCCGTGAGGTCACGGCACAGGTACATCGCGATCTGGCGTGCCCAGGCGAGGTCCTTGGTCCGTCTGGCGCTGACGAGCTCCGAGACGTCCAGATGGAAGTGCTCGGCCACGATTTCCTGGATGCGGGCCAGGGTGACGGGTTTGTTGACCACGTTGCCCAGGACCTGCTTGGCCAGGTCCACGCTCGCGGGGACGTTCGTGAGGGAGGCATACGCCATCACGCGGATGAATGCGCCTTCGAGTTCACGCACGTTGTTCTGGTAGTTCAGGGCGATGTAGGCCAGGACATCCTCGTCCACCTTGAGGCCATCGGAATCGGCCTTCATGACGAGGATGGCGATACGCGTCTCGAGGTCGGGCACCTGGATGTCGGTCAGCAGGCCCCACTCGAAGCGGCTCCTGAGGCGATCTTCCAGGGCCACGATGTCCCGGGGTGGGCGATCGCTCGAGAGGATGATCTGCTTGCCCGCCTCCTGGAGTGCATTGAAGGTGTGGAAGAACTCCTCCTGGGTCCGCTCCTTGCCCTGGATGAACTGGATGTCATCGATCATCAGGAGATCGATGCTGCGGTAGCGAGCACGAAACTCCGCCATCCGGTCTTCCTTGATGGAATGGATCAGGTCGTTGGTGAACTTCTCGCTCGAGAGGTAGGCCACCTTCGTCCGGGGATTGCGCGACAGCAAGCTGTGTCCGATGGCATGCATGAGGTGCGTCTTCCCGAGACCCACCCCCCCGTAGATGAAAAGCGGGTTGTAGACCTTGGCCGGCTTGTCGGCGACGGCCACGGCCGCTGCGTGCGCGAAGCGGCTGTGGTTCCCGACCACGAAGGATTCGAACGTGTACTTGGGATTGAGGGTGCCGTAGGTAGGTGCTCCCGAGGCATCCCGGGTGCCGTTCGCCGGCACGACCTGGATGAGTTCTTCAGGAGGCACGGCACCGTCCTGACCCTCGTTCACCCGGCAAATCAGCCGGATGTCGGGGCCACCGGATTCGGCGAGGGCAGCAGATATAGGGCCCATGTTGCGCTGGAACCAGTCGCGCGCGAACTCGTTGGGTGTCTCGACCAGAAGCACCCCGTGCTCCAGGCTGATGGCCCGCGAGGGACGCACGAGGCTCTCGAAACTAGCTCTACTGAGGCGCCCCTGGAGGATCGTGAGTGCCCTCTGCCAGAGTTCGTCAGCCTGCATCTTGTGGTCGCCAGGACCTTTCCCGTCGTTTTTCGACACGTGACGGGCCGCGAACCCGGGGGTCCGTGGCTGTCATTGCCAGGTCTGCAAAGGATGGCACGAGATGATGCAACCGGCGCCGGTATTCGGCACTTGACCCGGGTTCGATCCCTGTGCGGGAGATCATCGTACCTCCGAAATCCGCTCGTGACCACTCGGAGATCCGATCTCGATGCGTTGATCCGTTGTGAAACCCGTGTTAGATTTTCATGAAGTGCCCATCCGCTGGACGGTGCGCCGTCCACATCTCGCGATCTTTCGATTGTCAAGGAGTTCCCCATCATGGCCCAGCAAGCCCTGACGTTCCGCCACGGTGGCAAGAAGCGCAAGCGCGCTCGTACCCACGGCTTCCTCGTTCGCATGAGCACCAAGAACGGCCAGCGCGTCATCCGTGCTCGTCGCTCCAAGGGCCGCAAGCGCCTCGCGGGATAGATGCTTCCGGCCCACGAGCGCCTGCGACGGCCGAGTGCCTTCGACCGCATCTACCAGAGCGGACGCGCCTTCGGTGATGCCTTGCTCGTGCTGCACGTGCATCCCAGTCTGGACCGACCTGGCGGCAGCCGGGTCGGTTTTGTGGCTGGCAAGAAGGTCGGTAACGCCGTTGTGCGGAATCGCGTGAAGCGACGGCTTCGTGAACTCGTACGCGCCAGGCAACGAGACTGGGAGCCGCCCGTGGACCTGATTCTCAGGGCGAGGCCGGGTGCTTCCGAGGCCAGCTTCGCAGACCTCGGGCGGTCTCTCGATCGCTTGCTTCGCAAGGCTGGACTTGCGGGATCGTGTGCCCCGGAGAGTTCGACGTGACGCGCTCGCCGATCGAGCAGGTTATCCTGCGCATCCTGGACCTGCTCATCCGCGGGTACCAGCTGGTGTCACGCCTGACGCCGCCACAGTGTCGTTTTTATCCCACCTGTAGCCAGTACATGCGAGTTGCTCTCGAGCGACATGGTCTGCTGTCGGGCTTGTGGCTCGGCACCAGACGGATCCTCCGTTGCCATCCCTGGAATCCCGGGGGGCATGACCCCGTGCCCGACCCCCCTCTCAGGAGACATCCGTGAACCCGATCGATTGGATCGCCCACTCGATGATGATCCCCATCCTCGAGACATTTTTTCAGATCACCCGGTCTTATGGCTGGTCGATCATCTGTCTGACCTTGACCATCAAGCTGGCGCTCTTTCCGCTGGTCGCCAAGCAGTTCAAGGCCAGCCGCGAACTTGCCACCCTCCAGCCCAGGCTGAAGGAGATCCAGGAGCAGTATCGCGATCAACCGGAGGTCATGCAGGCCAAGCTCATGCAGTTCTACGCAGAGCACCGCGTGAACCCCATGGGGGCCTGTCTGCCCACGCTCATCCAGATGCCCTTCCTGTTCGCGCTGTACACCGCGCTGAACAACAAGGAATTCCAGGATCGCATCGCCCACAAGGCCTTTTTCTTCATCCAGAACCTGGCGGACGTCGGCGTGCTGCCCCGTCAGCCCGGCGAAGCCGTCCACTGGGCGAATCTGGCGATGGTGGTCCTGTTCGGGGCCTCGATGTACGTCATGCAGCGCATGATGACCACCAATCCCGACGATCCCATGCAGCGACAGATGCTGACGATGATGCCCGCCATGACGACGGCCATGTTTCTCTTCTTTCCGCTGCCGTCGGGTATCTTGCTGTACATCACGGCGTCGAATGCCATCACCATGATCCAGAACTTCTACCTGACCCGGACCTCGGCCGTCCCCGCTCCCGTCGTGCCGCCCTCCCAGGCCGTGATCGACGCGACCCCGGGCCGGGTCGACGACTCCGGCAAGGGTGGTCAGACCCGGGGTCCGAAGGGCATCATGCCTCCGGTGAACCCCGAGCGGAAGGGAGAATAGCGGATGGAGCCGATCATCCAGCTGGGTGACTCCTATCAGTCCGCCCTCGACGCCGCGCTCGACGAGCTCTCCCGGGACGAGAGCGAGGTCGAGATCGAGGTGCTCGAGGAGGGTGATGGCACGCGGCCCTGGAAAATTCGCGTCACACCGGTCGATGGCCCGCTCGACGAGGCCCAGGACTGGTTACTCGACGTCCTCGACGCGATGGGCATCGATGGCACCGTCGGGCTCGTGTTCGAGGGCGATCGAGTCGTCTTCCACATCGAACTCGAAGGGGATCCGGGGATCCTCATCGGGCGTCGCGGTCAGACGCTCGAGGCGCTGCAGTGGCTGCTGTCCGTGTCCTTCGGCAATCGCGTCGGCAAGAAGCTGCTGATCGACGTCGAGGACTACCGGCAGCGCGCGCAGGAGCGGATCGCCCGGCTGGCGCTCGATGCGGCGGACCGCGCTCGCAAGTCGGGTCGCCCGCAGCATCTGCCTCCGATGAACGCGGCCGAGCGGCGGTTGGTTCACCATGCCCTCGTCGAGGAACTCGACATCGAGACCCAGAGTGAAGGGCGAGATCCCGACCGTCATGTGGTGATCCAGCCCCGTCGAGTCCGGTGAGCGACCTCGACACCATCGTCGCGATCGCCACGCCCCCTGGCACGGGGGGCGTGGCGATCGTCCGCATGAGCGGGACGCGGTCCCGCGAGATCGCGCAGGCCATGGTCCGGACGGGCGGGGGACATCCGGTGGCGCCCGCGCTCACCGAACGCACCGAGAAGGTCCTGCTCGTCGGGGTCCTCATCGACCC
This sequence comes from bacterium, assembly GCA_035285805.1. Lineage (GTDB taxonomy): Bacteria > Cyanobacteriota > Sericytochromatia > S15B-MN24 > UBA4093 > JAYKJE01. The sequence continues at coordinate 103,277 of JAYKJE010000039.1, read as the reverse complement.
CGTCTCGGGCAGACGGCTGGACGAGGCCGTCATACTCGTCTTCGTGGGGCCTCGCTCGTACACCACCGAGGATGTCGTCGAGTTCCAGATCCATGCCGGACCCGCCACCATCGAGCGGGTCCTGACGGCATGTCTGGCCTGCGGCGCCCGCCTGGCGACCCGTGGAGAGTTCACGCGTCGGGCCTACCTGGGAGGACGTCTCGATCTGACCCGCGCCGAGGCCGTCCTGGAACTCGCGCAGGCACGAACCGACCGGGCTCTCGACGCGGCCCTCAACCAGCTGGATGGCCATCTGGCTCGCTTCACGAACGCGCTTCGGGAACCGATCCGGCATCTGCTGGCCGAGATCGAGGCGTCGATCGACTTTCCCGATGAGCTGGACGTGCCCCCCTCCGCCCGCATTCTCGCGACCCTGGAGGAGCTGCGCGACCGGATCCAGGGACTGCTCGCCGAGGTCCCGGCTGCGAGGCTGGTGCGGGAAGGGGCCAGGGTTGCCCTCCTCGGCCCCCCCAACGTCGGCAAGTCCAGCTTGCTGAATGCCCTCATTGCAAGTGATCGCGCGATCGTCACCGAGCATGCCGGAACGACCCGGGACGTGCTCGAGGAGACCTGGACCGTGCACGGGATCCCGTGCCGGATCCTCGATACCGCGGGGATCCGGCAGGAGGAGGTCGATCCGGTTGAACGTCTCGGCATCGCCCGCTCCGAGCAGGCCCTGCGCGAGGCCGAGTTGCGCCTGGTCGTGATGGACGGCACCCGGACGGTGGATCCTTCCTTCGAGGAGCTCCTCGAGCGGGCGCGCGCTCACGGGCCCACGGTGCTCGTGGTGAACAAGGGGGATCTGGAGAGCTGGCGATCGCCCGCCGGGGAGGCGGACGCGATCCGGGTCAGTGCCCGGACGGGCGAGGGGTTGGAGCACCTGACGACTGCCGTCTGGCGCGAGCTGACCTCGGGGACCGTCACGCTGGTTCCGTCCGTCGCCATCAACGCCCGTCACGAGGCGGCCCTGACGCGCGCTTGCGAGGCCCTCTGTCAGGCCCGTCAGGCGTGCCAGGACTCGCTACCCGTCGATCTGGTGGCTCACGATCTCCGGATGGCGCTCGAGTTGCTGGGGACCGTCCAGGGTGAGGCGCTCACCGAGGAGGTGATCGATCACATCTTCGAGCGTTTCTGTGTGGGAAAATGAGGTCATCGGATCCGGCATGGAGGCTCGATCCCCCGGGGAACCCGCCAAGCTGGCACGCTCTCATGGTCTATTAACAATTTGTAAACGCCCCTGGACCTGCCACCTCGAGACCTCTGTTATAATTTTGACGTCTCGTTGACGGTCCGCATGGAACCGTATGACACGGAGGTTTTGAGTGGAAAAGACGCGCAAGTGGTCCTTGACTCCCAGGGAACGCGAGAAGCTCGTCCACGAGTACATCCCGCTCGTCAAGAAGATCGCCCGGGGGCTGGCCCGCCGGAGCACGGATCCCGTCGAAGACCTGATACAGGTCGGTTCCATCGGTCTCCTCGAGGCCATCGACCGTTACGAACTGGGTCACAACACCGAGTTCAAGACGTATGCCGTTCACTACATCACGGGCCACATCCGGCATTACCTGCGGGACCGGCAGAACCTCCTGCGGGGGCCCCGTGCGCTCCAGGAACTTTCCTACCGCCTGAGCGTCGTCACGGCCAACCTCTCGCACGAGCTCGGGCGTGAGCCGACCAACCAGGAGCTCGCCGACATCCTCGAGATCACCATCCAGCTCGTCGACGAGGTCAAGCAGTACGACAACCGGGTCTCGGTCTTCTGGCTCGACCAGGAAGGCCGTGGAGACGACGACGATACCCGCACCCTGCTCGACACCCTCATGGATCCCCGATCCCAGCGGGATGGTCAGATCGACATGGACGAGCGTCTGCTGCTCAAGGAGGCCATGAGCCGCCTCACCCGCCAGCAGCAGGAGCTCCTCGAGATGCGGTACTTCCAGGACATGACCCAGGCCGAGGTTGCCCGGCGTCTCGGGGTCTCACAGATGGAGATCTGTCGCCGGCTCAAGCGGGCGGTGAAACAGCTCCAGCTGATCCTCTGTCCGCAACTCGACAACCGGAACGGCGTGCAGCCCCTGCCCGTCGTGACCAACGCCTGATTCAAGAAAGCTTTGACCGGGATTATCCCCGATTTAACCGCTTTCGCTGCTGACCAGCCGATAACGCTCTCGAGGAGGGTCGTGTCGTGCTGGTCAGTTCACTTTCATCCCAGCCCTCGATCTGGATGCGCCTGAGCGGCCTTGCCCGTCTCATGGGGCCCTCTCGCGTGCCTCCGGCGCCAGCCGAGCCGCTCCCGTTCGCCTCCGTCGCCTCCCGTTCGACTGCGGTGGATGTCTTCCGTTCCTCCGCGACGCCCTGGGTCTCGTCGGCCAACCGCATCTTCTTGTCTCAGGATCCCGGACCCTACAATCCCGAGGCCAGCTTCAACAACACGAACTGTGGGCCGACCAGTCTCGCCATGGCTCTCTTGGCGCTCGGGCTGCGGCCGCCCGGCCTTCCCGCGAACGCCTCGGTCGAGAACTGGATCGATGCGGCGCGCTATGCCATGCGGGGCGATACCAACGATTACCAGCTGACCTCGGATGATGACGTGCTCCGGGGGGCCCTCCAGAGTGGTGCCCGGGCCTGGAAGGTGACCGATCGCGCCACGCTCGACCAGGCGCTCGATGCCGGTGCGCTCGTGGTGGTTGCCGGGAATCCGGCCGCCTACGCCGGGCGTTTCGATTCACGTTCCCTGCGCGGTTTCGATGGCGGGCACTTCATCCTGGTGGCAGGCCGTTCGGGCGATCGCTACGTGATCAATGATCCGCTCTCGCGAGTCGGTGCCCTGACCGTCACTGCCGATGAACTGATGCGCTACATGGCCTATCGCGACTGGCACGCGGGTGTGGCCGTCACGCGTTGATGCAGCCGCTTCCGGGCTTCCGCGTCTGCCCGGGCAAGGTGATTCCTGCTTCGTCGAGCGCCTGTTTGACGCGCCTTCGCCATTCTGCCGCCACGGCGCCCCGGTCCTGAGGTCCGGTCTTCAGCAGCAACCGCAGCGTCATCCCCTGTTCCGTGAAGGACTGGATACCGACCACCTCGGGGTCGGACAACACGCGCGTGGGCCAGGCCTGCTGGACGGCACGCGCCGCCTCGGTCATGAGGGACAAAACCTCGTCCGCGTCACGGTCGCTCGGCACCGTGAGCTCCAGGATCGCGCGTGACCAGGCGTTGGACTGGTTCACGACGACCTTGATCTGACCGTTCGGGATCGTCACCAGATCGCCGGCGAGCGTCCGGATCCGGGTGATCCGGAAGTTCAGCCGTTCCACGGTGCCCGTCCGACCATCGATCTCGATGGTATCCCCCACGCCGAACTGGTCCTCGTAGAGGATCGCGAAGCCGGCGATCAGGTCCTTGATGAGATTCTGCGCGCCGAGGCCGACCGAGATACCCACCACGCCGGCGCTGGCGAGCAGCGGACCGACATCGATACCCGAGGCGGCCATCAGGCCCAGCACGGCAGCAAAGCCCACGGCGGCACGCAGCAGCGAATTCGCCATGTGGGTCATCGTGCGCGTACGCTGGGCGAGCCGGGCATCCCCGCCGGGCAGGAGATTTTTCTCGAGAGCCTGTGCGAGCTGCCGGACCATGAAGCGTGCGATCCGGTGGGCCAGCCACGCCAGCACCAGTACGGCCAGAATGGCCGGGATCCGGACGGCGACCTGGCGGCCCAGGATCTCGAGCTGGTCGGGCTCGAACAGATGCGTGAGGTCGGGATATGTCACAGCGCGAGCTCCAGCCGCAGACCCGCCGTCCACATCGAGCCACCCACGAGGCCACCGTCCACGCTGCGCTCCAGGCCCGAGATCGTGCCCTGACTCGCGAACAGGTCGAGCGAGGCGATATCCAGCTCGATGCGGCACCCGACTCTCGGCATCCAGCCCAGCGCGAGACCCCGGAAGGGAACGTCCGGTCCGATTCCGAGGGGCATGCCCGCCCAGCCGGCGACTCCGACGTGCGGGAAGAACGCTCCCAGGGGCCATTCCAGCTGGGCCAGGACCTCACCGGTGGCCATGGGCCAGGACCGTCCATCCGAACCCATCATCCAGGCACCGCCAGCCTGGGCTCGCATGGTCCCCAGCTTGAACGGACCTCCGAACCAGGCTAGCGGGAGCTGGATGCCCGTGAGATGGGGGCCATCCTGGAGGGTCCAGTCCAGGTAGGAGACGGGCAGCGTGAACTCCGTTTCTCCCCGGGCCGGCGAGGCCTCGGCCAGCAAGACCAGGGCGAGGAGGAGGAGCCGAAGCCCGCGCATGCCCCCGGGGCTCCTAGAACTTCTCGAGGGTGTAGGTGACGACGGGAGATTCCCCCGGATTGGCAACCCGGGTCTTGTCGATGATGCGGAACTTGCCGGTCGGCTGAACCGAGAGGGCCAGGTCCTCCAGGTTGACGAGATTGCCCACCTCGCCCCGGAAATCGTAGTCGAGTTCGTACTGGCCCTCGTCGCCCTTGAACAGGACGATGGCACGGCTGTCCTTCATCTGCGGCATGGGGTTCCTCCCTGGCTATCGCCCGCTTGCGGATCGTGACTCGTCGCATGATAGCAAACCGCAGCCGCTTGCCCGACCGTTGTCCTGACATTTCTCGACAGACGGGATCCATTCCGGCTCATTTTTGCTATGATGACGCTGTTTAGGAATCCTATCCATCATGGGTTCGAGTCAGGTCCTGGAGGAGCAATGATGCAGACCTCGGCGATCTCGATGCACACGTGCGGACGCCCCCTCGCGACGGACCTGCTGGAACGCCTCAGCGACCGGGGTCTGAGTTCCGCCATCCTCACGGACCTGGGACCGGCGCTCGTCCGGGAGCTGACGGAATGGTTCCGGCGCTCGGATCCGGAGATCGAGCCGGCGGCGCTGCTCGAAGATCCCACCCTGCTCGAAGAGGGAGATGCGCGCCTGGTGCTCAGACACTGGTTCCGGTCGGTGCTCGGTGTGTCCTGGCGATCGGCCCAACGTCAGGTCTGGCTCGCGCGCTGGGAATCTCTCGAGGCCTGGAGACAGTGGCTCCTGGTCGTGGTGCGCGCGGTGCTCGAAGATCTGGTCGCCCCCGGACCCGAGGATCGTCTACACCTGGAAAACCTGCTCCGGCGAGAATCCCTCGAGGTCACCCGGGCCGATCTCGACAGGGTGCTGGCCTGGGGCCGTCCCTGAGGCGTCACCCGGCCAGTCGCGACACCAGGAACAGTCCGAGCCCGGCGAGGCCCCCGACCAGCGCTCCGTTGAGCCGGATGAACTGGAGATCGTCTCCCACGCGATTCTCCACGAAGGCCACGATCTCGGCATCGGGCATGGTCTGGATCCGGGACTGGATGGCGTCCACCAGCCGCTGATGCAGTCCTCGCTCGAAGGCCGAACGCACCATCCGCTCGATCTGGGCGCGTAACACCGCGTCGGTGCTGTCGCGCGCCAGGAGCTCTGCCAGCCGCTCCTGGATCCCGTCCACGACCTGCTGGATCAGGGCATGGACGGTCTCTCCGCCCATGGCCCCCTGCAGGAACATGCCGATCATCGGGCTGGCCTGACTCAGCCGCGTCAGGGCCTGATCCATGCCCGCATGAACCGCCTGCTTGACCCGGTCTGTCGTCTCCGGAGCCTGGACGACCTCGGCCACCGCCCCTCCCAGGGCACCGGGATCGACCAGCGACAAGATGGCTTCCGGCGACAGAAACCCCGTCACGGTCGAGGCCAGGTTGGCTTCCAGGGCAGCCCGGTTTCGGATCAGCAGATTCGTGTGCGGGATGGGCAGGCCGAACGGGTGGCGGAACAGGGCCGTCACGGCGAACCAGTCGGCGAGTGCGCCCACCGTGCCGGCCTCGAAGAACGCCTGCACCGCGCCATAGGGAACGCTCGTGAAGACGTCCGGCGGAAGGGCATGCGTGGCGGGCAACAGTCCGCGCATGATCCCGTAACCACCGGCCACCACCAGCAGCGACACGTCTCCGATCCGGGCTTTAGAAACCACAGGTTGCACCTTTCCGGGGACCCGCCTGGGTCCCTGACCTGTCAATTTAGACCATCCCGGACGTCCGGTCCAAGGGGAGCGGGGCTCGAGGGTGGGCCAGGCCAGCATCAGCCACTTTTTACGCAATATTAACGTCGGCTAGACCTCGGGATCACCGATGATCTCGGAGGGATGGGGAGCGTTCTCGCGACATGGAAGGAGGCAGACATGAATCGTCCTCTCGACGTGTTCACCCGCTCCTCCGTGCCCGTCCCGGTCCGGACCACACCGGCCGAGAAGGTCGAGCGACCCCTTCCGGACACGCGGGAGGCAGGCTTCCCGGTGGCAGGCCTCGATCGTTTCGTCCGTTCCTCGTCCCCGGAGCCCCGATCCTCCGGAGTCACGGTTTCGCAGGCGCCCCTTGCCATGCTCGGCAGCGCGCTCGTGGCCGGTCTCGAATGGGTGGGGGACCGCGTCGAGGCGGCTTTTCAGGCCAGCACCGAGCTGGCGGCGGATGTCACCTCCTGGGTCATCCGGAAGGGGTCCGAGTGGTTCCGCTTCCTGACGCAGCTGATCGAGCGGGATCGCATCACGTCCGAGCAACGTTCCCGGGAGAGCCAGAAGGCGCTCGACGAGGTCCGTCACATCCAGAATCACCAGCTCCGCGAATCCCTGACCGATCTCGACCGCCAGGCGCTCGACCAGTCGAAGCGTCTCCGCCAGGTCACGGCAGCCGCTCAGGAAGCAGCGCTGAGAGACCAGGTGCGTCTGGGCCTCACGGATGATGACGACGTGCAGCACCATGCAGCATGAGCCGAGCCTGTATCCAACTGGTCATTAACTAACTTTTGAAGTCAGCCTCCCCGGTTCGCGGCCGAAGATCCTGGTGTCATCCAGCCTCGGTACATGATCGGTCGGGAGGATCGGGCCATGGAAGGACACATCCAGATCCGGAGTCGGTCTGCCGATCTCGGTTTGCCGAGGCCGGCTGCCACGGCTCCCTTGCCAGACCCGGACGTTCCGAAGACTCCCTTGCCCGGCGACGTGCAACGTGTCCAGGGCTCGTCGGAGCGCCTCTCGGCTCTGGTCGGACCTGACCTCCGCGAGCGGCAGGAAGCACTCCTGAGACGGTTGAAGCAGGTGCAGTTTCGCTCGGTAGCGCTCGCAGACCAGCGTCCTGGCAAAGGTGATGCCGTGGACCTGATCCAGAGGATCCAGCGTGCCCGGACGCCCGAGGAACTCGACAAGGTGGAGCTGGACGTTCAATTCGCCGAGGGCGATGTCACGTTGCGCGAGATCAGGAAAAACGGGGATATGGCGGCCGAAGCCAGGGCAATCATCCTGGGACAGGAAGCCCGAAAGGCCGTATTCGAATACCTCGAACGCTGCAGGCAACAGCTGAGCGATCTGCTCCAGTCGCTGGATCTGCGGTCCCGGGTCCAGTCCACGCACCTCACCCGGGTGGTGGCCGAGGGGAGCGAGGAATCGCTCCGGGCCCTGTCGCGACAGGGGCTCACGACCGATATCGACGTGTCGAAGCCGGCGTCGCTCCAGGCTTCAATCCTGTAGCCACAGCTTGCGGATGCGCCCGGTCTGGACCTCGGTGAAGACCGGGCGCCCATCCACGTCGAGAGCGAGCCCCCCGATGTCACCGATCGCTGCTTTCCGGATGAGCCCATCCTGGGCGTCTTCACCGGTCCCTGCCACCGTCGTGATGATCCCGGTCGTCAGGTCGATCGCCCGGATCCGCGGCGATTGCCAGGACCCCACGAGCACCCGGTTCCGGGCTGCATCGTGGACGATGGCCGTCGGATAGGGGATCCCGGCCGATGTGGCCGGGCCCCCGTCACCCGAGATCGTCGAGCGACCCGTTCCGGCCAGCACGTGCAGGCGGCCATCCGCCTTCTCGAGGCGCAGGACGCGGTTTCCGAAGGCTTCCGTCACGATCAGCTGGCCCTGGCCATCGAAGCAGATGCCATAGGGGCCGGCAAGTGACGTCTCGCCAGGCGGCTTGAGCGCATACATGAGCGACTGCCCGATGGGGACTGCCCCCTGTTTACCGTACACGCCTGCCACCTTGTCGATGACGTAGGTGTCGGGACTTGCTTCCTGCGTCCAGGCGAGTCGGCGAATCACGTGGTGCTGGATGTCCGCGATATACAGATTGCCGTCGGGTCCGAGGGTCATGCCGATCGGGCTGCGAATGGTGGGCCTGGGGGATCCGGACCGGACATTCCCTTCGCTGACGTTCCCACCCGGATGGGCGTCCACCAGGGACCTCATGGTTCCGGCCTGGTCGACATGGAAGATTCGCGAGTTGCCGAGGACGCCCACGAGCCAGCTTCCGCCCGGCAGGACAAGCACGCTGCGGGGATCGTAGAGGATCGTTCCGGCTGCTGCCCCCCCGATGCCGTTATAGTCGCTGATCTCGCCTTTCAGGAACCGCTCCGTGATGGACTCGGGTGTTCCGTCTCCGGCGACGGTGGAGGTGCTGCCATCAGGGGCGATCCGCCGGATGCGGTTGTTGCCCGTGTCGGCCACGAACCAGCTTCCATCTGCTGCCCTGACGAGCCCCGAGGGGTTGGCGAAGCGGGCGTCTTTCGCCGCTTGCCCGTCTCCCCGGAAGCCCGGGATGCTCCCGGCGATCGTCTCGATGACCGTGAGCGGCTCCCCGAGCAGGCTTTCCCAGCGCTGCCGCAGGGTCGGCAGCCTCGAGGCGAAACCCACGAGGTAGGTCCGGTTCATCTCGGGGATACGGCCCACCCGCAGGTCCGGGACGGCAAGCGAGCCGCTCGCGAGCCCCTCCTGGGTCAGGCGGGTCAGTTCGGGCAGGGCCTGGAGCCCCGGGTCGAGATCGCCCAGAGACGCCGTCGCCGCACGTTCGAGGGCGCGTTCGCGCAGGAACTCGGTCACGAGCGTGCTGGCCAGGTCGAGGCGCAGCATGGCTTCCTGCTTCTCGAGCGGGACCTGGAATCCCACGAGGCGGCGATTTCCCGAGAGCACGGCATTCACGACGACGGAGGCACTGGCAGGAGCTTTCGCGAACTTGAAGGCCCCCTTCTCATCCGTGGTCGTCGCCAGGATCTGACCCGTCTCGGGGTCCAGGAACGGCCGTTCGCGCGTGTCCGACAGGTACACGAGTGCGCGCTGGAGCGGCACTTCCGCAAGGTTTGCGATCCGGAAGAGGCCGGCTCCGTTCGAAACGAGCCCGGCGGCGGCATTCGATACCAGGCTCGAGGCGACCCAGGCCTGGCCGCTGAGGGTGGCCGCCTGGTTGGAGACGAGACCGCCCGCATTGTTCGCCACGAGCTGGTTCAGGTCGACGAGCGGGTTTTCGCGACGGTCGACCAGGGGATTGTCCCGGCTGTCGAGCAGTGGGTTCTCCCGGATGGCGGGCTGGCCGGGTGCCGGCGTCGGTGAAGGGTTGCGGAGCACGGTCGAAGGCAGTTGCAAAAGGGTCTCACCCTGGCTCCTGGGCTGGATCAGGGAGCCCGGATTTTGACAGGACGCCAGCACGGTGGCAGATAGCGGAACAAGCCACCGGGTTTGCCGGGTTCGGGTTGCAAGGGCTTGACGCGAGGTCTTCATGGCTGACATGTACCCTCCGCGGGCAGGCGATCAATCACGGCGGCTGTCTCGGGCTGCCAGGGGCGAAGGGACGGGGGCATGGAAGCGGATGACCGGCTGGAGGATCCTACCGGGACCTCCCGTGAGGAACACGTCGAGACCCTGCTGCGCTGGCCCGGGGGACGTCTCGAGCGGATCGTCTCGTACGGTCATCGATCTCCGGAGGGGTTCTGGTACGACCAGGACGAACACGAGTGGGTTCAGGTCGTCTCGGGGCGGGCGCGACTGGAGATCGAGGGGGTGCCGGTGCTGGAACTCGGTCCGGGCGATCGGGTCTGGCTACCGGCCCACACCCGTCACCGGGTGCTCTGGACCGTGCCGGACGTCGAGACGGTCTGGACGGCCCTCTTCCTCGATCCGGCGTCCGGACGTGTGGACGTGGAAGAACCGCGACCCTGATCAGGAAGGGCGATCTCGCCGGTTCCGGAAGGGCTGCGGACCGATCGGCGGCGAGGCAGGCGTGCTCACCTGCAAGGCGGCCAGACGCAGGCGTTCGAGGGGGTTCATGGTGGACCCGCGTTCATCCTGGCGACGAGGGGCGGGAGTGTCCGGGAACCTGTGCGGCTCGACAGGGTCGCGACTTACCTTGTGTGTCGGTTCCGGCGTACCGGAAAGCTGCCAGATGGGAGTTCCCGAAACCTTGGCATGAATGGGCATTACAAGACTCCGACAGGATCCGACACGCCGATCGCGCGTGGCTTCCCCTTGCTCCATGCCCCCGCGAGAACGGTTCCTGTCGGGACTCGGGTGAAATTTAATGCATTCCACACGCCTGGATGACATATGAACGGATCGGGCGGGCCTTCCCCGGCGCGGATCACGTCGCTACCGTGTTGCTGGCGGCGGTATGAATCGCTCACGACTTTTCTCAGCTTCAAAAATGGGGGTATCGGCCCGGAGAGGGACCTGACGAAAAAAAGGAGCCCCCCGGAACATTCCGGGGGGCTCGAGAGAAGCGTCAGAATCAGCGCGACAGCGCGGCGAAGGCGTCGATCCGGCCGTTACCGAAGTTCTTGTCGGCTCCCGATTCGCCGAGGTCCACGGCGGTCGTCTCGAGCACCTGCTTGACGGCGGCCGGCGCCATGCCCGGATTCTTCGAGCGGACGAGCCCGCAGAGACCCGCCACGAGGGGGGCCGCCATCGAGGTGCCTGACAGCACGGCGTACTTTGCCGGACCCTGGATCGCGACGGGGTAGGTCGGGAAGGTCGAGAGGATCTCGGTTCCGGGGGCCGAGACGCTCATCCAGGCACCGAAGTTCGAGAACGTCGACTTGTTGTCGGCCCGGTCGCTCGAACCGACGGCGATCACTCCGGGATAGGCAGCGGGGTAGCGCTTCTTCTCGAGGTTGTTGTTACCCATCGTGGCCACGAGCACCACGTTCTTCGAGAGGGCATACTGGACGGCCTTCGCGACCGTCTCGTTCTCGTCGTAGAAGCCGAGGCTCATGTTGACGACGTCAGCCCCGTGGTCGGCAGCCCAGATGAGCCCCTCGGCGATCGTCGCGGCCGAGCCGGCTCGAGCGCCGAGGACGCGGACAGGGAGGATCTTGCAGTTGCTGGCGAGCCCCGCGACGCCTTCCCCGTTGTCGGTCGAGGCCGCCGCGATGCCGGCGACGTGCGTCCCGTGACCCATGTCGTCCTTGGGGAGCTTTCCGGGTTCGACCGAGCTGTAGCCAGGCAGGAGCTTGGCCTTCAGGTCGGGGTGCGCGAGGTCCACGCCCGAATCGACGATCCCGATGACGACCTGCTCGCTACCCCGGGTGACGTCCCAGGCGCGGTTCGCATTGACCTTGTCGAGGGCGTACTGGTCGCCACGCTTCGGATCGTTCACGACGACCTCGTCCGCGAGGACGGCACGGTCCACCTCGGCGCGGGCCACCGCAGCATCCTGACGCAGACGGGCGACCGTCTCCTCGGGAGAGGCGCCGACGGTCACGACGGCCGCCTGCAGCGCGGGGAGCGTGCGCTTGACCTGCAGGCGGGTCCGGGCCTCGAAGCGTTCGAGGTCCTGACGGGTCATCGCCTTGCGGAAGCTCACGAGTACCTGGGTCCGGCTCACGCCATCGGCCCGGAACTGCATCGGGTCGAACTGTTGCCCACCCGTGCTGCGCGGGGCGACCGAAGCATTCATGGTCGCGGGCAGGCCGCAACCGACCAGCGAGACGAGGGTGAGACCGAGGGCGATCGGGGTCGACATCAGGCGCATGCAGGATCCTCCGGGGGGCTCGCGAGCGGGTTGCGGCTTCAACTGGATTGAACTTGATTATAACATCGATTTAATCAGGTAAAACTTTCCTTAAAATTAGAAAAATCCTGAAACCCGCATGACGAAACCCCCTCCGACTTTCGAAAGTCGGAGGGGGTCGCCGAGAGCGCCAGACCGTCAGCTGGTCCGATATCGGTTAGGTTCGTTCAGACGGACCCGGGGGCGATCACTTGAGCGCAGCGAGCTCGCTCTTGTCCTGTTCGAGTTCGGCCAGCCACTTGCCGCGTTCACTCTCCAGGCCGGATAGCTTCTGCTGCAGCTGATCGATACCCTTCTGGGCGGCGGCGATGTCCTTGTCGAGGCCCGCCACCTTGCCATTGGCTTCCTGGAGGCTCTTCTCGAGACCGGCAAGCTTGCCGCTGTCGCTCTTGATGGAGGCTTCGAGGTCCTGGATCCGCTTCTGGAGTCCCTCGTTGGCCGTCCGCAGCTCCCCGATCTTGCCGTCATTCGCGGATTGCTTCTCGTTGAGCGAAGCCACCTCGGAGCCGATGGCCTTGACCCGGGCACCGGCGGCATCGAAGCTCTCGATGAACTTCTTGTCGTCCTCGGTGAGGACTTCGGGATCGAGCGATTTGAGCGCGTCGGCCAGGGGCCCCTCTTCCGCGATCTGCCTGAGCAGTCCCTGCCGTTCCTTGCCAAGCCCCTGTTCCTGGGCAAACAGCTTCGCGTTTTCGGCCACGAGGTTTCCGATGGACTTCTCGTTGCCCTCGAGGCTCTTCCGGGCCCCCGCCATCTCCGCCTTGAGACCATCGATGGCTGCCTTCAGTGCCCCGACCTCCTTGCCGAGGCGATCGGCGTCGGACTTCACCTGATCCCGCTGATACACGAGGTCGGTCAGCTTGCTCTTGGCCGTATCGAGCTGTCCCTTGACGGTCCCGATCTCCTTGTCGAGGCGCTCGACCTGGGCCTCACCGAGTCGGACGTCCTGGACCTCGGTCCCCCGAGCCTGCTGGACCGCGATCTTGCGCTTGTCCTGCAGACCGGTGAGTTGATCACCCAGCTTCTTCACCTCGGCCGTCTGGGCGGCGATCTGTCCATCGAGTGCCTTGCCGGCCTTGTCGAGCTCGGCGAGCCGCGTGTTCACGTTCGAGAGCTGTCCCTCGAGTCCCTTGATGTCCCCCTCGGCCGCCTTGATGGAGGCATTCAGGCCGTTGACCTTCGTATCGTTGTCACGGAGGGTCTGCTGGTTCTTGACGATCGAGGCCTGGTTGGCGTCCTGCTTCTGGTTGAGCTGGGTGATGTCTTTCGTCAGGCCCGTGATGGCGCCGGCCCGCTTGTCGTAGGCGGCGATGAAGGTCTTGTCACCGTCAGCCAGCGAGGCCGGCTCGAGGGCCTTCAGGGCATCGTACAGAGGCCGATCTGCCGCCTGCTCCCCGAGGAGCTTGCGCCGCTCGGCACCTTTGGCCTGCTCCTGGGTGAACAGCTTCTTGTTTTCGGCCTCGAACCCCGCGTTCTGCTTGCGGAGCTGCCCCGAGTTTTCACCGAGGCTCGCGATATCCTTGCGCGCCTTCTCGATCGCCTTCTTCTGGTCCGCGATCGAATCCTTCAAGCGGATCTGCGTGATCTGGAGCCCGGACGATTTTCCGAATTCTTCCACCTTCTTGTTGAGCAAGGATTCCAGCTTGGATTCGCCGGCGAGCTTGTCACTCTGAGCTTTGCCGATCTGCCCGTCCAGCTTGCCGATTTCGCCGAGAACCTTTTGATGGCCGGCATCCACCTTGCCATCCGGCGTGTCGTCCGCCTTCTCTGCCAGGATGACCTTGCGCTCTTCCTGCAGGGCCTGGATGGATTTCTTCTGATCGGCGATCTGCGACTGGAGACGCGTGGCGACGGACTTCGTGTTGACGGGAGCCCGACCCGCACCGAGCCTGAAGCCACGCGCCAGCGCATTTTGCAGGGACTTGAGCGCAGTTTCATCTCGACCCACGGCTCCTTGCGCGCTCTGGATCCGGCTGTCGAGATCCCGGATACGCTCGGGGAGAGCGTCGAACCGTCCCAGCGCCTTCAACCGGGCAGCCGCCTGCTGGGCCGTCCGGGCAGCATCTCGGGCCGCCTTTTGCGACGCCGCGTTGCCAGGTGCAGCAGCGCCAGGCTGCGGAAGTGTGGATGGTGCAGTCGGTTTCAGGGGGCCGGTGCTTCCAGGTGCAGGTGTCCCGGTGTTGCGAATGGTCGACATGATCCAATCTCCTCTTGACAGTTCCACGACGCGCCTTTCAGCGATCGCGACAGGGGCCGTGTCGCCTTTATGCCGCCTCGGGTCGGTGCACTGAACTCCCGGCAACCACTTTTCACGATCATTTATCGCCTTTAACGGGCAGCTAAAACTTGCAGGGTGGACGGCCATCCGGGCGGTTGCCGCCCCCGGAGGCGGCCGCTAGAATGACCCACGGACGCTTCTGCGGCCCACCGATGTCCATCACGAAGGAGTGAGGATCCATGAACGTGGCGCTCGATCACGCCCCCGAACTGCGAGCCCTGCTGGCCGGAGAGTCCCGAATCCCGCTCAGGGCACCGAGAGGGCCCCAGCTCGCGTGTCGTGGCTGGGTCCAGGAAGCGGCCCTGCGCATGCTGCTCAACAACCTCGATCCCGAGGTGGCCGAGCACCCCGAGGAACTGGTCGTGTACGGGGGAACGGGTCGCGCGGCCCGGAGCTGGGAGGCGTTGCGCGCGATCGTCCGCACCCTGATGACGCTCGGGGACGAGGAGACGCTGCTGATCCAGTCGGGCAAACCCGTCGGGGTCTTCCGGACCACCTCCGATGCGCCGCGCGTGCTGATCGCCAACTCCAACCTGGTCCCCAACTGGGCCGACTGGGAGACGTTCCGGCGCCTCGAGGCCGAGGGCCTCACGATGTTCGGCCAGATGACGGCCGGTTCCTGGATCTACATCGGGACGCAGGGCATCCTGCAGGGGACGTACGAGACCTTCGCAGCCGTCGCACGGCAGCACTTCGGCGGAACGCTCGCCGGTCGCCTGGTCGTGACGGCCGGGCTGGGTGGGATGGGGGGCGCACAGCCTCTCGCCGTGACCATGAACGATGGGGTCATGCTGGCCATCGAGATCGATCCCACGCGCATCGCGCGACGCATCGAGAAGGGTTATTGTCAGATCGTCGCCGAGACCCTCGACGAGGCCCTCGCCCATGCCCGCGCCGCCCTCGAGGCACGCGAGCCGCGGAGCATCGCGTTGCTGGGCAATGCCGCCGAGATCCTGCCCGAGATGGTGCGCCGGGGCCTCGTGCCGGACGTCGTCACGGACCAGACCTCGGCGCACGATCCGCTCACGGGCTACATCCCGCTCGGTCATACGCTCGAGTCCGCGGCCCGTCTGCGGGCCGAGGATCCCGGCCGGTATCTGCAACTCGCCGGGGAAAGCATGGCCGTCCACGTGCGGGCCATGCGGGCCCTTCAGGACCGCGGGGCCGTGGTCTTCGACTACGGGAATAACCTCCGCCAGGTGGCCCTGGAGCACGGGGTCCCGGATGCCTTCGGGTATCCGGGATTCGTGCCGGCGTACATCCGACCCCTCTTCTGCGAGGGGAAGGGACCTTTTCGCTGGGCCGCGCTGTCCGGGGATCCAGCCGACATCCATCGCATCGACGATCTCATCCTGCGCGAGTTCTGCGACGACGACCCGGGTCTGGAGCGCTGGATCCGGCTCGCTCGCGACCAGGTGCATTTCCAGGGACTGCCCGCCCGCATCTGCTGGGTCGGCTACGGCAAGCGAGCGCGCCTCGGAAAGCGTATCAACGATCTGGTGGCGGCCGGGGTCGTCTCGGCTCCCGTCGTGATCGGTCGCGACCACCTCGACTGCGGCTCCGTGGCCTCTCCCAATCGCGAGACGGAAGCCATGAAGGATGGCTCGGATGCCATCTCTGACTGGGTCTTCCTGAATGCACTCGTCAATGCCGTGGGTGGCGCCTCGTGGGTCAGCCTGCACCACGGTGGGGGCGTCGGGATCGGCTTCAGCCAGCATGCTGGCATGGTCATCGTGGCCGATGGCACGTCGGCCGCCGAGCGTCGTCTGGATCGCGTGCTCACGAGTGATCCCGGAATGGGGATCATCCGCCACGCGGATGCGGGCTATGACGAGGCCCTCTCCGCTGCGGCGCGCCACGGCGTGCGCCTGCCCATGCAGGAAGGATGACTTCCGTGTTCGACACCCTGCTCGTTCACGCCGGAACCCTGCTCACCATGGCCGGCCCCGAGGGGCCCCGGGTGGGCCCGGCCCTCGCCGATTGCGGGATCGTCCGCGACGGGGCCGTCGCCATGCGGGACGGTCAGATCGTGGCCGTGGGGACGACGCGGGAACTCTGGACCCGTCCCGGGCGAACCCTGGCCACGCAGGTCGTCGATGCCGGCGGGCGCGTCGTCGCTCCCGGCTTCGTGGATGCCCACACGCATCTGCCCTTCGCGGGGCGCCGCCTCGACGAATTCGAGCGGCGGGCGCGTGGCGAGAGCTATGCCCAGATCCTGGCAGCCGGAGGCGGTATCCATGCCACGGTGCGTGCCACGCGCGAGGCAAGCCTCGAGGAGCTCGTCCGCCTCGGCTCGACCTATCTCGATACGATGCTGGCGCTCGGCTCGACCACCATCGAGGCCAAGAGCGGGTACGGCCTCGAACTCGAGACCGAATTGCGCCAGCTCGAGGCCCTGCGCAAGCTCGCCGAGCAGCACGTCGTGGATGTCGTCCCGACCTTCATGGGGGCTCACGCCATTCCTGCAGGCCAGGATGCCGACGCGTACGTCGATCAACTCGTGTCGGACTGGTTGCCCCGCGTGGCGCTGCGCGGTCTGGCCCGTTTCTGTGACGTCTTCTGCGAGGAGGGGGTCTTCACACCCGCCCAGTCCGAGCGGCTCCTGCGTGCGGCACGGGAACAGGGCCTCGGCCTCAAGCTCCATGCCGACGAACTGGCCGACACCGGCGGAGCGGCGCTGGCGGCCCGCCTCGGGGCCGTGTCGGCCGACCACCTGCACCATGCGAACGAGTCCGGGCTGAAGGCGATGGCCGCCGCCGGCGTCATCGGGGTGCTGCTACCCGGTACGGCCCTGTTTCTCGGGATGACGCACCACGCGCCCGCCCGACGGATGATCGAGTGGGGTGTGCCCGTCGCGCTGGCGACCGATTTCAATCCTGGCTCGTGCCCATCCCCCTCGATGGCGCTCATGATGGCTCTGGCCGTCACCCAGCTGCGTCTCACGCCTGCCGAGGCCTGGTCGGCTGCCACCCTCAATGCGGCGCATGCCACCGGGCGCGCGCATCGTGTCGGCAGTCTCGAGCCCGGGAAGCAGGCGGATCTGGTGGTATGGGACACGACCGACATGCGCGAGATCCCCTACACTCTGGCAAGCATTCCCGTGCACGCCGTGCTCAAGCGCGGAAGTCTCGTCTCACCCACCCGCTCCCGGCCGGAAGGAACCCTTCACGCGTGACCAGGCTCATCGAGTGCGTCCCCAACCTCAGCGAGGGACAGGATACCGTCGTCATCGATTCGTTCATGAGCGCGCTGGAGGGCATCCCGGGACTCATCGTCCTCGATCGCTCCTCGGATGCCAGCCACCACCGCACCGTGCTCACGTTCGTCGGGACCCCGGAGGCCCTCAAGCAGGGCGTGGTGAACCTGTTCGAGCTGGCGTCCCGTCACATCGACCTCCGCGAGCACGTGGGAGAACATCCCCGGATGGGGGCCATCGACGTCGTGCCCTTCATTCCCGTCCGGAATGCCACCATGCAGGACTGCGTGGACCTGGCCCGGGAGGTCGGGGCCGAGGTCGCGCAGCGCTTCGACGTACCCGTTTTCCTTTACGGGGAGGCGGCCACGGCGCCACATCGGCGCCTGCTGTCGAACATCCGCAAGGGGGAGTTCGAGGGCCTCCCCGAGAAGCTGAAGGCCCCGGAGTGGAAGCCCGACTTCGGACCCGAGGTCCCGCATCCGGCGATGGGCGCCTCGGTCTTCGGAGCCCGCCCGTTTCTCATCGCCTACAACCTCCAGCTCGACACGGCGGATGTCCGGGTCGCCCAGGCGATCGCCCGGGCCGTCCGGACCAGCACGGGCGGCCTGCCCCACGTCCAGGCCATGGGCGTCTATCTCGCCGATCGCGACCTGGCCCAGGTCTCGATGAACCTGCTCGACTTCCAGAAGACGCCGATCCACCGGGTCCAGGAACTGGTCAAGATCGAGGCCGCTCGCTACGGTGCCCGGGTCCTCAGTGCCGAGATCGTCGGCCTCGTCCCCCAGGAGGCCCTGCTCGAAGCGGCCGCCTATTACCTCCAGGTCGAGAACTGGCAACCCGACCTGGTCCTCGAGAACGCACTCGTCCGGAAGGGAGAATGACCGTGTCGAACGCCTACCAGTTGACGCCGTCCCTGAGCGAGCTCCAGCTCTCCGATTTCCTGCGCAAGCTGGCTGCGTCGGACGCGACGCCGGGCGGTGGCAGTGCCTCGGCCCTCTCGGGTGCTCTCGCGGGCGCCCTCGTCACCATGGTGGCCGGGCTGTCCCAGGCCCGGGCGTCCGAGGAAACCGCCGAGGCGCTGGAGCTGCTTTCGGAGCAGGGTGACCAGCTGATGGAAACGCTCTCGGGGGCCATCGACCGGGACGCTCGTGCCTACGACGCCGTCGTCGCCGCGATGCGCTTACCCCGGGGCACCGAGGATGAAAAGGCTGCGCGCACCGCCGCCATCCAGGGGGCGCTCAAGGGGGCGGCCGACGTGCCACTCGAGGTGGCCGAAGAGTCGCTTGCAACTGCCGAGATGGCCCTGCTCGCGCTCGAGAAGGGCGTGCCGCACGCCGCTTCGGATGCCGGTGTGGCCATGGCGCTCGCCCTCGCAGGCGTGGAGGGAGCGATCCTGAACGTCGCGATCAACCTCGATGGACTCTCGGACGCCGGGGTGGTGGTCCCCATGAAGCAGGAGCTGGCTCGCATCGAGGCCCGTGCGACGGAACTGCGGCGGCAGGCCCGGGCTCTGCTGGAGGCCCGGATCGGCTCGTTGCCGCGCTCCGAGGAAAATACTGGCTCGCGCCCCTGACGCCAGCCCCCGGGCAATTCCGTTAAAACTTAACCCAGGCTTGAATCCATCTTGGTCCGAGCGCGTCACGTCCGTCGTGGCCGCCCGCGATAATCCCGTTCGGAACGTCGCGTGTGCCCCGGGAGGTGCGAATGCCGGCCACTCCAGGAATCTCCGATCCTGCTGTCTCGTACCGGTCGGGTGTGACGTTACTGGGTCCCGGTTTCGACCGTCTGGAGGCGATGCACGGCTGGTTCCCGCCCGACGAGGCCAGCTGGTCTCCTTCCCTGGAATGGCCTGCGACCCCCGATTCGATCCAGTTCTCGACGGAAGCGCGTTTTCATCATCTGCGCCAGATCGTCGATGCACTCGGACGCACGCCGATCATCGAACCGAAGGGGCCCGTGCCCCTCTCGGCTGCCGAGCGATTCGTCGAGAAGGCGATGCTGTTCAAGGGGCAGTGGTATCGCTACGGCGGCGGCCACGGCCCGACCATGTCACGCCCGGGCCCGGTGGACTGCAGTGGCCTGGTGCAGCAGGCCGCCCGGATGATGGGACGGAACCTGGACGGCACCGCCGACATGCAGCAACGCAGGGGTAAAGCCGTGTCGATGCGCGAGCTCCGGCCAGGGGATCTGGTGTTCGTGGGGCGCCCGGCCACCCACGTGGGTATTTACATCGGTCAGGGCAAGGTGCTGCACGCTCCCCGCACGGGGGAGAGGGTGTCGATCGCGCCCGTGCGCTGGTTCGACAACGCCCGCCGGGTGTTCTAGCCCTCGGGCGGGGTGAACGACATCCGGTACCCGTCGAGGTTTTTCCCGGTGCCGCGAACGGTGTAGCGGTTCTCGACGGCGAGCTGGATCAGGCCCTGGATCACGATCGTGCTCATCGGCAGGGCCGTGGTGTACATGCTGGACTCGAACACGTGATCCAGAATGTCCTCCCCGTAATTGCGAGCCAGGGTCTGTCCCATCTTGCCGGAGAAGTCGAGAGCGAACGGCTCTCGCCGGGCGATCAGTTGCTGGCTCTGCACGAGCGTGTCGGGTGGTGCCCACGTCAGTTCGGTCACGGAACTCGGCCTTCCTGGTTCACATACGTTTCGGGCTAATATTACCCCGGCTCCCGCACGATGACACCTCGTCGCAACCGGACGTGTGATCGCACCCGTTCCCGGGCATGGCATGGGCGCGAATCACCCGGGAGTCGAGGCTCCCCATCCCGGAGGCAATGACGCCCATGGTGCTCCCCGTGCTGCTCGACGGACAGTCCCTGACGATCCAGGAGGTCGTCCGCGCGACCCTCGACGGTGCGCCCGTGGCGCTGACGCCCGGAGCGCGAGACGCCGTGACCCGGGCCCGGGACCATGTCGAACGTCTGATCTCCGGTGGGCAGGTCGTCTACGGCATCACGACGGGCTTCGGCTACTTCAAGGACCGTCGCATCGGGCCCGAGGCCGTCGAGCAACTGCAGCAGAGCCTGGTGCTGAGCCACGCGGCCGGCGTGGGAGAACCCCTGGCGCCGGAGGTGGTGCGCGCCATGCTCGTCCTGCGTGCCCAGGCACTCGCGCGGGGCCACTCGGGGATCCGCCTCGAGACGCTCGATCTGCTGATGGAACTGGTCAATCGTCGCGTGCATCCGCTGGTGCCCTCGCAGGGCTCCGTCGGGGCTTCCGGCGATCTGGCCCCGCTCAGCCACATGGCGCTGGCCCTCATCGGGGAAGGTGATGTCGAGGTCGATGGTCAGGTGCTCCCGGCGCGGGAAGGGCTGGCCCGGCGGGGGCTCGAACCCGTCCGCCTCGCGGCCAAGGAAGGCCTCGCCCTGGTCAACGGCACCCAGGCCATGACGGCCATGGGGTGCCTGGCCGTCCACAGGGTCCGCTCCCTGGCGCGCCTGGCGGACGTGGCCTGCGCGATGACGCTCGAGGCCACACTCGGCTCCAACCAGAGTTACCGGGACGTTTTTCATGCCCTGCGACCGCATCCGGGACAGCAGGCGAGTGCCCGCAACCTCATGCGACTCACGGCCCAGAGCGACCTCATCGCGTCGCACGCGACGTGTGATCGGGTCCAGGATGCCTACTCCCTGCGCTGTGCTCCACAGGTGCACGGAGCGAGCCGGGATGCCCTGGCCCACGCGGAGCGGGTGCTCACGATCGAGGTCAACAGCGTCACCGACAACCCGCTGCTTTTTCCGGATTCCGACGAGGTGCTCAACGGGGGGCATTTTCACGGCCAGCCCGTGGCGCTGGCTCTCGACTTCCTGGCGATCGCCTGTGCCGAATGGGCCAGCATCTCGGAGCGCCGGATCGAGCGCCTGGTCAACGCCCAGTACTCGAACGGTCTCCCGATGTTCCTGGCCGAGGACGGCGGGATGAACAGCGGCTACATGGTCGCGCAGTACACCGCCGCGAGCCTCGTCAGCGAGAACAAGGTCCTGGCCCATCCGGCCTGTGTCGACAGCATCCCGACCTCGGCCGGGCAGGAGGATCACGTCAGCATGGGGACCACGTCCGCGCGCAAGCTGCTGCGGGTGGTCGACAACCTGGAAAAAGTCCTGGCCATCGAGATCATGTGTGCCACCCAGGCAATCGATCTGCGGGGTGGGTTGCGCCCTGGCGTGGGACCCGCTGCCGCGCATGCCGCCGTACGAGACGAGGTGCCTCGGCTGCTCGTCGACCGGATCGTGGCTCATGACATTGTAGCGGTTGCGCGCATGGTGCGCACGGGAGGCCTGCTGGAAGCCGTGGAACGCGCCACGGGGGCGCTCGACTGAGGCAGCGGCAATCCTTTTTCACCAACCTGTAACTTCGTCTCAGCGGACCTGCATATTTCGATTTGTGAACGGGTATCGATGGATCGTCTGACCCTCCGCTTTGCCATGGAGGTTGCTCGTGCCTGAAACGCCGAAGCTGTCCGGTCCATCCAGAATCTGGAAGCGATGGCCCGTCCTCGGGGTCCTTGCGCTGTCCCTGACGGCATGTCCCGCCGGTTTACTCCAGAACCTGGGCACGAATCCGTCGGGGAATGCCTCTCCTCCAACCTCCGTGGCCTCCACGCCACCGGCACAGGTGCTCCCCAGGCGCATCATCAAGCTGTCCCCCACTCAGGTCTCGGTGGCCATCGGCGTGCGTGACCTGGTGTTCGGTCTGACGACGGTGGCCCCCTTGACGACGGTGGCCCCCTTGACGACGGTGGCCCCGTATCGGGGGATCCAGGCGGCTACTGCCAGCACCACGCTTGCGCTCAAGCCCGATGATGTTGACCTCTCGCGTATTCGTGAGATTCTCGCCATTCCTGCGACGGGGGGAGAGACCTTCAGGGCCGGAAAGGACTTCCGTCTCGCCCTCGAGATCAACAAGGTTTACCGGATCGAGGTCAAGTTCCAGACCCTCGATGGGGATGAACGCGTGCTATCCACCCTGTACAAGGCGCCGCTCGAGTTGAAGGGCAAACAGGGAGATGTCTCCGTGCCGGTCACGCCTGCCACCACGCTGGCCGTGGCTGCCGTCCTCCAGGCCCGAGGCGACAAGGTCGCGAGTCTGGACATCCAGGCATTCGAGGCGGTCGCGAAGAAAGTGGATACCATCATCGAGGCCAACCGGCAGAACCCCTCGTTCGCCTCGTCCATCCAGTATGCCGATTTGCGTTCTCCGGAGGGCCTCGGTGAAGTGCTGTCGGAGGCCAAGGCGGCTGCCCCCACGTCCGAAGCGTCCGGGTCGGCTTCGCCTGCACCCGGCCCCGATCTCCTGGAGGAACTTCAGGCCACGGTCGAGGAGGCCGCGCGCAAGGACGATACCAGCAACAGTCTCGAGCCCGTCGGGAAGGCGCTCGAGGTCGAGGTTCCCGACGAGGGTCAGAGCGACGAGGAGGCCCGTCGGCAGGCCGAACAGCAGGCCGGCGACCAGGTCGACCAGAACCGCGGCGGCCAGGTCGAGGACGCCGTGGGCGAGGACGACCAGGTCGAAGTACCCGTGCCGCCCACTCCTCGACCCACGGCCCCTC
This sequence comes from bacterium, assembly GCA_035285805.1. Lineage (GTDB taxonomy): Bacteria > Cyanobacteriota > Sericytochromatia > S15B-MN24 > UBA4093 > JAYKJE01. The sequence goes on along the minus strand of JAYKJE010000039.1, from coordinate 80,348 downwards.
CCCTGACGGATCTCCCGACTCCCGTTCCCTCGACGGCTCCCAGCAGCGGCTCCGGTTCGGGTGACGCGGGATCCCCGGTCGTCATCGTGCCCACGCCCCCCCCCCCCGGGTCGAACGACCTGTGGCTCCAGGTGACGCCGGGCGACCTTTTCGAGCCACTCCGAGACGGGACGCTGCGTCCGGGATATCCGTCGGCGGCCCAGATCCTGCTCAAGCGCGGGGACGGACCTGTCGCGGAACGGTTCGATTTCGTGGTCAGGGGCCCCTCTCCCGAATTCGTCCAGGTCGTCCGGGGTACCCGGCTGGTCGTGTACCCCGGGGTGCGTTCCGGCCCGTACATGCTCGTGGCGTACCGGCTTCTCCCGGATGGGCAGCTGGCCGAAAGGGCCTACACGACCTTCACCGTCCGGGCTGGATGGTCGGGTGGGGTCACGATCGAGGACCCGGATCCCGAAGCCTCGCTGCCTCCTCTGCCCGATCGCCAGCCCTGGACTGGAACCGTCATCATCGGTGACGAACCGGAGGTGACGAAATGACCGGGTCCGGAAAGCAGTTCAAATTCATCCATCAAGTCTCACGTGATCGCATGAACGTCCAAGGGAGGTCGCGGATGCAGCGATTCCATCGGCGGGCCCTCGTCGGCCTGGCCCTGTCCCTGTCCGCCTGTCAGGCGAGTCCGTCCCTCGTTCCCGGTCTGGGTGCGGGAGCAGGCGGGCCCGCCGTGACCAGGGGGCAGGCGGCCGTCACGGCACCGTCCACCGCGGGGCCATCGGCCGTGAAGGGGCCACGCGACGTGGTCGGTCACACCATGGTCCTCACCATCCAGTGGCCCGCACGCCGCACGCAGGGCGTGCTTGCCGAGACCGACCTGCTCGAGATCCTGCCCGAGGAGTTCGTGGCTGGCGACTCCCGGCCGGGCAAGCTCCTCGAGGTGCAGCGCCCGGAAGGCGGGGGAGCCATCCGCCAGGAGATCACCCTCCAGTTCGCCCCCGAGGTGGATGAGGCTGCCGTGCAGGTGAAGGCCTTTGCGCTCGGTTTGAACGGCTCCCGGATCTTGAAGGGGCAGGGGCGCGGAAACGAGCGCCTCCGCCGGGACACTCCGGTCGCCCTGCGCATCACGCTCTCGCCCGCGGGTGAGCCGATCGTCGTGCCGGACCACCAGGAGCGCATCCTGCGGAGCCTGGAAGGGCACTACGCCCGGAAGTACGCGCACCTGGTCGATGTCACGCAGTCTCCGGAATTCTCCGCCTACCGTCTGGCTGGCGAGGACCTCATCGAAAAGGTGATGCGCGGCTTCGAACCGGAGCGTCCCCCGCAGGAACCGGACGTGCCCATCGTCGAGAATCCGGAGATTCCGACCATCGGGACGCTCGGTCAGTTCTTCCGGTTGCTGGAGGATGCCGAGCCCGTGCCTCTACCTGGACCCGGGGTGGAGCCGCCCACCGTCGGAAATCCGGGTGACGGCACCCTTCCCCCTGCGGAGCGCTTTCCGGCCTTCCCGGATCCGCTCAAGGGGATCGCCATCCCGGGCCTCAAGGCCTACCCGGACACCCGCGTGGTCGTCGATCCGACCCGGGAGGATCGGCTCCGGGGTCTGGACTTCCCGGGTTACATGGCCCGTATCGACGGGTCACGTAGCGAGACTCAGGTCGGTCGGCAGGGCGACCTGGTGTTCGATCTGGACCCCGTTGCCGGCAACCTCCCGCGCGCATCGGGCCTGAAGCTGCACTTTGACCTGAAGGCCCTCGCGGCAGCCTGGATGACCACCGGGTTGCCCGAGCGGATCGATGTTCCCGGTGCCTCGGATTCTTTCACCATCCCGTACCTCCAGGATGCTCCCGATCTGGCGCGCATCCGGAGCGTGGGCGCGAATTTCCGGGCGGCCCCTGCTTCGATGCCCGAGGCCACGGTCAGTTTCGGGATCGATCTGGACCGCTTCTCTGCGGCTCCGGTCGACATTCCCGGTCTACCCCGGGGACTCTGGAACGGGATCTCGTTCGACGGGGTTCGCATCCCGCTGTCGCTCAAGGGACACGTCGAGTCTCCCTGGGCGCGCATTCACGGCAGCACGAGCCTGTCGATCGACAATTCCGTCGCGGATTCGTCCGGCGAACTCGCGGTGCGCGATGCGGCCGGCGCCTTCGATCCGTATCCGTACAGGGTGCTCGTCGACTGGTCGGGTGCCAATATGCGGAGTTCGGAGGGAGTCCGGCTCCAGCTGCGTGCCGACGACGTCGCCAACGGATTCGGTCTGCGTGCGCAGATCACCATCCGCGGCTTCGATGCGCCGCCCGAGGTGGTGGCCAACCTCGTCGACTCCACGACGGAGAAGCGCCTCGGGCGTATCGAGTTCCCGCTCGAGATGTCCCAGGGCGGTTCTGCCCGGTTGCGTGACTATCCCCTGCTGATCCTCGAGCCCCTCAAGGAAGGGGAAGCTCCGATCCAGTACCGGCTCACGCCCGGTTTCTTCTCGGGTGATCGGACGGGGTCGCTCTATGTGGAGGTGCGGTAGACCATGGCCAAGTCATTCATCGCTCGCACGGCGCCCTGGTTGCTGCTGGCCCTCACGGTCGCCGCGTGTCAGGCGCCTTTGCCCACGCTGTCGAGGGGATCGGGACAGCCACTCGCGCAGCAGGCGGTCACGGTCGTCCGGACCGGCCAGATGCTGGGCGGCCTCCGGGTGGCCGTACGCTGGCCCGATCGCCGGATCCAGGACATCGCCTACCGTACCCAGGCCATCGAGGTGATGGTGTGGCAGCGCGATTCAGCCGGTAATCTCACGCCGGCCAAGCAGGAGGCCAAAGAGGCGCTTCCCGTGGCGATCGCCACGGACAGCGAGCCCGTCGCGGTCGATGCTCCTCTTCCGGGCGCGGGTGAGGCCTCGACCAGCGAACCGCTCCCGGCGTTCCTCGACGTGCAGCCCATCTTGCTCCATCGTGACGACACGGGCTCCTATGCCGATTTCGTCGGTCTGCTCGGCGGGGAGGGCTACGTCGTCAAGGCGACGGCACGCGATGCCCAGGGCCAGGAAATCGGTCACGGGGAAGCGGTCTGTGACGTGATTCCCGGGACGGGCAATGGAGTCTCCATCGACTTGAGGGCCTCCAACCCACCCCTGATCGACGGGATCGGTGCCTGGCCGCAGGAACCGCTCGGCCCCGGTGCGACGCTGTCCGTGGTCCTCAAGGGCCACGAGAAGGATCTCCCGGTCGAGGCCGATCTCGTCGTGGCAAGGCCGGAAGCGGCCTATAGACCCCTGGATATCGCACTCCCCGGTGGGCCGGCCACAACGTCGCCAGATCCGCTCTATGGCGTGCCGCGGGGGATTGTTCCTCTCGAGTGTCAACTCCTGCCGGGTGAACCGCAAGGCCCGGTCGTGGTCGAGGTCAAGTTGCCTGACGCCCTGCCGGATTTCGCGCGGTATGCGTACGATGCGAACTTCTTGCTCGTGCTGCGCGTGGACAACGTGCGTTCAAACCCTTTGCCGCTGAAAATCGATCGGTTGAATTTTGGCAACGAGGGCCAGTATCCGAAACCCACGCCCTACCCCACTCCGGACTTCGAACTGCCCACTCCTGAAACCACTCCCGAGCCCGCTCCTGAGCCCAGCCCCGGCAACGGTGATCCGACTGCCAGCCCCAATCCGGGACCATCGGACGTGATCGATGGTCTCGAAGCCTTCCCCTCCTTCGTCTCCGCCTACGATGTCGGTGCGCTGATGTGCAGCGCCACCGGTTCCTTCATGACGGATAGCGCCCTGCTTCCGTGGGGCATCAGCTCGATCCGGGCCGTGCCGAATCCGACTTACGGCCCTCCCGGTCAAAACATCACCGAAGGTCACGTACCGGCTTTCTTCGGGCGTGATTTCGGAATCTGTGCCATCGGGACCACCCCGGCGGGCACGCTGCCGGGTCCGGGGACGGGACACGGGGCGGCACATATCCAGTTGCACTTCGCAGAGCCGCGGGGCGGCGTGGTGATCGACTTCCTGGGGGGACCCAAGCCGTACTTCCTGAAGGCCTACGATGCCACGGGGAGCATGATCGCCGTCGGCGATCTCCAGATTCCGTCCGGTACCCCGGGCAATCAACTGCATCGCCTGCAGGTCTTCGCGCAAGATGTCCCCATCCAGCGGGTCATCATCGGGTGTCCGGAAAACGCGGGCGTGCTCATCCGGCGCATCGCCCATGCCGGTATCGAGACTCCGTAGCGCTCGCGCTCCGGTCGGCATGTCGAGGGGGGACGGTTCGCCGTCCCCCTTTCGTGCGTCCCTGCTATGATGGGGGCGTCTCGGTCCGTCGCTTCCGGAGGTTCCTTGGACATCGTCGAACGCTTGCGCGGCTCGCTCGTCGTCTCGTGTCAGGCCGGTCCCGACGAACCGCTCCGTGGGCTCGGCATGATGGCCGGCATGGCCCGGGCTGCCGTCCAGGGCGGGGCACGTGGCATCCGTTCCGAGAGTGTCTCGGACATCCGGGCCATTCGCGAAGCGGTGGACGTCCCCGTCATCGGCCTCATCAAGCGCAGCGTACCGGGGTCTTCCGTCTACATCACGCCCACCTTCGACGATGCAGCCGCCGCCGTCGCGGCCGGTGCCCATCTCGTGGCGCTCGATGCCACCACGCTCGTGCGTCCGGACGGGCTCACGCTCGCAGGCACCATCCGCCGGATCCGCGACGAACTCGGCGTGCCCGTCATGGCCGACGTCTCGACGCTCGAGGAGGGGCTTGCCGCGGCGCAGGCCGGAGCCGCCTGCATCGGCACGACCCTCAGCGGCTACACGCCCCAGAGCCCGAAGCTCGAGGGTCCCGACTGGCCCCTGCTCGAGGCGCTCGTCGCCGCGACCCCCGTCCCCGTCATCCTCGAGGGAAGGGTCTGGGAGCCGGCCGAGGTCACGCAGGCCTTTCGCCTGGGGGCCTTCGCCGTCGTCGTGGGGTCCGCCATCACCCGTCCCCAGCTCGTCACCGCGCGCTTCGCCGCAGCCATCCCCAAGGAGTGATCGTCATGTCCGCATTCGCCCTCGGCCTCGACCTCGGAGGCACCAAGATCCTCGCCGGTCTCGTCGACGAGACCGGCATCGTCCACCACGAATGGCGGCTTGCCACCCCGGTCGAGGGCGGGGGTGACGCCATCATGCAGGGTCTCATCGATGCGGTCGCCACGATCCGTGCCCAGCTGTCGCCCTCTCAGGCCGCTGGCCTCGTGGGGATCGGTGTCAGCACCGCGGGCCACGTGGATCATGTCAGCGGCAAGGTGCTCTACTGCACGGGCAACCTGCCGGGCTGGTCGGGGATGGACGTGTCCGAGCGTCTCCAGGCCGCATGTGGTCTTCCCGTCACGGTCGACAACGACGCCAACTGTGCCGCCTACGGCGAGTACTGGGCGGGAGCCGGGCGAGGGGTGGCCAACCTGCTGGCCATCACGCTCGGGACGGGGCTCGGCGGCGGGATCGTCGCCGACGGGCACGTGGTCCGCGGGGCGCGCGGGGGCGGGGCGGAGCTGGGTCACCTGATCCTCGTGCCGGATGGCCGCTCGTGCAACTGCGGCCAGAACGGCTGCTGGGAGAGCTATGCTTCGGGCACGGCGATCGCCCGCTCGGCCCGCGAGCTCGGTATCTGGGGCCCCGAGGTCACGAGTCACGAGGTGTTCGCGAAGGCCCGTGCCGGAGATGCCGACGCGCTCGGTGTCATCCACCGGATGGCGGATCATCTCGCCATCGGGATCGTCTCGATGATCAACATCCTGGATCCGCAGCGCATCGTCATCGGCGGCGGAGTCAGCAACCAGGCGGACCTCTACCTGCCCCGGGTGCGCGAGCAGGTCACGGCCCGCTATGGTGAGCGAGGCTGGGATGTCCAGGAGATCCGGGTCGCGGCCCTCGGTGAGCGGGCCGGCATGATCGGCGCGGCTGGCGAGGCGCTCGCCCGGGCGGGTGCGCGCGTGGCCGTCGCCTCCTGAGCCCGATGCGCGGCGGGCTGGCCGGGGCAGTCGTGGCTGCGGCTCTCGGTCTCCAGGGCTGGCCGGTCCAGGCTGCTCCCGTCCCCCCGCTCCCACCCGCTCCCGCGGGCTCGGTCCGGGTGGCGCCCGTGGCCATCGAGCGGATCCGCTACGAGGAAGCGCGCCGCGTCCTCATCATCGAGGGGCCTCGCCGCCCCCCGCTGACCACGCGCCTGCTCGGCAACCCCGAGCGCCTGGAAATCGATCTGCCCGGCTGCGTCCTGCTCCGGCCGGACCTCCAGGTCATCGGCAGTCTGGGCCGGACGCTCCGGAAAGCGCGGGTGCTGCCCGGGGCGATCGCCGGCGGGGGTGTGCGCGTGGTCCTCGAGTTCGTGCCGGGAACGGTCGGATCCGTCGCGCTGCGGCACGAGCCACGCCGGGCCATCCTGGCCCTGGGAGCTCCTGCGGCTGCCACGGGAGAGGCCGTCCTGGCTGCTCGGGCTGCGTCCGCCACCCCCGCGTCCCCGCCCGCCGTGCCCGAGGGGGCCCGGCCGGAGTGGGTCGAGGAGAACGACGCCACGAGCGAGTTGCCCCGGCTCGACCGGATGTGGCACTGGCCGAGGATCTTCGGAGCCGGGTCGACCGTCGAGCTCCGCTGGCACCAGCTCGATGATGTCGAGGTCGATGGCACGCTCTCGGGCCCCGTCTTCGGAGTCTCGACGGGGCTGCGGGACCTGCGCTGGCGCCACTGGCTCTGGCCGAACGTGGGCCTGGGGCTTCGCGGGACCCTCGTGGTCCACGATCTCGTGTATGACCTCCGTCGGATGAGCCGGACGGACTGGGCGCTCGTGCCGGATCTCGCCGTGCGAGCCATCGCGGGGCCCTGCGAGTTCGAGCTCCGGGGCGGGTACATGGTCCGTTCCTCGCGTACCGACGGGGTCGTTCCGGAGAGTCTCGCGGCGAGCGCACCTGCCCTGACCACGGCTTTTCTCCGAGGCCCCTCCGTCGGGTTCACCTGTCGGACCCGGCTCACCTCCGCCCTGGGCTTCGATGCCGGCATCGACTGGGCGCCGGGCCTCACGGACTCTGCCCGGGCAGCTGAGCTTCTCCAGTATCCGCTCTCCCGGACGGACTGGTTCGCAGCGTTCGTGGTGGATGTCGAGCCGCTGACCTTCCGGATCGGCTGGGAAGAGGCCATCTCGCGTGGCCAGCCCGTGGCGACCCTGTACCGCCAGACCCTGTCGGGGCTCCACGTCGGGCTCGGTCTTCGCTACTGATAATGAGTTCTTAGCTTCTTCTTAACGAATCTGGTACACTGATCGGTCGAAGATCCAGGTAGTCATGGAAGTGGAGACCGATCCGATGACCTTCTTCCGTCGTGCCGGTTCACGGGCCATCGCCCTGGCGAGCGTCGCTGCTCTCCTCGCCTCCTGCGGGCTCACGCCGTCGGCTTCCCGATCCCGACTTTCCGTGGGGCCTGCCCTCGATGACGAGGCCATCGTCCGCGGTCGCCAGATCAACCTGACCGGGCCGTCTTCCGCCATGTTCGGCGACTGCCCCAATTTTTCCCAGGTCTCCAACGGACGCTTCCTGGCCGTCGTCTCGCGCGAGTTCGGCCGTCTGAGCCGCCCCGGGGCGCTCATCGGCTGGGATTATCCCCAGCAGGCGGACAACCGCCTGAGGTTCGCGACCGTCGGCGTCGGTAGCCCCGGCGGCTTCGCCTGGCTCGAGGACATGGTGTTCGTCGACCAGCGTCTCGTCCCGGATTCCGGGCGCATCGTCTCGCGGTTCCGCTCGGCCGATTCCCGGCTCGAGGTGACCGTCGAGGACGTCGCCGTCCGGGACCTCGACGTGCTGGCACGCCAGGTCCGCGTCCGGAACATCGGGACCAGCACCGTGCCGCGCGTGACCACCACCCTGGTTCATCACTTCGCCCTCGTCCGTTCGGGGGTCGGCGATCGCCTGGCGTGGGACGAGGCCTCGAATACCTTCCTGCAGACCCGCGCAGACTCCCCGCTTGCGGTCGCCTCGGCAGCGTCCCGGAAGCCGGATGGCCTCCAGGCCGGAGAGGCCTCCGATCGCCTCGGAACCGACATGGACCCCGTCGAGGATGCCCGCGATGGCGTGCTCCGGGGCAATCGCCAGGCCGGAAGCGCCACGTCCCTCGGGGTGGGGGGCGCCCTCCAGAATGCCGTGGGTCCCATCCATCCGGGAGAGACCCGCGAGACGACCTATTTCCTTGGCATGGGCATGACGGGCGTGGCCGCGCGGGCCGCCGTCGTGGCCGCGCGGGCCCGGGGATGGTCCGACCTCGTGTCTGCCGACGAGGCCTACTGGCGCCAGCAGCTGGCCCGGGCCACCATGCCGGTCGCCCCGGAGCGTGAGCTCGCCGTCTACCGACGGGCGCTGATCGTCCTCAAGCAGTTGCAGAGCGAGAGCGGCGCGATGCTGGCCTCGAGCTCCCAGATCAGTCCGGCTTACAAGTACGTCTGGATCCAGGACAGCACCATCGATGGCTTCGCCTTCCTGGCGAACGGCATGGCGCCCGAGGCGCGAGGCATCCTCGATTTCTTTGCCCGGGTTCAGAAGGCCGACGGGGACTGGTGGGTCACCTACCACGCGGACGGTCGTCCCAACGAACTGTGGGAGCACGGTACCGAGGCCATGGGCGGACATCTGCTCACGCTGCTCGGCGCGTACGGTGACCGGACCGGGGACGTGGGCTATCTGCAGAGTCGCTGGCCCATGGTCCGCAAGGCCTGCACCTGGGCGCTCGATCGCATCACCGAGCGGGGCCTGATGGCCGAGAACCGGGATCTGTGGGAGACCTTCACCGACCAGAGCTGGTCGTACACCAACCTCTCCTGGATCTCGGGGTTCCGTGAGGCCTCCCGGATCGCCATGCTGACCGATCATGCCTCGGAGGCGATCCGCTATGCCCAGGCGGCAGGGGTCCTCGAGAATGCGCTCCGCGTCCGGGCCGTCGTGCGTGGCTATCTCGGCAAGGGGGTACGTCTCGGCCCGATGGTGGCGGATCCGGCCATCGACGCGTGCATCCTGGGCTCCGTCTGGCCCTTCCGGGTCCTGGCTCCTGCCGAGTCGATCACCCGCTCGACTCTCCAGCAGATCGAGGCGCGCCTGGTGCAGCCCGGAGGAGGGGTCCGGCGCTGGGAAACCGACAACTGGTACGGGGGACAGGGCTGGCCGGAACTCACGGACTGGCTGGCGCTCGTGACCTGGATGGCGGGTGAGCGTCCTCGGGCGGAGCAGTTGCATGCGGCCAACACCGACCGGGCTCACACCACCGGGGCCCTCCAGATCGGCGAGGTCTTCGACGAGCGCACGGGGCGCTTCACGAGTGCCTTCCCGCTCGGATGGCCGGAGGCCCAGTACATCCTCACGAGCCGGGCCCTTCATGGCCCGGTGCCCGAGGATCTGCTGCGATCCCGGCGCTAGACAGCGTCGAGGTACCGGCGCCGGGAGGCGAGCGCCCTGATGGCTCGTTCCACGTGTGGATGGCTCTCGCGGAAGGCGACCAGGTCGTCCCGGGTGATCTTCAGCAGCGTACACGGCTCCAGGCTGCGGACCGTGGCCGTCCGTGACGGAGTCAGCCCCCCGGCGTAGGCCTCGCCGAACACGTCTGCCCGCTCGAGGATGGGGCTCTCGGGTTTTTCCACCCGGAGCCGTCCCTGCAGGACCACGTAGCAAGCGGCATCGTCCTGCTGACCTTCCTGAACGATGACCTCTTCGGCCGGCACCTCGACCCGAGTCACGCGCAGCGAGACCCGGTTGAGGGTGTCGACATCGAGGCCGGCGAACATCGGGGTGCGCTCGACGATGGCCCGGTGTTCCCAGAGGCGTCGGAGGCGGTCGGACAGCCGTTCTTCACCGGCAGCATCGGCGAGCCGGTCCTCTTCCTGGACCATCGTGAGGAGGGTCGCCCCGGGGAGGGCCAGGATACGGGAAGGTGTCGAGGTCCGCACGCTCGCGATGCGCTTCCTGCCGTCGCAGAAGAATCCCCATTCCCCGAAGAGGTCCCCGGAGCGCAGGCGGGTCAGGGCCTGGCCGTCACGCGTCACCTCGCATTCGCCGTGGGTGATCACGTAGAAGTAGGGCGCATCCTGGGTGTGGTCCCCTTCCCGGAGGATGGCTTCTCCCGGCTCCGGGGTGTGGACCGTGCGGTGGGCCGCGAACTCGCTCGTCCAGGCCCATAGATCCCGGACACCCCAGGACTGCAGCGCACGACCGATCGCGACCGCGTCGAGGGCCGATTCATCCTGGCGTCCGAACTCGAAGGTCTGGAGCGGGTGCGCGAGCCGGAAGGCTTCACGGTACTGCTCGGGCAAGGTGTGGCGATGCGCGAGCACGAGATTCGAGGGGTCTGCGAGGTGGAGGAAGTCCTCGATGTAGCCGTGGATGATGGCTTCGCCCGCATCCACGATCACCTGTTGCCCCTGGAGGAGGGCCTCGAGCATCGCCAGACGGGCATCCGAGATGAGGCCTCTCTGGTGCATGTCGAGCAACTGTCGGTGGCCGGCCGTATCCGACGTGATGACCACGGTATCGCCGCCCAGGGTGACGGACATGCCGACGCACGGAACGGCGTGGCAGGCATCATGGAAATCGAGGCGCGCTCCGCCGAGGTGCATCGGCACGCCGGGGACGATTTCCTGGAAGTCGAATCGCCGCTCGGCTTCAGCGACGGGCACGTCGAGCAGTGCGGCCAGCTTGTGCACGAGACCGGCGCGGACCTCGCGCGTCGTGTACAGCGTGAGCCGACGCTTCGCTCCGGCGAAAGCCAGGATGTCTCCCGTGTGGTCATCGTGGACATGCGAGATGAAGATGCCCCGGACCTGCTCGATGGCGATGCCCAGGTGGGCAAGGGTCCGGTGAACGTATGGCGAGGTGTCGATCAGGTAGTGGTCGCCGTGAACCGTCAGCAGGTAACTCGTGCTGGGAGCCACATGCTGGAAAGCACCGGCCGAACCGAGAATCCGGAGCGTGTTCTGCGGGTTGGGGACCAGGGTGCGAATTTCGGGCAGATGCCATGTGGGGCCCTGTTGCTCGCATTCCCGGAGGTCGAGCGCGAGGACCTGCTCGCCGTGGGAGATCGTGTAGGTCAGCAACCCCGTCCGGACGATCTGCACGTCGTCGAGGGTCAGCGAGTCATCCTCGTCCCAGCTTCGCAGGTCGAGGAAGGCGCTGGTGGGGATCACCTCGTTCCGGGCGTCCTTGAGCGCGAAATAGTCACATTCACGTTCGAGCATGGCCGCACGCTCGGGTTCGAGGCCATAGCCCCGGACGTCCGACGTGAGCCCCAGGAACGAGATGTCCATGATCGTGCTGGCACGCGACACCTGACGCTCCGTGCCAACGAACGTGAGGGGCTGCTTCACGCAGCGGTTGACCCAGTCGAAATTCTGGTTGAAGAAGACGTGCCCGAAGAACAGAAACTCGGGCACCATCTGAGGCAGGCGATCGCGCACGATGGCATCGGTGAATACCAGCGTATCGGGCCAGCCGAGGCCTCGCTGCATCAGGTGCTGGTGCACCTCGGGAAATGTTCCGAACAGGATCCGCCGAGAGCCGGCCACGACGAGGCATGCACCTGGTAGCGTATGCAACTCCATCCGACTCTCCTTTCCCGTCTCCGCATTCTACCCGGCGCCCCGTAAACCTACCCTTCTGAAACAATTCTTCCAACGTGGATGCAGAGCACGTCACCCGACTCGAGCGTCCCCGACAGGGTTTCGGCGTGCTGGGCCACGGAGCCCAGGTAAGCGAACTGCTGCAGGATCGGTCCCAGCTGCCAGCTCGGATCCAGCGGGAGCGAGAACTCCCGGCGTTCTCCCCGGTTGATCAGCGCGAGGATCATCCCCTCGTCGGTCCGGCGCAGGATCGGCTCCACGCCCGGAATCGCCCGGGTGAGCGAGCGGATGTTGCGCTCGGCCAGGAACGAACCCAGGAAGCTGATCACGGACTGCTTGCGCGCAGGTTCGTCCAGGTAATAGCCGGGGGAGTCGACGATGGGGCCGAGCAACGTGCCGAGGTGAACCGTCTCGCCGGATTCCACGGGGCACGCATAGCCGATCGGGGAGCGGGCATAACTCAGGAGCTCGCGTGCCCCGGGTGGGACGGTCATGTACGTGATCCGGCGTGACGCCCAGACCTTCCCGCCATACGCATGGTCGACCACCCAGACCCCCGCTCGGGTGGCGTGCTTGATCATCCCCATCACGGGTTGCAGCTTGTCGAGGGTGTAGCGCACCAGCGGGTGCGCGATCTTCTTGCCGTCCCGGAGGCGGAAGGCGGCAAGATCCGTCAAGGTCCCGGTCACGACGGCCAGCGACCTCGGGTGCCACGTGCGCTTCGTGCGGCCGGGGAACAGCGTGGAGCCCGCCTCGGAGAAGGACTCGCCCAGCGTCACGAGGCAGCCGCCCTCGCGGACGTACGTTTCCAGACGCGCCACGAGTTCAGGTGGCAGATTCCCCGTGCCGTTGAAGAACAGGACCCGGCACGTCCGGAGCGTCTCGAGGGGTGTCGTGGACAGCTCGTAGACCCGGGGCTGATACCCCCCCTCCACCAGGGCGCCATACAGTCCCGAATTGGCCGGATACTGCGTGAGGCCCCGGTCCAGGGCCGCATCCAGCAGATCGCTGCTGAGGCCGCGCGGATCCGTGCACGTCTCGAGCAGATCCCGGGTTCCATCCTGGTGGTGCAGGATGCCCACCGGCGAATGCAGCTCCTCGCTGCGAGCGATCAGGCGCCCCCAGTCCTGCCGGAAAGTGCCCAGGGCCTCGACGACCTCCATCCGCTCGGAACGCTCTCCGCGGTGGTTGAACGGGGAACGGAAGAGGTACCGGTGACCATCGGGGTCCTCCCCCTCGTGCAGCGGGTACAGGATGTTGGCCTGAGATCCGCGCAGGTACGAGGCCAGCATCTTCTGGAACGTGGCCACGACGGGAACCTTGACCCCCACGTCCAGCCACCCGGCCCCGATCTCGGGGGCGATCAGGGGACCGCGGCTCTGCATCGCCGCGAACATCTTGGGGACGAACGAGATGGCGTAGGGCTGGTCGAGCGGGGATGCCACCCGGATGAACTTGGGATAGATGTCGTACCCGACCGGAGCCACCGCGTTCTTCTTGCGCACGTGATTGGGCCAGGCAGGGAGCCAGGTGTCGTTGAGGGTGAAGTGCGCCTCGATCCCGAGGTCGACCCAGCTCTGACGCAGGGTTCCCAGGTACTGGACGATGCCATCCTCGACGAAGGTGGCCAGGTCTTCCAGCATCGCGCGGGTGCGGGGTCGCTCGACGGCCGGGACGAGGCTGTCGAAGTCCGGATACGTGGTCTCCCAGGCCGTGTTGAGCGCTTCGATGGTCGTGTAGCGGTGCGCGAGGGTCTGCCGCAAGCGCCGCAGGGCCTCGCCGTTGTGGTCCACCAGGAAGGGGCCCGCGCCGTACTGGGGCATGCCGGTCTCGTTGTCGAGCTGGAGGGCGACCACCTCGCCTGCCGCCACCATCGGCTGGATGAGCGGGGCCAGGGATTCGAACCAGCGTCGAACGAGCTGCAGGAAGATCGGATGATTCAGGTACACCGCCCGGTGGGCAGGGTCCTGGGGCGTCTGCATCAGCGCCTCGGGATAGCGCTTGCCGAGCCAGTGAGGAATGCCGAATCCCTGGTACTCGGCGTAGATGTAGGGGCCGGGCTTGAGCATCAGGGGGATGCCCAGGCGACGGCACAGGAACAGGAAGCCTCGCAGATCGCGCTCGGGAGCCGTCCGTCCATCGAAGTCGAACTCACCCTCCGCGATCTCGTGCCAGATCCACGGCACGTACACCGACAGCAGGTTCACCCCTGCTTCCTTGAAGGTCTGCAGCAGGGACTCCCATCGCTCGCGCTTGATGCGGAAGTACTGGAACTCGCCGCCCAGGACGAGGTCGGGGTGCCCCCCCACCAGGATGCGGTCGCCTTGAAACTGGATCGTCACGGTGTTTTCCTCGGGGTGTCGTACCGCCCCATTCTAGGACGAGACGCGTTCCGGGGCATGCGTTCCCGGTCACGAAGCGCTCGATTGACAAGCGTGACGATGCGGTGATAATTAGGACTTAGCACTCGTCGCTCGAGAGTGCTAACAGCACCCGACGTGCGGAGCGCCATGAACGGACGGATCAACCGGCTCACGCCCCGGCAACAGGATATCCTGCGTGCCGTGGTCCGCGACTACATCCAGACCTTCGAGCCCGTGGGCTCGCGCACGCTGTCGCGCAAGTATGGTCTCGGACTCTCTCCGGCCACGATCCGCAACGAACTGTCCGACCTCGAAGAAGAAGGCCTCCTGAGGCAACCGCATGCCAGTGCCGGGCGCATCCCCTCCGATGCGGGTTACAGGCTGTTCGTCGACGAACTGCTCGAACCCGATCCGCTGGACGGTCGTCAGCAGCAGATCCTCGAGACCGTGAACAGTGGCGTCTCCGATCTGTACGACCTGCTCCTGCAGACCGCCAAGATAACGGCCCTCATCTCGGGATGTACGGCCCTGGTCCGGGCGCCGCGTCTCGATCGAGCGCGGATCAAGTTCATCCAGCTGATGCCCGTCGGCGAGGCCGAGTGCATGCTGGTTCTGCTGACGGATCAGGGTCAGGTCACGCACCAGCTCGTGCGGCTGCCCGAGAGTCTCTCGCCAGAGGATCTGGTCGTCCTCGGCAACTTCCTGAACGAGCGCCTCGTCGGCCGTCCGCTCGATCGGCTCACGGAAGCGGCGCTCGGTGCCTTCAACCGCGAGATTTCCAGGTACCATGAGGCTCTGGAGTCGCTGTATCGAGGATTGAGCCAGGCCACGGGGAGTGGCGTCGATCGCCTCATCACCAGCCATCAGTCTTACCTGGCCCAGCAGCCCGAGTTCCACGAGGTCGGCAAGGTGGGGCAGATCCTGGGGATCCTCGAGGAGCAGCAGGCCATGATCGACGTCCTCGGGCGGGTCGCCGCGCGGGAGTCCGGAGAGTCGTCGGTGCGGGTCACGATCGGCCGGGAGATGCCGTCGCCCGACCTGATGGACTGCTCGCTCGTGGTCGCGACCTACCGGCTGGGCGATCGCGTGCTCGGGGAAGTCGCCGTTCTCGGCCCGACCCGGATGCCCTATGCCACGGCGATGTCCGTCGTCGAGGCCGTGGCCGGTCGACTGGAGCAGGTTCTGGATGAGCTCTTCGGGCTCGATACGCGTTCCGTAGGAGGGAACCTTGGCAGAAGAAGACAGGCATGACACGCTCGAGCAGGCAACTGCCGAGGCTCCCGTGGCGTCTCTCGACGCGCGCGACGAACTCGCACGGCTCGAGCGCACGCTTGGGGAACGCGAGGGTCAGCTGAAGCGCCTCGCCGCAGACTTCGAGAATCACAAGCGCCGCACGGAGCAGGCTCAGAAGGACCAGGTGCGCTTCGCGGCGGTCCAGCTGCTCGAGTCGCTCCTGCCCGTGGTCGATAACTTCGACCTCGCTCTGGGCTCGATGAAGCCGGGAGCGGCGGTGGAGGACCTCCTCAAGGGAGTCCAGATGATCCACCGGCAATTTCAGGAGGTGCTCGAGCGCGCCGGCGTCACGCCGATGGACGCGCTCGGTAAGCCCTTCGACCCCAATTTCCACGAGGCGATGGGACAGGTCGAGACCAGTGAACATCCCGACCAGGCGGTCCTGCTCGAGATCCGCAAGGGATATACCCTGCACGGGAAGGTGCTGCGTCATGCCTGGGTGCAGGTCGCGGTCAACGCCTCGGAGCCTCAGCCAGTTTCCATGTCAGCGGGGGACGCCCATCCCCGGGTGAACGACGATTCCAAGGAGGAACAGAATGGGTAAGGTAATCGGGATCGATCTCGGGACGACCAACTCGGTCGTCTGCGTGATGGAGGGCGGCAAGCCCGTCGTCATCCCCAACGCCGAGGGCGCGCGCCTCACGCCGTCGATCGTCGCTTTCGCCAAGAGCGGTGAGCGCCTGGTCGGTCAGGTCGCCAAGCGTCAGGCCGTCACCAACGCCGAGAACACCATCTTCTCGATCAAGCGCTTCATCGGCCATGACTTCGCCGAGCCCAAGATCCAGGAAGCCAGCTCCAAGATGCCTTACAAGGTTCTTCAGGCGCTGAATTCCCCGGCCGTCGAGGTCGAGGTCACGGGCAAGCGGTACACCCCGCAGCAGATCTCGGCCATGATCCTCCAGAAGCTCAAGGCCGATGCCGAGGCGTACCTGGGCGAGAA
The DNA here is from genome assembly GCA_035285805.1 of bacterium. Classification (GTDB taxonomy): domain Bacteria; phylum Cyanobacteriota; class Sericytochromatia; order S15B-MN24; family UBA4093; genus JAYKJE01. The sequence continues at coordinate 64,170 of JAYKJE010000039.1, read as the reverse complement.
GGTCACGCAGGCCGTCATCACCTGCCCGGCCTACTTCAACGATGCCCAGCGTCAGGCGACCAAGGACGCCGGCACGATCGCCGGTCTCGAGGTCCTGCGCATCATCAACGAGCCGACGGCGTCCGCGCTCGCGTACGGGTCCGACAAGGCCAATGACCACACCATCCTGGTCTTCGACCTGGGGGGCGGGACCTTCGACGTCTCGATCCTCGAGCTGGGTGACGGGGTCTACGAGGTCAAGGCCTCGAGTGGTGACGCCAACCTCGGCGGCGACAACTTCGACGAGCGCATCATCGGCTGGATGATCGCCGAGTTCAAGCGCGACAACGGCATCGACCTCGCCAAGGACAAGATGGCGCTCCAGCGCCTCAAGGAAGCCGCCGAGAAGGCCAAGATCGAGCTGTCCTCGATGGTCAGCACGAACATCAACCTGCCCTTCATCACGGCCGACCAGACCGGTCCCAAGCACCTCGACCTCACGCTCACGCGCGCCAGGTTCGAGGAGCTGACGGCCGAGCTCGTCGAGGCCACGATGGGCCCCACCCGCCAGGCCCTCGCCGACTCGGGTCTCCAGCCTTCGCAGATCAACAAGGTCATCCTGGTCGGCGGCTCGACCCGCATCCCGGCCGTCCAGGAGGCCATCCGCAAGTTCTTCGACAAGGAGCCGGACAAGTCCGTCAACCCGGACGAGGCCGTCGCCCTGGGCGCCGCCATCCAGGCGGGCGTGCTCGGTGGTGAGGTGAAGGACGTCCTCCTGCTCGACGTCTCGCCGCTCTCGCTGGGCATCGAGACGCTGGGTGGCGTGTTCACGAAGCTCATCGAGCGCAACACGACCATTCCGACCTCGAAGAGTCAGGTCTTCTCGACGGCCGCCGACGGTCAGACCCAGGTCGAGATCCACGTCCTCCAGGGCGAGCGCGAAATGGCGGGCGACAACAAGACGCTGGGTCGATTCCAGCTCTCGGGCATTCCTGCCATGCCCCGCGGCGTCCCCCAGATCGAGGTCACGTTCGACATCGATGCCAACGGCATCGTGAACGTCTCGGCCAAGGACAAGGCGACCGGCAACGAGCAGAAGATCACGATCACGAACTCGAGCGGCCTGTCCAAGGACGAGGTCGAGCGTCTCCGTCGGGATGCCGAGGCGCATGCCGAGACCGACCGTCGTCGCAAGGAGCTCGCCGAGGCCCGGAACGGAGCCGACTCCGCCATCTACACGGCCGAAAAGGCCGAAAAGGATGCAGCCGAGAAGATCTCCTCCGAGCAGAAGGACCGCATCAAGGCGGCCATCGATGCGCTGAAGGCGGTCAAGGACGGCGAGGATCTCGAGGCTGTCACCAGGGCGACCTCGGACCTCATGTCGGCCGTGTACGAGATCAACTCGGCCATCTTCAGCCAGGGAGATGCCGCGCCTGCAGGGGCCTCGGCGGGAGCCTCCTCCGGCTCGGGCGGCGACCACGTCGTCGATGCCGACTACGAGGAAGTGAAGTAGGTCCACCAGGGGGGGGTGGCATGTCCACTCCCCCTCGTCTTTCCGGGAATGTCCCATGAGCAAGCGCGACTATTACGAGGTTCTCGGGGTTTCCCGGAACGCTTCCGAGGACGAGATCCGCAAGGCCTATCGCAAGATGGCCAGGCAGTATCATCCCGACATCAACAAGGCTCCCGAGGCCGAGAGTCGCTTCAAGGAAGTCAACGAGGCCAATGACGTGCTGTCGGACGCGCAGAAGCGCGCCCGTTACGATCAGTACGGTCATGCGGCCGAGCAGATGGGTGGGGGGGGCTCTGGCTTCGAGGGCTTCGCCGGAGGGGACATCTCGTCCATCTTCGAGGCCTTCTTCGGCGGCGCGGCCGGCATGGGCGGCTCCCGCCGCCGCCGCGGTCCCGAGCGGGGCGCCGATCTGGCCTATGAACTCAACATCTCGTTCCGGGATGCAGCCTTCGGCGTGAGCCGGACCATCGAGGTTCAGCACCTGGCCACCTGTTCACCGTGCAAGGGATCGGGGGCCAGGGAAGGCAGCACCGTCGTCACCTGCGCCCTCTGCCAGGGGACGGGACAGGTCCACCAGACGCAGCGCACCATCTTCGGACATTTTTCCCAGGTCTCGCCTTGTCCGAAGTGTCAGGGCGAAGGTAAGGTCATCGAGACGCCTTGCCCGACTTGTAAGGGCGCGGGTCGCTCGCGTCAGTCCCGCAAGCTCTCGGTGAACATCCCTCAGGGGGTGGATACCGGCTCCCGGCTGCGCGTGTCGGGAGAAGGGGACGTCGGGCCCCGTGGCGGGCCCTCGGGAGACCTCTTCATCATCCTGTCCGTCGAGCCCGATGAACGCTTCGAGCGTCGGGATGCCGACCTGTTCGTGCACGAGCCCGTCACGTACAGCCAGGCCGTGCTGGGCGACGAGATCGAGGTCAAGACCCTGGAAGGGGTCGAGGTCCTGAAGGTGCCGCCGGGTACCCAGCATGGCACGGTGTTCACCCTGAAAGGTCAGGGCATCCCCGTCCTCGGTGATGCCCGGGGTCGACGGGGAGATCTTCACGTCGAGATCCGCATCGCGGTGCCGGCGCGCGTATCCGACGAGGAAGCCGACCTCCTGCGCAAGCTCGATGACCTGCACAGGAACAAGGCCGAATCCCATGGACTCAGCCTACGGGAATTCCTGCGTAATCTGGTGGGCGGGAAGCGTACCAGCAACTGATGACCAGGTGAACTCCGGGCTCCTTCACGCGTGCCCGGGGTTCACGAATGGCTGTCGTATCGCTTCATGCGGTGCGCCTCCACCAGCTTGAGCGCCTGCCACGTGCAGTAATCGGCATAGTCCGGATCCGTAGGTCCGGGGACGCGGTCGCGAAAGCGTTCTTCAAGCGCGTTCGCGTGCAAGACCTGCGTCTTGCGCGCAGGATTGGACGCCTCTTGTAATTCAAAATTGTCGCTCATGGGAAGATCGGCTCCTTTCCCGGTACGGGCCCGCAATGAAACTTTACCCACCGGCTGCAGATTTTTCACGTCGGACCCCACCTTGTGACGCCCCATCGCGCGGACGTAAAATGAGGATTCCGGGTATCCGTGTCCCGCAGGAGAGTTAGCGCGTGCTGCGTGTGTTCAACGATCTCACCCACCGACTCGAGTCGCTCGAACCGCGAGCCGACGCGCCGATCACCATGTACGTCTGTGGACCTACGGTGTATGACCTGGCCCATCTCGGCCACGGCAAGTGCTACGTCTCCTGGGACATCGTCCACCGCTATCTCGAGTTCCGCGGTCACCGGGTCCTGCTGGCCCGGAATTACACGGACATCGACGACAAGATCATCCGTCGGGCCCAGGAACGGGGGATGGCCTGGGATCGGCTGGCCGAGGAGTACATCGGCGAGTTCGAACGCGACATGGCGGCCCTGAGGGTCTTGCCACCCGACCTCACGCCGCGCGCCACCGAGCATGTCCCGGACATGATCGCCCACATCCAGGGGCTCATCGACCGCGGTCACGCCTACGTCGTGGATGGCGACGTCTACTTTGCCGTCGAGACCTTCCCCACCTATGGCGCCCTGTCCGGGCGGACCCTCGAGTCGATGCAGGCAGGCGCCCGGGTCGAGGTCGACGATCGCAAGCGCTTTCCGCTCGACTTCGCGCTCTGGAAGGCCTCGAAACCCGGTGAGCCCGCCTGGGACAGTCCCTGGGGGCCCGGTCGTCCGGGATGGCATATCGAGTGCTCGGCCATGGTGCGGAAACACCTGGGCGATACGCTCGATATCCACACGGGAGGGCTCGATCTCACGTTTCCGCACCATGAGAACGAGATCGCCCAGAGCGAGTGCCTCACGGGGCATCGCTTCGCCCGCTACTGGATGCACAACGGGTTCGTCACGGTCCAGTCCGAGAAGATGGGCAAGAGCCTCGGCAACATGAGCACCCTGCGGGACGTGCTCGCGACCTACGGGGCGTCGGCCGTCCGCTACTTCTTGCTCCTGGTCCATTACCGCCAGGAGGTCGATTTTTCCGACGAGGGGTTGCGCGCCGCCGGGGCCGGGCTGGGTCGTCTCGTGAAGACCCTGGCCCGGTATCGGGCGCGTCTCGGACCTGTCACGGCCGGTGTGGAGGCCCGCATCGCGGAGGTGCAGGGGGCCTTCACGGCTGCCATGGATGAGGATTTCAACACGGCCCGGGCGATCGCCGTCTTCCATGAGGCCCTGCGGAGCCTGGCGGCCCTCGAGGGGGCCGATGCGGAAGCCTCCGGTCACCTCGTCGCGGAGCTCGATCGGCTCGGGGAGGTGCTGGGCCTCGATCTGGCCGAACCCGTCGTCAGTCAGGACCTCGAGGACCTCGAGGACGGCTTGCTGGCGATCGCCGCGAGTCACGACCTGGCCTCATCGGATGCCCGGGAAGCCCTGGAGGCCCTCGTGGCCCGCCGGGCTGCGGCCAAGGCGGCTCGCGAGTGGGCCGTGGCCGATGGTATCCGCCTGGCCCTGCGCGATCTGGGCATTTCCTTGATGGATCGTCCGGGTGGCGAGACGGCCTGGGAGCGCGTGGAGACCGCCGGGAGGCTCTCCTGATACCCCTCCGGGAGGGACTCGGGTGGCGTGACCTGCCGCCCCGGCAACTGGCCTACCTGGGCGATGCCGTGTGGGAACTCTACGTCCGGCAGCAGTTGCTCGGCTCGACGCCCGACCAGGACGTCCTCCATGCGCGCAAGGTTGCCCTGGTCCATGCGCCCGCGCAGGCCCGGGCCCTCCGCGCCCTCATGGACGGGCTCGATCCCGAAGAACTCGACGTGGTGCGACGGGCCCGGAACCTCAAAGGCTCGGTCCCCAGGCATCGCTCCGTGAGCGATTACCGTCATGGCACGGCCTTCGAGGCCCTGCTCGGCAAGGCCTACCTGGAGGCCCGCCCCGACCGCCTGCGCATCCTGCTCGAACAGGCCTACGTCCATGCTCAGCTACCGGCCGGGGTTTCCCCGGATGGGGCCGATCGCGTTCCCGAGGAGTCACCATGAAGCCTTCCATCGACGAGGCCTGGATCTGGGGGCGTCACGCCGTTCAGTCCGCCCTGGAGGGGGGACGCCCCATCCACAAGCTCTACTGCCTGGCCGGCCGGGAGGCCGATCCGGCGATCGGGCGTCTGCGCGCCCGGGCGCGCGAGCAGGGTATCGTCGTGCAGGAGGTGGCACGTCCCCGCCTGGACCAGATGGTCGGGGGCGAGGCGCATCAGGGCGTCGTCGCCCTCATTGCCGCCCGCTCGTATGCAGGCTTCGATGCCATCCTGCAGGCCTGTCGCGAACGCCCCGATCCGCTCGTCATCATCCTCGATGGGATCGAAGATCCCCACAACCTGGGGGCCATCGTCCGCACGGCCTGCTGCGCGGGCGCCGTCGGGGTCGTGATCCCGGAGCGTCGAGCGGCGGGGCTTTCCGGGGTGGTCGAGAAGGCGGCGGCAGGGGCGCTCGAGCATGTGCCCGTGGCGCGCGTGACGAACCTCGTCCGGGCGATCGAGGAGCTCAAGGAGGCGGGGGTCTGGATCGTCGGAGCGGAGGCGGACGGGCCGCAGTTGCCCTATGCCGTCGATCTCAAGGGGGCGATCGGACTCGTGATCGGCAGCGAGGGACAGGGCATGCACCGTCTCGTGCGCGAGCACTGTGACTTCGTGGTCCGCCTGCCGCTGGCCGGTCCCGTGAATTCCCTCAATGCGTCCGTGGCCGCCGGCGTCCTGATGTTCGAGGCCGTCCGTCAGCGGCAGGCGAGCACGTCCTGAGGGCGAATGTGCTCCGTGATCTTGCGAACCTCACCGGCCAGGGGTATACAGGGGTCATCGGATCCGATGCACACGACGGTGTCCGTCTGAAAGGAACCAGTTCACATGCCTCTCACGCTCGCAGCAGCCCTCACGGCCGCCCAGATCGCCGCTCCGTTCCAGATCGCTCAGATGAAGACGTCCCAGCCGGCTGCCAGCACCCGCCGCTCGGCCGCGCAGGCCAGTGCAGACGAGGAGTTGCTCCCGGAAGCGGCTCCGGTGTTCGGTTTCCAGAACAATGTCGGGATCCAGTACTCGACCTTGCAGGGCTCTGGGCTCTGCTACCGCAACTGGCTTGGCGATGGCCTGGGCTTCAGCGTGGCCGGTATCCCCTACCAGACCATGGATGAGACCCAGACGCCCCCCAAGTCCTCGGGCTTCGTCAACTTCGGTGGCCAGCTCATGAAGGCCTTCTACGAGGGCCCCGGTAGCCGCCTGTACGGTCTGGCTGCCTATGGAACGGGCATTTTCTACGATGCCGGCCGCCGGGACCAGAACATCTCGCTCGGGGTGGGCGCCGACTGGGCGCTGGGGCCGAAGTTCCTCGCCACGGCAGCCATCGGCTACTCGCAGGCCACCCAGTCCCGCGACAACGGTCCCACCACCACCTCGTTCTCCCCGGGCTACACCTTCGGGTTCTTCTTCGCCTTCTAGGATCCAGCGGTCTTGACAGACCTGGTGGGAAGGGACAAGAGATGCATCATCTCTTGTCCCTTCCCTTTCCAGCGTGAAAGGTGGTGCAGGTTGAAACGCATGTCCCTGGCGATCGCCGCCGCTCTGCTGCTCGTGCAGACGGGGTGTTCGTCCATCCGGTATTCCCTTGCCGAAGATTCTGACGGGGCCGTCGCGTTCACGTCGACCTCGGGCAAGGCCGTGGGGCGGAGGCCCATCAAGGCCGAAAGCCGCTCCTATTTCCTCGGGCTCGGTTTCGTGAACCTCAAGGACGTCGTTCCGTCGCTCGGAACTCCTCTGGATGCCGTGTCCGAGAAGGCTCGCAAGCGGGGTAAGAAGGTTTCACAGGTGGCCATCGTCGAAGAGACCTCGATCATCGACTGGGCCTTGCAGAGCGCACTCGGTGTCATCGGGCTCGGCGGTTGGCTCTATTCGGGAAGCCGGACCTCCACGGTCACGGCCCAGGCGGAGGAGTAGTCGATGGCCATGAAGCATCTGGTGATGGCACTCGCGCTCGTCGTGAGCGCCACGGGGTGTACCCGCTTCGAGATCCGCTCCGAGGGCTTGCCTCAGGACGCCGTCTACTTCAGTGAACTGCCCGGGGCCTCCGACCACTTCGAGGTCGGGGATACGGCGAGCTTCCTGTTCTGGGGTCTGGTTCCCCTGTTCTCTCCGTCGCCTGCCGACAAGCTCCTGCCCTATCTCGGGGACGGCAAGCGGATCGCGAACTTCTCGATCACCACCCGATACGAGGTTTCAGATTTCCTGGTATCGGTGCTGACCCTCGGGATCTACGGGTCGCGAACGGTGACGTACGAGGGAGATCTCGTCAGTCGCTGAGCCTTTCACGAGGGCCTTCCGGATTCCCGGAAGGCCCTCGGTCCTTCGAGTGACTTCAGCCCCCCGCTGCCTGACGCAGGGCCGACCATGACGGTGTGCCATACCAGGCAGACAGCCCGACCACGGTCGCACCGCCCTCGAGCGAAAACGGGCTGAGGACCATGTTGGCCCTGGCCAGCGTCGCGTCGACCGTCCAGTTCGACCCGAGGGTGAAACGAAGCCCGCCCTCGACCTCGGACGTGATGGCGTCATTCAGGCCCACCTTGGCGTTGGCCGTGCGGCTGGCGAGGATGAACCGCACCGCGGGGTGGACGGCCTGCTCGAACCCCACACCCATGGTGAAGATGGGCCCGGCGCCCAGGTAGCTCAGGTCGGGCACCACGTGAAACGCCCGTCCGACCTCCGGCGTCCAGGTCACGGGTAGGCTGGCCTGGAAGACGTTGCCACCTGCCGTCGAGGCTTCCAGCGCCCCCTGGGCGGCGAGCGACCAGCTGTCGCTGTCGATGAGGCGGATCTTTCCGCCCACGCGGACGCTCAGCGCTCCGGTGAGCACGGAGGCGTTGTTGCCACCGAGCCTGAATCCGGGATTCCAGGCCAGCTGCCCCAGCAATTCGAGGTTGTCGAGGATCCCGTAGCTCACGTCCAGGCCCGATGTCGTACCGGCTGCAGCGCTGCCGAGTACGAGGTGGCCTACCCCGAGGGTGCGGGCCTGCTCGAGTTTCAAGAAGCGCGTCGGGGCGATGCCGGCCGCGGCGGGAGCGGTCGGGGTGACCACGACGCGCGTCCCCGGTGCAGGGACCGCCCGCGGGGGAGCGGGCGGCTGGGCGGCCAGACCGGCTCCCGCCGGGAGGCTGGTCACCAGCAAGGTTGCAACGCATGCGGAAACAATCGGGTGCACGCAGGAGGCTCCTGTTCGAGAAGAAGTCATCGGACCGAGGAGGGCTCGGAAGTCAACGAAAAGGTCGTGCCCGTCAGACGCTCGGACTCGTCCCACAGCCGCCGGGCGGCTGCCGAGTCCCGCGCCGTGGCGGCCGGGGTCACGAGCCGCGGGTAGCCACGCATTTCCATGAGGCCGTCGGGCCCCACGAACGTGCCTCCTGTCAGCTCTGCGACGGTCGCCGCATACAGCGTCGGCAGCGCTCCCATGGCGGCCGACTGGGCCAGCCAGCGGTTGCCCCACGCCGTGAGTGTCTCCCCCAGGCGCGAACCCTGCATCCGGGGGGCCACGCTCTGCAGATTCGTGCTGGCATAGCCGGGGTGGCAGGCGATCGCCTTCAGGTTCAGGCCGGCCTCGCGGATCCGGCGATCGAGTTCGCACGTGAACAGCAGGTTGGCGAGCTTCGTCTGACCGTAGCGAGCCCAGGGGGAATACCGGCCCTTGCCTTCCAGGTCGTCGAGGGGAAGCCGACCCATCCGGTGGGCCATCGAGCTCACGTTGACGATCCGGGCCTCCCGTGCGGCGAGCAGGGCCGGCCACAGATGGGCCGTGAGCACGAAGTGACCGAGATGGTTGGTGGCCATCTGCGACTCGAAGCCATCGTCGGTGTGGCGGAGGGGGACGGCCATGATGCCGGCATTGTTGATGAGCCGGTCCAGACGTCCGTGGCGATCGAGGAACTGGCGAGCGGCCTCCCGCACGGATTCGAGGCTCATGAGGTCGAGCGCGAGAAACGCGAGTCGCTCGGTCGGGGCATCCTGTCCGATCAGGGCGATCGCCTCCCGGGCCTTCGTTTCCGAGCGGCAGGCCATCACGACATGAGCGCCTCGGCGCGCGAACTCACGCGTGGCCTCGAGGCCGATGCCGCTGTTGGCCCCGGTGACGAGCACGGTCCATCCCGTGCAATCGGGCATCTGCTGGGCAGTCCAGGGCATGGGTCAGGCTCCGTTCAGGTGGAAGAAAAGGGAGCCTCCTGTCCGGAAGCTCCCCCTCACTCCGCGTGCGGCGATCAGGCGGTGACGAGAGGCTCGCTCGGCTCGGACCCGCCCGAGAACAGGCTCTCGAACTGGTCTGCGTCGAGCGTCTCCTTGGCGATGAGTTCCCGGGCGATGAGGACCATCTTGTCGTGGTTCTCCTGCAAGAGGCGCTTGGCCTTGGCGAAGGAGGACTCGACGATGCGCTTCACTTCCTGGTCGATCTGGTTGGCCACGTGCTCGGCGTAGTCCCGATCGCCCCCGAAGTCACGACCCAGGAAGACATGTTCGTTGCGCTTGCCGAGGGCCAGAGGGCCCAGGGCATCGCTCATGCCCCACTCGGTGACCATCTTGCGGGCGAGGCCCGTGGCGCGCTCGATGTCGTTGCCCGCGCCGGTCGTGACATCCCCGAAGACGATCTCTTCGGCTGCCCGGCCCCCGAGCAGGCCGGTGATCATGGCCTCGATCTTGGACTGGCTGAGCAGCACCCGGTCCTCGGGCAGGTGCCAGGTCAGGCCCAGGGCCCGCCCGCGCGAGACGATGGTGATCTTGTGGACCTTGTCGGACTCGGGAACCAGGCGGGCCACCAGGGCGTGACCGACCTCGTGGAACGCGATGATCTCCTTCTCCTGGTCGGAGATGATCCGGCTCTTGCGCTCGGGACCTGCGTAGACCTTGTCGATCGCCTCGTCGAAGTCCACCTGGGTGATCTGGGTCCGGTTGTGCCGGGCCGCGATGAGCGCGGCCTCGTTGCACATGTTCATGATGTCAGCGCCCGTGAAACCCGGGATGCGCTTGGCGAGCGTCGGCAGGTCGATTTCCTCGGCCAGGGGCTTGTTGCGGACGTGGACCTTGAGGATCTGCTCACGGCCGGCGACATCCGGGGCATCCACGATGACCTGACGGTCGAAGCGTCCGGGACGCGTGAGGGCGGCATCGAGGATGTCCGGGCGGTTCGTGGCTGCGATGACGATGACGCTCTGGCTGGGCTCGAAGCCGTCCATCTCGACGAGCAGCTGGTTGAGCGTCTGCTCGCGCTCGTCGTGGCCTCCGCCGAGCCCGGCTCCGCGCTGACGCCCGACGGCGTCGATCTCGTCGACGAACACGATGCAGGGGGAATGCTTCTTGGCCTGCTCGAAGAGGTCACGCACGCGGCTCGCGCCGACGCCCACGAACATCTCGACGAAGTCCGACCCCGAGATGGAGAAGAACGGGACGCCCGCCTCACCGGCGATCGCCTTCGCGAGCAGGGTCTTTCCCGTTCCGGGAGACCCCACCAGCAGCACGCCCTTGGGGATCCGGGCGCCCAGGGCCTGGAACTTTTCAGGATTCTTGAGGAACTCGACGATCTCCTGCAACTCGGCCTTGGCCTCGTCGACGCCCGCGACGTCCGCGAAGGTGACCTTGGGCTTGTTGTCGATCATCAGCTTGGCTCGGCTCTTGCCGAAGCTCATGGCCTGGTTGGAGCCACTCTGGGCCTGCCGGAGCATGAACATCCAGATGCCCACGATCACGAGCACGGGCAGCAGCATGGTGCTGAAGAACGACAGCAGCCAGTTGGCCTGATCCGGAGCCTTGATCTGGTAGTCGACCTTGTGCTGGTCGAGCTCCTGGTAAAGGCGGGGATCGTTGTCGGGGGCCACCGTCCGGATGCGCTCGTTACGCTCGGTGACCGCGGAGATGGCGCCGGTCGACTTGGAGATCGAGACGTTCTTGATGGTGTTCTCGCGGACCTGTTCCAGGAACTTGAAGTAGCTGATCTCCGTCACCTGGGGGGTCGGTTTGTTCCAGAGCGACGTCATGATGGCGATCGCCACGAGGATCAACACCACGTAGAAGCCGTTGCTTTTCCAGATCTTGTTCAATGAAGCATCCTTCAGGGCCGAGGTCCCGCGAACCAGGCACGCACGGACATGGACCTCCAGCCTCATGCTAGGGAGGTCCACCCCCCTTGTCAAACCAGGTCTCGCCGGGCCATCCGGACTGCGGGCGTTCGATCGTCGCGAGATCGGTGGCCACTTCGCCTGCGAGTGGCCCCCCCATGACGGCGAGCACGCAGCCATCGCGGGCCAGCACCCAGAGGCGCTCCTGGACGAGCCACGGGATCCGTCGGCGTGCGAGGTGGTGCCGCAGCGTGCGCATGCAGGTGCGGCCGGGGGGACGGAACAGGTCGGTGTCGGGGTCACACCGTCTCAGGCGCGGGTCTGTCGGGGCAGGCCCGTGTCCGTGGGCCAGGACGAACCAGCCGTATCGCCGCTCGACCCGGAGACCCTGGCCGACATCGGCCAGCGGCGACGCGTCCGTCCTGAGGCGTTCAATCATCGCCGAGTCGAGATCGTGAAGAAGTCTTCCGACCTCCCGGGTCGCGAGCCGCAGGATCCGCCGCTGGAGGACCGGATCCATTTGCTGGAAGGTCTCCTGTCGCCAGGCCATGAGGCCTTCCAGGTGTCTCGGATGCAGGCGTTCGAGCGCCTCGGTGGCCCGGGCCTGCAGGAAGGCTTCCTCGTCCTGCCAGCGCGACACCATGGAGGCGAGATTCCCGGGCCATGCGGGGTTCAGGGAAGTCAGGGCCGGCAGGGCATCCAGCCGGATCCGGTTGCGGGGAATCCGGCGATCGCGGTTGGTGGGGTCCTCCCAGGGCGTCAGGCCGTGGGCCCGGGCGTGCGCCTCGAGCCATTCGGGCGGGCAGGTCAGGAGCGGACGGACCAGGAGACACGTCGCGTCGAGGGGACGGCAGGCCTTCATGCCGCTCAGGCCTTCGAGGCCCGTGCCGCGCATCAGGCGCATCAGGATCGTCTCGAGCTGGTCCCGGGCATGGTGCGCCAGCACGATGCGCCCGATGCCCCGCGACCGGGCATATGCGGCGAGCGCCCCCAGTCGCTGGCGCCGGAGCCGATCCTCGGGACTGCCCTCCGTCTCGGGTACGGGCGAGAGCACCGCACTGGGGATGTGCCAGCTGTCGAGCAGGGCCGCGACGGCCCGGGCCTCGTCGAGCGAACCTTCCCGCACCCCGTGGTCCACCACGGCCGCCTCGACCTGGCCTGGCCGGACCAGCGAGAGGGCATGGGCAAGTGCCAGCGAGTCGCCCCCGCCCGAGCATCCCACGAGGACGCGTTCGCCAGGGGGGAGCAGCTCGCTTCGTTGCAAGATCTCGAGCAGGGTCATCCAGGTCCGGCGCTCCGGGGTCGGGGACTCGGCCCTCCCCTTTTCGGGTCGACACACAAAAGGCCCGGCAAATGCCGGACCTTCAGGGGAGTGGCTCAGGCTGGATTTGAACCAGCGGATGAGCGGGTATGAACCGCTTGCCTTGACCACTTGGCGACTGAGCCTTGACGGTCTCATGACTTTAATCCAGCCTTGGTCCTGCGTCAAGGCTCGCCCGGATCCGGAGGGATCTCCATGCGCTTCGTGCCCATCTCGCGGGTGGTGCCCGGAAGTCGTCTCGGTCGGACGATTCACGGCGAAGATGGCCGGGTCCTGCTGAGGCGAGGAACCGAGCTCACGCGAGAGTACCTCGCCCGGCTGGCCGAGGAGGGCTTCCTGGCCGTCAGCTTGCTCGAGAACGAGGCCGCGACGGACGCCCACGAGGAGGTCGTCAGCGAGAAAGCGAGGGTCGAGGCCCTGACGGGGGTGCGCGAGCTGATGGCGCGCACGCGGGAGCCGGACGCGGGCCTGGCCCAGACCTGGACCCAGCGCCGGATCCTCTACAACGCCTCCTCGATGGTCCTCAATGACCTCATGAGCGCCCGTCGCCTGCCCACCCAGTTCGGTGAGTTGCGGTCGCTCGGCACCTACGGGATCACCCATGCGGTCAACGTCTGCATCCTGGGCCTGAGCTTCGGGATCCACCTCGGCATGCCCTACGGCAAGCTCATGGACCTCGCCATGGGGTTGCTGGTGCACGATCTGGGCAAGACCGTCCTCGAGGCGTCCGCAGCCCATCTGCATGAGACCACCGAGGCGCCCGTCGACCTCGCCTACCGGGCTCATGCGCGGGCCGGGGCCGATCTGCTCGCGCAGATGGGGGACGTCGTGCCGGCCACGGCCCGGGCGATCGTCCTGCAGCACCACGAGCGCTGGGACGGGACGGGGTTCCCCCAGGGCCTCCGGGGGGAGTCCATCCACGAGTTCGCGCAGATCGCCGCGCTCGTCAACACGTACGACAACCTGCTACACCAGACCTCGCAGGGGGGGCCCACCCCCCCGCATCAGGCGATCGAGTATCTGATGGCCAGCGGAGGGTCTCACTTCCGGCTGGCGCTCGTCCAGGAGTTCTTGAAGATGGTGGTGCCGTTTCCCGTCGAGACGGTCGTGCGGCTCAGCACCTGCGAGGAGGGGGTCGTGACGGACGTCGATCGCGGCTTACCCCTGCGCCCGGTGGTCCAGGTGCTGCGCGATCCGGACGGCCGTCGCCGGGTCCGTCCTTACGAGATCGACCTGCGGCGGCACCCGGACGTGACGATCCTCGCGACGCTCTGAGCCCGCTCAGACGATGGGCAGGGACAGCACGAAGCGACTGCCCTCGCCGGGGCGGCTGATTGCCTGGATCGTGCCTCCGTGGGCTTCGACGAGGGCCCGGGTGATGGCCAGACCGAGCCCCGTTCCCTGGCTCATCCTCGCACCGGCCTCCGTCCGGTAGTAGGCCGTGAAGACGACCTCCAGATCCTCGGCCGAGATGCCGATCCCGGAGTCCACGACCTCGATCTCGAGCTGGTCGGACCGCGTCCGGGCAAGCACCTCGACGGTGCCCCGGGGGGGCGTGAACTTGATGGCGTTGCTGACGAGGTTGTAGAGGACCTGGGTGAGCCGATCGGGATCCAGCATCACGGGGCCGCGGGCCTCGAGCGTCACGCGCAGGTCGATGCGTTTCTGGCGGGCGACGGGCTCGAGGTTCTCGAGAGCCTCGCGGATGACGGTTTCGGGTTCGACGGCACGGCGCGCCAGCTGGAACTGGCCCGACTCGAGTCGCGTGTAATCGAGGATCTGGTTGATCAGCGCCGTCAGCTGGTCGGCTCCGAGCAGGATCTTGCCAAGATGGCGATGCTGCTCCGCGGTGAGGGGACCGGCCAGCTCGTCTTGCAGGATGCTCGCGAAGCCCGTGATGAAGTTGAGCGGCGTCCGGAGCTCGTGGGAAACGGCGCTCATGAGCTGGTGGAGGTGCCGGTCCTTGTCCGCCAGTTCGCGCTCGCGGCGTCTCAGCGCCAGGGCCCAGACCAGGGTGAGGATGGCGATCGCGAGGGTGATGATCACCAGCGGAAGCAGCCCCCCCATGAAGGGGGGGGCCAGAACCTGGCTGGCTTCGGCTGCGCGCACGGGTCCGAGACTCCTCACCGCACCCGGATGACTTCCGGCGGATGTCGATAACAGGATAGCACGCTGGCCGTGCCTGGATCCCGGCTTTCCACGCCCGGGTGCTGCTCCGTTGCATGCGGAGTGCTAGGATCCGTCGCGCCCGGTCGGGGCGGGAGGGGGCTTCCACGATGCGGATACCGGCACGAAGTACGGGGCTGGGCGGGGGGCTCTCGCTGAAGAGCGGTCGGACCGGACGTCGCTGGATCGCGGGCCCCGCGATCGACGAGCGGTATCCCGAGGGCGTGCACCACCCGGGAGCGGCCTGGGCGACGGGGCGGGACGCAGGGGTCTGTCCGCGATGTCTGGCCCTGTTCGAGGCCAAGCGGTGGATCCATGACCCGCCGCGGGCGCTGAAGTTGCTCAGTGAGCCGGCCACCGCACGCCGGGTCTGTCCCGCATGTCACCGGGTCGGCACCTTCGCGGGCGAACTGCGGATCTGGTGGCCCGGGATGGAAGCACGCAGGAGTCAGGTTCTGGCCACGCTCGAGCGAGAACTCCTGCGCGCGCGGACGGTCAATCCCCTGGCGCGCCTCGTCGATCTCGAGGAACGCCCCCCCATTTCGGTGCTCTACCTGTCTCAGGCTGCCCTGGCGCAGCGCCTGGCTCGCGTGCTCGAGCGGGCCTTCCGGGGGACCCGGGTCATGCGCTCGCGGGGGAGTGCACAGCGCGAGGCGTGTCTCGCCTGGGGTTTCCTGGAAGGTCGGTGACGGCTTCAGAGTCGGGGAAGCAGGCTGGCCAGCAGCGCATGGACGCGGGGTGCCGACCGCTCCACCACGGCCAGAACCTCTTCCGCCGTGGCATGGGTGGGCTCGTCCGGCCGGGCCACGTCTGACAGAAGGGCGAGGCCGACGACGTCCAGCCCGCCATGCACCGCCACGAGGACTTCATGCACGACCGACATGCCGACCGCATCGGCACCGATGGTGATCAGGTGGGCCAGCTCGGCCGGCGTGAGGAAGGCCGGGCCCTGGATGCCGGCATACACGCCTTCGCGGAGGGGGATGTCGAGGCCCGTGGCGACCTCACGGGCGATCGCTCTCAGCCGCTCGCGGTAGGCGTCGAACATCACGGGGAAGCGGGGTCCGATATCGGGGTCGTTGGGCCCCACGAGCGGGTTGGTGCCCGTGAGATTGATCTGGTCCGAGATGAGCATCAGGTCACCGGCCTGCCAGCCCTCGTGAAGGGAGCCTGCCGCGCACGTGACAACCAGGGTCTTCACGCCGAGCTGTCGCAGGACCCGGATGGGGAAAGTGGCTTCCGTGGGGGCGTGCCCTTCGTAACCGTGCAACCGGCCCTGGAGCACGATGACGCGGCAGTCCCCCGTCTGCCCGACCACGAGTCGGCCGGCGTGCCCGGGGGCCGTCGCGCTGGCCCAGTGCGGAATCTCGTCGAAGGCGATGGCCCGGGAGTCCGTGAGGCCGTCGACAAAGCTGCCGAGGCCGGAACCCAGGATGAGCGCCACGGTGGGAACGGGGCCGAGGCGATCGCGTAGGAGAGTGGCGGCCTCCTCGATCCGGGAACGCTGAGCGAGGACGGCAGCAGGCAACGACATCGACACGAAAGAGCCTCCGGATACGGGAAGGCGGCACGAAGCAAGAGCGGGGAGAGGGGGATTCGAACCCCCGAGACGACTTTTGGCCGCCTACATTCTTTCCAGGAATGCCTGTTCAACCACTCCAGCATCTCCCCCGGATGTCCCGGATATCCCGGAACAGTGCGCCAAGTAGGGCTCGAACCTACGACCCGCTGATTAAGAGTCAGCTGCTCTACCACCTGAGCTATTGGCGCGGATTGAACCCTGCCAGTTTAGGCGCTCCGGCCGGGTCCGTCAAATCCCGTTGGCCTCACCATGCGCTAGATTGGTCACGCCCCTTGCGTCTTGCCGCGAGGTGCGGGCCGAACGGTTCGCACCGCGTCCGGAAAGGTTTTCGTGCTCAATGAAGGTCTCCGTCGCTCTGGCATCCCTCTTGCTCGTGGCCGGCTGTACGGCTTCCCGGTCCGAGCAGCGTGAGGAAGGTCCTGTCGTTCCCGCCCCTGCGCCGACCGCAGCCGCGTCGGTCGACTCCCTGGCCTCCCCCGAGCCCGTCGCTCAGCCCGTGACCGAACCGGCCGCCATCCCCTCTGTCTTGCCGACGCCCGCCGAGACTGTGGCTCCCGTTCTCCGGAAAGTGCCTGCTCCGGTGAAGAAGCCGGCAGCACGCAAGACCCGGGTCAAGAAGTAGGCATCGATACGGCACGGGGGGCGGTTATGGCCCCCCGTGCCGTACCGAGACGCTATTTCACCGAGCGCCGGATCGCCTCGAGGAGGGTCTCGGCGCCTGTCGTTTTCTGAGCGTCGGCGCGGTAGACCAGACACAGGGAGTCCCGGTAACCGGGCTCTCCGGCTCCGAGAGGTTGTAGCCCGGGCATCCTCCGTCGCTTGGCCACCCGCCGGCGAAACCCGATCTGTCCCTTTTCCAGGTCACCGAGCAAGCTCTGCTCCTGGAGAAGGTCGGGGTCGCGCACCAGGACCCGGGTGTCGGTATCCAGAGCTTGCGTGGACGAGGGGGGACAGGCGGTCCAGAACAGGACCTCGTCCTCGCAGAGGGGAGCCCGACCTTCGCCTTCTGCGCGTACGGGCAGTTCGTGTCACACGCCGATCGATGTGACGGGAGGCGCTGGAGGGCTGTTTTCACCGACATGTCCGCATGCTAGGCCAGACTCACCTCGAGCGTCAGCTGGACGAGACCTGTCGAAGGTCGGGTGTGGACCTGCGGCGCCAGTGCGAGGGGGCGGACGACGGGGAGACCGTCAAGCACAAAAATCGGGCAACCCATCACGGGTGCCCGATTTCAAGGTGCGCCAAGTAGGGCTCGAACCTACGACCCGCTGATTAAGAGTCAGCTGCTCTACCACCTGAGCTATTAGCGCGCAGTTCAGTCAGTATAGCCTGTAACGAGCCGGAGGCGCAAGTGGGATCACGGCTCCGGTGAGCACCGTCACGCAACGATTCATGGGCTTTTCTTAAACTGCTTGTGGACTTACGCTGGAAGTGATGCGAGGGAGGTTCCGTTGAAGCGTGCGATGATCACGGTGGGGATGGCCGCGCTGGCCTTGGGGACCGGGCTGTTCCCGGCCCGGGCCGAACAGGCCTCGCCCACCGTCACCGCCCGGGCCGCGATCCTCATCGACGGGGCGTCCGGTCAGGTGCTCTACGGCAAGAACATCCACGAACAGCTCCCGCAAGCCAGCACCACCAAGCTCATGGCCGCCCTCGTCGCCATCGAGCATGGCAACCTCTCGGATGTCGTCGAGGTGTCGACGGCTGCTGCAGCCGTGGAAGGTTCCAGCATGTATCTCGAGGCGGGAGAACACCTCACGCTCGAACAGCTGCTCTACGGCATGATGCTCGTCTCCGGCAACGATGCCACCACGGCCGTCGCCGAGCACGTGGGCGGTAGCGTCCAGGGCTTCGTGGCCCTCATGAACCGCAAGGCCGAGGAACTCGGGCTTCAGGACACCCATTTCGAGACTCCCCACGGGCTCCCGAACCCGGCCCACCATTCGAGCGCGCACGACCTCGCCATGCTGGCGCGCGCCGCGTTCATGAACACGACCATGGCCCGGATCTCGTCCACCCGGACCATGGAACTGCCCGGCAACTCGCGCATCAAGAAGCGTCTGCTGGTCAACCACAACCGGCTCCTGAAGTCCTATCCGGGCGCCTGGGCCGGCAAGACGGGGTACACCACGGTTGCCGGGAAATGCTTCGTCGGATCCGCGAAGCGCGACGGTCGGTACGTGATCGAGGCCATCCTCTCGGATCCGGACTGCTGGCGCGATGCCCAGCAGTTGCTCGACCACGGTCTGCAGGCCTTCGAGAGCGTCCCCGTGCTGACTCCCGACCAGCCGCTCGGTGAGGTGGCCGTCGCCGGTGGCAGCGTGCGGTCCGTGAAGGCCGTCTTGCTCCAGCCCCTGACGCTGAGTGTGCCACGCGGCTCCGGTCGTCCGCAGGTCGAGACCACCACCCTCATTCGGGAAGATGTGACGGCTCCCGTCTCGCCCGGCCAGCCCGTCGGGACCCTCCAGGTCATGCAGCAGGGCAAGCTCGTCGCGACGGCGCCTCTGGTCGCGGCCGAGGCCGTTCCCGTCGGGGGGGCCATCCTGGGAGACCTCGGAGCGCTCTTCACCTGGTTTCTCAAGGGGGGAACCCTCACCGTCGCGCTCTTTTCGGTGTTCCGCTGGCAGGGGGGCAAGCGCCGCCTGCGATTCGCCCTCAGGCGGCGCTCGTTGCAAGCCGCCTCTCGCCTCGATCGTTGATCCTTTTGCTCCCCTGGCCCCTGAGGCCAGGGGATGCTGCTTGTAGACAGGAGCTTCACAACCCGCCATGGACAAGCTCGTCGGCCTGCTGGGCCTGCTCGTGATCCTGGGTATCGCCCACGCCCTTTCGACCGATCGTCGGGCCATCTCGTATCGCCTCGTCGGCTGGGGGCTGGGTGTGCAGCTGGCCCTGGCCCTCTTCATCCTCAAGACCCCCGTCGGTCAGTCGTTCTTCGATCGCCTCGGGCTGGCCGTCACGAGACTCCTGGACTTCGCCAGGGAAGGCACGGGCTTCGTCTTCGGCAAGCTCATCGACATCCCCTCGATGGGCTACATCTTCGCGTTCCAGGTGCTTCCGGCCATCATCTTCGTCGGAAGCCTCATGGGTGTCGCCTATTACCTGGGCCTCATGCAGGCCATCGTCTCCTTCTTCGCGAAGCTGATGGTCAAGACCATGGGTACGTCCGGGGCCGAGAGTTTGAGTGCCGTCGCCTGCGTCTTCGTGGGGCAGAGCGAGGCGCCCCTGCTGATTCGTCCGTACATTTCCCAGATGACCCGATCCGAGCTCATGGCCATCATGACGGGTGGAATGGCGACCATCGCGGGGTCCGTGATGGCGGCCTACATCGGGATGCTCGGCAAGGAATGGGCGCCCCACCTGCTGGCGGCGTCCATCATGGGGGCGCCCGCCGGCCTCGTGATGGCCAAGATCATGGTCCCCGAGACCGAATCTCCGAAGACGGCCGGCGGAGCGACCCTCGAGGTCGAACGGACGGAATCGTCCGTCATCGAAGCGGCTGCCAAGGGGGCCGCGGACGGGATGCACCTGGCCTTCGTGGTGGGGGCCATGCTCCTGGCTTTCGTCTCGCTCATCGCGATGCTGAATGCCGGCATCGGTCTCGTCCACCTGCCGGATGGCAGCCCGCTGTCACTCGAGAAGATCCTGGGCTGGATCTTCAGCCCGCTGGCCTTCGTGATGGGCGTGCCCTGGAACGAGGCGGGGCTCGTCGGGAGCCTGATCGGTCAGAAGATCGTCATCAACGAGTTCGTGGCTTACACGCACCTGGCCGACATCATCGCGGGCAAGGTGGCCGGGGTCTCGCTCGGGGCGCACGCCACGACGATCGCGACCTTCGCGCTGTGCGGCTTCGCCAACTTCAGCTCGATCGCTATCAACATCGGCTGCATCGGGGGCATCGCGCCCGAGCGTCGGGGTGAACTCGCCCGGCTGGGCCTGCGGGCGATGGTCGGTGGGGCCCTCGCCTCGTGCCTGACCGCGACGATCGCCGGTCTCCTGAGCTAGGAGGACGACATGAACCAGCTCATCAGTATCGTGGGGTTGCTGGCCATCCTGTTGCTCGGATGGCTGGCCTCGACGGACCGGAAGGCCATTCGCTGGCGTCCCATCCTCGCGGGACTCGGCATCCAGTTCGCCCTGGCCCTGTTCATCCTCAAGCTGCCGGGCGGGCAGGCCCTCTTCCAGTGGCTGGGGGCGCGTATCACGGCCCTGCTCGACTTCTCGAAGCAGGGCTCGAGCTTCGTCTTCGGCAAGCTCGTCGACGTTCCCGGATTCGCGTTCATCTTCGCGTTCCAGGTGCTGCCGACCATCGTCTTCATGGCGGCCCTCATCGCCATCCTCTATTACCTGGGTATCGTCCAGGCCATCGTGCAGATCCTGGCCTGGGTCGTCTCCCGGACGCTCGGCACCTCTGCTGCCGAGAGCCTGAGTGCGGCGGCCTGCGTGTTCGTGGGGCAGGTCGAGGGCCCCCTGCTCGTCCGCCCGTACATCGGGACCATGACCCGTTCGGAGTTGATGGCCCTCATGACCGGAGGGATGTCCACCATCGCGGGAGGGGTGATGGCCGCCTATCTGGGGCTGCTGGGCAAGGACTGGGCTCCGTCCCTGCTCGCCGCCTCCCTCATGGGGGCGCCGGCCGGGCTCGTGATGGCCAAGCTGATGGTGCCCGAGACCGGCGAGCCCCGGACACGAGGGAAGGTGGAGCTCGCCGTCGAGCGGCATGAATCGTCCGTCATCGAGGCAGCGGCCAAGGGGGCGATCGATGGCATGCACCTCGCCTTCAACGTCGGGGCCATGCTGCTCGCGTTCATCTCGCTGCTGGCCCTCGTGAACGCGGCCATCGGCTGGCTTCCGGGGCACCTCGATACCTGGTTCGGCTGGCATCTCCCGGTCGTGTCCCTCCAGATGCTCTTCGGAGCCGCCTTCAGCCCGCTCGCCTTCCTGATGGGCGTGCCCTGGTCCGAGGCCGTCACGGTCGGAGGCCTCATCGGGCAGAAACTCGCGCTCAACGAGTTCGTGGCCTACGCCGATCTCGTGGAGCTGATCCGGCGCGGCGAGCTCTCGGAGCGCTCGATCCGGCTCGCGACCTTCGCGCTGTGTGGGTTCGCGAATTTCAGCTCGATTGCCCAGAACGTGGGGGGCATCGGGGCGATGGCCCCCGAGCGGCGTGGTGATCTGGCTCAGCTCGGGTTGCGGGCCATGGTCGCCGGTGCGCTCGCCTCGTGTCTCAGTGCTGCGATGGCGGGCATGCTGTTGCCCTGAAAGGCGTCATCTGGCGTCGTCGATGTACCAGGTCTCGGATTCTTCCGGGACCGTGACCCGGTACCGGGCCAGGGCCCCCGCTCCCTGAGACAGCTGCTTGCGCTGCGATTCCAGCCCTGCCTGCAAGGCTGCCAGGGCTGCCTGATTGTCTGTCTCGCGGGCCAGCATCTCGCGGAGCGCCGCGCGTGCGGGCTCCAGAGCCGGATCCCCGGGAGCTACCTCCGCCAGGAGCGGAGTCACCTGGTCCAGGACGTGCTGGCGCTCGGCCAGGAGGGCTTCCAGCGACTCCCAGTCTTCCCGGGCAATGGCGAGGCCCTGCGACTCGGTGAGTCGCAGGGCCTCGCGATAGAGTTCTGCCAGCTGCTCGGACGGCATGGCTGGGGGATCAGGCGCTGGCCTGGGAGGCCTTGAGCGTGCCGACGTTCCGGGCGGCCTGCGCCCACGCCTCACGCAGTTCCTTGAGATGACCCACGACCTCGTCGAGGGGCTCGACCTGCTTGTTGACGTTGGCCATCATCGTGCGATGCGAGAGGTACTCGTAGAGGTCGAAGAGGTTCTTCGCGAGATCCCCTCCCACGTCCATTCGGAGCGTCACCATGAGCTCTTGCAGGATGTTCTGCACCTTGATGCAGTGCGTGTTGCAGGTCTTGGGGTCGTTCTCGAGGATCGCCTTGCGAGCGACCATGCAGAAGCGGATCGCACCGTCATACAGCATCAGCAGCAGCCGCTCGGGGGGAGCGGTCTCGAACTGCGTCTGCTGGTACTGCGCGTAGGGGTTTCTGGCCATCATGGGGTTCATCGTGGGATCTCCTCCTGCTAGCCGAGAGAACCGAGCTGGCTCGTGAAGGCACTCTGCTGGGACTTCATGGTGGAAACGGATTTCTCCATC
The DNA here is from genome assembly GCA_035285805.1 of bacterium. Lineage (GTDB taxonomy): Bacteria > Cyanobacteriota > Sericytochromatia > S15B-MN24 > UBA4093 > JAYKJE01. The sequence continues at coordinate 41,862 of JAYKJE010000039.1, read as the reverse complement.
GCGGCGAACTGCTTGTTGAGCTGGTCCTGTCTCAGCGTCATCCGACGCTGAGAATCGGATACCTGATCGTTGATCGACCGGATCCGGGCCTGGGCCGTCCGGTCCCGGGACTTGAGAATGCCCGAGGTGCCCGTGACGTTGTTGAGATACGTCGACAGGCGATTCGCGATGCCCGAGGTGGCGTTCCGGAACAGATTTGCCACCTCGTCGGGGCGATTTTCGAGCGCGGTACGGATCTTGTCACTGTCCATCGAGAGTCGGATGCGATCGTCTCGCGTGGTCCCGATCCCCAGGTCCGTCAGGGACTTGATGGTCGCGTTGTCAGGGGCCGCGAGGCTGGTCGTCAGGGTTCGGACCTGGGAGCCGAGGGCTCTGAGGTCTGCATCGAACGCATTGGGCGCGCCCTTGGCCGTCATGAAGTTCACGCTGTCGAGCACGGCATTGTAGGCATCGACGAACGACTTGAGCTTGTCGATGGTGGCTTGCGGATTGAGCTCGACCGTCACCGTCTGGTATTTCCCGTCATCCACCTTCGAGGCCGTGAAGGTCAGGCCCGGAACGATGTTCGAGAACCGGTTGTTCGTGCTCTCGATCGGCTGATCACCGTTGATACCCTGGATGAGGATCTGGGCATTGGCGCCCACCGTGGTGCTACCCGTGATCGAGCTGGTTGCCGTGCTGTACATGCCGCTGGCTTCCAGGAAGTTGCCCGTGAGGTCCTTGATGGCGATCGCCTCGGAGCCCGTCGCGCGACTCGTCAGCACGACGCGGTCTTCGAGAGTGTTGTAGCTGGCGATGACCCCGGCACTGGAGGTATTGATCCGGCTGAGCACGGCGTTGAGGCTGTCGGTGCCCTGGTAGCTGATCGTCGTGCCGTTGATCTCGAAGGAACCCGACCCTCCGACGGTGGTCAGGGCGGTCTTGAGCCCCGGGGCGATCGTCCCGGATCCGTCCATGGCCACATCGGGGCGCGCGACGCCCAGGTTCGAAACCCCCGAAACCTGGATGGCTGCGCCACCCGACTGGGTTCCCGTGACGGTCCGCAGACCCGTGCTGCTCCAGAAGTTCGAGGTGTCGGTCCCGGAACCGAAGACCACCTGTGAGATGGTCGGATCGGCGGTGACGCGAATCCGGTTGTTGACGACCTCGACCACCGAGGATCCGCCCAGACCGTCCTGGATATCTTTCAGGGTCGCCTGCAGGGTCTTCGCGGGGTCGATCGTGACCGATTTCGTCTCGACTCCGGCCGCCTTCTTGATCTGGAAGGTGAGCGATCCGCCCGTGATGGTCGTGGCGAGATTCAACTCGGATAGCTTTTTTTGCCCCGCTGAGGCGCCCGTGTCCGAGGCCACGAAGTCCGACACGCTGGCGCCCACGCCCGAGGCACTCTTCAGCGTGGAGGAGGAGGCGAGTTGCTTCACCATGACGCTGTAGGTCCCGGCAGCCGCAGAGGCCGTCGCGGTGGCGGACACGATGGCGGAATCCGTCGAGCGAGTCGCCCGAGGAGCGAGATTCGCATCCAGGGTCAGGTCCTTCGCGGCCGAGCGGAGGGCCGTCAGCTTGGACGAGATTCCCTGGAAGAGGTTGTTGGCCGTGGTGATGCTGGCACTGCGGGCCTGGAGGCGCTGGATGGGCGCGCTCTCGGCTGCGATGAGCTGGGCGATCAGGTTCTTGGTATCAAGTCCCGTGGCCAGACCACCGACCGAAAGCGCGCCCGCCATGATGCCTCCTGACCCCTTTTACCGGTTCGTGTCGACGAACAGGCCCGAGAGCTGTTTCTGGAACATGGCAACCAGGTCCAGGAACTTCTCGGAGGGATACTCGCGGATGACCTCTCCGGTGTCACGATTGACCACGGAGACGATGGTGCTCTTGGTCTGCTCGTGGATCTTGAACGCCACCGACTCGTCGAAGGCATTCAAGATTTTCTCGACCTGACCGATCGCGGATTCCAGCATCTGACGGCCGACAGCCCGGGAATCGTCACCCTGGCGGGCTTCTTCCTGGGCCAGATTGGACGCCGTGGCCTGGTAGGCGCGATCACGCTGGATCTGGGTATCGGGTTGAACGGTCTGCTGGCTCACCATGGACGCAGCCATGATGGCTCCTTCGATGCGCATGGTCTCCTCCGTCGGGCCTTCCGGCCCGGAGTTGCCTCTAACCCACTATAGGGTATCGGACGTCGTGGCCTCGAACTTTAGAAAAAAAGAGCCGGTGAAGACCACCGGCTCTTTTTTTCATGCGTGGCTACCGGAGCAGACCCAGCACGCTCTGCGACGAGGAGTTCGCCTGAGCGAGCATCGCCGTCGAGGACTGACTCAGGATCTGGGACTTCGAGAGGTGGACGACCTCCTTGGCCATGTCGAGATCCGCGATACGGCTGCGGGCCGCGTCGATGTTCTCGGCCTGGACGCCCAGGTTCGTGATCGTGTGCTGCAGACGGTTGATCGACGCGCCGAGCTTGCTTCGGCTGTTGCTCACCGCGGCGATCGCGTTGTCGATGTTGTTGATGGTCGTGGAAGCATTGGCGGCCGAGTCGACCGTGATGCTGCCGCTCCCGACGGTCAGGGAACTCGCCGAGGCCGTGGACACGGTGACGTTGACCGTCTGGCCGGCATTGGCCCCGACCTGGAACGTGACGCCGCTCGACAGCCCCCCCCCGAGCAGGCTCTTCGTGTTGTACTCGGTGTTCGACGCGATGCGATCGATCTCCGAGGACAGCGCGTTGAGCTCGTCCTGGATGTTGTTGCGGTCTGCCGTGGTGAGCGTGTCGTTGGCCCCCTGGACGGCCAGTTCGCGCATCCGCTGGAGGATGTTCTGGGTCTCGCTGAGACCGCCTTCCGCCGTCTGGAGCATCGAGATGCCATCCTGGGCGTTACGGCTGGCCTGGTTGAGGCCCGAGACCTGTCCCTGCATCTTCTGGCTGATCGCGAGGCCCGCGGCATCGTCGGCGGCGCCGTTGATGCGAAGCCCCGAGGCCAGCCGGTTGAGGCTCTTGTTCAGGCTCTCGTCGTTGATGGTCAACTGCCGGTGGGCGTTCATGGCCGCCGTGTTGGTGTTGATCCTGAGTGACATGGGTGTACCTCCCTGATGAGATATCCGGTGCCCTCCTGGCACCGGGGTATGCCCCCTCTCATCCGGTCCGGGGGCGTGACCCCCCCGCGAAAAAAACTTTTGATGGAGATCTCAAGTCCGTCCGCGGGTGGCCGAAGCTATCCTCGTACCTCCCTGCTTCTTCCCCCGGCCGCGAGATTGCGGCTCAAGGCCGGGGGAGACAGGTGATGGCCTAGCGCAGGAGGCTGAGGACGCTCTGGGACGAACTGTTGGCCTGGGCCAGCATCGAGGTCGACGACTGGCTCAGGATCTGCGACTTGGACATGTGAACGACTTCCTTGGCCATGTCAAGGTCTGCGATCCGGCTGCGTGCCGCATCGATGTTCTCGGCCTGGACGCCCAGATTCGTGATCGTGTGCTGGAGACGGTTGATCGCGGCACCCAGCTTGCTTCGGCTGTTGCTCACGGCAGCGATGGCATTGTCGATGTTGCTGATCGTGGTCGAGGCATTCGAGGCCGAATCGACCGTGATGCTGCCTCCGCCGACGGTCAGGGAACTCGACGTGGCAGTGGCTACCGTGAAATTGACGGTCTGGCTGGCGTTGGCGCCGACCTGAAACGTGATGCCTCCTGTCGCGAGGGCTCCGTCCAGCAGCTTTTTCGTGTTGAAATCCGTGTTGTTCGCGATGCGGTCGATCTCCGAGGACAGCGCGTTGAGCTCGTCCTGGATGTTGTTGCGGTCTGCCGTGGTGAGGGTGTCGTTGGCCCCCTGGACGGCCAGTTCACGCATGCGCTGAAGAATGTTCTGGGTCTCGTTCAGGCCGCCCTCGGCCGTCTGGAGCAGCGAGATGCCGTCCTGGGCATTGCGGCTCGCCTGGTTGAGGCCGGAGACCTGACCCTGCATCTTCTGGCTGATGGCCAGACCTGCAGCATCGTCCGACGCATTGTTGATCCGAAGTCCGGATGCGAGCCGGTTGAGGCTCTTGTTGAGCATCTCGTCATTGTGCGTGAGCTGACGATGCGCATTGAGAGCGGCAGTGTTGGTGTTGATACGGAGCGACATGGTGAACCTCCTTGTCATGTCGAGCAGGAACGATCCGTGTTCCGCGACCGGCTGGCCCAGGTGGTTCTTTCGCCCAGCTCACACATCCTGTGTGAAGCGAAAGACACACGTTGACCCGAAGATTCTTCCTCGTGAACAATCAGTCGGGTCAGGGTGCCGGGTGAACCTCGGGATGGACATCCAGCGGTTCACCAAGGAAAGTATACCCTTGATTCGAAAAATTTTTTCAGGAAGGTCTCAAGTTTTTTCAGAATCTTCCGAAACGGGGTCCCGCGGCCGGCTCAACCACCCCGGATGAGCGCGAGCACCGCCTGCGGGGCCTGGTTGGCCTGGCTCAGCATGGAGACCGAGGTCTGGTTCAAGATCTGGCTGCGCGACAGTTCGACCACCTCCGTGGCCATGTCCAGATCCCGGATGCGGGACCGCGAGGCCGTGAGCTTCTCGCTCTGCGTCGTCAGGTTGTTCATGACGAGGTCGAGGCGATTCAACATGGCCCCCATCGAGGCGCGCTGATCGAGCACGCGCTCGAGGGCCGCGTCGATCCGGGCCACGGAGGTCGAGGCGATGACGCTGTCCGTCACCGGAAGCGAGGTGAGCACGAGTGCGGCCGCACTGGCCGTGTGCAGGGCGACCTCGACGAACTGCTTCTCGTTGGCTCCGATCTGGAGCGTCAGGACCGACCGCGACCCATCCAGCAGGTTGGTCCTGTTGAACTCGGTGGTCTGCGCGATCCGATCGACTTCCAGGATGAGCTGGTCGATCTCTCGCTGGATGGCCTGGCGATCCTGCATGGTCTGGGAGTCGCTCGCGGCCTGGACGGCGAGTTCCCGCATGCGCAGGATCAGGGTGCTGGCTTCTCCGAGGGCGCCATCCGCGGTCTGGACCATCGAGATGCCGTCCATGGCATTACGCGAGGCCACTTCCAGGCCCCGGATCTGGGTACCCATCCGCTCCGAGATGGCCAACCCCGCCGCGTCATCCGCGGAACGGTTGATCCGCAGGCCCGAGGACAGACGCTCGAGCGAGCGGTTCAGGGCATTGCTGTTGGTCTCGAGGTTGAGGTGCGCCTTGAGGGCGGCCACGTTGGTGTTCAGACGGAGCGACATCCCGGACCTCCCTCAGCTGCGGAGTTCGGCAAGCCGGCGGCGAGGGAAGGGGGCTGCCGGAGCCAGGTTAACCGCCTGCTCGAACATCACGAGGGCGTCCTCCTTGAGGTTCATCCCCAGGCAGGCCTCACCCAGGCCGACATAGATCCCGGCGTCGTCCGGGGCCAGCTCTCGGGCCTTCAGGAAGTGCTGGAGGCTCCGTGAGGCATATCCGCGCGTCAGCAAGACCTGTGCCACGGCCGCTTCCCACGGTGCACGCGAGCGGGGCAGACCGTCAAGCCATGCGAGCACACGGTCGGCCACGGGCTCTCGGTGAGTCAGCAGGAGCAGGTCGAGCGCGGCCCCGAGTGCCTTTCCGAAGGGGAGTTGCTCAAGGGGGGCGAGCTCATCTACGGGGTCACCCGCCAGGATCTTCACGACGATTCCCAGAGCCTGGGCCTCCGGTATCGCCACACGTGCCAGGGCCTCGCCTGCTTCATTCCAGTCCTGTTCGAGCAGATGCAGGAGCCCCCAGTTCAGCCAGGCGTTCGGTTGGTCCGGGCACTCGGAGAACACTTCCAGCAGGCGGACCCGGGCGCGGCCCAGCCGGTCGAGCCGCATGAGGGCCTCCGCCTGCAGGATCCGGCCGTTCTCGATCCCTGGTTCGATGGCCAGCACCCGTTCCCAGGCATCCACCGATTCCTGGAAGCGCTCCAGACGGTAACTCAGGGTAGCGAGATTGAGCCAGGCGCGCATTTCTGCCGGGTCACGCTCGAGCGCCTGGACGAAGACGTCGATCGCCTCCGCGATCTGACCCCCTTGCGAGAGTACGATGCCCAAGTTCGTGAGCAACTCGGCATCGGGCTTCGGGTGCAGCGAGACGGCACGCCGGAAATGCTCGGCTGCCTCGTCATGGCGACCGAGGCGTGCCTTGCAGATGCCGAGCGCGTTCTGGCCTTTGTGCCCCGTCAGGGCGGGGTCCGTGCCGCCGGCATGTACCCGATCCCCCAGCGCAACGCAGTTCTCGTAAGCCCGGCAGGCATCGAGGTAACGTTCCTGCTCCAGGTGCACCGAGCCGAGCGTGAAGTGCAGGTCCGGAAAGTCCGGATAGATCCGCAGACCTTCCTCCAGCCATTTCCGGGCCTCGTCATGGCGCTTGAGCATGCGGAGGACGTCGGGCAGGGCGAAGTAGAGGTTCGCGAAGTACGGGATCCCGGTATCGGCCTTTTCTGCCCGGAGCTGATCCATCGCGAGCTGGAAACGTCCGGCCGCCTCCTCGATCTGGCCCATCATCTTGTAGGTCTGACCGAGGTTGTAGTGAACGTACGGATTGTCGGGTTCTTCCTCGAGCTGCTTCAGCAGGAGGTCGAGATTGCGGTTGAGCTTGTCGCGCTCATCCATGGTGGTCTGGGTGTAGCCCAGGTGGATGATGTGCACGGCGCTCGGATAGGTCTTGAGACCGGTCCGCTGGGCCGACATGATCACCTGCTCGTGGATGCGTCCTTCGAACCGGATGTCCGGGCGGTTCCGGAACAGGCGAAAGATGGTCGCAACCTGGCGGCCCTTGGCGGATTCGTCACCGACGAAGTTGTCGATGGTCAGCGAGTAGCCCGCGGACAGTTCGTTCTGGACGAGTTTCCTGAGTTCAGTGGCCTGGTCGGGTGCCAGACGTTCATCGGCATCCAGGACCAGGATCCAGTCCATGGTCGCAGCATCGATGCCCACGTTCCGGGCCTCGGAGAAGTTTCCGGTCCAGGGGTGATGCAGGATGCGAGCCCCGTAGCGTTCGGCGATCTCGACCGTTCGATCGCTCGAGCCCGTGTCGACGATGACGATCTCGTCAACGGCGCCCTGGACGCTCTGCAGGCATCCTTCGAGAAATTGCTCCTCGTTCTTGACGATCATGCAGAGGCTGATCGTGGCGTCCCCCGGGCGTGCCAGGTTCGCCAGATCGCGCAATCCATCAGGAAGTTGCTCATCGGGAGAGGCTGCGCGCATGCAGGCGATCACGCTCTGACGTGCCGTCGGGTGGTCCGGCGCCAGCTCGAGGACGCGCTTGAAGAAGGACGTCGCCAGACCCGGAAAACCCAGCTCGAACAGCACGATGCCCATCGCATTGACCGCGCCCAGCAGCCTGCGGTCGTACCGGAGTGCCCTGCAGAGGGCGAGCAGGCTTTTCTCGTGCTCTCCCATCTTGAGCAGACAGATGCCCAGTTCCTGGTACAGGTCCGCCCGATGCGGCGTTTCTTCGAGGGCCTGCAGATACGCCTGGTGGGCCTCTCCCCAGCGTTCATCGAGGAACGCCATGCGGGCGTCTTCTTCAGCTGATAAGGGGGTTGGCGGCAAGGTCAGGAGGCGACTGGGTGTCGATTTGGCGATCTTGAGGGCCATGGGGCGCTCCTTCCGGATACGAACGTCTCACGATCCAGAATCGGATACATTGTCCCGATCTTGAGTCACCGTCCAGGGCACCACCGCGCGTCAGAGGGTCAACACCCGATCGACGAACGAGGAGATGGCCGAGATCGTCGAGAAATTTTCGACGCGCAAGTCATCCGGCCCGAGCTCGATACCGAAGGTTTCCGAAACGAAGGAGGCGAGGTCCATCGCCTCCAGGCTGTCGAGGAGGCCTCCTTCGAGCAGGGGTGTGTCGTCGGCCACGGTCTCGAGGGCGTGGGCCTGGATGAGGTAGGTGCGAATGCGATCTTTCACCATCGGAACTCTCCCGGGGATCCTTCAGGGGGCTGGCCAGAAGACTTCACGTGGCTCCGGGTGGGACAGGAAGCCCCTCGGACTGGCGGTGAAGCCATAGGCGCCGGCCTGGAAAAGTACCAGGATATCTCCGATCGCGACCGGTGGTAAACGCACGTCGCGCGCGAACACGTCCATGGGGGTACACAGGCAGCCCACGACTGTGACGGTCTCGGTCTCTCCGGGGCGCAGGTGGGCGGGCCACAGAGGATGATTGCGTCGGATCACCTGGCCGAAGTTTCCCGTTGCCGCCGCGAAATGATGTAGTCCCCCGTCCACGACCAGGAACGTGTGGCCCCCCGAGACCTTCCGGTCGATCACGCGGGTCAGGTACAGGCCGGTGGGACCCACCACGAAGCGCCCGAGTTCCAGACAGAGCCGCGCTTCCGGGAAGCGCTCGCGGAGGCGCGTGCCGGCCTCGTGCCATGCGGGAGTCAACGCCGCCAGATCGATCGGGACGTCGCGCGGTGCATACGGGATGCCCAGCCCGCCACCGAGGTTGAACAGGCGAGGGGGGGAGGGCATCGGCAAATCCAGGAGCAACTCGGTGGACGCCCGCACGCCCTCAGCCAGGGCGTGCGTTTGCAGGCTCTGGCTGCCCCGGAACAGGTGGATGCCGTGAAAGCGGACGTGCGGCAGCGACGCGAACAACGCGAGGCCGTGCGAGCGATAGTCCTCCAGATCCCAGCCGAACACCGAGCGTCCGCCCGCCATCGTGAGGCCGCCGTTCCCGAGCTGCCGGTGGTCGTTGAGGCGAACCATGACCTCCACCGGGCGGCCCTGCTCGGCGGCGATCGCCTCGGTCTGCTGCAACTGGTGTGCCGACTCGACGACGATCTTCACTCCGGCTGCGATGGCTCGCTCCAGGGCCTGGCGGGTCTTGCCCGGTCCGGCGAAGGAGACGCGCGTCAGGTCGAGGCCCAGCGACTCCAGCCGGTCCAGTTCTCCCCCCGACGCGATGTCGAAGCCCTCGACCTGCGGCGCCAGGTGGCGGATCACCTCGGGGTGAGGGTTGGCCTTGACGGCGTAGTGCAGGCCGAAGCCGGGGGGCAGGGCGGCGCGCAGGGTCTCGACCCGGGACGTCAGGTGGGTGGCCGAGTAGAGGTAGAGTGGCGTGCCCAGCCGTTCGGCGATCGCCTCGACGGGGTTGCCATCGAGGGCAATCGCCCCGTCCGGGGCCAGGAAAGGAGCATAGACATCCGGGTGGTGTTCGGGATCGGGATGATGCGCGTTCATGGCCCCTCGAGCCGCTTCAGCAGGGCGCGGCCATCGGGTTTTCCGTTGCCATTCAGCGGGAACTCGGGGACGCGCACGAAGTCATCCGGCATCATGAACGAGGCCAGATGGGGCCGCAAGCGCGCGCGCAAGGTGGCATCGTCAGGCAGTTCCCGATCCCGCACTTCCAGGAAGGCCACGATGCGCTGACCCAGGGCGAGATCCTCGACCCCCGCCACGTGGACCGCACCCGTGCCGCCATGCTCCACCAGGGCGCGTTCGATCTGTTCGGGGGCGATCCGCAAGCCTCTCGACTTGATGAGTCGGTCCTTGCGGCCCGCGAAGTAAAGGAAGCCTTCCGCGTCGCGCCAGCCGAGGTCGCCCGAGAAGACCGCGGGTTCGCCCGCCCGGGGGCCGAAGGCGACGGGAGCGGGCCGGTAACGCTCGGCCGTGGCTTCCGGGGCGTTCCAGTACCCCTGGCCGAGCAGGGGGCCGATCTGGACGATCTCGCCCACCTCGAGATCGGGGGCTTCCGTGCCGTCCTCGCGCACGATCCGGACCTCGGCATGCGGGATGGCCTTGCCGATCGAGCCACGATGGGTCGGGAAATCGACCGGGTCGAGAGCGGTGGCCCGGAAGGCCTCCGTGAGCCCGTACATGACCGTGAAGCGCATGTGCGGCATGAGGGTCGAGAGTTCGTCGATGAGGCCCGGGTCCATGCGGCCCCCCGTGGACGCGCAGAAGCGCATCTCCGGCAGGGGAGGCGAACCGCAGCGGGCCAGGGCGTGGTAGATCTGCGGCACCGCCACCAGACCCGTCACCGCGTGGCGCGACAGGTCATCGGCCAGGCTGCGCGGAAAGACGTACGACAGCAGCACGACCGTGGCCCCGGCGTGGAGGCCGGCGAGTACGGTGTTGAGGCCGGCATCGAAGGTCAAGGGCAGGACGGCCCCAAGGCGGTCCTTGGGGCCGATGGGCAGAAATTTGCAGACGCTGTCGATGCCGTGCATCAGGGCGCGGTGGGTAATCATGACGCCCTTGGGGCGACCGGTCGAGCCCGAGGTATAAAACAGCACGGCAAGATCGTCCGGGTGGCGTTCCGATGGCCGGTGGCTCGCTTCCGCGGCCACGCATGGGGACTGCGGTCCGGCTTGCGAGGTTTCCAGGTCCGAGACGTCGTGCACGGGGCAGGGCGCGGCCAGCTCTGCCTCACCCCCCCGGGTCAACAGGAGTTTGGCTCCCGACTCCGCGAGCACATGGCGGATGTCCGTCGCGTGGGTGCGGACGTTGACGGGAACCAAGATCGCACCCGCTCCGAGAATGGCCAGGGATGCGGACAGGCTGTCGACCGAGTTCGGGAGCAGGGTGGCCACGCGGTCCCCACGGTAGATGCCGAGACGTCGAAGTTCGGACGTCCAGAGCGCGACCCGGGTCGCCAGCGCGTGGGATGACCACGACCGCCCACCTTCTACCAGGACGATTCCTCCGGGGTCGACGGCGGCGCGATCTTCGAGAGCCTCGTCGGCGAAGTCTCGGTCCGATTTTTTGTCGTTCATCCGCTCGAAGCCCGTTGCGCGCTGCGCCACCTGAAAGCCGTCATGATAGGGCACGAGCCGAGGCACGGTCCATCCGGTCGTACCCTGCGCTCCATGGCAGCGGTTGATCGGTCTTCAGGGTGCGGCGGTTGCTGCCCGGACAAGTTCGAGAGCTGACTCGAAGCACGGGATGCCGAGTCGTCCGGCCAGGGACGCCAGCACGCCGCGCCCCAGGACCATGTGGCAGGCGCCGATCTGGAACAGGTCCGCAGTCGACTCGTGGATACACAGATCGGGGATGGATTCCGTATCGAGGCCGAGCGTTTCGATGGCTTCGAGCACGAGACGCGAGACTTCATCCACCTGCGAGCCTGCAAAGACGTGCAAGGCCACGTCATCTTCGCCAGAGAACCAGGAAAGGAAGGCTCGCACGACCTTCGAGAACACCTCTCTATCCTGATGGTCCAGCAGGAGATTGAATCCTCTGGCATCGGGCAGCTGTCGTTGCTCACCTCGTGGCAGGCCGGTGAACTTGCACTCCTCGAGGAGTGCGAGAGCCTCGGGAGGGTTCGAACCGGCGAGCAGCCCATCGCGGATCAACCCGAAGGCCTCTTGAGGGAGGTGCAGGCTGGACAGGAAGCGGACGGAGGCTGCAAGTGCCGGGAAGCAGGTCAGGACGGCGGGGCGAAAGCGTCGGATGAGGTTCAGGGCACGATCCGTGTCGTCACCGGCCATGGCAGCCCTCAGGAAGCCGGACAGGGCATCGCCGTGGTGCGGATCCTTGTTCAGGACTTCCGAGAACCATCGCTCGGCTTCTCGTGAGTCACCGCTCGCCATGGCCACTTCACCTCTCAGGGCCATGAACGCATGGGAATCACGGAACGGACCCTCGAGCCGCGCCAGCAGACTGCTCGGATCGGCAGAGCCCTGGCTCAGTTCTTCCTTCACCGAGATGACCATGCGGTGGATCGTCGCCAGCTGTCCGGACACGAAACAGAGCAAATCGTCGCCCATGGGAACCGCGGCATCCCGATGAACGTGGGCCCAGGAGCGTCCGAAAGGGCCGTCGACGAGGCATACGAAGCGATTGAAGTCAGACGTTCCGGGCTCGATCCCGAAGGCGTAACCGGGCAGGACTTCCCGGACGCGACGCACGGCACGGAAGAGATGCCCGGCGACGGCTCGCCAGGCCTCGAGGTCCGATTCGAGATCGATGAGCCTTTCCGGATCGCCGCAGGCAATCAGCACGCTCGGGTTGACGATCGCCACGTCGGAAGCGTCGATCCAGACATGTGTTCCCTGTCCCTGGGGCTCAAAGGCCACCGAGGGGAGTGCCGTGGCCGGCAGATGCGCGATCGAGAATGCGGGAACACCGGCTCGGAGCCACTCCAGGACGGAGCTTCCAGCAGGACCGCGTTCGACCCGGACCAGAAACGGTCGATTCCCCGGTTCCCCGACGTGACCGGGGACGTCTCCCGAAACGGCGAGCATCACGTCTGCTGCCCGGGAGCCCAGGGATCCGGAGGGCGGGGCCTGGAGCAGCAACGCTGCAGGGGAGAGCCAGGTCACCTCGTCGACATCCGGCAGGGCCTCCAGCAGGTATTCGATCTCTCGAGCAACCCGGGCTTCCGGGGTGTCGACGATCGCGTCGGTCAAGGATGGAGGGACGGGGGTGGACACGGCCTCGATGCGATGAAGGGGGACGGTGTGGACTCCGGCGATCGCGAGATGGTCCAGGATCGTCCGGCTGAGTTCGTCATGGCAGATGCAATGGAGTTCGAGCCCGTCCGGTGAGGCGGATGTGATGGATTCCGCGAGGGCCACGGTCCTCATGAGGGTGCTTTTGTCGCAGTGGGTGGAAAAGACGCGTCTAGGCACGGACAACCTCCCCGTTTTTACGCATCTCTGCTGATATGGTTCGAAATTTTTTCACTTCATGTCACCGTGGCCCGTTTTTTTGAACAAATAGGTGAAAATGTGCCTGTCGTTCGCGGAGTCGCTCTCAAGTTCGATGGCGTTTGTCATTTCGAGTCCGTGTCTCGCGAAAATGGAGATAAATTCGTCCTCGTTGAACATGTTCTCGAGACACTCGACTCCATAGGCCTTCTTTGTGAACGATCTGGTCTCACCGGACCGGCAAACCGGCGTCCTGTGCGCGATTACGTGCCCACTTGAAACGCGAGCGGTCTCTTTCACGTGGGCGTCGACGTCTTGAACATGCAACAGGACGCATGAGCTGACGGATATGTCGAATTCCGCATCTCGAAACGGCATCGAGGCGCCATCAGCCCGTATGAATCTCGAATCCGGGTAGTACTCGGAGGCCATCTCGATCATGGCCCCGGAGTAGTCCACGCCGGTGTAGTCCAGCCTTCTTCCGAGAAGATATTCCAGCGCCTCGAAATAATAGCCGCTGGCGCAACCGATCTCGAGAATCCTGGTCCCTTTCTCGAGCAATGGCCCCAGTGCCTCGCACAGCGTCGTGTAAACGCGCGGAGGATGGCCCCGGTACATGGCTTGGAGCTCACGATTCACGAGTGCTCGCTGCGCAAGCGGGATGCCGGGGTCTTTCCAGGCCTCTGTGAGGTCGGGGATCTCGCTTCGGTCATCCGTCGACCGGTAGTCGGCCGATGGCGTGATGGTGGCTCCTGACAGGCGCGCCGCGTCCCGGTGGCGCCGGAGATGTTGACCCAGGATGCGGGCCGTATCTTGCATTCTCTGGCCATAGGTGTGGTCCCTGAGGGTACGGGCCTGTCCTGCCCGGGCGATGTCGCGAGCCCGTTCGGGGTGACGCTGGAAGTATTCGATGAGCGCCACGCATTCCTCGGCGGAACGGTAGGCGACGACTTCCTTCCCGATCTCGAACAGGTCATCGAGGTTGTCCTTGTGATCCGTGATGAGGAGAGCCCCACATCCCGTGGCCTCGAACAGGCGCATGTTGTTCGCGAAGTTCTCTGCCGAGTCGACATGTCGGTTGACCGTGAGCTTCGAGGCCGCGAGGAGCGAGAACATGTCCAGCCCCCAGGCCTCACCGCCGTGACTCTTCTGGATCTGCGAGGTGTCGGGCAGGCGTTCGCGACCGTAGCCCCAGAATCGGATGGGCGTTTCCCGTGCCAGGTGTTCCAGCAACGAGGTGGCCCTGGAGTGCAGGCCGGATATCCCCCCCACGAACGTGAGCTCCAGACTCCGGTCCGTCGAACCCAGTCGTTCCAGGATGCGAGGATCGAAGGCCAGGGCCTGATAGTAGGCGGCCACGCCTCTGGCTCGAAATCTTTCCACGTAATGCGGAAAGGACGTGAAGATGAGGTCGAGTCCGGGAAGGTGGGCCGAGTCTGGCAAGACGGAGGCGATCTGTCCGGCAATGATCGGGACGAGGTCGCGGATGCGTTCCAGGAAGGGTCTGGTGGCGCAGGAAAGATCCTGTAGGTACACGACGTCAGGTGAATGGGCCCTGATCTGCTCGATCACGAGGTCGAATCCGGTGGCCGAGACACCATTCTCCCTGGCCCAGGCGGCCTGGAGGGGGGCACAGTTGATGATGATGTCAGAGGCCTCCCATCCTGCCCGCTTCAGGCCCGACGAATAAAAATCACTGTCGCCGAAGCATTCTCCGTTGAGGGACTGCAACTGCTCCCGGTACGGGGCGCGTGCGAGCGCGGGATTCCTGGAGTAATGACTTTCCAGGAAGGCTCCGTAGTAGGTGTTGACAAACAGGCATCTTCCGGTCAATTGTTCCACCTTTTGACGTTCACGAGCTATTCGTAGTCCAGGGTGTACCGTGCGAGGGTCTTGCTGAACTCTGGCAGGTTCAGTTCGCGGTGGGCGTGAAATACGGCCATCCGCCCGTGCTTTTCGGTCATCTCGCAGAAATCAAGGACGACATGGTACTCCGGTCGGTCGATGAAGTCGTCAAAAAGGATGGGGGTCCCGATTTCTGCGGAAATCAGGGAGTATAGAAACGAAGCGACCCTGAACCTTCCGTCGATGAGGACGAGATCAGGCTTTTCCTGGAGGGATCGGGCCCTGTCCCACGGTTTGGTCATGTAGTGGTGGAAGGTAGCGGCCATTTCCATCGTGGCCGGCACTCCCCAGTCCTTCACGGGCCCGATGTTGCAATATTCGACGTGCAGTTTCCCGTCGGGAGTCCTGATTCCGCGAGAGATGCGACTTGCCCATTCCGGATGGGATTCGACGGTGATGATTGTGCGGACGGACGACGTTCTGGCGGCCATGACGGTGCTGCCCCCGCTGCCATACTCCAGGTAGCAAGTCGCGCCCGAGATGAAACGGGTGAAGCAGGCCAGTCCCTCATCATCCATGTGCGGGGTCGACGGAAGGTCGGAGTCGATGACGGGGCGTTCCGGCGAGAGAGGCTTTATTTCCCGGGGAAACTCCTGGAAGAGTGATCTGACGAGCACGGGGTCGAACACCGGGGAAACCTGTGTTCCGGCGACAGCAGCCCGATGCAGGAGATCGGCCGGTCCGATGACCAGATTGGCCTGCCTGATGAGAGCCAGTTCTCTGAGATCGGGGTCTCCCAGGATTTCCATGTCCGGAGTGGCCTCGGGCGACATGCCCATCCCGGTGAGCAGCTCCAGGATTCGCTCGAGACAGGTTTCCGGTCCGACCTGCGGCCTGATCAGCAGGGACACGGCATCATCCGACCGGAAGGTCGTGATGTACTGCCTGACGCTCTCGAGAAACCCGGGCGCTTCGGTCTCTTCCAGGTAAATCTTGAAATCGGTTGCCATTGACGAATCCCTCATCCCGGATGGCTGCGCACCCTCTGCCCGGCGCTGCCCGCCAGGAGCGCGAGGTCGTTCCACTGTACCCCGGGCGGTTGAATTGGCACCCGGGAAACACCTGCGTGCGGTCACTGGCTGAACGAGGGAACGTCCACGGAGGTCGGCTCATGGTAAGGGCGCCCTATGGAGAGGTATTCGAACCCGAACTCGGCCATCTTGAGGGGATCGAACAGGTTGCGACCATCCAGGATGAGAGGGCGCTTGAGCAGAGAGGCGACCCTGGCCAGATTCGGGCGGCGAAATTCGTTCCACTCCGTGCAGATCAACAGGGCGTCAGCATCGGTCAGCACCTCGTATGCATCCGGGACGTGGGATATCCGGTCTCCGAGGACCCGACGTGAGGTCTCGAGAGCCTCGGGATCGAAGGCCGCCACCGTGGCCCCCCGTTCGAGCAACTCCTCGATCACGTGGTGAGCCGGCGATTCCCGGACATCGTCGGTGTTGGGCTTGAAGGCGAGGCCCCAGATGGCCACGTGTTTCCCACGGAGATCGCCTCCCACGTGCTGGCTCAGCATCTGCACCAGCACGCGGCGCTGGTGGTGATTGGCTTGCAGCACGGCCTCGAGGATCCTGAGCCGGGTGCCGTGAGTCGTTGCCGTGTGAGCGAATGCCTGGACATCCTTGGGGAAGCAGGATCCACCGAACCCGATCCCGGCGTGAAGGAATTCGCGGCCGATGCGGGAATCGGAGCCGATGCCACGCCGGATCTTGTCGACGTCGGCACCGACTTGCTGACAGAGGTTGGCCACCTCGTTCATGAAGGTGATCTTGGTGGCAAGAAATGCGTTGGCCGCGTATTTGGTCATCTCGGCAGATCGGCAGTCCATCGTGAGGATGGGGTTCCCTCCTCTCACGAAAGGTTCGTAGAGCTGGGTCATCATGTCGCGGGCCCGGTCGCTTCCGGCTCCGATGACGACCCGTTCCGGCTTCATGAAATCCTTGACGGCCAGTCCCTCGCGGAGGAATTCCGGGTTCGAGACCACATCGAAATCTATCCCGGGGCGTTTCCCCTGACCGACAAGGGAGGCCTGGACCCTGTCCGCCGTGCCGACCGGCACCGTGCTCTTGTTCACGATCACGGTGTATCCGGTCAGCATGGGGCCCAGGCGGTCCACCACTCCGAGCAGATGCGTCAGGTCTGCGCCACCATCGGCCCCGGGGGGCGTCGGGAGCGCGAGAAAGACCACGGAACTGGCTCCCACGGCCCAGGCCAGGTCGGTCGTGAAATTCAGTCGCTTCTCTCGCAATCCGCGCTCGAAGAACACCGACAGACCCGGTTCGAAGATCGTGAGACGTCCTTCCGTCAGGCGTTCGATCTTGGCTGCGTCACTATCGACGCAGATGACCTGATTCCCCATCTCGGCAAAGCATGTGCCACTGACGAGGCCGACGTACCCCGTTCCCACCATGGCGACGTTGAAGTTCGAGTCCAGCACGTACGCATCTCCTTTCATGCTGTCTTGACACCGGAGAGTCCGGGTCCGTTCCCCGCGGCCGGACGGGCACCCGTGCATGTAGCGTAGGCCGGAAAGCGGCAGCAAGTATACCCGGGGTTGCTCGTTGACCGTCACATGCCGTGGTCGATGGTGTACCCCCGTGGCGGTGGCAGGGAAGGCTCTCTCGTCTGATTGACTTCCGCAGGTACGCGTGCTAGCGTGTCGCAAAATTCATCAGGATATCGTTTTATCCCATATTTTGTTTCACAAGCGGGAGCATGACGTGCAAGAGATCACCAACCAAGTGATGCTGCAAAATCTCGAGAGAGTCTTGCAAAAAATTTCGGGAACGCGGTCTCAGGTCGGCGCTTTCGACGTTTTTACCCAGAGGATGATGCTCCAGAGAAACTGGGGTTTCGAATTCTACCTGGAGCCGCGAATCCTGGAGTATGCAAGGTGGCTTGAGGTATCGGATGAGGAAACTAACTTCACCTATGCCATGAAGAACCGCCATCACCTGGCAGGATGGGTCGATTGCGTCACGAGATGCGGAATAGCGCGAGCAAATGCCGTTCTTGACGAGATCGAGAACGATGTCTGGCTCATCGACTACATACGCGCGGCAGAGCGCCAGTCTCAATCGCGGGAAAGGTATCATGCACTTGGTTCTGCCCTGTATGGCAGGAGAGTGGGATGGTATGCCATCGCGCGGATCACCCGACCGGGTCTGGTCGTCGAGACCGGGGTGGACCGGGGCCTCGGGTCCGTCATCCTGTGTCGCGCCCTGATGTTGAATGCCGAAGAGGGTTTCCCGGGTGTCTACATGGGGACCGACATCAACCCCGAGGCAGGATATCTCCTCCGAGACCCGTTGACCCGTTTCGGGGCCATCCATTACGGGGACAGCATCGAGACTCTGCGCAAGCTTGACCGAAAGATCGACCTGTTCATCAACGACAGTGACCACAGCGCCGAATACGAGGCTGCCGAGTACAGGACCATCCACCGGAGCCTTGCCGAGAATGCCGTCTTGCTCGGGGATAACTCTCACGCCACCAGCAAGCTCTACGAGTTCGCGGTCGAACACGACATGTCTTTCGTCCATTTTCAGGAGATGCCGCAGGATCACTGGTACCCGGGGGCCGGCATCGGAGCGGCTTTCAGGAGGCCCTGATCCGCATCCCAGGGTTCCCGGACCGAAAACTCTACGTGGGGCTGGAGCGAAGACGGGGTGGGCTCAAGGTTGTCATCGGGTGGCCGATGCGAAGAACCGGGGACCGTTGCGCGGGGGGCTGCCATGTTCGAGAACAAACGTGTACTCATCACGGGGGGGCTCGGGTTCATCGGGTCCAGTCTGGCCGCCCGGCTGGTCGCGCTCGGAGCGGATGTCACGCTCATCGACAGCCTCATTCCCGAGTACGGGGGAAACCTCTGGAACATCGAGGGCATCAAGCAACACGTCCGCGTGAACATCTCGGATGTCCGGGATGAGCACGCCCTCAAGTATCTCGTGAAGGGGCAGGACATCCTCTTCAACCTGGCCGGCCAGACCAGCCACCTCGACTCGATGCACAATCCGTACGCGGACCTCGACATCAACTGTCGGGCTCAGCTGTCCATCCTCGAGGCATGCCGGCATTTCAATCCCGGCATCCGGGTGGTCTTCGCGAGCACCCGACAACTGTACGGGGCTCCCGAATATCTGCCCGTGGACGAGCTTCATCCGATGCATCCCGTCGACGTCAATGGCATCAACAAGCTGGCCGGAGAGTGGTATCATCTTGTTTACAGCAATGTTTACGGGATCCGTTCGTCGGTCCTGAGACTCACCAACACGTACGGGCCCCGCATGCGGGTCAAGGATGCCCGACAGACCTTTCTCGGGATCTGGGTCCGCCGGGTCGTCGAGGGGAAGCCCTTTCTCGTCTACGGGGATGGCAAGCAGATCCGGGATTTCAACCATGTCGACGACGTCGTGGAGGCGATGCTCCTCGTGGCCGCCGCCGACGCTGCGAGTGGTCAGATCTAC
This sequence comes from bacterium, assembly GCA_035285805.1. Lineage (GTDB taxonomy): Bacteria > Cyanobacteriota > Sericytochromatia > S15B-MN24 > UBA4093 > JAYKJE01. The sequence continues at coordinate 22,889 of JAYKJE010000039.1, read as the reverse complement.
AACCTGGGAGCCCCCGACCCGGTGAGTCTGCTCGAACTGGCGGAACGACTCGTCACGATCAGCGAGACCGGGACGTTCGAGCTGATCCCGTTTCCGGCCGAGCGGAAGGCCATCGACATCGGGGACTACTACGCCGATTTTTCCCGGATCCGGGATGAACTCGGCTGGCATCCCCGGGTTCCACTCGAGGATGGTCTGCGCAACACGGTCGAGTACTACCGGGAGCATGCCGGACATTACTGGGAGCACGATCATGGATAAGGTGGCCATTCCCGTCGTGAATCCGGGACGCCAGGTGCAGGCGTTGCGAGCCGAACTGCTCGACGCCATGGCCCGGGTGATGGATGGTGGCACGTACATCATGGGGTCCGAGGTCGAGCGTTTCGAGCGCGACTTCGCGTCATTCTGTGGCGCGCGACACGGTGTCGGGGTCGCCAGCGGAACCGATGCCGTCGCCCTGGCGCTCAAGGCCGTGGGTGTCAACCAGGGTGACGAGGTCATCACCGTCTCGCACTCGGCAGTGGCCACCGTGGCGGCGATCGAACAGATCGGGGCAGTTCCGGTTTTCGTCGACATCGACCCGGTTTCTCGGTGCCTGGATCCCTCGGGTATCCTCCCGGTCCTGTCTGCCCGGACCCGGGCGATCGTCCCGGTTCACATCTACGGACAGCCTGCCGCCATGGGAGACATCCTCGCGATTGCCCGGCGACGTGGGCTGCGGGTGGTCGAGGACTGCGCCCAGGCGCACGGAGCCGAGATCGAGGGCCAGCGTGTGGGCTCGTTCGGTGATGCGGCCGCATTCAGCTTCTATCCGACCAAGAATCTCGGGGCGATCGGCGATGGGGGGATGGTCGTCACGTCTTCCGACGAGGTGCGCGAGGCGCTGGTCTGCCTGCGGCAGTACGGATGGAAGGAGCGCTACATCAGTGACGTCCCCGGCAACAACTCTCGCCTGGACGAGTTGCAGGCGGCCATCCTGAGCGTGCATCTTCGCCGCCTGGAAGCCGACAACGCCCGCCGGCGTGACATCGCCGGGCGGTATCTCGAAGCCCTGGAGGGTACGGGGCTCGTCGGGCCTGCGCGGATCTCGGGGACCTTGCACGCGATGCATCTCTTCGTGGTCGAGACGGCCGACCCGGAGCGACTCAGGGGCCATCTCGCCCACGCAGGAGTGGGTACCGGACGTCACTATCCGATGGCCATTCACCAGCAACCGGCTTACCGGGGGCGGATCCGAGGTGGGGATCTCCTCCCCCGTACCGAGGCCCTCTATGCCCGTATCCTGAGCCTTCCCATGTTCCCCGGTCTGACCGATCATGAGGTCGAGGTGGTCTGTCAGGCTCTGAGGGACTGGAAGGAAATCAACTGAGGCATGCGCCATTACTGTACATACTTCGACCGGAACTACCTGACCCGGGCCCTGGCGCTGATCGAGTCGCTCCAGCGCCACGAGACACGGCCGTTCCGCGTGTTTGCGGTCTGCCTGGATGAGCAGACCCGGGGCGTTCTCGAACAGCTGGCGATCCCCGAGGTGGTCATCGTCCCGTTCTCAGAGATCGAGGCGGGGGATGATGCCCTCTCGGCCACTCGCGAGGGGCGCACGCTCGTCGAGTATTACTGGACGGCCACTCCCACGATCATCCTCCGGCTCATCGAGCGCCATCCGGACATCGACGTGCTCACCTACGTGGATGCGGACCTGTTCTTTTATTCCACCCCCGCGCCTCTCCTCGAAGAACTCGGTTCCGCATCCGTCCTGATCCACGAGCATCGCTTCTCGCCCCAGTTCGAGCACTTTGCCCCCACCAGCGGTCGTTTCAACGTGGGATTGCTCGCCTTCCGAAATGACCCGGATGGTCGCGATGTCCTCGGCTGGTGGCGAGACCGGTGCATCGAATGGTGTTTCGGCCATTACCAGGATGGCAAATACGGGGACCAGCTCTATCTGGACGTCTGGCCCGAGCGTTTTCCCTGTGTCCGGGTTCTCCAGCACCTCGGGGGAGGGGTCGCCCCCTGGAACCACCAGCAATACACCTTCCGGAAGTCGGACCCCGGATGCGTGCTCGTGAACGAGACACCTCTCGTCTTCTATCACTTCCACTCGCTCCAGATCGTCGAAAATCAGGGCATCGTTCCCAGCAAGCACGCGACGTATCTGCTGTCCCTCGACCTCCTCGAGCATGTCTTCGCCCCTTACACCGTGGCCTTGCTGGCTGCTCACGAGCGTGTCTGTCAGGTGTTGCCGGGCTTCTCCGCCGGCACGGTGGGGTTCGACGTGCTCGGGCCGCATCTCACGTTTCTGCTTCGCCCATCGGCGTCCCCGATGGTCCAGGAGCGTGGTCTGTGTATTGCCCAGATCACGTTTGCTCAGGGCTTGAATGCCCATCTCTCCAGTCAGCTCATCGAATGGCGAAACCTGGTGAGCGCCGTCCCGGGGCTCTCCGATGCGGCTGCCGAGGACGTGCAGGTATTCCTCGAAAGGGCCGATGGGCGGCTGCTGGAAACGCCGCCCCTGGTTAACTTGCGGGCGGAGGTGCTCGCGAAAACGGATCGCGTCGACCAGGCTCGAGAACTGCTGGAGCAACTGGCGCTCAGGTACCCGGACGATCCGACCACGCTCGGTAATCTTGCCGTCCTGCTCTGGGAAGCAGGCAACCAGGATCGCGCCTTCGAGCTCTGCTCGAAGGCGTGGCGCCTGGCCCCGCTGGATCGTTCCACGGTCATGACCTACGGTGACATGCTCCTCGGACTTGGCAATCGGACGGGGGCCTTCCAGGTCTTCAAGTCTTATCTGGAGGCAAGGCCTGACGATTCCGAGACGGCCGAACGCTACTGGGACCTGCTCGGGGCTCATGCCCCCGGGACCGTCTTGCCAGCCGACCACCTCTTCCGGGTCTCGGCCATCGTCTCGACGTACAGCTCCGAGCATTTCATCCGGGGGTGTCTCGAGGACCTGGTGACCCAGACCCTGGGGACGGCGCTCGAGATCATCGTCATCGACAGTGGTTCCCCTCAGAACGAGGGACCGATCGTCAGGGAATTTGCCCGTCGCTTCCCGAATGTCGTCTATGTCCGTACCGAGCGCGAGCCCCTGTATACTGCCTGGAACCGGGGAATCCGGCTCGCACGCGCTCCGTATATCACGAACGCGAACACGGATGATCGGCATCGTCACGATGCGCTCGAGATCCTGGCCGACGCCCTGGATGCGCACCCCGAGGTGCAGCTCGTCTATGCGGACCAGCTCATCACGGATTCCGACAATGCTCCGTTCGACCGGTGCCGGACGATCGGAACCTTCATTCGCCCCGACTATCAGCGCTCCATCCTGAAAATCGGCTGCCCTGCGGGCTCTCAGCCCATGTGGCGCCGTTCCGTGCACGAGGCGGTCGGGTACTTCGACGAGCGGTACAAGAGTGCCGGAGATTACGAGTTCTGGTGTCGCATCGGGCAGTTCTATCCCATGCTCCGGGTCCCCGGGATTCTCGGAGCCTATTACCGCAACGTGAACGGCCTCGAACTGGGCGATCCTCAGCTGAGTCGGCGCGAGGCCCTGTCCGTTCTGTCGACGTACTCGGAACTGCTGTCGCAGCCCGTCGACCTGGCGAAGCCGGATGGCTCCTTCCGTTTCCTCGCTCCGATCGGCCCCGGTGATCGCGAGCGGTTGACCGAGGTGCTGGCGGGATACATGGCGGCGTTCCGGGCCGGCGACCCCGTTCTCCTGGTCATCGCCCTGGCGCCGGAAGTGCCGTCTGCCGAGGTTGAGGCCGCTTTCGAGGCCGTGAGACTCCGTCTGGACCTGTCCGGCGCGGATACCACGCCATCCATCCTCGTGATCGCGCGTCCGGAGCTGTCGCAAAGTGCGGAATGGGATGCCATGCTGGTCACGTGCGAGGTGCTCCTCGCGCCGGTCGACACGCCGCTCGCCGTCCTCGCGGCGCGCCACGACATGCCCGTGCTTCCGGCTTCTTCGCCCGACGCGATGCGTCAGCTCTTCGGTTCGTGGGACCCCCGCGCCATCGACATCGTGTTGCTCACGCACAACCGGCGTCAGTATCTCGAGCAGACGGTGGAGGCCCTGTTTGCGCGGACGAGACATCCCTTCCGTCTCACCATCGTGGACAATGCGAGCGATCCCGATCTGCAGGCGTATCTCGATACCCTGCGCCCCCGCCTGCATCGTCTGATCCGCAACCCCGAGAACCGGTGGACCCAGGCATTCACGCAGGGAATCGCCCTGACTCGATCGGATCCGTTCGTCGTGTCCGATCCCGACGTGATCGTCCCGGACATGTCGGGATGCTGGCTGACCCGCATGCTGGAGCACATGGCCGCTCATCCGGACATGGGCGTCCTGGCCCTCAATCTCGATCCGGCGAACAAGCCTCCCGCCCTTCCGGATGTCTACCTGGGGGACAAGATTCCCCTGGGGGACTCGATCATGGTCTGCAACGTCGGCACCGTGTTCCAGTTCATTCGCCGGCGGTTCTTCGTGCCTCCATACACCACGGACTGGGAGACCGTGGCGGCCGTCCGGGCGCGAGGCGGGCTGACCGGGTTTGCCAGGGATGTCGTGGGCTACCATCTGGGCTGGGACGAGGAACGCGACTACCCGGAGCATCTGGTCAAGAAGTATCGCTACTTCAACCAGAACTACGGGAGCGAGATGTATCGTCTCTACACCCGCGATGCGCGGCTTCTGGCTTCGATGGGACAAGGTGGGCCGCCCCCTGCCGCGGTGGAACGGGGCGACTGGGCCTACCCGGTGAGCATCGTGGTCCTGACCCTGAACAAGCTGGAATACACCCGGCTATGCCTTGAAACGCTCTATGAATCGACCCGGATTCCGTTCGAACTCGTCGTGGTCGACAACGGCTCGACCGACGACACCGTCGACTATCTGCGGGCCTTCGCGGCGAGCCACGACAACGTCCAGCTGATCTGCAACGACGTGAATCGAGGTTTCGCGGCGGGATGTAACCAGGGGATCGCCCGAGCCCGCGGGCGAGAGATCGTGCTGCTCAACAATGACACGGTGCTGGCCGAGGGCTGGCTGGAACCCCTGATGCGGACCATCGAGGGCGATCCCGGGGTCGGGCTGGTCGGTCCCTGCTCCAATTACGTGGTCGGCCCGCAACTCGTGAGCGACGTGCCGTACAACACCCGCACCCTGGACGGTTATGCGGTCTACGTCCGTCAGCGAGCCGAACAATTCCGGGGCAGCGTACGCCACACGAACCGGCTCATCGGATTCTGCGTGCTCGTCTCCCGCGCCGTCCTGGATCGCATCGGGGGCTTCGACGAAACGTTCGGTCGGGGCAACTTCGAGGATGACGATCTGAGCATCCGGGCGCATCTGGCGGGATTCATGACCCTGATCGCCGACGATTCCTTCGTGCATCATGTCGGAAGCGTCACGTTTCGGAACGAAAAGGTCAACTATCGCGAGCAGTTGCAGAGGAACTGGTCCATCTTCTGTCGCAAGTGGCGGCTGCCTCCGGGCATCACCCACGAGCAGGGTTACGATTCTCAGGCGGTGGCCAGGACGCCGTTCGACTCCCTGCAACATACGGAGCCCCTGTACGGAGCCCCCGTTCAGCAGCTTCCCGAGATCGAGCGGAAGGGCTTTCACGGAGTGGCCCTCCTCCGCTCGCCCGAGCAGGTGAGCCGGCTGCTGGGCGCCTATCTGGAAGCCTTCCAGGAAGGCGATGACGTGAGTCTGCTGCTCGTGAGCTCGGCTTCGGTGGAGGATCTACACCGTCGCGTGCTCGAGACGGTGGAAGAGCGCGGGCTCGATCCCGATCGCATCCCCGACCTCACCCTGCTCGATCAGCCCGTGGCTCCCGTCGCCTGGCCGGCCTATCTGCACGGTGCCGACTGGGTCCTGGCTGAGGGGCTCGAGGCCCGAGGGGCCCGAGACATGGGCTTGCCCGTCGTCACCGCGCTCGACCCGGGGCAGCTACGCCTCGCACGCGAGTGCTTCCCCTCGGTGGACTGGACAGAGGAGGTGCCTCCTCTGGACGAGCGCCCCATCGAACGCTGGCTGAGTCTCGACGCCGACGCTTCCTTGGATGTTCTGGATTGGTACCTCTCGGCGGAGCATCCAGCCGGTAGGGCTCTCTTGCTCTGCGTGCCACCGGGCGAGGCAGGGAGTTATGAGTCGAGGTTGTCCGGATGGCTGGAAGACCGTGGGATCGACCCGGCGACCATTCCGGATGTCATGCTGGTCGACGCTCCGGTGCGCTCGCCCGCCGCACGCATCCGCCTGGCCACCCGGGTCGTGGGGCCGTCGTCCGAGCGCGACCGTCTCATCGCGAGGGCCCTGGGTAAGGAGGTCGAATCCTGGCCCGAGGGGTGACGGGCTTCAGGTCGATTGAATCTCGTCTCTGGAACGATACCAGACCACCGTATCCCGCAGGCCCGTCTCGAGATCGAGGCGGGCCTGCCAACCGAGCCCCGTCAGCCGGCTCACGTCGAGCCACTTCCTGGGCGTCCCGTCCGGCTTCGAGTCGTCCCAGACGACCTCGCCCGTGTAGCCCACGGCCCGGGCCACGAGCCCGGCCAGTTCGCGGATCGTCACATCCGTGCCCGTGCCCACGTTGATGGGCGTGTCGTCCTCGTAGCGCTGCATCAGGAACAGGCAGGCATCCGCCAGGTCATCCACGTGCAGGAATTCCCGGCGCGGGCTGCCCGATCCCCAGAGCGTCACGGGGCCGCCCGTGCGGGTGGCGTCGTGGAACTTGCGGATCATGGCCGGGAGGACGTGCGAGGTCTCGAGATCGAAGTTGTCGTTCGGCCCGTAGAGGTTCGTGGGCATCGCCGAGATGAACCGCGCCCCGTGTTGCTGCCGGTAGGCCTGGCACAGCTTGATACCCGCGATCTTGGCGATCGCGTACCACTCGTTGGTGCGCTCCAGCGGGCCCGAGAGCAGGTATTCCTCGCGGATGGGCTGCGGGCATTCCCGCGGGTAGATGCATGACGAGCCGAGAAACAGCAGCTTCGTCACGCCCGTCACGTGGGCCGCGGTGATCACGTTCTGCTGGATGGCCAGGTTGTCGGCCAGAAAGTCCACCGGACTCCGGGAGTTGGCGAGGATTCCCCCCACCCGGGCTGCGGCCAGGAAGACGTATTCGGGACGCGATTCCTCGAAGAACCGGCGGGTCGCGACGGGGTCTCTAAGGTCGAGTTCCTGGCTGGTCCGCAGCAGGAGATGCTTGTGGCCGCCGGCCTCGAGGCGGCGGACGATCGCCGACCCCACCAGGCCCCGGTGGCCGGCCACGTAGATGCGCGAATGTTCATTCATGGGGCGCGAACACCTCGAACCCGCTCTTCGTGACGACCTCGAACTGGCGCGCCTCCTCGAGGTCATGGGCGACCATCTCGTGCACCAGCTCCGCGAAGCTCGTGCGAGGTTCCCAGCCCAGCTGACGCCTGGCCCGGGCCGGGTTGCCGAGCAGGGTGTCGACCTCCGTGGGGCGGAAATACCGGGGGTCGACCTCGACGAGGACCTTGCCCGTGGCCGCGTCGAGGCCGCGTTCATGGACGCCCTCGCCCTCCCAGCGGAGGGTCTGACCGACTTCGGCGAAGGCCCGCTCGACGAACTCGCGCACCGAGTGCTGCTCGCCCGTCGCGATGACGTAGTCGTCGGGTGTGTCCTGCTGCAGCATGAGCCACATGGCCTCGACGTAGTCGCGGGCATGCCCCCAGTCGCGCAGGGCGTCGAGGTTGCCCAGGTACAGCCGGTCCTCCAGTCCCAGGTGGATGCGGGCCACGGCGCGGGAGATCTTGCGGGTCACGAAGGTCTCGCCGCGTCGCGGGCTCTCGTGGTTGAACAGGACGCCATTCGAGGCGTGAATCCCGTAGGCTTCCCGGTAATTGACGGTGATCCAGTAGGCGTAGATCTTGGCCGCGCCATAGGGGCTGCGCGGGTAGAAGGGCGTCGTCTCGTCCTGCGGGATGGCCTGCACCTTGCCGTACAGTTCCGAGGTGGAGGCCTGGTAGAACCGCGTCTTGCGCTCCAGTCCCAGGATCCGGATGGCCTCCAGCAGACGCAGGGTGCCGATCCCGTCCGCGTTGGCCGTGTATTCGGGGGTGTCGAACGAGACGGCCACGTGGCTCATGGCGGCCAGGTTGTAGACCTCGTCGGGCTGGACCTCCTGCACGATGCGGATCAGGTTGGTCGAGTCCGTCAGGTCCCCGTAGTGCATGCGAAACCGTCTGTCGGCCTCGTGGGGGTCCTGGTAGAGATGGTCGACCCGCTGGCTGTTGAAGCTCGAGGCCCGGCGCTTGATGCCGTGGACCTCGTAGCCCTTCGCCAGCAAGAGTTCGGCCAGGTACGAACCATCCTGCCCGGTGATGCCCGTGACGAGAGCTCTCCGGGCATCCGTCTGATGGGAGTTCGACACGATGAGCACCTCCTCGGGAAGCCCCCGGGACGGCCGAGCGTCGCCGTCTGAGGGGGTCTTGTAGCCCCCTGATTCTACACCCGGGGCCGGTTCGCGTGGCAGCCTTGCCTCGCTCCTCGCGCGTGTTGCCCGGGGTTCACCGGGGTGCTACACTCGGGTCGATCCTGTCGGGTCGACGTGATGGTCCGGTTTTTGGGCTACAAGTCAACGAAACGGGAGCCCCGGACTCTGAGGGTGTGAAGTAAACCGTCCCCGTAGACGGAAACGGAACACCGGCAGGAGGGCACCCACCTGCTTCCAAGCAGGTCTAAAAACCCCCTCCGCGACTCGACAGGGTCACGCTTTTCCGGACCTCGCGTGAGGTCTCCGCACGTGGGGTTCACCTTGTCCTCCTCCGCCCGTCGGCTGCACATGGACTCCGTCGACGCCACCCGCGCCCTCGGGATGGCGCTGGGTCGGGCCGCGCGCCCCGGAGATGTCCTCTGGCTCGAGGGCGACCTGGGGGCCGGCAAGACCTCGCTCGCCCAGGGCGTCGCCGCAGGCCTCGGCATCGAGGATCTCATCACCAGCCCCACGTTCGCGCTCGTGCATGAACACGACGAGGCGCGCGTGCCCCTGGTTCACCTGGATCTCTACCGGTTGGAGGCTGCACAGCAGGCTCCCCCGGATCTCGAGGAAGCGTGGGATCGTCCCGATGCCGTCGTGCTCGTCGAGTGGCCCGAGCGTCTGGAGGCATCCCTGCCGCCGGGGCTCGTCGCAACCCTCGCCTGGCGGGAAGAGGGGCGGGACGTGCATCTCGAGCCCCGAACGGACCGGGCGGCCGCCTGGGTTCAGCAGGCACTGGGAGCGGGGGATGTCTGAGCCCTTCAAGGCTCCCGTGCTCGGGATTCACACGGCCGAGGAGCGCCTCTCGCTCGCACTCGCCACCCGAGACCAGATCCTGGTCAGCCTCGACGAAGCGGGCGACTCGGGCCGTGCGCGCCATGCGGAGCGCCTGGCGGGCGGCATCCAGCAACTCTGGCAAGACGCGGGCCTTCCCCGGAGCGCCGCGGTTCCCGTCGCCGTCGTGGTCGGGCCTGGAAGCTTCACGGGCGTGCGCACGGCGCTCGCCTGGGCCAAGGGTTACGCGCTGGCCAGGCAGGTGTCACTCGTGACCCTGGGAACGCTCGAGGCGCTCGCCTTCCAGGCCGGAGTGTCCGGGCGCGTGGCGGTGTGGCAGGACGCGCGCCGCGGCGAGGTGTTCACGGCACTCTACCGGGTCGAAGGCCCGGTCCTCGAACCCCTGGAGGAGCCCCGGTGCCAGGATGCACCGGGCTGGCTGATGCACCTCGAGGCCCTCGAGCGGGAAGCTCCGCTGCACCGGGTGGGGCCCGAGACGCGGCTGCAGGCCGAGGCGGTCGCCCGGCTCGGGGCGCTCCGGCTCGCGGCGGGACTCCAGGACGATCCCGTCTCCGCCCGTCCCAGCTACCTGCGCGAGGCCAGTGCCACGCCCAACTGGCGTCCTCTCGCTTCCCCCACGGAGGGTCTTGCATGATCGCCATCGACGACATGAAGCATGGCGATCTTCTCGACGTCGTGCCCATCGAGAAGCTCTGTTTCGGCGATCGCTGGACCGTCCAGTCCTTCGCGAACGAGATCGACAATCCGGCCAGTCACTACTTCGTCGTGCGAGAGGGTGACCGGATCGTGGGGTATGCAGGGTACTGGTTGATCCTCGAGGAAGCGCACATCACGACCATCGCCGTGCATCCGGCCTTCCAGCGACGTCACATCGGAGAGCGGTTGTTGTTGCACCTCATCGACGATGCCGCGGGGCGCGGCGCCAAGTGGGTCACGCTCGAGGTCCGGGCGTCCAACCTGGGGGCTCAGCGTCTGTACGAGAAATACGGGTTCACCTCCCTCGGTCGCCGCAAGGGCTACTACCAGGAGGATGGTGAGGATGCCCTCGTCATGTGGACCGAGAACATCTGGCAGTCGGCCTACCGCGATCGCCTGGAGCAACTCCGCGGCGCCTTGACGACGCGCTCGTCCGTCGAGGGAGCTCCGTAACTCCATGGATGGTTCTTCTCATCTCTTTTCCGACCTGCTGATCGTCGCGGGCCTCGTGCTGGCCACCGCCTTCTGCGTGGCCGCCGAGTATGCGTTCGTGAGCGTGCGCCGGACGCGCATCGATCAGCTGTCTGACGAGGGCAATGCGGCTGCCCGGCGCGTCAAGAAGGCGCTCGAGGAGCCGACCCGGTTCATCTCCAGCACCCAGCTGGGCATCACCCTCGCGAGTCTGGGGCTCGGCGCGATGGGCGAGCAGACGCTGGCCCACATTCTCGAGAAGGCCTTCCACCCGCTCTTCGCGCTGCTACCTGCCGCTGCCGAGCGGACCATCACGCTGGTCCTCTCGTTCGGGGTGATCAGTTACGTCCTGATGGTGCTCGGGGAACTGGCGCCCAAGACGCTCGGCCTGCATCAGGCCGAGCGGGTGGTGCTCTTCTGCGTCTATCCGATCGAACTCTTCTATCAGGTCTTCCGGCCCTTCATCTGGTTCCTCAATCGCTCCTCGGCCATCTTCCTGGGGCTGTTCGGCCTGCACGTCCAGAAGGCCGTGCACCTGGTCCATTCCGAGGAAGAACTCAAGATGCTCGTCCAGGCCTCCCACGAGGGCGGGGTCCTCGAGGCCGACGAGCAGGCCCTGCTCCACAAGGCCTTCGAGTTCGCCGACAAGACGGTCGACGAGGTCATGGTGCCGCGTCTCGAGATCCAGTGTGTGCCCGTTTCGGCGCGCCTCCAGGAGGTCCTGGCGCTGGCCGGTGCGTGCCACCACACCCGGTTTCCGGTGTACGAAGGCAGCGTCGACCAGATCGTGGGCGTCGTCCATGTCAAGGACCTGCTCGGTCGCCTATCCGAGGCCGAGACGCTCGAGGCCCGAGAAGTCATGCGTCCCGTCCTGGCCGTTCCCGAGAACAAATCCATCTCGGACATGCTCACCGAGTTCAGGCGTCGCCGGACCCAGGTGGCGATCGTCATCGACGAGTTCGGCGGCACGGCGGGCCTCGTCACGATGGAAGACCTCATGGAGCAGCTCGTCGGCGAGATCTCGGACGAGTTCGAGGTCGGGGCGTCAGATGTCGAGCCGCAGGCCGACGGGTCGTACCTCATCGATGGACGGGTCAACATCGACCGGCTCAACGAACGGTTTGCCCTCGACCTCCCGGATGACGAATTCAATACCATCGCCGGACTGGTGTTCGGGGAGATCGGCCATACTCCCGAGGTCGGTGACGAGATCCGGGTCGGCAAGGCCCTCTTCCGCGTGGAGGCCACCAACGGTCGACGAGCCACCCGGATTCGATTGCTTCCCGCTGGGGATGGCGCCTCCCGGTCAGAGTAGATCTTTCCCCTGGCTTCACCCTCTCTTATAATCGAACATCCTCCCCCCCGTCCGGATCGACTCCGGAAAGGTCTTGCTTGAGCACCTTCCACCCCTTCAGACCTTCCCTGGCCATCCGAGTGCTCTCCCTGCTGGCGGGCGGAATCGTCTGGTCCCTGGCCTCCTCAGCCGACGCAGCACCCGGTGATGCCTCGCCCTCGCTTCAGGCGAGCCCCGTCGACCCGGCGACCGCCAGCGTCCAGGCGACCTCGAGTGCGCCCGTCGAAGACGAGGGGCCCGGGGTTCCCATCCGGGATGTCCGGGTGGAAGGGCTGAAGACCCTCGACGAGGATACGGTCCTTCTCGCCGTTCCGGTCCAGCCCGGTCAGGAGGTCACGCGCTCCCGGGTTCTCGAGAGCATGCAGCGGATTTACGGCCTGGGCCTGTTCCGGGACGTCCGGGCCCGTCTGGACGAGTCGCCATTCGGGGGGCTCGTGCTGGTCTTCACCGTCGAGGAAAATCCGGTCCTGACGGGGCTCGACCTCCAGGGGGTCACGGTCTTTCCTCTGGCCGAGGTGCTCGAGGAGTTCAAGGGACTCGAGGGCAAGACCCTCAACTTCAAGGAAGTCCAGGATCGCCTCCGGGGGCTCGAAGAGCGGTATCAGAAGGCCGGATACGTCCTCGCTCGCGTAGCCAACCTCGAGGTCAAGGATTCCGGTCGCCTCCAGATCTCCTTCGCGGAAGGGATCCTCGACGAGATCCGGCTCTCGGGCAACGTCGAGACCCAGGAGTTCGTCATCCGGCGCGAGTTCACGGTCAAGCCTGGAGAGGTCTTCAACGCCAATCGCTTCCAGGACGACCTGCGTCGCATCGTCAACCTGAACTTCTTCGATGAGGTCGTCCCGCGTTACGACCCGGTGCCCGATCGTCCTGGCCACTTCGTCGTCGGGCTGGCCCTCAAGGAGAAGAACACGGGGGCCATCAACGCCTCGGCCGGATGGAGCACCCGGGACGGGGTCATCGGGATCGCAAGCGTCAGGAAGGACAACCTCCTCGGGCGCGCCCAGTCCGTCTCGGCCGATGTCAACATCTCGCGGAACCCTTCGGCGGAATTCAGCTATTTCAACCCCTGGATCGACGAGGCTCACAGTTCGTTCGGTACGGGGCTCTACTGGCGCCGGTTTTACAACTTCTTCGCCTCCTTCCTCGAGGAGCGGCGGGGTTTCAGCCTCAATTACGGGCGTCCGCTGTTCGGGGATGATCCCATCACGGCCCAGTGGCGGGGCTCGCTGAAGACGCGCGTGGAATACGTCGGGCTGTTCGATGGGACGGGGGGCGTCCAGTTCAACTACGACAGGCCGATCCCGCCGGTTGTCCGGGACGGGGCCTCGACGGATCCCATCTGGAACGGCAGCATCGGCTACACCGTCTCGTTTGATAGCCGGGATTATCTGCTGAACCCGAGCACGGGCTGGTTCAACACGGCCACCATCGAGCAGTACCTCGGGCTCGGCAACGTGAGCGTCACGCGTCTCCAGATGGACGTCAACCGTTACTTCCCCCTGTGGTTCGGTCACACGCTTGCCTTCGGCCTGAAACTGGGCTCGCTCCAGACGCCGTTCGGCGGCGATGTCCCGAGGTACGAACAGTACTTCGCCATCGGTCCGAACCTCATCCGCGGCTGGCCCGAGACTCCCGGGCCGGCCGACATCCAGCTGGCCCAGCAGACCGGTCAGGCTTATGCGGGGGATTCGTTCTCGCTGGCCTCGCTCGAGTACCGGTTTCCCGTGTTCGGTGACCGGGTGGCCGGGGCGCTGTTCGGGGATACGGGAATCTTCTGGGACCAGGCCAGGCAAAACTTCGCCTGGTCCCGGACGCGATCCGGGTACGGGGCAGGTGTGCGGGTCAACACGCCCCTCGGTCCGCTGCGTCTCGATCTCGGTTTCCGGGAGTGGGGGCGATACGCGATCCACTTCTCGATCGGTCAAAAGTTCTAGTCCATCGTGCTTGCAAGGAGACCTGAATCCATGTTCCGCCTCTCGCATCGCCTCGTGCTGGCCATCGGTCTCGTGACCGGCGCTTGCTTTTCGACTCCCGTCCTCGCCGCTCCGCCGGCCCCTGCGGGCATCGCGTATGTCGAGACCCAGAAGATCTTCCGGGAGTACGAGGAGGCCCAGAAGGCCCAGTCCAACTTCCGTTCCAAGGCCGAGGCCTACCAGCGGGAGCTCGCTGCGGACCAGCAGAAGCTCGAGGAGGCCAAGAAGGCCGGCAAGGGCGCGAAGGAGCTGCGCGAGATGCAGAAGCAGTTCGAGGACGAGCTGAAGCCCAAGAAGGCGGAAGTCGAGAACCTCGATCGCCAGCTCTCGCAGCGCATCAAGAAGCAGATCACGGATGCGATCGAACAGGTCGCGAAGAGCAAGGGATTCACGCTCGTGCTCGACAAGGCTACTGTGCTCTATGGAGGGTCGGACATCAGTGACGAGGTCATCAAGCGCCTCAACCGTTAGCGTGAGGTCGTATCCGGTGGGTGAGGTGGCCTCCCGGCTCGGGGCCACCATCGTGGGGGACCTTCCCGCAGCGCCGGTCACCGGGGTCGCGGATCCTGAAGACGCCGGTCCCACGGACCTGGTCCTGCTCGTCGACCGGAAGTACTTGCCCCGGATCGAGGCCTCTTCTGCGCGCGTCATCGTCGCCGCCGAGCCCATCGAGGGACGATGCGTGCTCCAGGTTCCTGACCCCCGGCTCGCCATGGCCCGGGTCCTGAGCCTGTTTCAGGTCGATCGTCCCGTGCCCGGGGTCCATCCTGGCGCCTGGGTCGATCCCACGGCTGAACTGGCCGATGACGTCCACGTGGCTGCCGGTGTGGTCATCGGGGCGAGGGTCCGGGTCGGGGCGCGCACGGTCCTGATGGCCGGGACGGTCCTCGGGGACGACGTGGTGGTCGGTGCGGACGTACTCCTGCATCCCCGGGTGGTCGTCGAGTCGGGCTGTCGTCTCGGCGATCGCGTCATCCTCCAGGCGGGGGGCGTCGTGGGCTCCGACGGGTATGGATTCGTCCGCCTTCCTGACGGGCGCCAGGAAAAGGTTCCTCAGCTCGGGATCGTCGAGATCGGGGATGATGTCGAGATCGGGGCCAACTGCGCCATCGATCGCGCGACGCTCGGTGTGACGCGGATCGGAGCCGGGTCCAAGATCGACAATCTGGTGCACGTGGGGCACAATGTCCAGGTGGGGCGTGATGCTCTCCTCGTGGCGCAGGTCGGAATCTCGGGTTCCACCCGTCTCGGGGATCGAGTCGTGCTGGCCGGTCAGGTCGGCGTGGCCGGGCATCTCGAGATCGCGGATGACATCGTCGTCGCGGCCCGTGGAGCGGTGACCAAGTCCTTGCGGAAGCCTGGCATGTACTCGGGTTTTCCGGCTCGGCCGCACCGCGAGAATCTCAGGCGTGAAGCCTCGGTCGAGGCGATCGCGGGTCTCAGGGCGCGCCTGGCGCGTCTCGAGGCACAGCTCGCAGCGGAAGTGCCCGGTTCCGCGGACCGTCACTAGAGGAGGACCATGCGGCTCGATCGCAGCACCCAGTGGACTCTGGCGCACGCCATCACCGTCGAAGGAGTGGCGCTCCATACCGGTGAGCACGTGCGCCTCGAGATCGCGCCTGCCCCTCCCGACCACGGGATCGTCTTCCATCGAACCGATCTGGTCGGGGAGCCATCCGTGGCCGCCCTCGTCGAGCATGTCGTGGACACGACGCTTTCGACGACGATCGCCGCGGGGCCGGCACGGGTGCAGACCATCGAGCATCTGATGGCCGCCCTCTGGGCCACCGGGGTCTGCAATGCCGATATCTTCGTCGATGGTCCGGAATTGCCCATCTTGGATGGTTCCAGCCGCTACTTCATCAACGCCGTGCGTTCGGCCGGGCGCCTGGAGCAAGGTCGCAAGCGAACCGTCGTGCATTTCGACACGCCGCTCGAGGTGTCGCGTCACGATCGCTCCGTGCTGCTGATGCCCAATCCCGATCAGCGCGTGGAGGTCACGTGCGTCGTCGATTACCAGCATCCGCATGCCGGGGCGATGCTCTTCGAGGGGCCCATCGACGAGGACGTGTTCTGCCATGAACTCGCCGATGCCCGGACGTTCTGTTTCCAGTCCGACGTCGAGGCGATGCGCCGCGCCGGGCTCGCGCGCGGGGGCTCACTCGACAACGCGGTCATCATCGGGGATGCGGGCCCGCTCAGGCCACTTCGTTTCCGGGATGAACCCGTTCGTCACAAGGTGCTGGACCTCGTCGGGGATCTTGCCCTGGTCGGCTTCGACTGGACGGGGACCGTCGTCGCGGCCAAGGCCGGGCATCCCCTGCATGTCGAGCTGGCGTCCGCCATGCGCGCCTGGGCGCTTTCCCGGGGGCTCGTGCATGCCACCCGGCGAGGGGAGAAATGATGACGAGCGCGACCGACCGCGGTACCGAGGTGGACATCCGGGCCATCATGGATATCCTGCCGCATCGCTATCCCTTCTTGCTGATCGATCGGGTCATCGAAATCGAGCCGGGCATCCGGGCCGTGGCCATCAAGAACGTGTCCGTCAACGAGCCGCAGTTCACCGGACACTTTCCCGGTAGGCCCCTGATGCCCGGAGTCCTGATCGTTGAGGCCATGGCCCAGGTGGCCGGGGTGATCATGCTCCAGATCGAGGTCTTTCGGGGCAAGATCGCCCTCTTCGCGGGCATCGACGGCGTGCGCTTCCGGCGGCCCGTGCAACCCGGTGACCAGCTTCGCCTGACGGCAGAGGTCGTGAAGATCCGGGGCACCATCG
The DNA here is from genome assembly GCA_035285805.1 of bacterium. GTDB lineage: Bacteria > Cyanobacteriota > Sericytochromatia > S15B-MN24 > UBA4093 > JAYKJE01. The sequence goes on along the minus strand of JAYKJE010000039.1, from coordinate 6,308 downwards.
GCCGGGTCCAGGTGACGGCCCACGTCGGCCCCGACCTCGTGACGGAGGGCGAGTTGCTCTTCGCGCTGGTGGATTGACCATGATCGAGATTCATCCGACCGCCGTCGTGCATCCCACGGCAACCCTGGGCGCTCGAGTCCACATCGGCCCCTATGCCGTCGTGGGCGAGCACGTCGTTCTCGGTGAGGGCACGGTGCTGGGTCCTCATGCCATCATCGAGCCCCACACCACCCTGGGCCAGGATTGCCACGTGCACGGGGGGGCCGTCGTCGGGGGGGTCCCTCAGGACCTCAAGTTCTCCGGGGAGCGGTCCAGCACGGTCATCGGCGATCGCAACGTCATCCGTGAGTGCGTCACCATCAACCGGGCCACCGGGGAGGGTGAGATCACCCGGATCGGCGATGACAATCTGTTCATGGCGTACGTCCATGTGGCCCACAACTGCGTGATCGGAAATGGAAATGTCCTCGCCAACGGCGTCACGCTGGCCGGTCACGTCGTGATCGAGGATCTCGTGACCATCGGCGGGCTGTCGGGCGTGCACCAGTTCACCCGCGTGGGGGCACTCGGCATGGTCGGAGCGATGACCCGGCTCGTTCAGGATCTGCCTCCGTACATGCTCGTCGAGGGCCATCCGCCGCGCGTGTACGGCCCCAACCTCGTCGGCCTCAAGAGGCGCGGGATCGAGGCCGACGACCGGCGGATCGTCAAGCAGGCCTACAAGGCGCTCTATCGCTCCGGGCTCAGCATCTCGCAGGCCCTCGAGGAGATGGCCGCCTGGCCCGACTCCGCGGTCCGTGACCAGATCGTGACCTTCATCCGGGGGTCCGAGCGCGGGATCGTCGGGAAGGTCGTCCGGACGCACGCGTCGCGGACGTCCGAGGATGCTGCCGGCCCCACCTCATGAACCGCACGCCGACGATCTTCCTGTCCGCCGGCGAGGTTTCCGGGGACATGCACGCGGCCCGTCTCGCGAGCGCCCTGCGCTCCCGTTTGCCCGAGGTCCGGCTCTTGGGGATCGGATCGCACCGGATGCGTGAGGCAGGCGTCGAGATCCTGGCCGACGTGACCCCTCATGCGGCCGTGGGACTCCTCGAGCATCTGCCGGGGTTGCGCCCCATCGCGCGGGCCTTCGCGCAGGCGCGGGCCCGCCTGGAGGAGGTGCGCCCTGATCTGGTGGTCCTGGTGGACTACCAGGGGGCCAACATGGAGCTGGCGCGCCATGCCCGGAAGCTCGGTCTGCGAACGGCCTATTACATCGCTCCTCAGGAATGGATCTGGGGGCTGAAGGGCGGTCCTGCCAAGGTCGCCGCCGTGAGTGACGTCATCCTTTCGGTCTTCAAGCCCGAGGCCGAGGCCTACCGGGCTGCAGGTGCCCGGGTGATCGAGGTCGGGCACCCGTTGCTCGACATGGTGCCGCCCCCGCGCGAACGTGGCCGGCTGGCCGCCGAACTGGGCCTCGTCCAGGGCGATCCGGTCCTCTCGCTCTTTCCGGGCAGCCGCCGGATGGAGGTCGATCGCTTGCTGCCTCCGATGCTCGAGGCGGCGGCGCTGCTCCAGGCCGAGATCCCGGCGCTGCGGGTCGTGTTGCCCGTGGCGTCGCCCGGGCTGGCCGAGCGGATCGGTCAGGGTCTGCTCGAGGCTCCCGCAGCCCGCATCCAGGTCGTGCATGACGTGTCCGGCATGGGGGTCATGCAGCTCAGTGACGTCGTGCTGGCGGCCTCCGGCACGGCCGTGCTCGAGGCTGCCGTTGTGGGTGCGCCGGTCGTCGCGGCCTACAAGGTCGGCCGTCTGGCTGCCTGGGTCGGTCGGCGGCTGCTCCGGACCCCCTACGTGACCTTGCCGAACATCCTGACGGGGGAGGCCATCGTGCCGGAACTGCTCCAGGAGCAGGCCCGCGGCCGTCAGATGTTCGAGACGGCCCTGCCGCTCTTCCAGGATCCGCGTCGCCGGGGGCGGATGCTGCAGCAACTGGGCGTGGTCCGCACCCGGCTCGGCGAGGCGGGGGCCGTGGAGCGTGCTGCGGGGGCTCTGGTTTCCGAGCTGGCATGGCCCGTCGGAGGAGTCTGATGGAACGGGTCTTCGTGACGGGGGCCTCCGGCTGCGTCGGGGGCGAGACGGTTCGCGCGCTGCTCGCGGAGCCCGGCTACGAGGTGCACCTCCTCGTCCGGGACCCTGCGAAGCTACCGGGAGCCTGGCTCGGGCATGATCGCGTCAAGCTCGTCGTCGGTGATTTTCTCGACATCGAGCGATTCGCATCGACGCTGCGCACGATGGATCACGTCGTGCACATCGCGGCGGCCTGGGGCGAGGCCGAGGCTTACGACGTCAACCACCGGCTCGCCCATCGTCTCTTCGAGCTCGCCGACCCCGAGCGATGCCGGCAGATGATCCTGTTCTCCACGGCCAGCGTGCTGGACAGCGCGCACAGGCCGCTCCGGGCCGCCGACGAGCACGGAACGGACTACATCCGGTCCAAGTTCCTGGGATTCGCGAGTCTCGAAGACCATCCCCTCCGTCACCGCATCTCCGTGTTCTTTCCGACCCTGGTCGTCGGGCGGGGGTCTCACGTCGCGTCTGCGCTCGCGACGCTGGCCCGGGGCTGGCCCCTGGTCGCCGCCGTCACGCTCGATGCGTCCTTTCACTTCATGCACGCACGTGACATCGCGCGGATCGTCGTCCACCGGCTGAAGCACGGAGTTCCTGGTGAGCGACTCGTGCTGGGGAACCCGGGGCTCACCTTCGATGAGGCCCTTGGAGCTTTCGCGCGCGCCCGCCAGCTCTGGAGGGCCTCTCGTCCGTTCGACCTCACGCCGCATCTCGAGACGGTCGCACGCCTGTTCCGCATCCGGTTGCACGCATGGGATCGGGTCTGCTGGGAGACACGGCACTTCCGGTACGAGACCGTCCATGCCGGCACGTACGGTCTCCCCACGGACCTGTCGACGCTAGAAGGGGTGCTGGCCGAGCTGGGTCTCGCCCGGAGCCGGTGATGCGGGTCATCGGCCTCACCGGCGGAATCGCGACGGGTAAGTCGACGGTCGCCCGTCTCCTGCAGGATCAGGGGGCCGAGCTCATCGATGCCGACGTGCTCGCGCGCGAGGTCGTCGAGCCCGGGCAGCCTGCACTCGAGGAGATCCGGGCGGTGTTCGGGGAGCGCGCCCTCGATGCCGAAGGACGCCTGGACCGGCCCTGGCTCGCGCGGACCATCTTCGCCGATCCGGCGCTCAGACGCTGCCTGGAAGAGATCCTCCACCCCCGCGTGCGGGAGCGCGCCCGCCAGCGTCTGGCGGCACTCGCCGCGCACGAGTCGTCTCCCGGGTTGGTCGTCTGGGTGGTTCCCCTCCTCTTCGAGACCGGACTGCATGAGCAGCTGGATGAGGTCTGGGTCGTGGCGGTCAGCCCCGAGACCCAGGTGGCGCGTCTCATGGCTCGTGATGGCCTGGACGAGGCGGAGGCGCGCCGTCGTATCGCCGCGCAGTGGCCGATGGAGCGCAAGCTGGAGCTGGCAGATCGGGTCATCGATAACGACGGGTCTCCCGGTGACCTGCTGCCCCAGGTGTTGCAGGCACTCGAGGCCGGTCCGGTACGCGGGAGACGCGGGTGACGAGGCGCCTCGTCCTGGTCGGCTTGGCCCTGCTCTCCCTCTGGGGCGCGAGACCCCTCGGGCGGATGCTCTACCCCGTGCCTTATCGCTCGATCGTCGAGCAGGTCGCCCGGGACGAGCAGGTCGACCCCCGACTCGTGGTGGCCGTGATGCGGATCGAGTCCGGTTTCGACCCCGAGGCGCGCTCACGCGTCGGTGCGCGCGGGCTCATGCAGGTCATGCCGCCCACGGCCCTGTGGATCGCCCGCCGGAAAGGATGGAGACACTTCCGGCTCGATCGTCTCACGGATCCGGAGGTGAACATCCGCCTCGGGGCCTGGTATCTGTCGCACCTGCAGGGTCGCTTCTCGGGGCGCTTGCCCTTCGTGCTGGCGGCCTACAACGCGGGTCATGCCAAGGTGGCCGCGTGGCAGCGATCGCCGTCTCCCCTGGCCGAGATGTATCCAGAAACGCGCCTGTACGTGGTAAGAGGGTTATGGGCCTACGGCCTTTACCGCTGGTTGTACCCCGAGCTGGAACGCTGAGGAGCTCGCCATGGATCGACTGGCTCGTTCACTGGATGGTGGCCTCAAGCGTCTGCGGGTCCCCGAACTCGGTGCCCTGCGCGAGCTCGTCCAGCGCTGGCCCGAGGTGGTCGGGGACGGCATCGCACACCGATGCCGCCCGCGCTACGTCCGTCGAGGGCTGCTGGTCGTCGAGGTGAGCACGGCGGCCTGGTCGCATCAGTTGACCCTGATGAAGGACGATCTGCTCGGGGCGATCGCCCGGTCCGTCCCCGCGCTGGCGATCAAGGACGTGCGGTTTCAGGTTCTGGTACCGCGGGATGTCGGATCGCAGGCCCCGATCGTGGAGGGCCCCGATCGGGAAGCGCTCGCGCAGCGGGCTCCTCTCGGCGAGGGCGAGCGGGCCGCGATCGCGCGCGCCGTATCGGGGCGCGTCAGGGACGAGACGCTTGCCTCCGGTGTCCATCGCATGCTGGAGGCGATGGTGCGTCGCCAGCGAGCCCTGCGCGAGGCCGGGTTCGTCCCGTGCCCAAGCTGCGGCCTGCCCATGCGGGCCGGCCGCTCGAGTCGACAGATCTGTCCGACTTGCCGGGCCACCGATGGGGATCCAAGTCGCGCTTTGCGGGTATAACTCCTGCTGTGACGTGTCGAGAGAGGGATCGGGATGCTGAACGTCCTGCGAGACTGGTGGAGTAGCCTCTGGTCGTGGTTACAGCCTGGAGACCGGGCTCCGCGGGTGACGGCCATCGGGGATGACTGGCGGGTGCCTGAACTGGCCCTGCGGCAGCTCAACGAGGTGCCCCTGCGCATCGAGGCCGGCCTCGAACTGTTGCCCCTCGTGGATCCTTCCCAGGGGGGCAAGGTCATCGATACGCTGGGGCGCATGCGCGCCTCGATCGCCGAGGATCTCGGCTGGGTCTTTCCGGGGGCGCAGTTCAGCGACAACCCGCGTCTGCCGCCCCTTGGGTATCGTATCTTCATCTGGGGACACGCCGTGGCCGAGGGCCAGGTCATGCCGGGCATGGTGGGGATCGCTCCCGACCGCCTGACGCCCGAGCAGCGTCAGGTCGCCAAGGTGGGGGAGCGCCCCAAGACGGGCGAGCTGGTGGCATGGGTGCCCCAGACCGTCGAGGAAGCGCGCCGGATGGGACTCGCGGCAGACGAGATGATGCTCGAGCACCTTGAACATGTGCTGCGCCAGCAGATGTACCGCTTCGTCACGCCCGAGAGCCTCTCGATGACCCTCGAGACCCGTCTTCGCCATTACGGTCGGGAGCTGGCCGATGAGTTGCTCTCGCGCTTCATCACCCGGGGTGAACTGCTCTTCTGCTTCCGGGAGCTGCTGCGGGCAGGACGTTCTCTCCGGGAGTTTCCTCAGGTCATCGAGGCGCTCTATCGACACTGCCATTCCCGGAGTCACGAGGCGGCCACCAGCTCGGATGCCATGTTCGGCATGGCGCTCCAGATCCCTCAGTTCTCGCCCCGGGAGCTGGCCGAGGCGACCTGTCGGGAGATGGGTTGGCCCTCGCTCGACGAACGGATGCGTCCGCTTCCTGGCTGAAAGATCGTTCCGGGGTCTTGTGTTCTGTCAGCCCCCATGTCAAAGTGAAGAAGTGGTCCTGTTGTTCTCGGTCAGGGAGCGACCTGGAATCCTCGAGGGGATGTCAAGGTTTCGACCAGGAGGGGGACGGTAGGGGCTGCGAGCCGGGAGTGTCATCCGAACCCGTAAAATCCGGTGGCAAAACGACAAGTGCCAAGACCAATGTCTTCGCTCTTCCCACGGTGGGTGGCCGCAAGGCCGCTGCCCTCGCTGCCTAACACAGCGTGATGGGACACTCGGTTCCTCCCGTCCGTCGAGGGGCCGGGTCACTTTGACGGGCTGCGCCTGAACCGGTTGCCGGACCGGTCAGGGTAAGCGCTTCCGGCTAACTTGCCCGGGGCCGCGCCGAGGGGGCGCCAGGTGAGTGACATGAACCCCAGGCTACGCTCGTAGATGCCGCTATGGTCATCTTCTGGGACGTGGGTTCGATTCCCACCATCTCCACTACACCCGGGCCTCGACGACACGTCGTCGAGGCCCGGGTGTTTACCGATGTGGCATCGCTTTCAGATGGGGGTCTGCGTGCATCCGGGCGTCTGGCGCCGTTCTTCGTGAACACGGGCTCCGTGCATGCCTCTACGCCCGCTCTCGCGGCGAT
>JAYKJE010000038.1:0-32250 GCA_035285805.1 bacterium | reverse complement strand
CATCCGCCGGAACGAGTGACAACCTGATGACCGACCCCGTGGCAGCAGCATGGCGTTCGAGCGTCCTGGACACTCCGACCGGTGGAATCCGGTCTTTCCGACCCAGGCCGCTTGCCTGACGGGGGCTTAACCTTTCTTCAGGACCAGGAAAGGGTGCCCCCGACCAGGATGTGACCGCCGTGCAGCTTGATGGGCTGAAACTCTCGCTTGCCAGCCTCGTCTGGGTATCCTGCGCGAGCCATGCCCTCGCGGCTCGTCCGCCCCGCGCGCCCGTGCAGGTTGGTGTCCCCTTTCCATGGAAAGACGGCACCCTGGCCCTGTCCATCCGCTGCTCCGGCCGTCCCTCGGTGCGCCGCTTTTCGGCCACCCCCGGACGGCTCGTTCTCGAACTCGACTTTCCGGGCACCGCGCCCGTTCACCTGCCCCCGGCATCACGTGGTGACCTCCCGTCCGGTGGCCCCTGGGTAACCTGGAAGCTGGAACACGCCCATCATCGGACCGTTCGCCTGACGGTGATCCCCCTCCCGGGTCACGGTTTCGAGGCGCGTCGGGTCCGGGTCGGCAAGGGGTGGCAGATCCAGCTCCGTCGTCGCGGGACCGTAGCCTTGACCTCGGGGGAAGTAAACCGGGTCCCGGTATTCACCCGCCCCGGCGTCTTCCGGGCGGGACGTCCCCGCTTCCGGGAGCCTGAAACGCTGATCTGGCCCATCCGGAGCCCGATGCAACCGCACCTGAGGGAATCCCGGGAGTCCCCTGCAGGACCGGCTGCCACAATCCCGTCACGGGGAGCAAGGCATCGAGCCTCCTTCGACTTGCCCCGGGGGGGCCCGGTACCGGCCCGGATGCTCACGCCGACGCTCTGGCAGGCCTTCGTCGAGGGGCCCCTCGAGTCTCTGCACCTGACCCCGGTCCGGCGGGGCACCGTGCGGCTGTCTTTGACGCCCCGGGGACCTTTCACCTTCGAGCACCACGCGATCGCGACGAAAGGGGGGTGGCAGATCGAGTTCCGGCCCGTGGCGCGACTTCCCGGACCGACGGCAGAAGACCGACCGGAAACGGTTTCCATCTCTCGGGTCGGGCAGTCTTCCCTCGTGGCGGAGGGGAACATGCCCTCCCGATCGGTTCTTGACCTCGACTCGTTCGTCACACCGCAGGCCGTGATGGCGGCCGCTGCCAGCACCGGTTCCCCCCTGTCTGCCAGGGATGCGGCGACTTCCGGTGACGGCACGGAGGACGGAGAGCCTGGCTCTCATCTTCTGCTGGGTATTTCGAGGACCGGACTCGCAGAGGATTTTCCCGCTGGCGGCGTGGACGACGTGGCCGTCCAGGAGATCGACACTCTGTCCCTTCAGGTGCGCCACCAGCTGACTCCGGGCTGGTCCATCGAGGGCGAGTTCCGGGGCCTCGAGACCTACACCGTCGTCGATCGCCTCCTGCCCAGCTCGACCCACACCCGTCAGGACATCGCCCTGCAGGGCGCTTCGATGTGGGATTTCCGTCAGGGTGCTTGGCAGGAGAGCGTGGGCCTCGGTTACGGAATCCGTTACGTCTCGGCCCGGCACAGCCTCGTGCCGATCGTGAAGGACTTCGTGTTCTCCGACTCTCAGCTCTTCCAGGGGCCCCTCCTGCGCGCGGATCTGTCCGTTCGCCCCTGGCAATCCCTGCGCCTGTACGTCCAGGGGCACCTGCAACCTTTGACCTTCGTGCTCGTGGATCCGCTGGTGGATGGTCTGCCCGATGTCCGGCGCGCCCGCGTGGACATCGGGGCCGAGATCACGCACGACCGGGTCGTGCTGCGGGTGTGGCAGACCTGGGAACGGTCCTGGCAGACCGTTATCCCTTTTCAGAGCCTGGCCGCGTTCGGGGTCTCGGCAGGGATCCGGTACTGAACGGGCAGGGTGGGTTAGCTGGCGCATTGCTCACCGGGGCCTGATGCATGCATTGACATTGTCGCAAGGTTTCGTCACATTTGACGCGAGAATACGGCCCATTTTTCCAGAATCAACCGTCGACCTGCCCGGGTTCCAGAAAAGGACAATGCCCCATGAACAAGTTCGCGATGCTCGCGGCCCTGTCGATCGTGACCTCTTGCGCCTTGAGCCCCGAGGCGGGCCCGGTGAAGGTTTTCCAGAAGCGGACGGCCTCGATCGTCGGTCAAGACCCGACCATGACGCGCCTCTTCGTGAATTTCTTCCGGGGTGATGCTGCCCGCCGGACCGTCCAGGAACTGCCCTCGAACTTTGCTTCCGCCTCCGTGACCCTCAGCAATTCGGCCACTCCATCCCTGCTCGCTGCTCCCCTGGTCCGGACCGTGACCTTCGCGGCCACCGCGAGTCCGCAGGTCATCGCCTCCGGCTCCGCGAACTTCACCCGCCTCCGGGTGGGGTCTGACTACGGCCTCAATGTCTCGCTGTATGACGGCAGCACCGTGGTGGGTTCGGGCCGGCGAACGGGGGTCAAGCTCGACCCGGGCATCAACGTCGTCAGCATCATCATGAGCCCCAACGGGGATCTGGCCATCACGGGCTCGAATCAGGGCAACAGCGTGGGGGATACGACCGGCTGGTTCGTCACGAAGGGCGACATCGTCACCTTCGATACCGGATTCTCGGCCACCGAGCATTCGACTTACGTCGCGGACAACCCCGGTCGCACGCTGACGATGCGGGTTCTCATCAACGATGGCCAGGTGGACGACCTCACGTCTGCGTCCGCGGGGGCTACCGAGACCCTCGTGGCCACGGCGAGTGCGCCATTCGACACGTTCACCTGGGATACCTCGACCGTGTCCAACACGGGCTTCAATCCGACGACCGGCCTCACGGACACGGGCTCTCAGGCCAGTCAGATGGTCTTCCGGATCGTGGACGACCAGGGCAACGTGGTCGGGGAGAGCGTCCTGAAGCCCCTTTCCGTGGATAGTGCGGCCTCCCTCGGTCTGAAGCTCCAGTAAGCCGATGTCGTCCCGGTTCTCCCCTCGACTGCCCGGGGCCTTTCCCGGGTGGGCTCTCAGGTTCTGGGGCACGGCCCTGGTGATGCTCCTGGCGGGCTGTCTCAGCATGCTGACGCCGGCTTCCACGGCCGTGCGCGTTCAGGCGCAGTCGTCCGCACGCGAGGCGGTCGTCGTGGGTCAGCCTGCCGGTCTGCAGGTGAACATCCGTCTGCCTGCGCGCGGGACCCAGGCTTTGCCCGGAAGCTGGTCCAGCATCCTGCTGACGCTGACCAATGCGGACACCACGCTGCTCCCCTCGACCCTGACCACCACCCGCAACCAGGCGGGGGGGACCACCGTGTCGGCCGTCTTCTCGAGGGTCAAGTCGGGATCAGGCTATGCCCTCGATGCGAAGCTCTTCGATGGTTCGAATGCCACGGGCAACAAGGTCGCCAAGGGATTCCAGAACGACATCACGCTCCAGCCCGGCCCGAACCAGGTCACCTTGACCCTCATGGCCCCCGTCGCGACGGACTGGCGGACGTTTCCGGACGAGCTTTACGCCTGCGGCAGCGTGGTCTTCGTGAATGGCCACTTCGAGCCCCCGGCCTCCGTGACCTTCGCGCCCTCGGGCGCCACGGCACCCATGACCGTGCTGTCGTCGTACCAGGCCACCTTCACGGTGCCCTGTTCGGCGACGACCGGGACCGTGACCTTCACGGATCCGGATGGCACTTCCAATGCGCTCCCCATTCGCATCGCGGAGTATGGTCTTGGTTTCGCCCGCAGCTTCTCCCGGTACTACAACCAGGCGACGATCGCACGTTCGTCACCCTCGCTGGGTTCTGCGCGTGCCAGTTACGGTCTCGTGCAACGAGGTGATCACCTCTTCGTCCTCGGTGGCACCGACGGAACATCTGCATACAACACCATCTTGAGTGCCCTGAAGAATGCCGATGGGACCCTTCTTAGCTTCGCCGACACGGGCCTCCAGCTGTTCACGCACAGGGTTGGCCCAGCGGTGGTCGACCATGGCGGCAAGCTCCTGGTCATCGGAGGATCGGGTTTCGGGGGCGCGATGGCCACCACCGAAACCAGCACCTGGCAAGTGAATGGACAGCCCGGCTCTTTCACGGCCTCCCGGACGATGCTCGCGACGCGCGCCTATGCGTCCGCCCTCGTTCTGGGGGACTACCTCTACGTGTTCGGCGGGCGGGCGTCCAGCGTCCCCCGCAACACGATCGAGCGCGCCCCCATCAACTCGACCGGAACCTTGACGGGCCCCTTCGAAGCCGTCTCGAGCACGCTCGTCACCGCGCGCAGCCAGGCCGGCGTCTTCCAGCAAGGTGGGCGGGTTTATCTGGTCGGTGGTCGCGGGCCGTCTGGTGCCGTCTCCTCGATAGAGTCCGCACCTGTCCTGGCTGACGGCTCGATCGGTGCCTTCACGACCGGTAGCGTCACCCTCACCACCCCGCGAGCCGGATTCGCTTTGCAGATGCTCGGTACCCGCGTGGCGATCATCGGCGGGTACACCACCGGCGATACCCCCCTCGCCTCGGTCGAGACGGCGACCCTGGGAGCATCGGGGCCTGGCACGTTTTCCATCGAATCGGGTATCAGCCTCCTGACCGCCCGTTACGGCATTTCGTCTGCGCTGATCGGAGATCAGTTGCACGTCTTCGGTGGCCTCGGTACGGGGGGAACGGGTCTCACCTCCATCGAGTTCGCACCGGCCAATTCCACGGGGCAACTCGACAGCTTCTCGTCTGGTTCCGGAACCTTCACCCCACGCTTCGGCAACGGGGCAGCCGTCCTGGGTTCGCGCGTGAACGTCTACGGAGGCTGCGGGGGCTCGATCACCACGGGTGGAGGCTGCAGTTCGGATGGATCGATCCTCTCCACCATCCAGCAGGCGGTCATCGACAGTTCCGGTGCGGTGGGCAGCTTCGCAGCCTCCGGTTCCCTCGATGTGGGGCGCGTGAACTTCACCTCGGCCGTGCTCGGCACCAACCTGTGGGTCTTCGCTGGAGGGATTCCCAGTTCGGCGCCCAACAACACTCCCAAGGTCATCTATGCCCCCATCGAATCGGATGGCAGCATCGGCACGTTCCAGGATGCCGGGCGCACCGTGGCGCAGGTCTCGGGCGCCAATGCCGTGGCGGTGGGTCAGAACCTGTACGTGCTGGGCGGACTGGACGGTAACAGCACGGTCGATCTTTGCCGGACGGGCACGCTCGATGCGACGACCTATAGCATCGGCGGATTTGGTAACAACGGCCCCAAGCTGGTCACGGCCCGGGCCCGGATGGGGCTGGTCGTCCTGGGGAACTACATCTACGCCATCGGTGGGCAATCGGACCGGAACGGCGCCGCACTCGCCAGCGTCGAGCGGTGTGCGATCGACCCCTCCATCGATGAAGCGAGTGGAGACTTTCAATCGTATGGAACCGGGCTCCGGGTGGCACGGGCAGCCCCGGCGCTGGTCGTATCCGGCTCGAATCTGTACGTCATCGGGGGCACGCAAACATCCTCTTACAACGGGATCAACTCGGTCGAGGTGGCGCCCATCGCGGCGGATGGTAGCCTGGGGACCTTCTCGGTGGTCAGCGGTCTGACTCTGGGTACGGCGCGAGGATTCGAGGCCGCTGCCGTGGTGGGCAACTTCTTGCAACTGTTCGGGGGGCTCGACAGCAGCGGTCCCCTGGGCAGCGTCGAGCAGGCGGGCCTGCTGTGAGCTTGCACATCTCGAGGATCCTCGCCGCATGCGGTTCCATGATCCTGGTCACGGCCTCGTGTGCCTCCCCGCTTTTGCCCAAGCCCACCCTATCCGGGGTCGGGAAGGAATTCGCGGCTCGCCTGACGGACGGCACGGCCTTGCTGCTCGGACGTGCGCGTCTACCGGTCGTGGCCACACCGGGGGCAAGTCTCTCCGAGGAGCCGGCTGCAGGTGCCACGGTAGTTCTCCTGGCAAGGGATTTCAAGACCGAGATCTCGCGGGCCACGACGGATGGATCCGGAAACTTCCGCATCCAGAACGTGCCCCGTGGTGGTGCCAGCATCCTGCGCATCACGCATGAATCGAAAGCCGGAAGCCGGACAATCGAGAAGCTCGTCTTTCCGACGACCAGCGTCGAGTGCGTGCGGGTCGACCTCGCATCGTCGCTGCTGGTCGACAAGATCGCCTCGAACGGATTGCTCAAACCGGACCCCCTGCTGAGTGGCCGAGATGATCTGCTGGATCTGGTCCAGCCCGACAAGCTTGCGAACTTCGAGAAGGATCTGCGAGACCAGCTGGCCAAGCTACCCACCGACGGTGTCAACGACCTGCTGGACGAGGCCCTGAAACCGACCGAGATACCCGATCCGACGGCTTCACCCTCACCGGGCACGGGTTCTGGTTCGAACTCCGGTGGCGGGCCGTCTGCAGGACAGTCCCTGCTGGACCGGCTGGGGCAAAAAGACGAAAATGTGGCCGAGAACTACAACGACATCTTCGTGCGGCCGGATGAGGCATCATTGACCTTCAACATCTCGGCGATCGGCTTCAACGACGGAGTCGCGAAAGACGCGCAGCGGATCTCGGGGGTCGTCTCCGTGAACCTCACGGGGATGCCTGCAGACGTGTCCACGTGCGAACTCTGGACGATCTACCCGGAGCGTCGGTTGCTGGTGACGCTTTCCGACAAGGCGGCGTGGGCAGGGGAGTTCGATTCCTGGCCGATCCCCCAGGGCCCCACCAATCTCGACTTCATCGGCATCACGGTCGCGGGCAAGCGAGTCCTGCAGCGACTCCCCGTGATCATCGACAATTCGGTGTCCGAACTATGCGCAGAATGATCCCGGTCTGGCTCGGTGGCCTGATGAGCACATTCCTCACGCTGTCCGCTCTGGCGGCCGTGCCGGTGGTGCACGGGGGGGCGTCACGAGGGACGCAGTCCCCGCGAGCCGAGCGGCGATCGCCCCGGACCTACGAGATTTTCCGTGTGGGGTCGCCATTTCTCTGGAAGGACGGCACCCTCGTCCTGCCCGTCGAAAGTGCCAGGCCCCCCTCGATCCGGCTGGTCGCCGAGCAGGCCGACCGCGCCTGGCTCGAGGTGCCCTTCGCAGGACCCGTTCCCGCCAGGGTTAGCCGCACGGAATCCCGGACCATCACGACGGGCTCCCCCTACCGGGGATGGCAGCTGGTGCAGGAGCGTCCGGGAACGGTGCGCCTGACCCTCTCACCGCGCGATGTCCGCTCTTACGAGGCCCGCGTGGTGAAGTGGGGAACCGGCTGGCAGATCCAGCTCCGTCGACGCCCGACGGTGTTCGACCGTTCCATGAAGGCCGGGTCTCCGCTTCGTGCGTCTCGAACCCGAGGTGACCTCTCCGGCGCCGCATGGACCATCCAGACAGCGCCCGGATCGAGCTGGTTCAGGGGCGGACCGACCCACCTCGGTCGCTTCACCGTGGGGGCCGCCCGGGACACCGTCGACGTACCCTGTACCGGTTCGCCCCCCAGCTGGCAAATCACCCGCAAGGGCCTGAACCGCTTTCAAGTCGACCTGCGGGGCCACGCAACTCTCGACGACCAGGCGATCCGCAACCAGCCGGGATCCCCCATCCAGCGGGTGCGTATGCAGCGGATGCCCGGGAACAAGACCCGGCTCGTCCTGGACGTGGTACCCGGTTTCAAGCTCGAGGCGCACTACCAGGGCCACAGCTTTCGAATCACCGGCGATCGCGCCTCGTTGAAGGCCTTCCGGGAAAACTACCGTCGCAGCATCTTCAAGGTGGGTCGTCCTCGCGTCCGCGGCGATGGCACCCTCACCTTGCCGGTCCGCAGTCCGCTCGTCCCGCGGGTCAAGGCCAACGTGAGCAATCCGCGCGGCCCCTGGTACGAACTGCCCCACGATGGTCCCATCCCGGCGAAGTTGCTCACGCCGACGCTCGTGCAGGCGTTCCTCGGGGGCCCGCTCAAGGCCTTGCATCTGGCCAAGGTTCGCTGGGGGACCGTCCGTCTGACCCTGGCTCCGCGAGGGGACGTCACCTTCGAGCACCGGGTGGTCAAGACGGCAAAAGGGTGGCAGGTCGAGTTCCGCCCGGTTGCCAGGCCCCGGCCCGTCCGGCCCCTGGCTCCCGTGGTTCCGGCTCCACCTACCCTGCCATCTCCCTGGCCTGCGCCATCGTCCTCGCCGTCGCTGCCACCGACGCCGGTCGAGCCCTCACCGTGGCCGACTCCGTTGCCGACTTCGCTCACGGAACCGACCCCGGCTACGCCGGTGACCCCGGATCCCGGGAGCACCCCGTCCCCATCTCCCGTGCCCGAGGAGCCGGACTGGGACCCGATCTCGAGGCTCCTGCTGAACGGTGCACGGACCGGTCTGGTCGAGAACTACCCCGAGGGTGGCGTGGTCGACGTGTCGGTGAAGGACATCAACACGCTGTCACTTTACTCCCGCCACGAGATGTCTCCAGGATGGTCGCTCGAGGGGGAATTCCGGGGCTTCGAGACCTACACCGTCGTCGATCGCCTCCTGCCCACCTCGACCCATACCCGTCAGGACTTCGCGTTGCAGGGTGCCTCGATGTGGGACTTCCAGCAGGGCATGTTCCGGGAGAGCGTGGGCCTCGGCTACGGCGTCCGGTATCTGACTGCCGTTCACAGCCTCGTACCGATCGCCAAGGACTTCCTGTTCTCCGACTCTCAGCTCTTCCAGGGGCCCGTCCTGCGCGCGGACCTGTCGGTGCGACCGTGGCGTCCTCTTCGTCTGTACGTCCAGGGGCACCTGCAACCTTTGACCTTCGTGCTCGTGGATCCGCTGGTGGATGGTCTGCCCGACGTCCGGCGCGCCCGCGTGGACATCGGGGCCGAGTTCATGCATGACCGATACGTGCTGAGATTCTGGCAGACCTGGGATCAGTCCTGGCGGAGCAGCACCCCGTTCCAGAGCCTGGCCGCGTTCGGGGTGTCGGCAGGAATCCGGTACTGAGCGGGCCGGAATGGCGGGAATCGGACGGTTTCCGCCATCACGCAACTGACGGCACGCATGTGGGGCCTGAGGTCAACGTAATAGACGGCAGGAACCCTGCCTTCCACCTTCTTGGAGGAGCTGATCGGGGTCACGCCTGCCTGGCCGACCCTGTAGCCGATCTCCGTGATCGTGCCCGAGAAGGGGATCCCCTAGGTTCCTTCCACCGAGACCTCGATGGGTGGGTCGTCATAGGATGTGGGTTCATGGACCTGGCACCCGACCAGACATGATTGCGCGGCGATCGCCACCGCGGCCACGCAGGTGCGTGCGTGTCTTTCCATGTTTTTCACCCATGTCTCCCGGTCGAGCAGCCTGCGGGCTCGCGCTCAAGCCGGCAGAACCGCGATTCCATAGAGGCTGAGGCGATTATCGCGGGTCACGAGCACGAGTTGCTCGATCTCGGCCTGCGCGACCAGCATCCTATCGAACGGATCGCGGTGATGGGCACGTAGCGTCCCGGCTTTCCACGCGTGCTCACTCCGGATGTCGAGCCATCGGAACCCGGACGCGTGAACCGCGTCCAGCGGGTTTCCCGGCATCTCGAGCTTGCCGAGGGCCTGCTTGATGCTCATTTCCCAGAGGCTGGCGGAACTCACGAAGACATCGCTGCTCGCCAGCTCGATGGCTTGCCTGGCAGGTCTCGCCAGTTGATCCGGGTCACCCAGCCACCAGAGCAGGGCGTGGGTATCGAGCAGCAACTTCAACCGACGATCCCCTCGAATGCATCCAGAAGATCGTCCGGGAGGTGATCGAAGTCGTCTGCCATCTTGACCTGGCCTCGCCACAGGCCCGGCGTGCGTTTCGTCGCGGGCTCCGTATAGGCCACCAGCCGGACTGCGGGCTTGCCAGCCCGGGCGATGACGATGTCTTCACCCGCCTCGGCCTGCTCGATCAGCCGGGAAAGCTGGGTCTTCGCCTGATGGACATTCACGATGGTCATGAGGGACCTCCGGTCGAGGCGCTGATCACCTTAGCTAGTATTAGCCAGCGGCGAATGGCATGTCAACCGCGGCGATCATGTCGACCACCTTCCGTCCACGCGTGAATGAATTGTGATCAACGCCCCCGGTCGAACCGGTCCAGTTCCGTGACCTTGCTCCATGCGCGGGCGAAGTCGCGGACGAACCGTTCGGCTCCGTCGGCCTGGGCGTAGACCTCGGCGATCGCCCTCAGTTCATCATGCGCCCCGAACACCAGGTCCGCCGGCGAGGCGGTCCATCGGGGCTTGCCGGTCCTGCGATCGAGCCCCTCGTAGAGGCCCTCGGTCGGCGTCGCCTTCCACTCGGTGCCCATGTCGAGCAGGTTCAGGAAGAAATCGTTCCCGAGGACGCCCGGGCGGTCCGTCAGCACCCCGACGCGAGAGCCGCCGGTGTTGGCATCGAGTGCCCGCAGTCCGCCAACCAGCACCGTCATCTCGGGAACCGTCAGGGACAGCAGGCTGGCCTTCTCGACGAGCCCGCGCGTCACGACACTGGCCGAGGCCGTGGTGTTGAAGTTCCGGAAGCCGTCGGAGGCGGGCTCGAGCACGCCGAACGACTTCACGTCGGTCTGGGACTGGGTCGCGTCGGTGCGTCCTGGCGCGAAGGGCACCTCGATGGTCTGTCCGGCGCGGCGCGCCGCCTCCTCGATGGCCGCGTTCCCGCCCAGGATCACGACATCCGCGAACGAGACCTTCGTCCCGCGTGGCAGGGTCGCGTTGAAATCCTTCTGGATCTTCTCCAGGCGAGGCAGCACGCGAGCCAGTTCGGCCGGGTCGTTGGCTGCCCAGTCCCGCTGGGGCAGGAGCCGGATCCGCCCCCCGTTGGCCCCACCGCGCATGTCGGTCCCCCGGAAGGAAGATGCCGCCGACCAGGCCGTCCGCACGAGCTCGGGAATCGTGAGCCCGGAAGCCAGGATGCGGGCCTTGAGGTCCGCCTGCCGATTCGTGTCCAGCAGAGCGTGATCGACGGCGGGAACGGGGTCCTGCCAGGTGAAGACCTCACCCGGCACCTCGGCTCCCAGGTAGCGGGCGCGCGGCCCCATGTCGCGGTGCGTCAGCTTGAACCAGGCACGTGCAAAGGCCAGGCGAAAGGCTTCCGGGTTCTTGAGAAAGCGCAGGGCGATCGGACGGTATGCCGGGTCCATCTTGAGGGCGAGGTCCGTCGTGAGCATGACGGGGGCATGGCGTTTCGCCGGATCGTGGGCATCGGGTACCAGGCTGGCGGCCTGCCCCTTCGCCGGGATCCACTGGATGGCGCCTGCCGGACTGCGCGTCTGCACCCAGTCGTAGGCGAAGAGGTTCTGGAGGTAGTTCTGGGTCCAGGCCACGGGGTTCGCGGTCCACGCGCCCTCGAGGCCACTCGTGATCGTGTCGGCGCCCTTGCCCGAGCCAGCAGAGTTCTTCCAGCCCAGGCCCTGCTGCTCGATCGGGGCGATCACCGGCTCCGGGCCCACGACACCGGCGGGACGGTGCGCACCATGGGTCTTGCCGAAGGTGTGCCCCCCGGCCACCAGGGCCACCGTCTCCTCGTCGTTCATGGCCATCCGGCCGAAGCTCTCGCGGATGTCGCGGGCCGCAGCCAGCGGGTCGGGCTTGCCGCCGGGGCCTTCCGGGTTCACGTAGATGAGTCCCATCTGGACGGCGCCAAGGGGCCGCGCCAGGGTGCCATCCCCGGCATGACGCTCGTCGCCCAGCATGCGCGTTTCAGGGCCCCAGTCCGTGCCGTCCGGCTCCCAGTCGTCCGCACGACCGCCGGCGAAGCCGAGGGTCCGGAACCCCATCGCCTCGAGGGAAACGTTACCGGCCAGGATCAGCAGATCCGCCCAGGAGATCTTCTGCCCGTATTTCTGCTTGACGGGCCAAAGCAGCCGGCGCGCCTTGTCGAGGTTCGCGTTGTCGGGCCAGCTGTCGAGCGGGGCGAAGCGCATCTGCCCGCCACCGGCACCCCCGCGGCCATCGCCGACTCGGTAGGTGCCCGCACTGTGCCAGGCCAGCCGGATGAAGAGCGGGCCGTAGTTGCCGTAGTCGGCGGGCCACCAGTCCTGCGAGGTCGTGAGCACCTTGCGGAGATCCGCCTTGACGGCGGCGAGATCGAGCGAGGCGAAGGCCTTCGCATAGTCGAAGTCGGCACCCAGCGGATTCGACGCGGGGCTCGAGCGTCGCAATGGGGAGAGGTCGAGGCGATCCGACCAGCCGAACGGTGCGGCGGGGGCGGCGATCGCCGGAGTGGACCATGTGGCCAGGGGCATGGCCAGACTCAGGGCCACGAAAATGCGGCCGAGGGGCAAGCGGGCGAGGGAAGAAACCGTCGTGCGAAGCATGGGCATCTCTCGTGCGGATGGGGGGATGGCTGCATCCCAGCTTCGGCCGCGAGGGACCTGGTGACGAGGTCGGATCGGACGGAAAAGTTGTCAACCGATCAGGTGAAGGAGAACTGCTCGAACTGGATCTCCGTGCGATCCGGGAACTCACGGGCAAGACCCAGGAAGAACTTGCTGCACTTGCGAGCATGACGCAGTCCGAGGTCTCGCGTCTCGAGCGTCGGAGCGATTATCTGGTATCCACGTTGCAGCGGATCGTCCGCGCGCTTGGCGGGGAACTGGAAGTGATCGCGAATTTCGGCGACAAGCGCGTCAAGCTGACGACCTGATGGCGGTCAAGCGTCTCTTGGCGCCCTGAAACCGGTTCTCCGGACCACCGGTCACCGCGTGCCGGCTTTCCGGACATCCTCGACCGTCTTCATCCCCACGAGCTGGAGCAGCGATGACTCCGTGATCGATTCCGGTGACACGGGAATCCCGTGTCCCGGGTCGAACCGGTGGTCGTAGGCTTTGTTCACGAACGACGAGCATGGCCCCGTTCGACCATCAGCCCACGGTGCGAAGAGACGCGGGGCACTGGTGTACCAGGCTCGAGCCGACTTGCCGTCCGGCGACACCTGGGTGTCGAACATCTGCCGGGCCCTTGCCGCCGCCTGCTCGGCCAGGCGCGGATCTTTCGGCCGCATGACCATCGTCGTGCGGATCCAGCCGACCGGCGCGTCATTGAAGAACGAGTGGGCCGAGCGGAACTGGACGAAGGTGTGAGGCTTCCCGCGGAGGTTCTCGGGTAGCAATCGATCCAGCTCGGGAAACGGTTTGCCCACGAAGATCTCGTAGACGCCCATGCGGCCGGACCGGTCGCGCCCGGCGATCGCCACGTGACCGACATCGGCGCGGTGGGCGTCCCATCGACCGGTCTCGAGGAACCTTTCCACCGAGACGGCCAGGCCTCCGTTGGCCATCGTCAGCAGCGATTCCGCATTCCCTCGCGCCACGATGTCACCCGGTCGCAACTCGACGTCAGGCGTCATGTCGAGTGTCCTCGCTGCGGCAGGGGAGGAGGACACCGGACCGGCCTGACCGGTCGAGGGTTTCCAGCTGTCCCGATCCAGCCGGGTGGCTTCACGGGTTGGCTTGCCCGCTTCCTGACGGTAGACCGACCGCCGGATGCCTCCGGGGGACCCGGGAATGACCTCGACGACCGAGAGGTCCCTGGCATCGGTCGCGGGGACCTTGAGCCGACCGTATCGCGTGAAGGTGTCCTGTATCCAGCCCATGATCATGGTGTGCGCTCCATTTCCCTGCCATCGAGCGGGGAGCGGGGTTCATCCATGTCAAGATATCGCGGGTCAGGATGTAACGATTCTGAAGAAAACGTTAACGATATCGAAACTTTCGTTGAAGAGCAGGCCCCGAGAAAGGCCCGGCAGCAGGCAGACCCTTTACTGGGCCTGCATGGACGTTTTCTCTGGTGTCAGTCTACGCGGATATCCAGCGTGGCGCGCGGCGTCTCGTCCAGGAAACCCGCCGCCTCGCTGAATCGCTCGGCCGCGATGCGGAAGCTGCCGCTCGAGGGGACCGTCACCGAGACGGTCGCGAGACGCGTCCCGAAATCCATCGTGCAGGGCACCTCCCCCTCCGAGGAGCGCAAGGTGTCGATCGTCGCGCTGACCCAGATGGTCGCGGAAGCGGGTTCCACGGTGGCTTCGAGGGAGCGGTACCGGTTGCACGAGCTGCTTCCGATGACGACGCGGGCCGTGATCTGGAAGGGCTGACCGACCCGGAAAGGCCCCTCGGCCGAGACCAGCGCGAGCTCGGTGGGAACGGGCTCGTACCAGGTGGACGGGCCTGCAGACGGAGAAGGTTTGCCCGACAGGCCGGCGTCGATCAGGCTACCAAGACGTCCCGGACATCCGACCAGTCCGACGAGGGCCGTCGCCGCCACCGTGGCACGTATCCACCTGTTCATCCCACGCCTCCTCCGTCGAGCCCTCACCAGTATATCGTCAGCGTCAGAACGGGTCGAATGGCGCAAGGTTCGCGCCCTTACGGCCTATGAACACCTCGTTCCCGTATCCGGGTGCGGGTATTTGAGCCACCGCCGTCCGAGGAACAAGAGAAACAGGCTGGTATACGCGGAGGGCAGGTCGTCATGTCCATCAACCGAGTGCAGGGTTCCCAGAGGCCGCTCGATGTCGAGCAGGGGATGATCGGTCGGGTTCTGAACCGCGGGATGGGCGGCGCGGCGGCAGGCGCGGTCGCGGGGGGGGTCGCCGGAGCAACCGTGCTCGGCGTCGGTGCACTCGTCGGTGTAACGGCTGGAAGCGTGCTCGGTGCGGTCGCGGGGGTCGCCTCGGGGATGTCCTCGGCCGATCCCCAGAAGCTCCAGAACCGCCCCCTCAAGGTCCTGAACATGCTGGGTGAGACCCAGACCGTCTACGTCAGTGCCGAGCAGTGGCGATCGATGCAGGCGGCCTCGAAGAAGGGCGTCACCTTCGACAACCTGCCGGCCCCGCTGAACCAGCAGCTGAACTCGCCCCCCCCGGCCCCCGTGAAGCCCTGAAGATGTCGGCCTCCGAACAGGTTCTCGAGGTCACGATTCCGACCGCGGAACTCGAGGCGACGCGTCGGGCCCTCCTCGAGCGGTTTCCGAACATCCTCATCGGGACGGCTCCCCTCGATGGCGGGGAAACCTTCCTCTGGCTGAGTCTGTGGTCGGACAGGCCGCAGGCCCTCGAGCAGGCCCTGGCTGACCTGCGCCGTGACCGCCCTGACTTCCAGACTCCGTTGCCCACGGGCGACTCCCTTTCGGATCTCGTGGCCCGGGCGAAACGGGCCCAGGCCGAACAGGCTTCCGGACCCGGATAGCGGCGTTCACGAGGCCGTTCGTTCCTTCACACCGAACAGATCCAGCCAGTCGGGCTTCTCCGATTCCAGAGCAAGGACCACGAGCGAGCGGTCCGCGAACGCGGGGATGACCTCGGTTACTCTCTTCCCATCACGAAACTTCAAAGGCGACAGGGGTTGCCCTTTCGAAGACAGGACGCGCGGATGGAGCAGGACCCCGATCCGGGAGGGCTGTCGGTAGACCATGCAGCAATATCCGAGCAACCGGATCGCGGGTTCGTCGGATTTCAGGGCCAGATTCATGAAATCATCCTGGGATACGGTGCGATCGCCAGATTGGCTCGGACTGGCTAGCAGGGGCGATTTCCCTGACAGTTCCTCGTAGCGGGCGAGGATCCCTTCGAATCCGGGAACCGGGGAGGGGACATACAATTCCGGGACGGCATACCAGGGCAAGGGATTGGTCAAATATTGCCGAAGATTGGTCCATGAGGTCGTGAGCATGATGATCTCACGCTTCGCTCCTGATCGAACGCCCCATGTTTCCACGCCATGCTTCTTCGTCGCATCGAAGGTCGTCTGGTTGAAATGATGACCTCTTGCAAGGATGAAATGAAGGAATCTGGAATCATTCATGAACCGATTGCTGATAATTGCCAGATAAATGCAAAACGTGAGAATCCAAGAGAATAACGGAATCCAGATGACCCAATTAAAATACAATAAAATAATAAAGCTTACCAAAATTATCGAAAAAATCCGGACATTGAACCAGTAAGCCGTGGCAGACAGCGCCCTCGGGAGATCGTCTCTTTTATAGACGTGATCAACACCACTGCGCAGGCCTGCTCTGCAAAAAATATATATTACCGTTTGAATAAGCATCGTCAAAAATGTTAAAATCATGGTATATGGGAAAGCCTGCAGAGCAAACATCATGATGCATAAAAATAAATGAAATACCCAAATAAATACCAGCGGGTACGCCGCGTGATCCTCTGCCTCACCAAGCCCTGCCACTAAGGCGACCTGGAAATCTTTGACCGTGTGGTGAGTCATGTAGCCCCATGCCCGGGCGAGAGCCCCGGTCGGCCTCGGTGTTCCGGGCCATGCATGAAACGTGAACCCGGTCCCCAGGCCCCACAGGTGGAGGGCCGACCAATCTTCAAGAGCGATCGCCCGCGTCGCCACCTCCCGGTAACGGGTCATCGTCTCGCGCAACCGTGCGGGCGACCGGTGGAACTGGCAGCGGATCCCTAGCTCGATCCGGGTATCGTCTTCCGACTCGAGGGCCCGCGCGATCACTTCCTCGATCGGGGAATCCGGAACCTCGAGATCCTCGCGCGCTGCGGGGGCCAGCGCATCCTCGATGAGACTCTCGAGTTCGAGGCGCTCCTCGACCCAGTCGGCCCGGGACATCCCGTCTCGCTTCTCGAGACTGGCCTCGCGGAGCCGGTCCACCGCTTCCTGGAGATCGTCCGGATCCGCATCGAGGGCGAGTCCCAGCCTCTGTCGGGCCACGAGCCATCCAGGCTGCTCGCCCGCCTGCAAGATGCTGGCGCGGCGGGCCGCGACATCCAGGCGGCGGAGTGCTTCATCGACCTCGTCCTTGCCATTCCCGGGTTTCCAGACCCGGTCATCGAGGACGCCCGGGTAGGGCCACGCGAAGCGGCCCGTGAAGGCCGAGGCCAGGATGGCCTGCTCGCAACACCACGCGACGAAGGGCGGCCAGAGCAAGGTCGCGATCCAGGGCAAGGGCCCTGACGGCGGCATCGGAACCAGCCATGCTCGAAGGCCCAGTTGAAAGAGGCACCAGCATCCGGCAGCGGCGAGGTAGGCGGGGCGTTTGTCCAGACGTGGAAAGGCCAGGCGCCCCAGCAGGAGACCGCTCACGGGACCCACGAGGGGAATCCACCACGCGGCGGGTAACATGCCGACCGGCAACAGCAGGATGACAGCGGAAAGGAGTGACCAGTATACGACCGCGATCGCGCGCCAGCTGGCCCCGGTAACTGGAAGATGGTGCCACGCGGAAGAGGCCTCGTGACTTCGAGAGGGGTGCGAGCCGGATTTCGGACGGGTCGTCAACACCGGGTTCCTCGGGACCTGGAAGGTTTCAGGCCTTCCCGGAAGCGAACGCGCGATTCTCTTACCCACCTGGTCGCCTGAACCCACGGCTCGAGATCTCGCCGGGAACATCTGCGCATCCATTTCACCCCCTCGAACACGCTGGTTTCATATCGGGTACAACCGGACTCGAAGTGGGAGGGGGCTCGGATGACCATGCTGAAAGACCGGGATTCGCACGACCGGATGCTCGACCTGTTCCTCATATGGAGCATCGTGGCTGCCGAGGGGACGGTCACGCGCGAACAGCTCCGGCGCCGGCTCCTGGATTCACGAGACTTCCGGGAGCGGCACGAACTCGACGTGGAAGACGAATCGCACGTGAAGGTCTTCAACACGCGCGTCTTCCGCGATCTGGCCTCCCTCCGGGGCCCGTGGCCGCGGGAAAAGGGTTCCGGCAAGAAGCCGGTCGAGGCCCTGCGTGACTGTCCACTCGAGAGCCTCGACCTGGATGGTGAAGAGTGGATCCGACCGACCGGATGGCTCCCCGGCCTCTGGCTGGGTCTCGCGACCGAGTCGGGTGAACCGGATCCAGCCCGCGTCCTGGCCTTCCGGGAGTTCCTGGCCGAGGTTCGCCTCGCGATCGACCCGCAAGGCCCCGGATACGCCTGGCTCGAAGCCCTGGAACGTGCGGTCGCGGCCCTGCCTTACGACGGCCCAGAACCCAGGAAGCCCGAACCCCTGGTCGAACTGTTCACGATCCCGCAGCGATTCGTCCGCAATCCTGCCGTCCACGGCCCCGGTCCTCTACCGAAAGCCAGCTGGAAGGTCCTGTTCGAGGCGCTCGAACACCGGAAGTTTCGCATCGAGATCGAGCTGAAGCAGCAGGAAAAGGTCAGGATTCCCGGTCAGGCCGTCACCTACGAGACCCGCACCATCTCTCCTACCCGGCTCCTGCGCTTCAACGGTCGCCAGTTCGTGGAGGGAGTCGAGGTGAAGGGCGGCCAGCACCTGGTGATCTTCCCCTTCGCGCGCATCCGGGAAATCCGTTGGTCCGGGCAGGCGATCCGGAAGGAAGATCTCGCATGGGGACGGGCCAGGGCACCCGAAGCCCGGCTGGCATGGGGACTCGACGGATACGAGCGCGAAGGCAGGCGCAAGAAACCGGCCCCGCAGCGCGTGGCCCTGCGGTTCCGGGACGCGGCGATCGGGCTCGTCGAGGAGGAACCCGGTCACGAGGAAGCGAATCTGGTACGCGAGACCGTGGACGGTCAGCGCACGCTGCGTTACGAGGTGACGACCCTCGTGGGGACACACTTCGTGCGGTGGCTGCGGGCCTGGGGCCCCCATGTGGAAGTGCTCGAACCCGCTAGCCTGCGCGATCGCCTCCGCAAGGAAGTCGCCGAGATGGTGGCACTTTATGCGCGGTCAGCGGCTGCCACGACCGGCCAGGAAGGTGAACCGTGACCCGGACGCCCGCCCCGTCGCCCCGGGCAGCCCATCCGGATCGACGATTCTCGATCTTTCTCGAGGTGGCGGCCTTCGAGTTCCGCTACCAGCTCCCGCTCATCTGGAGCGCCTTCATCCTGTTCTTGCTCCTCTCCGTCGGCCTGGTCTACGTCGTCACCATCCAGCCCGACATGACCAGCGTGACGGTGAACTCGCCCTGGCGGGTCATCACGTTCACGAACGCCCTGAACGTGATGACCCTCTTCCTGTCCGGCTGGGTATTCGATGCGATTCTCCGCGATGACCAGACCGGGTTCGGCCCCATCCTGCGCGGCACACGCCTGACCCGCTGGTCCTTCCTGGGAGGGCGTTTCGCCGGGGTGTTTGCGGCGACGCTCGTCATCTCGATCGCGGTCCCCGGCGGATTGGCCCTGGCCGTCTTCCTGCCCTTCTTCGATCCGCACCATTTCGGTCCATTCCAGCCCTTGCACCACGTCTGGGCCTATCTCGTGATGGGGATCCCCACGCTGCTGTTCGCGAACGCCTGTCTGTACGCCCTGGCCTGCCTCACGCGCCTCCCTGAACGGCACCGGCAACGGCTTCCAGATCATCCTCTACGCATTCGGCATCGGAGTCTGGGGCCTGTACCACCTGCATCTGGACGTTCCCTCGGCTCTGCTGGATCCCACGGGCATCCTGGCCCTCGAGATCGCCAACCGGACCATGACGGTCAGCGAGGTGAACACCCTGTTTCCCACGATTTCCGGCCTGTTCGTGATCAACCGTTTGCTCTGGCTCGTCCTGGGATTGGCCGTCTTCGCACTGGGAGCTGCCCTGTACCGGTTCGATCCCGACGAAAGCCCGCGCGCGCCCGGCAAGTCCGCGGCCGTCCCGAAAACCGCCATCCCGGAGGCCACGGACCCGGTGGTCTCGCTGAACGCGCTTCCCGTGGCACGTCCCGAGCGTGGTCAGCGCTGGAAGCAGATCGCGCATCTGGTTCGTTTCGATACGGGGTTCGTCCTCACGGAGTCCTCGTTCGGGAGCTCTCTTCTCCTCTTGCCCTTCCTGGTCGGGTTCGTGGTCTGGACCGTCAACGAGCAATACGGCTGTCCCAGCCTACCGGCGACGCGCCTGATGGTCGGATCCCTGAACCGGATTTTCGCGTTCTATCCCGTGTTGATGGCCTTGCTCATCGGTTTCGATCTGGTCTGGCGGGCCCGGGACCGTCGCTTTCACGAGATCGTCGATGCGACGCCCGTCCCGGAGTGGGTCCCCTTCCTGTCCCGGGTCGGGACCATCACGGCGATCGCCGCGGCCAACGGGCTGGCGTTGATCATCGGTCCCGTGGTCGTCCAGCTCGTCCGGGGCACCTGGCATCTGGAGCCGCTCACGTACCTGCTGGGTTACCTGGAGCCGCTGGTCTTGAAGGTCCTGCACCTGACCGTGCTCTCCATGTTCGGGATGGTCCTGGTCGCCAGGAAGAACTCCGGCGTCACGGTCGCCATCGTCCTGATGGGGATTCTGAGCGCCCTTCCGTCTCTGGGAATCGACCATCCCCTGCTCCGCTACGGTTACGCGCCGGACGTGCCCCTGTCGGACATGAACGGTCGCGGTCACTTCTGGATCGCCCAGGCCGGATTCCAGCTCGCGTGGACCTTGATGGCCATGCTGCTGCTCGTGGGGACGTATGTCCTGTCGCAGCGTGGGGTCGAATCCACCCTGCGTCAGCGTCTCCGGACCGGCCTCGACCGACTGCGTGGCGGTCCCGGGTGGCTGGCTCTGGGATCGGGACTGGCCTTCGTCGGCGTGGGCGGCTTCCTCTACTGGAACACGAACATCCTGAACAGGTACGTCCCCGCAGCCGAGCTCGACAGGCGGATGGCCGAGGCCGAGAAGGTCCTGTCGCCCTACGAGGACCTGCCTCAGCCGCGCATCGCGGACGTGAAGCTGAAGGTGGACCTCTATCCGCGCGAGGCCCGCGCCGTGACGGAGGGCGTCTACCGGCTCGTGAACCGGACCGGAAAGTCGATTTCGGAACTGCATCTCGACATGGATCCGCGACTGGAGCTCGAGCGCCTGGAGTTCCCGGGGGCGAGGTTGAAGACCGGGTACCCGGACCGGGGATATCGCATCTATGCGCTGACCTCCCCGCTGCAACCCGGTCAGCAGCAGGATCTGCGCTTCCGGACCGTACTCCGCGAACGCGGGATCATCAGCACGGCTCCTCTCACCTCGATCGTCGAGAACGGGACATTCCTATACAACGGCCAGATCACGCCATACATCGGGAAATCTCGCGAGGATGTCCTGACGGACCGCGCAAAACGCCGTCGATACGGATTGCCCGAGATCCGCCACCTGCCTGCACCGGGTGCTGTCGAGGGGCGCGATCGCTCGATCTTGCGTCACGACAGCGACTGGGTCACGGCCGACCTCACCGTCACGACCGATGCGGACCAGACGCCGGTGGCACCTGGCCGGGTCATCAGCGATCGCACCGTGAACGGCCGCCGGACCGTGCATGTCAGGCCGGATGGGCCGGTGCAGCACTTCTTCAGCATCCAGTCGGCTCGCTACGCCATCGCACGCGATCGCCTCGGAGACATCGACCTGGCGGTCTACCACCACCCGGATCATGCCACCAACGTGAAGCGGATGCTCCGGGCCATGAAGCTCTCGCTGAGGCTCTACTCCGGAACCTTCTCCCCGTACCCCTTCCACCAGGCCCGCATCCTGGAGTTCCCGGCCTACACCACCTTCGCGCAGAGCTTCGCGAACACCATCCCGTACAGCGAGGACATGGGTTTCCTGGCGAACGTCTCCGACCCGGAGGCGATCGACGTCGTCACCTACGTGACGGCCCACGAGATGGCCCACCAGTGGTGGGGACACCAGGTGGTGGCTGCCGAGCAGCAGGGGGCCCGGTTCATCATCGAGAGCCTCTCGCAGTACTCGGCCCTGCTGGTCATGGAAACTTTCTACGGCCCCGAGCACATGCGCCGGTTCCTGAAATATGAGCTCGACGCCTATCTGAAGTCCCGCATCGCCGAGGGGATGGAGGAAGTCCCCCTGGTCCGCGTGGAGAACCAGCCCTACATCCATTACAAGAAGGGCTCGCTGGCCCTGTGGTGGCTCAGGGAGGTCATCGGCGCGCCTGCCGTGAACCGCGCGCTGGCATCGTTCGCGCGGGAATATGCGTTCCGCCCGGCTCCCTATCCCTCGAGCCTCGACCTGCTGCGTCACCTGCGACGCGAGGCCGGGCCGGAGCATGGCGCGCTCATCACCGATCTGTTCGAGCGCATCACGCTGGTCGATGTCCGGGCGGAAGACCCGGTCGTCACGAAGCGCCCGGACGGACGCTGGGATGTCCGCTTCCGGGTGAAGGCCCGAAAGTTCCAGGCCGATGGTCAGGGCGCGGAGACGGAAGTCCCGCTCGACGAGTGGTTCGACGTGGGCGTCTTCGCCTCGGAGATCGGGAAGGCAGGATACACGGCCAGTGACATCCTGTTCATGAAGCGACTTTCCATCCACACCGGCACGCAATCGGTCCAGGTGACGGTGGATCGGGAACCCGCTTACGTGGGAGTGGATCCCTACAACAGGCGTATCGATCGGAACCCGGACGATAACGTGGTGGCCGTGCCGCGTACGTGACCGCACGGCCAGGCAATTCCGTCCAGGGTTTTCAGGTGGCTGGCCGGGCCAGCCGGAGAGGGATTCATCGCCTCATGCTGACCATCCGCCATCTGTCCCACGTCTACCCCAGTGGCACGCGCGCGCTCGATGACGTCACGCTGGACATCCCGGCCGGGATGTTCGGCCTGCTGGGCCCCAACGGCGCGGGCAAGAGCAGCCTCATGCGATGCCTGGCCACGCTACAGACCCCCTCCTCGGGCGAGATCCGCTTCGGCGACCTCGACGTCCTGGCGCGTCCGGAGGAGCTGCGGGCCACGCTGGGGTATCTCCCGCAGGACTTCGGGGTCTATCCACGGGTCTCGGCGGAGGACCTGCTCGACCATCTGGCGGTCCTCAAGGGCATCGTCGGTCGCGCGGACCGGCGCCAGACGGTCGAGATCCTGCTGCGCCAGGTGAACCTGTGGGACGTGCGCAAGAAGGCGGTCGCCGGCTTCTCGGGGGGGATGCGGCAGCGCTTCGGCATCGCGCAGGCCCTCATCGGCAACCCGCGCCTGATCATCGTCGACGAGCCCACGGCGGGCCTCGACCCGGAAGAGCGCAACCGGTTCAACAACCTGCTGTCCGAGATCGGGGAACAGGTCGTGGTGATCCTCTCGACGCACATCGTCGAGGATGTGGCCGACCTCTGTCCGCGGATGGCCGTGATGGTGGGGGGGCGCATCGTGGAGAATGGAGCCCCGGGCGAGCTGACGGAGGCGCTGTCCGGACGCGTCTGGACGACCCGCATCGACAAGAGCGCGCTCGAGGAGGCCCGCGATTGCCACGCCGTGCTCTCCACGCGGCTGGTCGGTGTCCGGACCGCCATCCGCGTGCTGTCAGCCGGTCCGGGTGAATCCCCGGGTTCGGAGTTCGAGCCCGTGCAGGCCACCCTGGAAGATGTCTACTTTGCCACGCTGGTCCAGCATCGCCGCCAGCAGGAGGCCGTCCGGTGAAGTAAGCTCCCTGTTTCTGGCCGTGGCCGGGTTCGAGTGGCGCTACCAGATGGGCAGCCCGATGCCCTGGATGGGTTTCGCGCTCCTGTTCCTCATGGGTTTCGCCATCACCTCGTCCGACCAGCTCCAGTTCGCCAGCCAGGGCGGTGTGCACATCAATGCGCCGCTCGCGATCCTGAATGCGATGGGTATCCAGACCCTCTTCGCGGCGTTCGCCCTGCTGGCCGTGTTCGCCGGGTCGATCCTCCGGGACGACGACACGCGCTTCGGTCCTCTCCTGCAGAGCTCCCGCTTGACGCGCTGGTCCTACCTGGGGGGGCGCTTCTGCGGCGCTCTGGCGGTCTCGATGGGGGTCCTGGCGTCGATACCGCTCGCCACGGCGATCGCCTCCTTCATGCCCTGGCTGGATCCGGTGCGCCTCGGGGCTTTCCAGCCCGGCCACTACCTCTGGGCCCTGCTGGTCATGGGGTTGCCCACGGCCACGAGCCTGGGGGCGATCTTCTTCGCCCTGGCCGCGACCACGCGATCGCTGATGTGGAGCTACCTCGGTGCGCTTGCCCTGCTCGTCGCCCATTCCGTCACGCAGAGCCTGATGGGGACCATGCACCTCGAGACGGTTGCCGCGCTTGCCGATCCGTTCGGACTCGGGGCGCTCTCTCTCGTCACGAAATACTGGACGGCGGCCGAGAGCAATACGCGGATACCGGAACTCGCGGGCCTCTTCCTGGGCAATCGCCTGCTGTGGCTGGGGCTGGGCGGGGGGCTACTCGCCGCGACGGCAGCCACCTTCCGCTTCGAGCACCGGACCGGTGGGCGAGTGTCGGCCCGGGCAACTGGCCCCGCCGTTCCGCCCGCCGCACCCGCGGGCGGAACGCTTCCCGGCGTCCGGTCCGACCGGATGGCCCGCTGGACCCAGTTCCTGGCGATCGCCCGCCACGACGCGGCCTCCGTCATCCGGAGCCCGGGCTTCATCGTGTTGCTCGTCATCATGGTGCTGATGGCCGGGACAACTGCCTGGTTCGTGCAGAACGAATACGGGACCTCGTCCATCCTCGTGACGCGGTCCATGGTCCAGATCCTGACGGGTTCCTTTCCCCTCATGCTGATCGTCATCGCCATCTATCACGGTGGCGAGCTGGTCTGGCGCGATCGCGAGCGACGGATGCACGAGATCGTGGATGCGACCCCCGCGCCGGACTGGGTGCACCTGGTGCCCAAGGTGGGGGCGATCGCGCTGGTGTTGCTGGCCACGCTGGGTACCGGGATCCTCACGGGCATGGGCGTCCAGATCGCGAAGGGCGTCCCTCACCTGGATCCTCTCGCCTATCTGCTGTGGTTCGGGTGGCCCATGGCCGTTTTCACGCTTCACATGGCCGTGCTGTCGATGCTCGTCCAGCTCCTGGTGCCGCAGAAGGTCACGGGCTGGGCCGTCATGGTCGTTTACCTCGTGGCGTTCATTGCCCTGGCCCTGGTCGGTTTTGACCACAATCTCTACATCTATGCGGGGGCGCCTGCCGTGCCGCTGTCCGACATGAACGGACCCTCGCGCTTCTGGATCGGTCAGGCCTGGTTCCATCTTTACTGGTCCCTGTTCGCGCTGTTGCTCGGCACGGTGGCCCTGGCCTTCTGGCGGCGAGGCAATGTCGGGTCCCTGCGTCAGCGCTTGCCTCTGGCCTGGTCACGCCTGCGGGGGGCAAACGGAAGGGTGGCCCTGGTCTCCACGGTGGCGTTCGTCGCGGTGGGGGGCTTCATCACCTGGAACACGAACGTCCTCAACCGGTACATCCCGACTCCCGCCCTGGAAAAAGAGACGGCCGAGGCCGAGAAAACGCTGCTGCCCTTCGAAAAGGTGCCTCAGCCGCGCATCGTGGCCGTGACGCTGAAGGTGGACCTCTTTCCACGTGAGGCGCGGGCCGTCACGGACGGCGTCTATCGAGTGGAAAACCGCAGCGGAAAACGCATCACCGAGCTTCACCTCGACATGTCGTCTCTCCTGAAACTCGAGCGCCTGGAGTTCCAGGGGATCCGCCTGGAGAACACCTTTTCGAAGTGGGGACACCGCACCTACACGCTGTCCGAGCCCCTGCAACCCGGGCAGGCGCGAGAACTTCGCTTCCGGACCGTCCTGCAAGAGCGAGGATTCGCCAACTCCGGCCCCTTGACCTCCATCGTCGACAATGGCACGTTCCTCAACAGCGAGGACATCACGCCGTTCATCGGCGTCAACCGGCGCGGGTTCCTGACGGACCGAACGAAGCGTCGCAAATACGGTCTGCCCGAGGATCTGAGACCCCCGACCCTCGAAGACGTGGCCGGTCATGACCATGCCTTCATACGTGGTGACAGCGACTGGGTGACGGCCGACCTCACCATCGCCACCGACGCCGACCAGACGCTCGTGGCACCGGGCTACGTCGTCAGCGATCGCCTCGACGGCTCCCGGCGCACCGTGCACTTCCGCCCCGATGCCCCGATCCAGCACTTCTTCAGCATCCAGTCGGCGCGGTATGCGATCGCGCGCGATCGCCTCGGACAACCCGACCTGGCCGTGTACCATCACCCGGACCACGCCACCAACGTGAAGCGGATGCTCGAGGCCATGAAGGTCTCGCTGGACCTCTATGCCTCGACCTTCTCGCCGTTCCAGTTCCGCGAGGCACGCATCCTGGAGTTTCCGGCCTAGGCCCCCTTCGCGCAGAGCTTCGCCGGCACGATCCCCTACAGCGAGGACGTGGGGTTCCTGTTCAAGGACCCCGAGCCGGACAAGATCGATGTCGTGACCTACGTGACGGCGCACGAGACGGCGCACCAGTGGTGGGGGCACCAGGTTTCTCCGAGCGAGCAGCAGGGCGCTGGCTTCATCATGGAAAGCCTGTCCCAGTACTCGGCCCTGCTGGTCATGGAGAAGCTCTACGGTCCCGAGCACATGCGGCGCTTCCTCAAATACGAGCTCGACCGGTACCTCCGTTCGCGCAGGTCCGACGGGGTCGAGGAACTGCCGCTGGCCCGCGTGGAGAGCCAGCCCTACATCCACTACCAGAAGGGCTCGCTGGCCATGTGGTGGCTCAGGGAGGTCATCGGGGCCCCGGCCGTCAACCGCGCCCTGGCCTCGTTCGTACGGGAATACGCCTTCCGGGCGGCGCCGTACCCCTCGAGCCGCGACCTCCTGCGCCATCTGCGCCGCGAGGCGGGCCCGCAGCACGAGGGGTTGATCTCCGACCTGTTCGAGACGATCACGCTGGTCGATGCCCGGGCCCGGGATCCACGCGTGACGAAACGTCCCGATGGCCGCTGGGACGTGCGCTTCACCGTGGAAGCCCGCAAGTTCCATGCCGACGGTCAGGGGACGGAGAAGGAAGCTCCGCTCGACGAGACGTTCGACGTGGGTGTCTTCGCCTCGGAGGTCGGGAAGGCGGGCTACAGCGCCCGCGACGTGCTGCACATGCGGCGCGAGCGCATCCATTCCGGAACGCAGTCGATACAGGTCACGGTGGACCGGAAGCCGGCCTACGTGGGGATCGATCCTTACAACAAGCGAATCGACCGGAACTCGGATGACAATCTGGTGGCCGTGAAGGGGACCTGACTCGTGATCACGAGATGCAGCCCCATGCACCTCGAGTTGACGCGTGATGTCCCTGCCCGCCATGGGGGCGCATGATGGATTCACGTGACCTCAACCTCTTGCTCACGCTCGACGCCCTCCTGCAGGAGGCCAACGTCACGCTCGCTGCGAGGCGCCTCGGCCTGTCTACTCCGGCGACCAGCCATGCCCTTGCGAGGATCCGCGAGCGGATGGGGGATCCCCTCCTCGTGAGGTCCGGCCGCAAGATGGTCCTGACCCGCCGGGTCCGGCTCACCGTCCCCTTCTTTCTGGCCGGCCTTCACCTCGCGGCCCAGTGCGACGACGTGCTGACGGTCTCCGAGCGCGCGGCGCGGCAAATGGCATCCCGGATGGGGCTGAGGCTCGTCGCTGCCCCGCTCCCGCTCGCTGCTTACGGCCTTCACTTGCTCTGGCATCCGAGGCTCGAAGCGGACCCGGCCAATCGCTGGCTGAGGGAGGTCTTCATGCGGGCAGCCGAGAAGGTCGCTCGCAGGAGTTCGAGTGAGTAGCCGCGGCGATCGGCACGTTCGACCGTTGCACGGCCTGCAACTCTTCCTTCGATCAGTTTGCATTGATGCAACTCACACCGGGAGTTAGCTTGGCAGGGTCGCAGAAACCCACCACGTCCAGGCCGGCCCAAGGCGTGGCTTCGTGTTTCGAGGCGGCAACCTGATCGCGGGCAAGCAGAACTTCTCGGATGCCGAGATGTGGAGAAAGTCATGAAAAAGAGCTGGTTCGTCGACGCCGGCTACGACGTCGAGGTGGTGAGTCCCGAGGGTGGTAAACTCGCCTTTGACACTTACAGCGATCCGGAGCATGAGAGCGGTTACTCGGCTCACGACAGCATCTCGCTCGGCTTCAAGCATTCGCCCAGGCACATGGCTCTTCTCGAAAACACCCGGCGGCTTTCCGATAGCCAGACCGAGTTCGAGCCCGTGTGGGTCGTGGTCACGCGTCGGGTGAATCCCGGCTGGTCGAGATCGAGGCGTCGTGGAGCCGCCTGAATCGGGGCCTGGCGAGCTATATCTATCCTGACAGGAGGGTCGCATGAGGATCACATTCATCGGCATCGGGCAGGTCGGCACGGCGCTCGCCGTGCGGCTCGCTGAGCATGGTCACGAGGTGTTGATCGGCGAGTCCCGCCCGGGCTCGACCTCGGTGGCGAGTGCGCTCGCGCGCTCCGGGCGCCTCCGGGCCCTCCCGCTCGAGGAGGCCATCCGCGCTGCGGAGGTGGTCTTCCTGGCCGTGCCTTTCCGGGCCGTGAACGATCTGTTGCCTTCGCTGGCTGCATCGCTCGCCGGCAAGGTACTCGTGGACTGCACCAACCCCGTCGGCCCGGGCCTCGTGCACGGTCTCGAGAGTGCGGTATGAACTCGCCCTACCCCGCATGGCGGGCAGGCCTGCTGGGCCGCCTGCTGGCAGGATACAGATAGTCCAGGTGTTTTCAGGGTTTCATGCGTTCAAGCAGATCAGGTGTTCACGGCGGATTCGAGTTGTCTCTTGAACTCATCCGGGAGCAAGAACGCCCCCGGCTTGCTCAGGGCCGTCTCGGCCGCAGCCTCGAGGTACGCCCACGGGGCCACGCCCACCCGCTTTGCGGACTCGACCAGGGTGAAAAGAATCTCCGCCGTTTGCGCCCCGCGCCGCGAGCGACTGCAAGTGTAGTTCTTCCTGCCGATGACAGGCCCGCGCAGGGCGCGCTCGGACTCGTTGTTGTCGATGGGCACCGCGGGGTCGTCCAGGAAGACACGTAGCCCCGCCTCGTGGTTGACCAGGTAGGCCAGGGCCTTGGCGAGTCCGGAGGACGGCAACAGATCCGGGGCCTGCTGTTCGGCCCGGGCCCAGGTGAACAGCTCGTCCACCAGGGGCCGGCTCCGCTCGCGACGCAACGATGCCAGGTCGGCACCGGGTTCCTTGCCCTCGCGTTCGACGAGGTAGAGCTTGCCCATGAGGTCCAGCGCAACCTTGCTCTGGTCGGGGTAGTGGTTTTCGCACTCGACGAATTTGCGCCGGGCGTGGGCCATGCAGTTCGCCACCTTGAACTTCAGCGGGTCGCCCTGCTTATCCCTGGCCGCAGCCGGGTAGGAGGTGAGCCCATCGACCATGAGGGTGCCGGCGAAGTCGCCCAGGATCGTGGCAGCCCCCTCCTTGCTGCGGGTGTCGAGCAACCGGTAGGCCACCAGGCTCTCACCGACGGCGACCCATGCGTAGAACCGTTCATTCGGGTTGTGCCCGTTCGACAGCACGGCCCAGGGGGTCTCGTCGGCCCGCAGCACGGGCTCGGCCTGGATGCGCTTCCAGATCTCCATGAAGGTGGGGGTGAGCGTGGTGGCGAGGGCGTCGACCTGGTCGAACAGGGCCGCGGTCGTCACGTTCAGGCCCTCGTGGCGCATCATCTGGGCCTGGCGGTCCAGGGGCATGTGGGCGAAGTACTTCTGGAGCGCGACCTCGACGGCGAAGGGGAGCGAGTAGCGTCCGCCGGGAATGAGCTTCACCGGTCCAGGCGCCGTCTTCACCCCGGTGTGGCAGCAGGAGCAGCGGTACTTGGTGCGCAGATGTCGCTCCAGCACGAGCTTGCGAGCCTCGATCGAGATGAGTTCGGCCACCTCGGCCTCCAGGCCCAGGGGCGTCAGGGTCCCCCCGCAGTGGCCGCACGCCAGGCCATCGCCCGCGAGCTCATGAACGACTTCGACCCTGGGGAGCCGAGGCTGGGGGGTGGGGCCATGCCCCTTGCGCGGCTTCGGGGTGGGGGTCTGTTCGGTCCTGGCCTCCGATGGTGGCTCGGTGACGGCGTCCCCGACGGGCCGGCGCTCGGACTTCTTGCCGTAGAGATCCCGGACGCGGCGGTCGAGATGCTCCTGCAGCAGCTGGACCTCTTGCTGGAGTCGCTGGATCTCGGCCTGCTGCAGGGCGGTGGCTTCCTCGGCCTGCTGGACCCGGGCCTCGAGCGCGGCGCTTTCCGCGCGCAGCCGCTCGTTTTCATCCTGGAGGGCCTGAGCAGCGCTCCTGAGGAAGGCCATGTCATGTTCGTTGGCGAAGTTCATGGAGCATTGGAGCATGGCCGCGGTTGCAATCGCAACGGGGGCGGGGTGACCTCGAAGTGGCCGACGAGCCGGCTGCCTTCGAGAAAGAGCGAGAGTTCGCTGGGGGTGAGACACCAGGGCTTGGTCCGATCGCCTTCCCAGGGCGCGTTGAACCGCCCGCGTTCCAGCCGCTTGGCGATCACCACCAGGCCGGTTCCATCCCAGTACAGGACGCGAGCCTGCTTGCGGTTCTTGGCGACGAACAGGAACATGTCGCCGGCCAGCGGCTCCTTGCCCATCTGCTGCCGTGCAGCAGCGTAGAGGCCGTCGAAGCTCTTGCTCATACGCATGGGCTCCGGGCATGCCCAGACCCTCAGGGTGCGGGTTGCCGCGATCATGCAAGGGCTCTCAGCAAGGCTACCGCGCTCTCGGTGGTGAGCCCCTCGATGCGGTATCCACCCGGGGCAACCAGCGTCAGAGGGTGGGACTCTGGCACCGGTGCGACGGTCATGGCCCGGGGCAGGACGGGGACCAGAGAGGTGATCAGTTCGACCGGCCGCATCGGGAACCTGGCCTTTGCACGCCAGGCCCTGTAGGTCTTGTCGGAGAACCCGAGCGAACGGCAGGCATCCTCGACGGTATCCCCCAGTTCACGGAGCCGTTCGACCTCGGTCAGGAGCGCGTCGCGTTCAGCCTGGGAGAAGACCCGTCGTACGGGTGGGCGCTGAGGATTCGCCTGTGGCTCGATGCCCGCCCGCCGCCAGTTCAGATAGCTGGTGTCCGTGGTCCCCAGCTGGTTGGCGATGAGGCGCAGGGGGCCCTCCCCTGCGCGATGGCGGCGGTCGATCTCGGTGACGAGCGCGACCTTCTCCTCGTGTGTGTACCTGCGCGGGGCGCGACCTGCGTTGCTGGCCATGGGCGTCGTCCTCCTTGGAACTCAGCTTGGCTCATCGCTTCATCCGACGTCACGACGGGGTAGGGCGAGTTCTTACCGTGAGGGCGGGGAACTTCCGGGTACTCCAGACTGAGTGGGCGATCGCCGAGGCGATCACCCGCCGGTAACCGTCCACCTGGCAGGACCCCGCGTGAACTCGACTTCCGATTCCGCAACTTCCCCTCTCGACCGGGTGTTGTCGTTCAGGGCGGCGCTGGTTCCCTTCCTGGTGTCTCGCCTGTTGCTCGCCCTCGCGTCGTGGTGGGCCCTTCGACAGGGCGTCCCCGACCTTTCCGCCGCGCTGGCTCCCTGGGATGGTGGCTGGTACCGGACGATCGCCACGACGGGATACGAGTTCGCGCCGGACGGAAAATCGCATGACGTGGCCTTCTTCCCGCTCTTTCCCCTGCTGTCCGGTGCCCTCTCGCGCTTCACGGGACTGCCGTTCGGCCTGGCGGGTAGCCTCTTGAACCAGACGGCCTTTCTGGGGACGCTCGTCGTCCTCCACTCCTGGCTTCGCGATCGCCATGGCGCGAGCGTGGCGACTGCATGCGTCTGGGCTCTGGCCCTGGCTCCCTGCGCGGGTTTCACCGCCGTCGCCTACACCGAGGGCCTGTACCTGCTGCTCACGACGGCCTGCCTGGCCGCCTGCGAGCGCGATCGCCCCTGGATGGCTGCCCTGTTCGGGGCTCTGGCCTCGGCCACGCGCGTGACGGGGTGCTTGCTGGCCCCGGCGATCGCCCTGTCGGCCCTCGCCAAGCCCGACCGGGGACGCTGGATGGCCGTTGCCCTGCTCGCCCCGGCGGGCCTCGTCGCCTACATGGCTTACCAGGGCTGGGCGTTCGGCGACCCGCTCGCGTTCGTGCACGCGCAGCACGGCTGGCGAAGCACCCTGGGGTTCGATGCATCGGGCTGGCTGGGTGCCCTGACGCTGGGGCTCGCGGCGCCCGTGCCGTTCAACGGGGTCGGGATCGCCGGGAGCCTCGTACTCGCGATCGTCATGCTCGTTCGCTACCGTGACCGGGTGGGACTCGTGGCGACGACGTACGCGTGTCTGGTCCTGATCTT
This sequence comes from bacterium, assembly GCA_035285805.1. GTDB lineage: Bacteria > Cyanobacteriota > Sericytochromatia > S15B-MN24 > UBA4093 > JAYKJE01. Next base: position 384 of record JAYKJE010000038.1, on the reverse strand, counting down.
GCTGCTGGCATCAGGCAGCCTGATGTCCTTCGATCGCTACCTGTTCGGGCTCGTGCCCGTGACGCTGGGCATCGGGTTCTGGCTGGCCGAACATCCCCGGCTGGCGCGCCTGTATCTGGTGGTCAGCGCGATCCTGATGGTCTCGGCCATGGTTCGCCTGATCTCCGGACAGTGGGTGGCCTGAACCACCCCGAGACGTCCGTCATGAGGTCAGGCCTGTTCGCGGTCGAGCCAGGCCAGCAGGTCGTCGCGGGACGTCATGTCGAACAGGGTTTCGTTGAGGGCCTCGAGTTGCTCGGTATTCAACGTCTCCAGACGCTGACCCAGCTCGGGGTCGGGCATGTCGAAGCGTCGGGCGATCGCCCGTTTCACCATCCGCAACTC
>JAYKJE010000037.1:0-155669 GCA_035285805.1 bacterium | reverse complement strand
TCGAGGCCCGGGTGTTTACCGATGTGGCATCGCTTTCAGATGGGGGTCTGCGTGCATCCGGGCGTCTGGCGCCGTTCTTCGTGAACACGGGCTCCGTGCATGCCTCTACGCCCGCTCTCGCGGCGATTGAAAACCGGTAAGATGCAGGATCTGGCGGGTATACATCCCTGGTATTCAGGGCTCGGCTGGTAGCTTCTGACTCGCGCTCCAACGGAGAGGCTCCGGAAGGGCGCCAAGGGATCGACGGTGAGTTCGCAGGCGCAACTGGGTGTGAAGGCACTCGAGGAAGGTCGGATCGCGGAAGCGGTCGTGTTTCTCGAGTTTGCCACCAAATTCAGCCCGGACAACCACCAGACGTGGTTGTTGCTGGGTCATGCCTACCTGCGCAATCAACAGCGGAGGGAAGCCACCGAGGCGTACCGGCGCGTGGTGGATCAGGCCGCCGACCCCCAGCTCCAGAGCCAGGCACGGAAGGCGCTATCCGCCCTCGACGGGGGGCGCTCGCCAGGTGAGACGGTCACTCCCGCGAAGGTGAACTGTCCCGACTGCCGCCGGCTGCTCGTCCGGGAAGACGATCAGCCGCTCGTCTGCCAGTGTGGCTGGACCGAGCGTCCCGTGGCCACCGCGACTCCACGCTTGCAGGTTCGCGACATCCAGGCCTACTGTCGCCACAAGAGCGTCCGGATCAGCCTCGTCTTCCGGGGAGACCTCATCGTCATCGGTGCCGCCGAGATCCGGATCCAGGGCCTCGGGACGCGTACTTACCCGGTCAATCCGCGTCTCCTGTTCCCCGAGATCGAGGGGCTGCCGGTGATCGAGCAGAGCGAACTCGAACTCATCATGCCCAAGCAGGACGAGACGGGCATCTTCCGCGAACGTCGGGCAGCCGACGACATGACGCTCGGCAAGCTCTATTCCTGGGAAGGCTTCGTCGAGGCACTCTCGGCCTTCCGCGGCTACGACGTGTCCCAGCAGGCTTCCTCCGGTAGCCTGATCCGGGTGTTGACGGCCCACAATGCTCTCGACCTGGAACTCGTCCAGGATGCCCTGGAATTGCAGGAGTCCCAGGAAACCATCGGCCAGACGCTTCTACGCCTGGGCATTTCCAACTTCGAATCCATGCTCTCCGCCGTGGTGGGCGACCACCGGATGCCCCGGCCTGCCGCGCGGCCTTTCCACGAGCGTGTCGGATCGATGCTGGTGGCACGAGGAGTCATCACCCCGAATCAGCTGCAGGATGCCCTGGCGCTGCAGACGACGCTCCAGAAACCGCTGGGTGAGATTCTCGTCACGCACGTGAAGGCCTGCTCACCCTCCGACGTGCAGGCCGTCCTCAAGGCCCAGCGGCCCTTCCAGCCGCCATTGCCCGAGGCGGACATGCTCGGCGAGCAACTCGTCATGCGCAAGTACCTGACCCGCACCGACATGCTCCGGGCCCTCGCCGATGAACAGTCCAAGCAACGCGTTCCCCTCGGCGAGGTGCTGCTCAACCTCGAACTCATCAGTGACGAGAATCTTTCGACCGTGCTGAGCTGGCAGACGCAGAAGAAGCAGATTCTCCAGCAGGTTCGGCATCGACTCGGTGACATCCTGATCGCCCAGAAAGTCATCACGTCCGAGGTTTTGACAGATGCCCTCCGTCAGCAGGCGCTGGACCCACGGCCCCTCGGTCAGATCCTCGTGTCGAAAGGGGTCTGCACGCCTGAACAGGTGATCCAGGCCATCGAGCAGCAGGTTCTCAGACGTAACCAGGCAGCCAGCCGATCGGGTGGCGGGGGGGCAGAGAGCCCGGCGGCGGCCCTGCCAGAATCGTTCCCCGCGACAGCTGCTCCGCGGCCCAGCGATGCTGCGACGTCCGCTCGCACGGCGTCTGCCGGTACGGCCGGACGCAGTGGCAAGCCTGCCGCGACGGGCCAGAAAAGGCCCGGACGTGCGTCCGTCCCTCCGAAAGGCAAGGGAAAGGGCAAGGGCAAGGGAAGAAAGGGACGTTCCTCGGAAGGACCTCCCTGGATGGTCGTGGGGATCGTGCTCGTCGTCCTGCTCGTGGCAGGTGGCGTGGCGGCCCGTTACTTGCTGTCCCCCGGTCCCGGAACCACGGCGAGTTCGCCCCGATCCTGAGTGTCCACGTGATCAGGGGGAAAGCCGCCGGCCTTCCCCCTGGTTGATGCGTCGAGCGTCTACTTCTTCCTGGCGGATTTCGCCCGGGCGGCCTCGACGCGCTCGCGCAGGCCCTTCCCCGGAATCCAGACGGCCGATTTCTTCGCCGCGATCTGGATGACTTCCCCCGTCCGCGGATTGCGTCCCTCGCGGGCCGAGCGTTCACGCACCTGGAACGTGCCGAAGCCCACCAGGGTCACCCGTTCCCCCTCGGTGAGGGACTCGCTCACGACGCCCAGCGCCGCATTGATCACCTCGCCCACGTCTTTCTGAGACAGGCGCGTCTTCGCACTCACCTGCTTGATCAGGTCTTCCTTGTTCATCCCGACAGTCCTCTTCTGCTGCAGCCCCAGCCGATCCGTGCGAGCACCGGAGAGTGATGTGTCTATGTGCGCCCGTTGCACGTGTCGCGATTATAGGTATCGGTATCATGTCTGGCAAGGTGTCATGCGCGCCAAGAGGGGGCCCCGTATCAAGGCCGGGGCCCCCTCTCTGGTGATGCCAAAACCGGGTCAGGCGCCCGGGCGTTCACTTCTCGCGATCGGTGCCAGCACGATCCGGAGCTGTTTTTCCGCTTTCTTGAGGCGCCTGCAGACCTCCATCTGGGAGATGTTGAGCCGCCGGGACAGTTCGGCCTGGGTCAGGTCGCTGAAGTAGCGGAGTTCCAGCAACTCACGCTGGGCGGCAGGCAGGCGCGACATGGCCTCCGAAAGCACCAGCTTGTCATCCACTTCCTCGCGGCTGGAAGAACTGAACCTCGGATCCGACAGGCTTTCGAGCAGCGAGCGTTGCTCGTCGTCGTCGCCGTCCGAGCCTTCCTGGTCGAGCCAGAGGACCGTGACACGGCGGTCGTAGAGCTTGACCTCGTCCACCTGGGCTTCCGTCACGCTGAGGGCACTCGCAAGTTCATGGTTCGAGGGATCCCGTCCCAGCTCTTGCAGGAGCCTCGCGGAGACCTGCGACAGGCGGTAGGACAGCTCCTGGAGCACTCGCGGACCCCGCAAGAGGTTCTGGCGGTCCCGCAGGTAATGGCGGATGTGGCCGGTGATGAAATGGACGGCGTACGTCTTGAATTCGGTGTTGTGCCCCGTCTCGTAGCGCTCGATCGCCTCGAGAAGGCCGATGGAACCCACCTGTACCAGATCTTCCACCGGGTCGGTGCTGCGCCGCGCGAGGCCGCGGGCGATCTTCTTCACGAGCGGAAGGAAATCGTTGACGATCCGCTCTTTTTCACGAGGGGTGGCACTCTTGAAGGCCTTTTCCACGAGTAACCCCCATTCAGAGAGCGGGCACACCATGCCCACATCGGTGTTATCGTGCTGTCATCGCGAAACCTTGTGTGAAGGATTATGAATTTTCGGAGCGTCGCAGGCGCGGATCGAGCCAGGTCAAGGCGGCATCCGTCAGCAGCGTCGCCACCACGATGGCCGTCGCCCCGAACAGCACGGTGCCCATGAGCATGGGGGCATCCAGGCTGGCGATCGCCTCGAAGGCCCCCTGACCCAGGCCCGGCCAGCCGAAGAGCGTTTCCGTCACCATCGCGCCCCCCAGAAGGTGGCCCAGATCGGTCCCGAGTGCCGTCACCAGCGGCAGGCTGGCGTTGGGGAGGGCATGTCGGACCACGATCTCGGCAGGGGAGAGGCCCTTGGCTTTGCCCGTGCGGATGTATTCCTGGCGCATGACCTCGATGAGCTGGGTGCGCAGCAATCGGGCGTAATAGGCCATCCCGCCCGTGCCAAGCGTGATCGCCGGCAAGACCAGATGCTGCCAGCTGCCGCTGCCTCCCAGGGGCAACCAGCCCAGGCGGTACGAGACGACGTAGAGCAGCATCATGCCCAGCCAGAAGGTGGGGACGCTGACGGCGCCTGCGGCCAGGACCAGGCCCACGCGATCGCCCAGGCGGCCGGGACGCAGGCCTCCGGTCAGCCCGAGCAGGCTCCCGCACGTCAGGCTCACCGTCAGGGCGGCCCCCCCGAGCGTGAGCGTCGCCGGGAAGCGCTCCAGGAGCTGCGCCAGGACCGGGCGGCCCGTGACCAGGGAATCCCCCCAGTCGCCGCGCAGCAGCCCGCCCAGGTACCGGACCAGCTGGAGCGGCAGCGGAGCGTCGAGCCCCAGTCCCTGGCGGATCCGGGCGAGGGTCTCCGCATCTGCCTGGGCTCCGGCGATCGTGCGGGCAGGATCTGCCGGCAGGACGCGTAGCAGGAGGAACGTGAGGGTCGCGACGCCCAGCCAGACGCCGAGGGCGCCGAGCAGTCGTCCGACGGGACGTTTCATCGGGGCCCCTCCAGTTCGATGCCTTCCAGATCGAGCGGCCATACCGGATGCATGCGCCACCGCGTCACGCGCGGCTGTACCAGCACGCAGCGCAGGGGGTGGATCAGGGGGACCACCGCGGCCGTCGTGAGCAGCCGGTCTTCCGCCTGCCGCCAGGCCGCCATCCGCCCCTCCGGGGCCGTGGTCCGCGTCCCGAGCGCGAGCAGCCGGTCGAGGGGGGCATCGCTCAGGAAGGTCCGGTTCAGGGTATTCACCGGCTGGATGGCCGAGGAGGCAAACAGGGGGACCAGGAAGTTTCCGGCGTCCGGGTAGTCCGCCGTCCAGTTCCCCGTGAAGCAGGGGGCCTGGTTTTCCCTCCCGACGCAGGCCAGGAAGGCGGGCAAGGCCAGGGAACGGAGCCGCACGCGGATCCCGGCCTGCGCCAGATCTTGCTGGAGGGCCTGGGCCACCCGCAGCGGGGTCGCGGAGCTGGACGTGACGAGCTCGGACTCCACGCCCCCGGGGTGGCCGGCCTCGGCCAGCAGCCGCCTGGCCAGCTCGGGGGAGGGGCGGTTCACGGCGGCGTCCGTGGCAGAGGCCTGGAGGCCAGGTGGCACGAAGCGCGCCGCGGGCCTTCCGCGTCCGTTGTAGAGCCTGATCAGGCGGGTCCGGTCGATCGCGGCGAAGGCGGCCCGTCGGACGCGCGGATCGTCGAAGGGGGGCATGCGCGTGTTCAGGCCGAGGTAGTGCACGGCCAGATCGGGGCTCTCGTGCACGCCCGACGCGAACCGGGGATCGGGGCGGAGGCGGGCGAACTCGGCACCGCCGATCGCCCGGAGAGCCCCGATCGCATCGAGTTCACCGCGCTCGAAGCGCATCGCCTCGAGGGATTCCGTGAGGCCCGTGATCACCTCGAGCCGGTCGACCCGGAGGCCCCGGGCCAGGGGCGAGGTGGCGACGCGTTCGAGCACCACGGGCTCTCCGAGCCGGTGCGAGACCACGCGCATGGGCCCCGAGCCGGCGGGGAGGGTGTCCCAGGAGCGCCCCGGGGGCGTCCCGCGCGGCACGATCCCCGCGAAGCTCGTCGCCACGCGGGCCAGGAAGCTCGCATCGGGTCTGTCCAGCCGGATCTCGATCGTCCGGGCATCCAGGCTCCGGAGGCCCGCGACGGACGGTGCGCGTCCGGCCAGGCGGTCACGCGCCCCGACCACGTCCTGGAAGAAGCTCGCCCCGCTCGCGTGAGTCGCCGGATCGAGCAGACGTTCGAAGGTGGCGACGACGTCCGCGCTTTCGAGCGGGCGGCCGTCATGGAAGCGCAGACCGTTCCGCAGGGTGAAGCGCCAGCACGTGCCCCCGTCCCGGGGTTCGAAGCGTTCCGCGAGTGCCGGGACAGGGCGAGCTCGGTCATCGAAGCCGACCAGGGTGCCATAGCAGGCGTGGCTGAGGGCGATCGCCGTGACACTCGAGGCGATCGCCGGATCCAGCGTGCCCGGGAGGTCCTGCAGCCCGATGCGCAGCGTCCGTGGCGACACCGCCTGCGCCGGGACGGTCCACGTGCCTGCCAGGAGCCAGGCGAGGCTCACGATGGCTCCGAGGGGGGCTGAGACGCGTTGATTCACGGGGTCGTCCCCGTTCGATGCCTGCGCCACTCCGTGAAATCACGGCGGATCACCCCCGGAAAACGCTCGGCCATGGCCTCCATGGCCGCCTGGAGGCCGGTCTGGAGCGTCTGGCGGAGAACCGGCTCGGGGGCCCAGGACCAGGGCGGAGTCACCATGAGCTCCACCTCGGCCCGGGCGTTGCACAGGAGGCGCGTGTCATCCCCTGCCGTCTCGAAACAGGCTTCTCCCTCGATGCGGGCCACTGCCGCCGGTCCCCACGCGACGGGGGACTCGACGAGGCAGTCCTGGGAGATCATCCGGGTGACTCCCGGGAGGTCATGAAACTGGACGACCATGTGGGGAGACCAGTCCATGCCGAGAAAGGACAGGGACAGCGGGCGGATCCGGTAGGTGTTGTCACCGAGGTCCTCGACGTGCCGGTCCCCGATGAGGGCCCCGAGCAGGCCGGCATTGTGAGAGAAGTACCGGGCCACCTCGAGCGGGGAGGCATACAGCGTCACGACCCGACGGGTCGTCGCTTCGACGGTGAGCTTCATGTTTCCCTCCCGGCCTGGCAGGCTCGACGGCTCACCGGCGAGCCTCCGCCCGCTCGGCGATCATGTGGACGGACAGGACGAGGACGAAGAGGCCCAGGCCCGGCCAGGCCACGAGCCAGGGGGCTTGCTGGAAATAGGGGCGCCCGGCCTGGATCATGGCTCCCCAGGTCGGTTCTGGCGGGCGTACGCCGAGCCCCAGGAAGCCCAGGGCCGCCTCGAGGAGGCACATGTCTGCGAGCTTGAGGGCCATCAGGGAGGCCAGGGTCGGCATCAGGTTGGGCAACAGGTGGCGCACCACCAGGTCCCGGTGGGTCGCTCCCATGGCGATCGCCGCCTGGAGAAACTCCTGTTCGGCGAGCTGACGCGTGACGGTCCGGACGATCCGGGCGATCGCCGGCCACCCCGTCAAACCCAGGGTCCAGACCACGCTGGCCCGGGAGGGAGGCAGGACGGCCGCGAGCCCCATGGCGAGCAGGAGCGTCGGGAAGGCCATCACGACCTCGGTCACGCGCATCAGCACGGGGTCGAGTCGGCGATGGAACAGGCCGCTGGCAAGGCCCACGGCGCCGCCGACGAGCCCCGCGACCAGGGTGGCCAGCCCTCCCACTTCCAGGGAAGCCCGGCTGCCGGCGAGCCATCGGGCGAGCACGTCCCGACCGAGTTCGTCGGTCCCCATCGGGTGGTCTGGCCCCGGCGGACACGGGAGGCCCCAGGGGCTCAGGCCATCCGGCCATTGCCAGAGGGCGTCCACGGTCCAGAGCCGCGGCCCGACCAGAGAGGCGGTGACCAGACAGACGAGCCCCAGGGCCCCCAGCAGGGGGACGAGGGAACGTCGGGTGCGCGCGGCAAGACTGGACATGGGGCTCTCCTGCATCATCCTAACGACCGGGTGCCCGGGTATCAAGGATCCGGGGCGTCGGCCTGCCTCGCGTGTCCGATGCTTCTCGTGTGGCCAGATCTGGCATGAACGCCCCCGTGGCGGGTATAGAACCTCTCGGTGCACGGATCCGGGGAGGCGATGGATGGGCTTGAGGCGGAGCCGGAGCGCGGTGCGAGGGCTGTGGGTCACGTGTCTGGTCTCCGGTGGGCTGATCCTCGCGCCGGGGCAGGGAGCCGAGGGCCGGACCGCGCCGGCCGCTACCGCTCAGCCGGGGCTGACGGCCCGGTCCGCGCTGGTGATGGACGAGGGTGGCAAGATCCTGTTCCAGCGCAACGCCTGGCAACTGCTTCCACCTGCCAGCACCACCAAGGTCCTGACCGTCCTGCTCACCCTGGAGCGCGTCCCTCTGACGGATGTCGTGAAGGTCTCGCCGCGCGCGGCGTCCATGGAGCCCTCGCGTCTGGGCCTGAAGGTCGGCGAGACGTACTCCGTCGCGGAACTCTGCTGTGCCGCGCTCATGAAGTCGGCCAACGATGCGTGCGTGGCCCTGGCCGAGCACGTGGCGGGGAGCGAGAAGCAGTTCGCCGTCCTGATGACGCGGCGCGCTCACGAACTCGGGGCGACGCGCAGCCAGTTCCGGAACGCCAGCGGATTGCCTGCAAGCGGTCACGTCACCACGGCGCACGACCTCGCCCTGATCCTCAATTCGGCGCTCGAGAATCCCGTCTTTCAGCGGATCGCCACCATGCCCAGCGTCCACCTCGAGTGGGAAGGACATCATGCGCCGCATGACGTCCTCAACAAGAACAAGATGCTCGTGGCGTCGACCCCCGTGCTCGGCAAGACGGGCTACACGATCGCGGCGCGCCACTGCTACGTCGGAAAGGCGACGGGGGAGCGCCCCGTGACGGTGGTCCTTCTCGGAGCGCGGAAGCTGTGGCCCGAGGTGCGTCGCCTCGTCGCGCTCGGGCTGGGTAAGGCCCCGACCCGGATCGTGAGCGGGGAGCCTCCTGATGACGTGCCCGATTCGGCACTCACCTACTGACGGGACTCACCCCTTGCGGCGGGGTGCCGAGGGCAGCAGGATCCGGGCGTGCTTGCTCGGGACGTCGACCAGCAGAGCCCGATTCTTGACCGTGAAGGTCTCACCGGACAGGGCATCGGTCCAGACCGAGCCTTCCGCCGCCCGACTCTCGGCCCGGAGGGGCACCTGCCGCGTCTGCGTGTTCCATGCATTGTTCAGGAGCACGATCGCTTCCGAATCCGGCGCCTGGCGCATGAACGCGTAGATCTGATCGTCCTGCCACATCTCGAGCTGGCGCCCGTGGCTGAGCGCGCTGGACCCCTTGCGGATCCCGATGAGCTGTTTGGCCAGGCGCGTCACGCCGGGATTGTCCCCCCAGTTCATGTCGCGACGGTTGTCAGGCTCGGCCCCACCCTGGAGACCGGTCTCGGTGCCGTAGTAGATCGTCGGGAAACCACGGATGGTGAGCAGGCAGGCCAGGGCCAGCTTGAGCTTGCCGAGGTCGCCGCCCGCGAGGGACAGGAAGCGCGGCACGTCGTGGTTGTCCAGGAAGGGGGACAGCATCTGGGCGTTGCGGTAGGCCCCATCCTGGGCGAAGCGCTCAGCCAGGCGTCGCATCGATTGACCGCGAGCGAAGACGTCGATGAACGTGTAGTAGAGCGGGAAGTCGAAGACGCTGTCGAACTCCGCGGAGTTCTGGTAGTCCGCGCACGTGCCGGGATCCCCGTTGAGGACCTCACCGACCGTCATGAACGTGGGGCCGAGTTTCTGGTGAGCGGAGCGGTTGAACTGGACCCAGAAGCTCTTGGGGACGTGCTTGATGGCATCGACCCGGAAGGCATCGAAGCCGACGTCGCGCGCCCACTGCTGGTAGGTCTCGATCAGGAAGCTGGCGGCGGCAGGATTGCTCTGGTCGAAGTCGGGCAATCCGAACATCGAGCCGTTTTCGAGCCACCACGGATCTTCCCAGTTCTGGATGTTGCCGTGGGTGTGGAACCAGCCCCGGTAGCGCGCATCCGAGGACGGAAACGAGTATCCAGCGTGGTTGCAGACCACGTCCATCAGGACCTTGATGCCGCGGGCATGGGCCTGCCGGACCAGTTCCCGGGCCTCGTCGAGCGTACCGAAGCGGGCATCGACCTTGGTGAAGTCGTGCGTCCAGTACCCGTGATAGCCCCAGAGGCCCGTCTGGGCCAGCTGGTCCCGGTCCTGATCGAGGAACGGTGAGACCCAGAGCGCCGTGATGCCCAGATCCTTCAGGTAGTCCAGCTTGCGGATCAGGCCTGCCAGATCACCCCCGTGAAACGCCGTCGGGTTGGCGCGGGTGACCTGGCGGTCGTTGCTCGGATCGCCGTTGGCGAAACGATCGATGAGGGCGAAGTAGACCACCTCGTCCTGCCACGCGGCCGCCCGGGTGCTCTGGCCGGCGCTCGGGGCGCGCTTGCTCGCGTTGGCCTGGACAGTGTCGTCGCCCGCGCGGGTGGCGTTCAACTGTCCGCATCCTGTCAGGCTCTGTCCGAGGACGAGCGCGGCAGCAAGCAGGGAGCGTCGCTTCATCGAGAACCCTCCAGTAAACGAACCGTCAATCCAGGTATGTTGTCGAAGCTGTACCTGAAAACTTGTCTGATTTTAACCAGATCTTATCCCGGTTTGGAACCTCCTGGCCACGTGGTAACATGACGAGGGGATGTCCGTTCGGTTGGATGTTCTTCGTCCGGGGCGGTGCGCCCCTGGGAGGTTGTCTGCTCTTGTCACCACTCTCGGATGTAGGGGTCTTGATCCTGGCGCTCGGGTTGTGTGGTCTGTTCTCTTCGGCCGAGACCGCGCTCATGTCCATCCATCGGGCCCGGTTGCAGGCCTGGTTGCGTGAAGATGCGCGAACGGCCCAGCGCATCCATGCCTTGCTCCAGCATCCACGCCGCCTGCTGTCGACGGTCCTGCTCGGCAATACCCTGGCCATGGTCACGATCGGCGTGGTCGGGGCCGACCTGGCCCGCCAGATCGGATCCCGCAACGGCGGGCTCTGGACCGGGTTGCTCGTCCTCGGCCTCACGCTGGTCATCGTCATCTTCGGCGAGGTGGTCCCGAAGTCCGTCGCGGCGACGCGCTCGGAGCTCGTCGCGTCCATCGCTGCGGGGCCGATCCTGGTCTTCCAGAACCTCACGTATCCGGTGGTTGCGGCTGTCCTGGCCATCACGACCCCGTTCATCCGCCTCCTGGGAGGGCACGAGGCGATCGCCAGTCCTCGTTACTCCGAGGACGAATTGCGGATGCTGCTCGAGATCGGCCATGAGCAGGGGGTGATCGAGGAAGACGAATCCGATCTGGTGTCCTCCGCTCTCGCCTTCGATGACACTCCCGTCGCGGACATCCTGACGCCCCGGGTGGACATCATGTCGATCTCGGTGAACGACGATCTGGCGACGCTGATCCGGGTGATCGCGCGGGAGGGTTATTCCAGGATGCCCGTCACGCGGGGCTCCATCGACGACATCGTGGGGGTCCTCCACACGCGCGATGTGTTGCTCGCGGCGGCCCAGGGGGAACCGTTCGACCTCATGCAGGCCCTGCATCCCGTGCATGTGGTCCCCGAAAACAAGAAACTCAACGATCTGCTGCGCGAGTTCCAGGTCCGCGAGACCCAGATGGCCATCGTCGCAGACGAGTACGGTGGCACCGCGGGACTCGTGACGCTCGAGGACGTGCTCGAACAGATCGTGGGGGATATCCGCGACGAATCCGACGAGGAGCGGACCCCCATCCAGCCCTTCGCCGGTGGGCTGGCCGTGCTGGATTCGATGGCGACGGTCGAGGACGTCAACGACACCCTCGAGCTGGCCCTTCCGATCGACGGCTATCAGACGATCGGTGGTCTCGTGCTCCATCTGCTGGGGCAGCGAGCACGACTGGGCGATCGCGTCGAGGTTGCCGGGGTCCGGATCACCGTCCGGGCCATCAAGGGGAACCGGATCAAGCAGCTCCTGCTCGAGCGCCTGGGGCAGCCACAGGGTTCCGCCGCCACCGTCTGAGACCCGGAGTTTGGCCGGGGCGTGAGCCGGGTACGTCCAGAACACCTGTCTCGATTCCGTCTGGAGGATCTCGATGCATCGCTTCTTGACAGCCCTGGTGCTGGCCTCGGTCGCTCTGACCACGCCTGCCTGGGCCGGCAATCTTCGCGAAGGTGTCAAGCTCTTCGGAGAGGGCCGTTACGAGGCTGCCATCGAGCGCCTCAACGAGCATGCGAAGCGATATCCCGGGGATCCCAGACCACACTACTACCTGATGAAGTCTTACGGTTCGAGCTCGCGGATCGATCGCACCACCATCGACCAGATCAACGCGGCCGATCGGGCCTACAAGCGTCTCAGCGAGGCCTGGAATCGGCGTTTCTTGACCCTGGAAGGGCTCGAGGCCATGGGGATCTACCGGGCAATGCTCGATGACGATCCCACGGACAGGGATGCCAGGCTGCTTCACGCCATGGCCCTGTTGCAGGCGGGATCGCCGATGATGGCCGAGGCGGAGATGCAGATGCTCCCGTTCGATGAGATCGCTTCCGAGCGTCGAGACGCCTGGTACGCGGCCCGGGGGCTCATCGCGATCGCCGTGCGGGACTGGCCGACTGCTCGCAAGGCGTTCAATGACTGCAAGCGGGCCAACGATCGCAACCCGCTCTGGTTGCCCAAGCTCGGAGAGATCGAGCGACTGGCCCGCGCTCAGGACGAGGCGGAACAGGCCAGGATCTTCGAGCGCCGGAACCAGACCGAAGACCAGCAGGTCCAGCTGGCTCTCCAGCTGGGCAAAGACCTGCTCGCCGAGAAGAACTTCGACGGAGCCATCGAGGCCCTCAACCAGGCGCTGGCCCTCTCACCCGACCAACCCGAGGCGAAGGCCCTGCTCGTCGAGGCCCAGAGCCGGGGGGCCGAGCTGGCTTACCAGCGCGGGGTGGAATTCATGCGCGCGCAGAAGTATGCAGCTGCCTACGATGCCTTCTCGGCTGCACTCAAGCTGAATCCGCGGTTCCTTCGGGCTCGTCTGGCGGCCCAGGATGCGAAGACGAGGGCCGACCGGCAGGGTGCCGACGTCGACTGAAACTCCTCACACCAGCGTGTCGCGGCGCTGCGTGAAGTCCATGATCTCGCTGGCCGTCTCTTCGATGGCCTTGTTGGTCACATCGACCACCGGGCAACCGATCCGGTCGAAAATGCTCTGGGCGAACATCACCTCGTCCTGGATCCGGGCCAGGCTCGCGTAGGAGGCCCTGGGAGACAGACCGAGGCTGTGGAGCCGCGCCGAGCGGATTTCCTGCAGGATCGACGCGTCGACCGTCAGTCCCACCACCCGGCCCGGGGGGACCTCGAACAGCTCCCTGGGCGGTTGCACGTTCAGGACCAGCGGGACGTTGCTGGTCTTGAGGCCCCGGTTCTGGGCCAGATACATGCACGTGGGGGTCTTCGAGGTACGCGACACGCCCACCAGGACGACGTCCGCGAGCAGCAGGCCCTTGGGGTCCTTGCCGTCGTCGTACTTGATCGCGAAGTCGATCGCCTCCATCCGGTTGAAATACTTCTCGTCTCGCAACTGGAGGAGGCCGCTCTGGGAACTCGGGGAGGCCCCCGTCCGGCTCTGGAGCGCGTTCACCACCGGCCCGAGCAGGTCGACCGCTTCCACGCCTCGCTGGAGCGTCAGGTCCTGCATGGCGTGGCGCACCTCCGGGTCCATGACCGTGTACACGATCAGTCCCCCCGAGGTCAGGGCCTGCTCGACGATCTCCAGGACCTGGGAGTGCGTGCGGACCCTCTGGACCCGGTGCAGGCGGATCGGCGTCCCGCGAAACTGGAGAGCTGCGGCCTTGGCCACGTGCTCGGCGGTCTCTCCGCTGCCGTCGGAAACGGCATACACGTGGCAGGCGGGCTCGTTCGTGGTGGGATCGGGCAACATCGGATCGCGCCTCCAGATGGTCAACCTCTTCATGATACCAGCCTGCTCGCCGGGGTTTGCCAGGCGAAGCGGGAGGGTAAGGTGAGCTGAGGTGGCAGGTCATCTGCGTGGGAAACTCAGTCAGGGCGCCCGTGAGCACCATTCATTTCGGTCGGAGAGAGATCCACTGCAAGCTCGTGTACGTGGGCCCCGCGCTGGGCGGGAAGACCACGAACCTCGTCACGCTGCATGCCGAACTCGATGAGCGTTCCCGCGGGGAGCTTTTTTCGCTCGCGTCCGAGACCGATCGCACCCTTTTCTTCGACTGGATGATGGTCGAGGGGTGCCCCCTCGAGGACTTCCAGGTCAAGTTCTCGCTCTATTCCGTGCCCGGTCAGGCCCAGGAACAGGATGCCCGGCGATCGATCCTCCAGGGGGTCGATGGACTCGTGTTCGTGGCCGATTCCGCTCCCGATCGCTGGCTGGCCAACACCGAGAGTCTGCTGTCGGTCCGGCAGACCCTGGCCGAGCAGGATCTCAGTCTGGACGACCTGCCCTGGGTGATCCAGTTCAACAAGCGTGATCTGCCGACAGCCCTCCCCGTTGCGTTGCTGCAGGCCGAACTGAATCCGTTCGCGGTACCCGCCTTCGAGGCCGTGGCCCTGCATGGCGTCGGGGTGAGGCAGACGTTCGATTGTCTGCGCGATCGCGTGCTCGAGGCACTGGCCGGATGAACCGCGGGCAGAACCTCATCCAAGAGCTCCAGGCCTGGTTCGAGCCGCGATTGACGGCGGGTCACCCGATGTCTCGCGTCGCCACCGACCTCGTCCTGTGGCTCCAGGAACGCCTCGCGATGCCCGAACTGGCGATCGCCTGGCGTTCCCAGCCGACGCAGGTCTGGCACATCGCTCCGCCCGACTGGGAGTGGGGCCTCGAACTGGGGGTGCGTCGTCTGGCGCCCCCCGGAGAGTGGGTTCCCATCCAGAGCGGTCACGTCAACTGGGTGTCGGGGGGGATCTCCGTTCCCGCTCCGCTGCAGGCCGTCTTCCTCTTGCCGCCGGAAGGAGACCCTCTGCCCCTGGTCCCCCTGGTCCAGCCGCTGGGCCTCATGCTGGCCACCTGCATCCTGCAGGAAGTGGCCCTCCGCCAGGAACGCATCATCCTCGATCAGGGACATCGCATCCGGGCGCATCGCCAGATGGCCATGCGCATCGCGAACACCTATGATCTGTCGGCGGTCTCCGCGGCCATGTGCGAGGTGGCCACGCAGGCCCTTGCGGCTCCGTATGCGGCGCTCTTTCTCGTCGAGGGCGGGCGCATCCTCCGGCGCGTGGAAGAGCTGGCCGTCCTCAAGGGCGGCCTCGGCCGGGTCCGGCAGTTGCTCCAGCGGGCCAATCACGAGGACGATCGCGCCATCCATCTGCTCGAGGAGTGTGGCTTCCTCGCCGACGTGGTGACCTCGGGCAAGCTGCAATGGCTCGATGCACGCGTGAGTCCGTCCGGTCGGCCTCCGATGCTGGCCCGTCAGGGCCTCGCATCCATCCTCGCAGCGCCGCTCGCCACCGAGCGCGAGGTCATCGGGGTTTTCGTGGTCGGTTCGCTCGAACCCCGTCGTTTCGAGGTCGGAGAGCAGGATCTGGTCGCCGATCTGGTCCAGCAGGCCACCGGGGCTGCCGTGACGGCGCGTCTGTACCAGGAAGTCCTGGCCTCGCAGGACCAGGCCGTTCGCATGGTGCAGCGGCTGCGCGAGTTGAACACCTGGCTGGCCGAGATTGCCCGCCATCTGACCGTGACGGGGGCCTGCGAGGCGCTCGTCAGGGGACTCGGGGAGATGCAGCCGGGGGCACAGATCGTCATCCACCTCCGCGACGAGCAGCGGTGGTGGGTCGAGTCCAGCACCGGAGTTCTGGCTCCCCCCTTGCCCGAAGCCTGGAACCGCCTGCTGTCGCAGCGGGAACACGCGCATCTCTGGCTGCTCTCGGAGACGGACCTCGTCGAGCCGGGCTGGAAGGGACGGCAGTCGGTGGTCCTGGTGCCCCTGGAGCATGCGCGCGAGACGATCGGAATTCTCGAGGTCGCGCTCGATACCGCAGCCGACCCCTCGATGCTCGAGCTGTTCGAGACCCTCGTCGCCCACACCTCGCTCACCATCCAGAATGCTCGACTGGTCGAACAGTTCGAACGTCAGGCCATCACGGACGGGTTGACGGGCATCTTCAATCGCCGATATCTCGATGAACGCCTGGCCGCCGAACTGCACCGGGCCGAGCGTTACGGCCATCCGCTGAGCCTGATCATCCTCGACATCGACCACTTCAAGACCGTCAACGACGTCCTGGGGCATCTTGGCGGCGATTCCGTCCTCTGCGACGTGGCGGCCCTGCTCCGGGATCGCGTCAGGAAGATCGATGTCGTGGCACGTTACGGAGGGGAAGAGTTCGCGATCGTCCTGCCCGAGACGGGGGTCAAGGGTGCGCTCTACGTCGCCGAGAAGCTCCGGGCCTGGATCGAGGAGCACCCCTTCGAGGGGGAGGAGCGCCTGCCCCGGGGCATCATCACGAGCAGTTTCGGGGTGGCCTCCACCGAGGTGCACGGTGTGGATCCGTTGGACCTGATCCGGAGTGCCGACCTCAGCCTCTACCAGGCCAAGACGGCAGGCCGGAACCGCGTCGGTGACGTGGTCCCGGCCTCGGCATCCCCGGCTTCCTGAGGTCGTCAGGCCAGGGGCGCGGCCTCGGGTCGCTCGAACACGGTGGTCGGGATGGTCTCGGCGGGCTGGCCGAGACGCGCCGCCAGCCATGACACCAGCTCGGTCACGGGTAGCCGGACCTGGGCCATGGAGTCCCTCTCGCGGACCGTCACGGCTCGATCTTCGAGGCTGTCGAAGTCGATCGTGACGCAGTAGGGGGTGCCGACCTCGTCCTGACGCCGGTAGCGCTTCCCGATCGAGCCGGTCTCGTCGTACTCGACCTGCCAGCGTTCCCGGAGCAGCCGGGCGATCGTCTGGGCGGGCCCCCGCAGTTCGGGCTTCTTGGAGAGGGGGAGCACGGCCACCTTGATGGGGGCCAATGACGGGTGCAGGCGCAGGACGACGCGCGTCTCGCCCTTCTCGTCCGTTTCCTCGTGGTAGCTGTCGACCAGGAAGGCCAGAGTCGCGCGATCCGCACCGGCCGAGGGCTCGATGACGTGCGGGACGTACGTGCGCCGCTGCTCGTCGTCGAAGTGCGTGAGTTCCTTGCCGCTGAACTCCTGGTGCCGTCCCAGGTCGTAGTCCGTGCGGTTGGCGATGCCTTCGAGCTCGCTCCAGCCGAACGGAAAGAGGTACTCGATGTCGTAGCAGCCGCGGGAATAGTGCGCGAGCTCCTCGGGGGTCTGGGCGCGCTTGCGCAGGCGTTCCATCGTCATGCCGAGCGTGAGATACCAGTTCCAGCGGGCCTCGACCCAGCGCTCGAACCAGGTATCGGAGTCCTCGGGAGGACAGAAGTATTCGAGCTCCATCTGCTCGAACTCACGTGTCCGGAACGTGAAGTTGCCGGGGGTGATCTCGTTGCGGAACGACTTCCCGATCTGGGCGATGCCGAACGGGGGCTTGCGCCGGGTAGCCGTCTGCACGTTCTTGAAGTTGACGAAGATGCCCTGGGCCGTTTCGGGTCGCATGTAGACGACGGCGGCGGAGTCCTCGACGGGCCCCATGAACGTCTTGAACATGAGGTTGAAGTTCCGCGGTTCCGTGAGTTCCTTGCTGCTGCAGGACGGGCACCGGAGCAAGGCCAGGGCCTCCCGGGTTTTGCCAGCGTCCTTCAGCAGTTCCTCCACCGGGCTCGAAGCCAGCATCGACTGGAGCTCCAGGGAGTTCGGGGCAGCTTTCTGGATCAGGTGGTCGGCGCGGAAGCGCTGCTTGCACGTCTTGCAGTCGACCAGCGGGTCATGGAAGGTCTCGAGGTGTCCGCTGGCGCGCCAGGCTTCCGGGTGCATGAGGATCGCGGCATCGAGGCCGACGACGTCGTCCCGTTCCTGCACCACGGCGCGCCACCAGGCCTGCTTGACGTTGTTCTTCAGCAGGACTCCCAGAGGACCGTAGTCCCAGGTGCTGGCCAGGCCGCCGTAGATCTCGGAGCTCTGGAAGATGAAGCCGCGTCGCTTGCAGAGCGAGACGATCTTGTCCATGACGTCTGGGGGGTGGGTGGCCATGAAAGGGTCCTCCTGGCTTCAGGGGCGAATGGTGGCGTCGATGCCCTGCGCCGCCAGCTTGCTGACGTATGCCTCGGCGCGCTTGCGTTTGCGGAACGCCTGGAGCTGGACGTGGTAGATCCCTTCCTCGTCCTGCACGACCTCGGCCTGGGTGTAGCCCTGAGCCGAGAGTTCCTCGAGCCGGCCATCGGCGTCTTCGCGGGCTTCGAAGTCCCCCACCTGGACGCGGTGAAGCGTATCCGCCTCGGCGGTCAGGGCGGGATCGGCCGTCGGCACCGGGCTCGGAGTGGGGTCAGGCGTCGTGACGGGGACGGGGGTTGGCGCGGGGACCTCCGAGGGCATCGGCGCCACGCCGAACGGGTCCATGGGTGGCGGGGTGGCCTCGGTCAGGCGCGCCGGGGCCATTTCACGCCCGCCGGACGGAAGACTCCCCGATACGGATGCCCCCTGGTCGAGCGAGGTATCGGCCTCCGGGGTCTTGGTCTCGACCATCCAGTTGCGGAAGGTGAACCAGAATCCGCCCGCGAAGGACAGCAGGGCCGCGCCCAGGAAGACAGCGGTGTAAAGCAGCCCCGTGCGGGCTTTCTTGCGCTTCTGCGTGCCGGTTTTGGATGGGTCTCTCGACAAGGCTCCGCTTCCTCGGGGCGAAAACGCGATCCGGTGCGCCATCTTAGCATGCTGGGCGCCGGATTGACGGTCGGCAGCCGGTTATCTACGATCGGCACAGGGGCGATCGCCCCGTCGATGGGTCGAAGATGACCGTCTGAAAGGATGTCGTCATGCGCATGATGGAGCCTCCCGTCTCCCCTTCGGAACTCCAGGACGCGCTCAGGCGCTTCCAGGACACCTCTCCCTGGCCAGGGGTGACGCAGATCGTGTTCCGGCTCGCCGGGGTCGCGATCCTCCTGTCCTGGGCGCTCGCGACCTGGTGGAACGGTCAGATGCTGGGGTTCTGGGTCGCGGGGACGGTCCTCGGGTTCTGGTATGCCTCGTTCCTGATCCTCACGCACGACGCGATCCACCACACGCTGACGGGGTGGCGGCGGTTCGACGATTTCGCTGCGCGGGCCATGAGCTGGCCCGTTCTCTGGGTTCATGCAACCTACCACGAGGTTCACCTGCTGCATCACCGCATGAACGGGGCAAATCCGCTCGATCCCGAGCGGGTTCAGCCCACTCCCGAGGAGCTGGCCCAGGCCCGGGGCCTGGGCCGGGTACGCCTGCGCCACCAGATGATCTGGGACATGCTGCTACGTGGAGGCCTGGGGCTGATTCTCGAGACCCTCATGAAGGGCTGGTCGCTGCGTGCGCAGGCCCCGAAGATGGTTCGAGCCATCGTGCAGGACCTCGTGGGGATCGCTTCCGTGGCCGCGGGGATGCAAGTTGCGGCTTACTTCATCGGGGAGCACCTCGAACCGGGGCGCGGCGGCCAGGCGATGCTCGGACTGGCGGTCCTGTGGCTGTTCATGGAGCGCGCGATCGGGATCGTCATGTACGTGCGGAAGCACGTGGAGCACTACGGGCTCTGGGGCGAGCGCCAGCACTTTTTCGAGACCCAGGTTCACGCATGTCGGAACGTCGGGACGAACCGCCTGATGTCCTGGTTCTTCAACCAGCTGAATTTTCATTCGGTGCATCATGCCTTCCCGCGCGTGCCGTTCTACCAGCTCGAGGCGGCGCACCGTGAGCTCACCCGTCTGTACGGGGAGCGCGGGGTCGTGCTCCCCGAGGCGCGGGGCTATTCCGGGGCCATCCTGGACGTGCTCAAGCTGGCCTGGAGTCACTAGTCGAGAAGCCCGACCGCGAGCCGGCCGCTCACCCGATGGAACTTCGAGGCGCCCCTGGAACACGGTCCAGGGGCGCCTCGCGGCTGTCGGGGTACGGGGGCTAGACGTCGAGGTTCTTGACCTCGCGAGCGTGCGCCTGGATGAACTGGCGGCGCGGCTCGACCTTGTCGCCCATGAGGATGGTGAACAGGTGATCGGCCGAGGCGGCATCTTCGAGGTCGACCTGGAGCAGGGTGCGGTTGGTCGGGTTCATGGTGGTTTCCCACAGCTGCTCGGGCATCATCTCGCCGAGACCCTTGAACCGGCTGATGCTCAGGTTCTCGGACCCGATGCGCTGGCGGAGCGCTTCCAGCTCACGATCCGAGTAGCAGTAGTGAGTCTGCTTGCCCTTCTCGACCTTGTAGAGCGGCGGCTGAGCGATGTAGATGAAGCCTCCCTCGATGAGGGGCTTCGCGAACCGGTAGAAGAACGTCAGCAGGAGGGTCCGGATGTGGGCGCCGTCAACGTCCGCATCCGTCATGATGACGACCTTGTGGTACCGCAGCTTGCTCACGTCGAGATCGTCCGCGACCCCCGTGCCGATCGCGATGCTGAGGTTCTGGATCTCCTCGTTGCCGTAAATCTTGTCGAGACGGGCCCGCTCGGTGTTGAGGATCTTGCCTCGCAGAGGGAGGATGGCCTGGAAGTTGCGGTCCCGGCCCTGCTTCGCGGATCCGCCTGCCGAATCTCCCTCGACGATGTACAGCTCGCAGCGCTGGGGGTCGCGTTCCGAGCAGTCGGCGAGCTTGCCTGGCAGGGTCGAACTCTCGAGTGCGTTCTTTCGACGGGTCAGCTCGCGGGCCTTGCGGGCAGCCTCGCGGGCCCGGAGGGCATCGATCGCCTTGCTCACGATCGCCTTGCCGACCCCTGGGTTCGCTTCGAGGAAGTGTCCGAGCGCCTCGGTGAAGATGGTCGAGACGATGCCCGTCACCTCGGGGTTGCCCAGCTTGGTCTTGGTCTGGCCCTCGAACTGGGGCTCCGGGATCTTGACGGAGATGACGGCCGTCAGACCCTCGCGAACGTCCTCGCCCGTGAGGTTCGGATCGTTGTCCTTCAGGGCCCCGACCTTGCGGCCGTGCTCGTTCAGGGCACGGGTGAGCACGTTGCGGAAGCCCGTCAGGTGCGTGCCGCCCTCGTGGGTGTTGATGTTGTTCGCAAAGGCGAGCACGGTCTCGGAGTAACCCGTGGTGTACTGGACGGCAATTTCGACGGTCGTGCCGTCTTTCACGCCGCTCACGTAAATCACGTGCGGGTGAAGCGTGTCCTTGTTCTCGTTGAGGTACTCGACCATCTGCACGATGCCGCCCTCGAAGTGGTACACCTCGTCACGGTCCTGGCCACCGTCTCCCAGCCCCTCGCCGACGAACCGGATGTGCACTCCCCGGTTGAGATAGGCCAGTTCCCGGAAGCGTCCGGCCAGCGTGTCGTAGGAGAAGGTGGTCGATTCGAAGATGGTGGCATCGGGCTTGAAGGTCACGGTCGTCCCCGTGCCTTCGGCCGTGCCGAGGACCTCGAGGCCGCCCCGGGGGACGCCGCGTTCGAAGGCCTGTCGGTGCAGTTGCCCGTTGCGTTTCACGAGCACGATGCACGATTCGGACAGCGCGTTCACGACGGACACGCCGACGCCGTGGAGGCCGCCCGATACCTTGTAGCCACCGGCACCGAATTTTCCGCCGGCATGCAGGACCGTCATGACCGTTTCGAGGGTGCTCTTGCCCGTCTTGGGGTGGACCTCGACGGGGATGCCGCGTCCGTTGTCCTCGACCGACACGCTCTGGTCGGCGAACAAGCGGACCGTGATCCGGTCGCAATGACCGGCCAGGGCCTCGTCGATGGCGTTGTCGATGACCTCGTAGACGAGGTGGTGCAGCCCGCGTTCTCCCGTGCTGCCGATGTACATGCCGGGGCGCTTGCGGACCGGTTCGAGGCCCTCGAGGACCTGGATCTGCTCCGCGCCGTAGGCCTGGGTCACGGCCGTGGCCTGTCGGGTGTCGAGGATCTCGCCGGTCGTCGGGTCGGCCTGCGTCTCGATCACCGGTTCACTGGGACTGGGCATGAATCGGGCCTCCGGATGGTCCTGGGGCGTGAAAGGACCCTCTATTCTACCATGGCGCCCTGTGCCAGGTTGGAAGAGGCGTGCGTGTTACAATGTCGTGCGGTTTCGAGAGGAGCGGACGGGCATGACGCAACCCAGGCCAAGGCCAGCCCGGCTCGTCACTCCGGCACAGGTCTGGTCGGGGGGCGGCGTCCTGGCGGCTGCCGGTGAAGGCGTCCTCGAGGTCGCTTCCCGCATCGGTTGCGTCGCCGGTAATCGGGCCTGGGAGGCCATCGGCCCCGCTCTGATTCGCGACTGGGGTGCTTTCGGCATCGAGGTCATCCGCCTCGAACCCGGGTCCGGTACGCTCGCCCACGTCGAGCGACTCGCTGGTGAGGCCAGGGAGGCGCGCGTGGGGGCCGTGCTGGGTTGCGGCGGCGGGGTGGTCCTCGATACAGCCAAGCTCGTCGCTCACCGGGCAGGCCTCCCGGGTATCGCCCTCCCGGGAGTCGTCTCTTGCGGGGCCGCATGGACGCCCGCCGCCGATCTGCTTGACGAGGCGGGTGCCTGGTCACGACGGGTCGTGCTCCCTGCCCCTCCCGAGGTCGTGATCCTGGACCTCGCCCTGCTCCGGGCGACGACTCCGAGGATGCTCGCGGCTGCCCTGGCCGGAGCTCCCGTGGAGCTCGAGATTCCGCTCGATCCGTCGATGCCTCTGGCCCGGACGGCGGCGGCGACCGTCGCAGCCCTTCGGGGAACCCTGCGGAGGGTGGGGCTCGAGGCCGTCCGGGCCGCGCGCCAGGGACACCATCCGGAAGCGTGGGGCCAGGCGGTCGAGGCCGTCATCCACTTTTCGGGGCTGGCCGCCATGGTCCTCGGCCCCGAGCGTCCTGCGAGCATCGCGCAGGCCGTCGCCCGCGCCCTGTCCGCCGTACCCGGGGTGGCCTCGAGCCTGTACGGGGAGCGTCTCGCCTTCGGGGCCGTGGTTCAGGCTCTGCTCGCCGCCGATGACGAGCTTCCGGCTCTCGAACTCGTCGGTCACCACGCGCAGCTCGGGCTGCCGCTCGCTCTGCGGGCGCTCGGCTCCAGTGACGATCCGCGTCGCATCTCGGCCCTCGCCCGACGCATCGCCGACCTGACCTCGTGGGAGCTCGATCCGTTGCGTCTCGCCGAGGCCGTCCAGCACGCCGACGCCCTGGGGAAGGTCGCCTCGGCCTGCCGGCCCATCACTTTTCCCGGTACACCCTAGTCCCCTCTGAATCATCCGAGGTATGCCCGACATGACCGTCACCCACACCCCAGCCATCAAGCCGGAATCGCACCGTCTCCAGCAGATTCCGCCCTATGCGACCGCCCAGCTCGAGGTGCTGCGGGCGGCTGCCGAGGCCAAGGGCTTGCAGGTGATCGACCTCGGCATCGGTTCGCCCGACCTGCCGACCCCCCGTCCGGTGGTCGAGGCCGCGATGCAGGCCGTGCAGGACCCCACGAATCACGGCTACCCGAGTTTCAAGGGCAAGAAGAGCTTCCGGGAGGCGATCGCCCGCTGGTACGGTCGACGCTTCGGGGTCGAACTCGATCCCGAGACCGAGATCCTGCCGCTCATCGGTTCCAAGGAAGGTCTCGCCAAGCTCCCCCTGGCCTTCATCAACCCCGGGGACAAGACGCTCGTGCCGGTTCCGGCCTATCCGGTCCATACCCGGGGGACGATCCTCGCAGGGGGTGAGGTCGTGCCCGTGTCCTGCGCCCCGCATCTGGGCTTCCTGCCCGAGTGGAACACCGTGCGCCCCGAGGATGCCGATGCCGCCAAGCTGCTCATCTTCAACTTCCCGAGTAACCCGACCACGGCCGTGGCGCCCCGCTCGTTCTACGAGGACACGCTCGAGTTCGCGCAGCGCCATGACGTCATGATCGTGCATGACCTCGCCTATGCGGATCTCGCCTTCGAGGGCTTCCGCCCCACCAGCATGCTCGAGATTCCCGGGGCCAAGGAGCACGGGACGCTCGAGTTCTTCACGATGAGCAAGACGTACAACATGGCCGGCTGGCGCTGCGGCTTCGTGGTGGGCAGTGCCGAGATGATCCACGCGCTCTACCGTGTGAAGACCAACATGGATTACGGGGTCCCCAACTTCATCCAGGATGCGGCGATCGCCGCGCTCGAGCTGCCGGAGGCCCACGTTGAGGAGCTCATCGGCATCTACCAGGAGCGTCGGGACGTCGTCGTCGAGGGCCTCAATCGTCTCGGCTGGTCCGTCGAGAAGCCGCGCGCCAGCATGTATGTCTGGGCTCCCGTCCCTGCAGGCGAGAAGAGTTTCGACTTCGTGGCCCGCGTGATCGACCAGGCCGGCGTGGTCTTCACGCCCGGGACGGGCTTCGGCGAGGCCGGACAGGGCTGGTTCCGCATCTCGCTCGTCCGTCCTGCCGAGGTCCTCGCGGAGGCGCTCAAGCGCCTCGAGGACGCCGGGATCCGCTTCGACGCCCGTTCGTGATGGTGAGGAGACCCTTCCATGTCCGTTGATTCCGCTTCCCAGATCCAGGTCACCCTTCCGGACGGCAGCACCCGCACCTACGCGCCCGGGGCCACCGCGCTGGACGTCGCGACGTCGATCGGTCCCCGTCTGGCCAAAAAGGCCGTCGCCGCCCGCGTCAATGGCGTGGTACGCGATCTGGCCCTGCCCCTGCCGGGTGACGCCGAGGTGGCGATCCTGACCTCGGATGCTCCCGAGGCGCTCGAGGTGCTCCGTCACTCGACGGCCCACCTGATGGCCAACGCCGTCCAGCGCCTGTTCCCCGGCGCCAAGGTCACGATCGGTCCCGTGACCTCCGAGGGCTTCTTCTACGATTTCGACCACGAGCGTCCCTTCACTCCCGAAGACCTCGTGGCCATCGAGGCCGAGATGCACCGCCTGGCCCGCGAGGCCCTGGCCGTGCGTCGCGAGGAGTTCGTGGCTGCCGAAGGCGAGGCTCTGGCTGGTCGCTTCGAGGCCGAGGGAGAGCCTTACAAGGCGGAGATCCTGCGGGACATCCTCTCGCGCGATCCCGGGGCGACGATCTCGGTCTATCACCAGGGAGCCTGGTCCGACCTCTGCTCCGGGCCCCACGTGCCGAACACCGGAGTCATCCAGCACTTCAAGCTCCTGAACGTGGCCGGTGCCTACTGGCGCGGGAGCGAGAAGAACAAGATGCTCACGCGCATCTACGGGACGGCCTATTACTCCCAGGCCGATCTCGAGGCGCACGTGAGGCGACTCGAGGAAGCGGCTCGCCGGGACCATCGCAAGCTGGGCAAGGAGCTCGAGCTGTTCACGATTCCCGAGGTCACCGGGCCCGGTCTCATCTTCTGGCTGCCGAAGGGCGCGCTGATGCGCAGCATCCTCGAGGACTGGCTCCGGGACGAGCTCAAGGCACGCGGATACGAGCCGGTCTACACGCCGCATGTCGTCAAGGAGACGCTCTTCGAGGTTTCCGGGCACCTCGGCAACTACGCCGAGAACATGTTCCCCGCCATGGAGATCGAGGGCGCCAACTACCGGGTCAAGCCGATGAACTGCCCCGGTCATGCCATGATCTACAAGGCCAAGCCCCGGTCCTACCGCGATCTGCCGCTTCGCGTGCAGGAAATCGCCAACGTGTATCGTTACGAGCGCAGCGGGACCCTTCACGGGCTGGCCCGGGTCCGTGGCCTCACGATGGACGATGCCCACATCTTCTGCACGGCCGAGCAGCTTGCCGACGAGATTCACGGCTGCGTCTCGTTCATCCGGGATGCCATGAAGATCTTCGGTCTGGAAGCCAAGGTCTACCTCTCGACCCGTCCCGAGAAGGCCATCGGCTCGGAAGAGGTCTGGCAGAACGCCGAGGCTGCGCTCCGTTCCGCTCTGGAGCGCAGCGCGCTCGACCACGACATCGACGAGGGCGGCGGCGCGTTCTACGGTCCCAAGATCGATTTCAAGTTCTACGACGCCATCGGGCGCGAGTGGCAAGGGCCGACCGTCCAGTGCGACTTCAACCTGCCGCAGCGCTTCGAGCTGAGCTACCGGGGTTCCGACGGTCAGGAGCATCACCCCGTCATGGTCCACCGGGCCATCCTGGGAACCTTCGAGCGCTTCTTCGCGCTCATCATCGAGCACTTCGCGGGGCATTTCCCGCTCTGGATCGCCCCCGTGCAGGCCGTCCTGCTGCCCATCCATCCCGACAACATTCCCTATGCGGAAGAGGTCGCGAGTCGGATGAAGGCCGCAGGCCTGCGCGTCGAGGTCGATGGGCGCTCGGAGAGCCTCAACTATCGCATCCGTGAGGCCCAGGTCCAGAAGGTCCCGTACATGCTGGTCATCGGCAAGAAGGAAGTCGAGCAGGGCACGCTCGCGGTGCGGCGTCGCACCGGAAGTCAGGACGTGCTCGAGGTGGAGGCCGTGATCGCGTCCTTCGTGCAGGAAGTCGCGTCCCGGGCGCTCAACGAGGCCTGACGCCCCGGCTCCTGGCAACCTTTCCGCGAGCAGGCCCCCTCCAGCCGGAGGGGGCCTGCTTCCTTGCCATTCCTGCCCTCGGGGGGGGGGCGAGTCTCCGCCAGAGTCTCCCCGTGAGTCTGGCGACCCTGGATCCCTGGCCTAACATGATCCGATTATGCAGCCGATCGCTCGGCCCCGGGGGCGGCATGTCGCCTGATGATCGCGATCTTCGGTCATCGTGTGCACACATGTGTGCACACGGCATTCATGAATCGAGTTTCCACGTATTTCGGGATGGATCTGCTGCGTGTGGTTGTATTTTTCGAAAACCGGGGTATACTTCGGATGTCTGGGCCCTGCCGAGCAAGATCCTCGCTCCACCTGGGCCAAATTTTGTCCTGACGTGGGACGCCGTGACCGAGAGGACGACCCTCATGACCTATCTCGAAGCTGCTCACCTCATCCTGGCCGAGGCGCGCAAACCCCTGACCGAGGCGGAACTCGTCTCCCGGGCTATCCGGAAGGGGCTCATCTCGCCCCGCACCGACCAGCCCGAGCGCTCCATGGCCGTCGTGCTGAACCGGGCCTCCCAGAACCCGTCTTCGAGTTTCGAGCGGACCGCCCCGCATACCTGGCAGCTCAAGGCCTCGAAGATCCTCGAGCATCCGATGTCGATGCGCGAGGCAGCTCACAAGATCCTGGCCCTGGCCGGGCGCCCGCTTCACTACCAGGAGATCACGCGCCGGGCCATCCGGGCCGGCCTCATCCGTCCCGAGGGCAAGACTCCGGCGTACACGCTGCGGGCCCGGGTCGGTGACGACATGCAGCGCAATCCCGACAGCCTCTTCATCCGGGTGGCCGACGGCACCTATGCCCTCAAGGTGTGGCCCAAGGAGCTCAGCAAGGCTCGCAAGGCTGCCTCGAAGGGGCGCAAGGCGTCTGCCAGCCGGACGGTCAAGGCGGCCCCCCGGGTGAAGCCCGAGGCGACCGTGACGACCGAGAAGGCCCCCGCCCGGCGTCCCGGTCGGCCCCGCAAGGTCGAGAATCCGGCGCCCGTGGTCGAGAAGCGCGAGCCGGAACCCAAGGCTCCGGTCGTCCGGGCACGCCGCGGGCGTCGTCCCGCGGCTCAGGCCGAGGTGGCGCCGGCCCCTGCGCCGATCGTGGTGCTCAAGCCGAGGGTCAAGATCGCCGATGCCGATTCTCTGGCCCGCCTCCAGCGCAACAAGGCGGCGCGCTCCTGATCGGTACGCATACGCGACGCCGAACCCCAGCCTGAACACCCCCGGCCCGATCATGGCCGGGGGTGTTCCTTCACGAGGCGAACGTGGCGGACGGGTCAGGTGGCCAGGAGCTCCAGGCCCGGGCTCCAGGCCCTGAGTCGCCCGCCATGCCACCGGGCTCCCGCCCGGATCAGATGGGGGACGAGATCCTCGACGGGATCCCCGCCCCAGAGGTTCAGATGGAGCTCCCGGTCCGGGTGATCCCACGCGGCGAGCAACTCCCGGGGCGTCCAGCTCTCCGTCGACGCTTCCAGCCGGGCCATGCACCCGCGCACGATCAGGTCCAGCGCCCAGCGAGCAGCCCTTCGACGGGGTTCCTGTTTCAGCGTTCCCTGAGCGGTCAGGCCTGGCAGGAGTTCCGACTCCGCGCGGCTGAGTCCTGCCAGGGCCTCCAGGCGCTCGTCGATGCTCGCGAGATCCTGATGGGCTGCTGCGAGGCCGTCCTGGCGAGCCGTCCAGGCGGCCTCGCAGGCCTGCCGGAAAGCCTGGGCGGTGCCGTGGACGGCCCAGGCCAGATCGTCCAGGAGGGCCTCTTCGTCGATCCGGCGGTGGTGCTCGAGGATCCGCTCGACGCGCTCACCGATCGCCCGCTGGTCGTCGACAGATGGCACGAGCAGCGGGAGGGGGCCCAGGGTCGGCGTGTCCAGGTGCAGGGTCAGGCGAGCCCGGTTGGCCAGCACGGACTGGAAATAGGCATCCGTCATGCGTGCGCCGAGGACGCCGAGCATGTAGAGGGGATCGATCGCCTCGCGCGGATGCACGACGTTGACCGTATCGAGAGGCAGCACTCCGGCCGGAAACCACGTGGCGACGATCGTACTCGCGATGTTCTGGTAGCCGACCCGTCCCTCGTCGAGGACTTCTCGTTGCAGCCGTTCGCGCAGGAAGGCGTGGGGATGGAGCCGCGGCAGGTCGCGGAGGGCGCCGTAGCGCGTCACGTCGCGTCCCCGGATCACGGGAGTCCCGGTGTGCCTCCGGCCGAGTGCGGGTTCGCGGCCGCTGATGCCGGCTCCCCGTCGCAACTGGGCGACCTCCTGGAGTCGCGGAGCCCGCCGCTCCAGGCGCTCGAGCCAGCCTCCGTGCGGATGCACGACGTACATCGGCATCGTCGGTCGTCCCGCGTAGAAGTCTGCCGTCTGGGTTCCGATCGGGGTCAAGGAGCCTTCGCGCAGGCTGTCCAGGCGCACCAGGGCCGCTTGCGCGGGTGCCCAGGGCAGGCCGCCACGGATCGTCGTCCCCGGTTTCTGGCAGACGAAGGCGATCGCTTCCAGGTTCACGCCCGGAAAAATGGCCCCGCAATCCAGGAGGGCGCGGGGCGAGAGCGTCTCCACGAGGAGCCGTCGGGTCGCGGCATATCCGCCCGTGCGCGTGACGCCGTGCGGGACCACCATGGCCAGATGGCCCCCCTTCCTCAGGAGGCGCACCGACCTCTCCAGGAAGAGCGCGGTCGTTTCCGTGCGTCCCTGCCCCAGCGTGTAGTGGCGCTGGAAGAAGCGCCTGTCCTCGTCGTGGACCTCGGCTCCGTAGGGGGGATTGCCCAGGATGACGTCGAACCCGGGTTCCAGCAGGGCATGGTGATCCTTCAGGGTGTCGAGGACGAGCAGGTTGGCCGGAAGCGTCCTGGCTCGCTGACCGACCAGCCGGTGCTGGACGAAGCGCAGGCGAGCCTGCGCCAGGCGTACGGCCCACGGATCCCGGTCCACCCCGAAGAGATGGTGCTTCAGGACTCGTTCCATGCGCTGGAAGCGCCCTTCGATGCCCTCGAGAGGACTCCACGCGCGCGCGTGGAGGGCCTCAAGGGCGACCGACAGGAAATTGCCGGCACCGCATGACGGGTCGAGCACCCGGAAGTCCTTCGGGAGGGGGCGATCGGGGGGAGGGAGAGCCTGCTCGAGCAGGTAGTCGACGACCTCGCGCGGGGTGTAGAAAGCGCCATGCGTCTTCCGGTGATCGGGGTTCAGGAGGCGTTCGAAGCTCGTGCCGAGCAACTCGCCATCCGCGAAGGTCCACGCGTGTTCCGAAAGCCCCCTGGCCAGTCGTTCGAGTCCCTCGGTCGAAAGGGGCTCGCCGACGTCCAGCGCGAACAGGGGCAAGCGGTCTTCCCGGTCGAACGCGCGGGATTCTCGCCAGGTCCGCTCGAGTCTGCGCAGATCCCCCGGGTGCTTGATCCATGCGAGCAGGCAGTCTGCCAGCAAGAGGCAGGCAGCCGGAGGATGGAGCCCCAAGGGCAGACGCACCAGATCCTCGACGAGTCGCCCGATCGCGGCTTCTCGTGGGTCGACTCGCGTTCGTCCCACCTAGGCCAGGGCCTCGAGGCGCGCCACGCGCCAGGGGGCCTGCACGCGGCCGAGCAAGGCCATCAGGACCTGTTCCACGTCGGGCGCGGCGTTCACGTGCGGCAGCTCATCGAGGGCGTCGACGTGCGGGCTGAGGGTCACGGCGAGCGGTGCTCCCCGCGGGAAGTCTGCCAGGTCCAGCTGCATGACACCGCGGGACGTGAGCAGATCCCCGTAATCCCCACCGGGCAGGAAGCGCTCGGGCTGGCCCTCGACCGTCAGTTCCACGCCGAGGACGTTTCCCTGGGCCGAGGTTCGCACGACACAGGTCGCAGGAGGCTCCACCAGCGGGATCCTGGCCGTGTAGGTGCGCTGTCCGGTGAGGAGGTCCGTCTCGATCTGCATGGATGCATTATCTCCGGGGGGTGCCGTCCGACGCAAGCGCAGTCTCCTGTCCCCGCGCCAGCGTCACGTTCCCCCGGATGGCAACGGCCCCCAGCAGCTTCAGGCCGATCTCCCCCCCGAGTTCGAACGAGTCCGTGTGTCGCGCGACCAGGTTCGGGACCTCGAGCTGGACGGTCTTGCGGCTGATGGCGAGAGCTGCGAGGTCCTTCAGGGCGCCGGCCCGTTCCGAGGGGGAGCCTTCCAGCCGGCTGGCAAAGGAGGCCAGGAGCTCCGGCTTGACG
The DNA here is from genome assembly GCA_035285805.1 of bacterium. Lineage (GTDB taxonomy): Bacteria > Cyanobacteriota > Sericytochromatia > S15B-MN24 > UBA4093 > JAYKJE01. The sequence continues at coordinate 125,535 of JAYKJE010000037.1, read as the reverse complement.
GCGTAGCGGACCTGGACCGTGTCCTCATCCCCGATCGAGGCCACGAAGCCCTCGTCCAGGGGCCGTCCGAAGACGTCTTCCACCGTGGTTCGCAGGCCACTGAAGCGCTCCTTCGAGTGCGTCTCCTCGATATTCACCTGTTTCAGCCGGCCGTCCCGGTCGTACTGAAGGGCCAGGCGGCGGTTGTTCTCGGCCGCAGCGGCCTGACCAACCCCCAGGAGGTTACCGTCGATCTTGGCCTCGCCTCCGACGCGCACGTACACGGTCCGGTCACCGCTGCGGAGGTCCTTGCGGACGCCCATCCGGGCCTCGGCGCCGAGGGAGGCCGCGATCTCGCCGACGGGGAATCCCAGCTTCTCGAGCAGGTGGTCCATCCCGGCTTCCTTCAGCGAGTCGACGCTGGGCTCGGCCAGTGACCCCGCGCTGCGATCGAGGCGGGGTGTCCCTCCCCGGTGCCCCTCGTCCTTTTCCATCTCGAGCTTCGTCAGGCCGAGACGGGCGTCAGCCATGGCGCTTGCCTGGGCGTACAGGCCGCCTTCCCCTTCGAGGGACGACAGGTGATCGAGCCAGCCCCCCCGAGATTCACGCGGTAACTCGCGGGCAAGGTCCGGCATCTGGGCGCTGACCTCACGGTGAGCCAGGGCCCCGACCATCCCCGAGAGGGTCTCCATGTGAGCCGGGCGCCGGGGATCGAACGTGAAGGTGTAGCTGAGCTTGCCGGCGAAACCCGCTTCCACGGAGGCCTCGGCCGAGGCGGCTGCTCCCAGGACATGCTTCCCGACCTTGAGGCCGGCACGCGCCCCGATCGCGGCTTCATAGGCCAGGCCCGTCCGCTCATCGAGCGTCAGTTTCACCTCGAGTTCGGTGGGTGGATTGCCCCGGTCATCGAGTGGCGCGCGCAACGGGTTGCCTTGCTCATCCTTCCTGGCCACGCGCTTGATCTCGAGCGTTCCTCCCCCGTCCAGCTTCACGTTGGGAAGCCCCAGAAACTCCGTCGGGATGTCCCCGCCTGCAGCGATCTGGATGCTCGCGGATTCGCCCAGTGCAAGGCGGTTCGTCAGGAGGCGGGAGAGGCCGCCCCCGGCATCCTGGAACTCGTCGTCGGGGCCGAGCGGGGTGCCATCGATGAACGGGTCCAGGAGCTTCTCGTAAAGGCGACGCCCGGTTTCGATGATCGTCCGTTCGAGAGCATCCGCACCGCGTTCGATGGCCTCCCCGGCCTCCTGGACCTCGTGCTTGACGGCCTCGGCCACCTCTGAGGCTTCCTGGGCCACGCCTCCGAGTGCCTGTTTCATGCGCTCCCAGAGCGTGCGCGGGCGAGCCGGCAACTCGACGCTCGCGGAGGCCTGGCTCCCTGCGCGGGGCTGGGGAGGTGGGGCCTGGAGTGGACGCGTCACGCGGAGCTCATCCCGTCGCTCGGTGGGGACTGGCTGCGATTTTGTCGTGCTTGCCGCTGCGGTGCCGGGAGCGGTGGGCGTCGGGGGGTCGGAGAGCTCCGACGTCCTGGGTCTGGGCGAGAAGGAATCTCCCGTGCCGAGTGGGCGCGTCGTCATGGCCGGGCCTCCGTGAATCGGGACAAGGTGGCTCATGGAGATCATGGACCGCTCGTCGCGCTCCCTTGCGTGTTTTAACATGGAATTGACAGGATGTGATCTTGCCGTGGAAGGAGGTCAACCATGGGCGATGAATCGCGTGAAGTCGAACTCAAGGTGCGGGTCGATGCGGCGACTCTCGAGGGGCTGCGTCACCGGCTGGCGCACGTGAGTCCCAGCGTGCACCGGCAGCGCGACCTGCACTTTCGTATCCCGGAACGTGTCCTGCGGCTGCGCGAGCAGGATGGAACATGGTTCCTGACCCGCAAGGGCCCCACGGACCTGTTCGCGGACGGCACGCGCTCACGCGAGGAGATCGAACAGGAGGTGCCCGTCGCGGTCGTCCCCTTGTTCATCGAGACCTTCGAGTGGCTTGGCTTTCCGAGGTCCGTCGAGGTGCGCAAAGTGAGGCAGGAATATCGTCTGGACGACGTGACGTGCTGCATCGACCGGATCGATGGTCTCGACGGGGTCTTCGTCGAACTCGAGATCCTCGGGCAGACTGCGGCGGGGAGCCGACTCTCCGAGGTTCGCGAGCGACTCGGTCTGGGGGCATGCCCGGTGGAGACGCGAGGCTATGCGCGGCTCTTGGCCGAGCGCGAGGGCGGGGTTGGTTGATTCCCCGATTTTTATGGCGCCTTGATGTCAATTCCGGGTACAATCCGGGTGGTCTGCCGTACCTTTTCTGGCAGGAGGATCCCGATGGACCGCTTACACCAGATCAAGGTTGTCTCCAGGCTCACGGGATTGCCCCCGGACACGATCCGGATCTGGGAGCGTCGGTACGGTGTCGTCGAACCGCACAGAGACGACCGGGGCATGCGACTCTACCGGGATCAGGACATCGACCGGCTGAACCTGCTCCGGCGGGCCGTGGATGCCGGGCACAGCATCGGACGACTCGCGCGGCTCACGGACGAGGCCCTGGCTGATCTGCTGATCTCGGTCGCTCCCGTGCTGGACGTGGGCTCTCGCTCCCCGGAACGCCGGTTGCAGCGAGCCCTCGAGGCCTTCGATACGCGCGCCATCGACACGATCCTGACCGAGGTCGTCTCCTTCTTCACCCCGCGGGCCCTCGTCGATGAGGTCGCGATCCCGATCATCCAGTGGGTGGGGGACACCTGGGAACAGGACGATCTCGGCATCGCCCGGGAGCATCTCGCGACGGCAGCCTTGCGGACGTTGCTGGGCAACATGGTGCGGTTGCGGGATCCGTGGGCTCACATGGCGCCCGTGGTGTTCGCCACGCTCGAGAACGAACGTCACGAACTCGGACTCCTGCTGGCTGCTCTCGTGGCGGCCGGACGGGGGATTCCCGTCTGTTACCTGGGCGCGGATCTGCCGGCGCCGCAGATCGCGGGCGTCGCACGGAAGCTGGAAGCCGACGGTGTCGCGCTCAGCATCGTGTACGTCCCGGATGTGTCGACCACCGTGCGCGAACTGCACGAGGTCCTCGACGAGCTGGACGGGATGTGTCCGGTCTGGGTCGGTGGCCAGGGGGCCCGCCGCATCGTGCAGGATGTCAACCGTCCGTCGTTGATGCGCGTCGATGACCTCGAGGCCTTCGAACGGGCCCTGTCGGGCATCCGACCCCGGGCGGCCTGAGCGAGCGCCCGGGGGACAGGAGGCCCGTGACGGCCCGGCCGTCAGGGCTGGCAGATCAGGTCGAGGAAGGCCTGGGCCGTGTCTTTCATGCGCTGAGCTTTCCGGGCCAGGTCGGATTCCGGGCCCAGTTCGCCGCGCGCGGCCTGGAGCATCCCCAGCAGGCCGCTGAGGCGGTCCACGTTTTCCTTGTCCTGGGCCGCCCGAGCGAGCTGACCGTAGAGCGTGTCGATCTTGCTGCGAGCGGCATCGTATCCCGCGGCCAGGCCCTGCATCTCGGCGATCGCCGACTGCAAGGCCGACGCCCGGTTTTCGGCTGTATCCAGACGCATGTCGGTGGCGACGGAGACCGTGGCGACCAGGGCAGGAGCAGGAACTGGGGACACGTCAGGCCTCTTCTCATCCTCGATGCGGGGGGGGCTGGGAACGGCCACCTGGACGGAGGCCGCTTCGGACAGGGGAGCCACGGCGACGGGTGCGGCGACCGGTTCGTCGGCGAAGATGCTTGCGAAGGGGTCCCGGACGGGCGCGGGTGCGGGTTGGGGTTCGGGTGCCGGTTCGGGCTCCCCGGCGACGGGTGCGGCGACCGGTTCGTCGGCGAAGATGCTTGCGAAGGGGTCCCGGACGGGCGCGGGTGCCGGTTCAGGTTCGGGTGCCGGTTCGGGCTCCCCGGCGACGGGTGCGGCGACCGGTTCGTCGGCGAAGATGCGTGCGAAGGGATCGTGGACGGGCGCGGGTGCCGGTTCGGGCTCCCCGGCGACGGGTGTGGCGACCGGTTCGTCGGCGAAGATGCTCGCGAAGGGATCCCGGATGGGGGCGGGTGCCGGTTCAGGTTCGGGTGCCGGTTCGGGCTCCACGGCGACGGGTGCGGCGACCGGTTCGTCGGCGAAGATGCTTGCGAAGGGATCGTGGACGGGCGCGGGTGCCGGTTCGGGCTCCACGGCCACGGGTGCGGCGACCGGTTCGTCGGCGAAGATGCGTGCGAAGGGATCGTGGACGGGCGCGGGTGCCGCTTCGGGTTCGGGTGCCGGTTCGGGCTCCGCGGCGACGGGTGCGGCGACCGGTTCGTCGGCGAAGACACTTGCGAAGGGATCGGCTGTCGGAGGGAGATCAGAGAGTGCCGACGCCGAGGTTGCCGCCGCGAAATCACGCATGATGGCATCGATCTCGTCAGCTTCGCTCGAGTTCACCTCGGGCACGGGAGGAGCTTCGACGGGTCCGTCGAGCAGATCCGCGAAGGGATCTACCAGCGTGGCCCCGAACCCACCTGGTTCGGCGGCAGGTGCGGGCGCGTCACCTGCGAACGGGGGGAAGGGACTGTCGGATGCTGCGGTGGTGGCTGCATCGGGGCTCATGAACGGGGGGAAGGGACTGTCGGATGCTGCCGTGGCAGTCCCCTCAGAGCTCATGAACGGCGGGAACGGGCTGTCCTGTCCGAAAGAGGCTGGCGGGTCCAGCGCGAACGGAGGCTGAGCCCCGTGGGAGTCGAAGGGCGACGCTTCGCTCCCTGTCTGGTAGAGGGCCAGAAGTTCGTTCAAGGTGGCGTCGTCACTGCTTTCCTGGTTCGGCGTCTCCCAGGGCATAGGATTGCTGGCCGCACCCGGGGAGGTCGGGTCGAGGAATGGCAGGTCCACCGGTCTATCCGCCTTTCGTGCCGCGTCGGACACGCGGCATCAGTCGTTGATCTTGAGCACGGCCATGAACGCTTCCTGGGGAATCTCGACGCGCCCCACCTGCTTCATGCGCTTCTTGCCCTCCTTCTGCTTCTCGAGCAGCTTGCGCTTCCGGGAAATATCGCCCCCGTAGCACTTGGCGAGCACGTTTTTGCGCATGGCGCTGATGGTTTCACGCGCGATGACCTTGCTGCCGATGGCCGCCTGGATGGGCACCTCGAACATCTGCCGGGGGATGATCTCCCGGAGTTTCTCGGCGAGCTGCTTACCCAGGGCGTAGGCGCGATCTCGATGCACGATGGCCGAAAGCGCATCGACGACCTCGCCTGCGAGCAAGATATCGAGCTTTACCAGCTTGGACTCCCGCAAGCCGCAGAGCTCGTAATCCATCGACGCATATCCCTTGGTCCGGCTCTTCAACTGATCGAAGAAATCCGTGATGAGTTCGGCCAGAGGGACCTCGTAGATGAGCTGAGCCCGATCCGACGTGAGGTATTCCATCGTCTGATATACCCCTCGCTTCCCCTGGGTTAACTCCATCACGGCTCCCACGAACTCGGTCGGAGTCAGGATCGTGACCTTGACGTAAGGTTCCTCCATCTTCACGATCTCGCCCGCGGGGGGCATCAGGCTCGGGTTGTCCACCGTCGTGACGGTGCCGTCTTCGAGGGTGATCTGGTACGCGACCGACGGGGCCGTCGCGATCAGGGAAAGTCCGTATTCGCGCTCCAGTCGTTCCTGGATGATCTCGAGATGGAGCAGTCCCAGGAAGCCACAGCGGAACCCGAATCCCAGGGCTGCTGACGATTCCGGCTCCCACTGGAGCGAGGCGTCGTTGAGAGACAGCTTCTCGAGGGCCTCCCGCAACTGCGGATAGTCTTCGGCCGAGGTCGTATACAGGCCACAGAACACCATCGGGATGGCCTTCTTGTAGCCAGGGAGCGGTTCCTGGGCAGGGTTGCGGGCCAGCGTGATGGTGTCGCCGACCTGGGCGTCCTGTACGTTCTTGATGGCACCCGCCAGGTAACCGACCTCGCCGATCCCGAGTTCCTTGACGGGGGTCTGCTTGGGACGCAGGACTCCGATCTCGGTCACGGTCACCTCGGCGCCCGTGGCCATCATCTTGATGGTGTCACCGACCTTGATCTGCCCGTTGAAGACGCGGAAGAAGACGATGACGCCGCGGTAAGCATCGTAGTAGGAATCGAAGACCAGCGCCTGGAGGGGGGCCTCGGGAGCGCCCGAGGGGGCCGGGATCCGGTGGACGATCTGCTCGAGGATGTCCTCGATGCCGATCCCGGCCTTGGCCGAGGCCAGAACCGCTTCCGAGGCATCGAGGCCGATCACCTGCTCGATCTCGGCCCTGACCCGGTCGGGTTCCGCACCGGGAAGATCGATCTTGTTCAGGACGGGGACGATCTCGAGATCGTTCTCGAGCGCCAGGTAGACATTGGCCAGCGTCTGGGCCTCGACCCCCTGGGAGGCGTCCACCACGAGCAAGGCCCCTTCACAGGCGGCCAGGCTTCGCGAGACCTCATACGTGAAGTCCACATGTCCCGGGGTGTCGATCAGGTTGATGACGTAGTCTTTGCCATCCCGTGCGCGGTAGTTGAGCCTCACGGCCTGGGCCTTGATCGTGATCCCGCGCTCGCGCTCGATGTCCATGGAGTCGAGGAGCTGGGCCTCCATGTCACGCGCTTCCACGGTGCCCGTGTACTCGAGCAGGCGGTCGGCCAGGGTGGATTTACCGTGGTCGATGTGCGCGATGATCGAGAAGTTGCGGATCTGCTCGGTCGGATAGGGCATCGGGGCTTGCCTTTCGCAGCGGGTCGGGGCCGGGGCCCGATCTGGCGCCGGTGGACATCCTTGCATGATACCCGGTGCCGCGTCGCCACGCCATGCGCCCGCTTGAAGAGGCGATGGGAGATGGGTCTTATCCAAATCTTAACCATCGGATGGCTCTCGATTAAGAAAGTTTCGAGAAGGTTAAGGTGATAAGGAAGGTGTTGGTATTCTTCCTCGTCCCCACGAGTCCTCCGGAAGGAGCTTCCGATGCGCGCCCCCAAACTGGCCGTCGCCCTGCTTCCTGTTTTCGTCGCCACCGCCTGCGGCATGAACCCTGCCGTCGCGCCTGCCACGTCCACCGTCTCGAACACCGGTTTCGAGGCGGCGGCCACGCGGACGCTGCGTGACGGATTCCGTAACATCCACATGGCCATCTTCACGAAGATCGATGGCAACGGGGACGGGTACATCGACGAGTACGAGGCCGGGCCCTTTTTCAGCCTGACCCGCGAGTTCCCCAATGCCGACAAGACCAAGAGCGGCAAGCGAGGCAACGGCAAGATCTCGAAGGCCGAGTTCATGCGCTATGCCACCGCGGGTGGTCTCCTGTCTGGCAAGGACACGCCGTCGGCCTTCACCGACCGGATGCGCGCCTTCATCGCCCAGGCCTTCACGCGTCTCGATCGCCCCGAGGGCGGCAAGTGGTTTGGCAAGGGCGACGGCTACCTGTCCACCGAGGAGATCTCGGATGCCGTCATCGCCAAGCTCGGTCTCGGCTTCGCGTATGACAAGATCCACGTCCGGGTGGTCCTCCCCGGCTTCAGCCCCGATGACATCTCCGCCAGCGACAAGACGGGCGACGGCAAGCTCTCCCAGGGCGAGTTCGAAGACCTCTACATGATCTCCGTCGCCAAGGGGATCAATCCGAACTTCTCGCCGGATCCCAATCCCGCTCCTCCGGCCCCGCCTGCCCCGGTGGATCCGGCTCCGGCACCCGCCCCGATCCAGGGTCCGGTCCTGCCGGTCATCCCGCACTGATCGACAGGGCATCCAGATCGAAGAGGGCCTCCATCGGAGGCCCTCTTCTTTTGCGAGTCGGGAGAGAGGGCCGGGCGGGGTGTCCTTCAGCGGCACCGTTCCACGAGCGCGACGAGATCGGCCAGCACGGACTCGAAGTCCCGGTCCGTGTCCAGTTCGGCGTCATAGATGGACCGGTCGGCCGTGAGCGTGGCCTCCCAGTGGAGGCGTGCGGCGGTCTCGTTCTCGCCGCTGCCGCGGCCGAGCATCCGCTGGTGCAGGAGTTGCGGGTCGGGGCCCTTGAGCCGGATCGCCTTAACCCGCGAGTCTCCGAGAAGATCGCGCAGGTGTCGAACACCGGGTTCATCGAGCACGCAGACGAGATCCCGTTCCCCGAGGGCCTCGAACTGGTCGCCGGGCAAACCATACCGGTTGCCCGCGTACTCGGTCCACTCGACGAGCCCTCCGGCCAGGCGAAGCGTTTCGAACGCCTCGCGGTCGAGAAACCGGTAGTCACGTCCCTCCGTCTCACCGGGGCGCGGCGCCCGGGTCGTGCAGGTCAGGGCCCGGGAAAGTCCGGGTATGCGCTCGACCAGACCCCGGGCGAGCGAGGTCTTGCCCGATCCCGAGGCCCCCACCAGGACCCAGGCGTGTCCGGCCATCTCAGCGCTCCTGCACGGGGCCGGCGATCGCCCAGTCGGCCAGGTCGGGGGTGATGAGCCGCCGGATCACGCGGTTGACCTCCTGCTGCGTGAGGCTCTGGACGAGCCCCGGGAACTTGGCCCAGGTGTCGGCCGGGAGACCGTACAGCCCGATGCCGGCAAGCCCCGAGGCCATGCCGGCCGAGGTCGACAGTCGGACGGCCTGGTTGCCGACCAGCGTGCGCTTGGCCTTCTCGAGTTCGTCCGGCGTGATCCCGTCCTTCACGTAGCGATCGATCTCAGACCTCAGGGCCGTCCGGGCCTTCTCGACGTTCGCGGGGTTGACCGTGATCGTCGCGACCCAGGGGCTGGCCGTCAGACCCGCATCCAGGGAAGACCGCACGTCGTACGTGAGGCCCATCTCGTCGCGCAGCTTGACTCCCAGACGAGCCGAGAGCGGGCTACCCCCGATCACGAAGTTCGCCACGCGCGCGGCCTGGTAATCCGGATCGTCCCGGCGGAGGGTGGTCGGGTTGCCGAAGGCCATCGCCACGTTCGTCACCTGCGGCATGGGGATCGTGATCGTCTCGGGGCGTGCTCCGGGGGCCGGCGGCACGTTCAGGGGGCGAGGCTGGACGCGTTTCCAGTTGCCGAAACGTCGCTCCAGTTGCTTGACGACGTCATCCGCCTTCACGTCCCCGACGACGGCCAGGATCAGGGCATCGGGGCCATAGTGGGCGCGGTGAAAGGCCACCAGGTCATCGCGGGAGATGCCCTCGAGGGCCCGGATGGCCTGCTCCGGATCGAGCATCCGCAGCGGGTGGCCGTTCGGATAGATGGCCTGGTTGAAGGCCCGCTCGGCGCGATTGTCCGGCTCTTCCTCGCCCTGTCGGATCGAGGTGATCCACCGGCTTCGAGCCTTCTCGAGGTCCTCGACCGGAAAGCTCGGGTTGCGGAGCGTGTCCGCGAGCAGATCCAGGACCAGCGGAAAGTCCTTCTGCAGGCTGCTCGCCTGGATCGAGGTGGCCTCGTTGCCGCCACCGTAGCCGAGGCTGGCACCCACGAACTCGAGGGCTTCCGCGATCTGGAGCTTGGAGCGGGAAGTCGTACCCTCGTCGAGAAGCTGGGCCGTCAGGCCTGCCACTCCGTCCTTGCCGGCGGGGTCGAGCAGGCCCCCGGCGCGCACGTAGCCGTTCAAGAAGACCGTGCCATTGCCGGGATTCTCGAGCACCAGGACCGTCAGTCCGCTGGACAGGACGCGCTTGACGGGGGTCACGAGGCGCGCAGGAGTCGAGGGCTTCAGCTCGAAGTCCTGCCAGGGCAGCGGCTCGACGCGGGCCGTGCTGCCCGTCGCAGCCCCGGAACCCGCATTGCGAGGTGCCGGAGGCACGGGACCATCGGGCTCGCTGACCATCCATCCGACCGTCTCGTTGTCGGGGACCAGGTACTGGCTGGCCACCCGCTGGAGGTCGGTCGGTGTGACGGTGCGAATCTGTTCGAGGAGTTCGAACCCACGCTCCCACGAGCCACTCATCGCGGCGTACTCGCCGAGCATCTTGGCCAGGCCTTCTGTCCCCTCCTTGGCGAACACCATGCCGGCCTCGGTCTGGTTGAGTGCCTTGCGCAGTTCACGTTCGGTCACCGGCGTGGTCTGCAGGCTCCGGATCGCGTCATGAAGCGCCTTTTCGCCATCGGCGTGCGAGATGCCCTGCTGGAGCGTGATCCCCAGCCGGAACAGGGACGGATCGTGGTTGCGGCCACAGTCCGCCCAGGCCTCGGTGGCCAGGCGCGTCTCGACGAGCGACTGGTACAGCCGGGCGGTCTTGCCCGAGCCGAGCAGGGTCTCGAGGACCAGGAGGGGCGCGATGTCCGCATGCCGGACGTCCGGAATGTGCCATCCCGTCTGCACGAGGTTGGATTCCCCCCGGCGGTGCAGCGTCACGCGGCGCTGGCCGAGCTGGGCCTCCTCGGAGGTGTACATCGGGGGGATGTTCCCCGACGCGGGGATCGCGCCGAAGTGCTCCTCGATCAGGCGGATCGCGTCCGCCGTGCGGAAGTCACCCACGAGGACGGCGATCGCGTTGTCGGGATGGTAATAGGTGTCGTAGAACGCGCGCAGGCGCTCGGTCGGGACCCCCTCGACGTCGCTTCTCCAGCCGATCGTGGGATGGTGATACGGATGCGACCTGTAGGCTGCTGCCGTCACGGCCTCGTAGAGGTTCCAGTCGGGGTTGCTCTCCCCGCGCTCCATCTCGTTGCGGACGACGGTCATCTCGCTCTGTCGCTCGCTGTCGAGGATCAGGGCGTTTCGCATGCGGTCCGCCTCCAGGCGTATACCCAGTTCGAGCCGATCGGACGGATACGTTTCGAAGTAGTTCGTGCGGTCCGGTGCCGTCGTGGCATTGAAGCTCGCTCCGTTCCGCTGGAGAAGCTGGGCGATCTGCCCCTTGCCCAGTTGCTTCGTGCCCTTGAAAAGCATGTGTTCAAGGAGGTGAGTCGAGCCGGTCCAGCCGACCGCCTCATTCCGGCTGCCGACCTTGTACGTGACGACCCAGGTCACGACCGGGGCCGCGTGATTTTCCTTGAGCACGACCTCGAGGCCATTGGCGAGCGTCAGGGTCGAGATGGGACCAACGGGCGTCTGGACGGTGCGTAGCGGCTGACGGGCGGTCGCTGCGGGGCCGGAAGGCGCGGCGAGCGTGGTCGGGGAAAGGGGGAGACTGGCCGACAGGACGAGCAGTGCGGCGAGCACGGGATGGCGCATGGGCAAGATCCTCCAGCGGGGTTCGGATCGCGGCGCGCCATGGTACCACCGGTCCGGGGCGCGATGCATGTCACGGCCTGGCGACCGTTCTCGTGCTAGCGTGAAGGCACCATGTCAGATGAATCCTCCCTGCCGAGACGTATCCAGGCCCAGGCTCAGGTCTTCGCCGAGCAGATCTCCTCGATGGGCCGGACCTTCTGGAACCGCCAGCCCGCCACGCGTCGCGAACGCCGCCTGTGGTTGCTACCGGAAGGTACGATGCGCCTGTGGGCACGCAAGGTCGCGCTCGCCCTCGAACCGGACGTCGTCCTGCAACTCGAGGACCTCGTCTGCGATCTCGTCGCGAACGATCCCATGGCCCCGCTCAGGGTCGAGGACCCCGAGACCTACCGGTTCCGTTTTCTCAGCGGTCGCATGCGGCTGTCGCTGCACACGCTCGAGGTCATCATGAACCGGCACGTCCTGCCAGCTGCCGGGTATCCCCTCCGGGACGCCCGCCTTTCCAGCGAGCATGGACGGCTGGTCATCCGCGGGGTGGCCACGTGGATGAACCTCCCGCTGCCCGTGACGCTCGAGACGCTGCCATCGGTCGGCGACGGCGGCCACCTGTTTTTCGAGGTCAAGCATTTCGCCGTCCGGGACGTCGGTGTGGGTGGCTTCCTGCGCTTCGTCGGGCTCGATCTCGAGTCCCTGGTCACGCTACGCAGTCAGGGGGCCTTCGAGATCGCGGGAGATCACATGCGCCTCGATCCGCTGGCCGTCTTCACCCGGCCCGCAGCCGAGGGGCATCCGTCGGAGGTGCTCCTGCTCCGGGATGGTCTCGAGTTCGTGTACCGGACGGATGAGAACCTCGGTTCCCCGCTCTGGATCGACGAGGCCGCCTCCAGCACCCTGCTCGGCATGGGGCATCCCATGGAGGTGGGACCGATGGTCCTGCAGCAGACTCACTACCAGGTCGTGCCGCTCGTGAGCTCCGATCGCCTGGAACTCAGCGTCCCCCGGCACCGCGAGCAGCTGGCGGGAGGCAACTCCACCCTGACCCGTCAGGATACGTTGCTGATCCGCATGCCCTCGCTGGGGGGGCTCTGAAGCTTCATTCAACCTTGTCCCGGACTTAATCTGGGTTCCGCAGATCCGCGTACCGGGGTCGCGATAAGCGATCCAGTCGTGCTCTGCAGCCCAGGAGGTCCTTCATGGTCCATCGTGTCTTCGCCGCCCGAGCCCTGGCCACCTCACTCCTCCTGACCACGCTCGCGGGCTGCGGCCGCCAGGCGATCGCCCCGACCCCGCTCGCCGTCGCCCCTCGTGCCCAGGCGCCCGCCGCGCCGACGGCCCCCGTTCAGGCGAGTCCGCTGGCCGGTCTCTCGCACGAGTTGCCCTTCGTGCTCGCCGAGGCGGCTCCGGATTTCGCGGACGCAGCCGTGAAAGCGGTCGAGCCGCTCGCGGCCGATGCGGTCGACGAGCCCGGAGCACCGGCCGGAACGCGTCCCGAGGGAGCCGATTTCGCCCTGGCGAGTGCCGGTGCCGTGCAGAACCAGATCCTCGTGAAGCTCGCCCCCGAGGCGAAGTCGCGTCTGGCGGCCTACAGCGCCCGCAGCGGTGCCCGCGTCATCCAGTCTTTCGACCTGCAGGACACCTACCAGCTGCTGTCGGTGCCATCGGGCATGACGGTCGATCAGGCGCTCGCCGCCTACGCCAAGCTGCCCGGGGTCGAGGCCGTCCAGGAGAACCGCATCTACGGACCGGCTGGAGCCGTCGTCGAGCCCAACGACCCCTACTTCGACAAGCAGTGGGGCATGAAGCGCATCGAGCAGGGAGCCGTGCTCGCGGGCCAGGTCGATTGCTCGGGTGTCACCGTGGCCGTGCTCGACACCGGGATCGATTATCGCCATCCGGACCTGCAGGGGCACGTCCTCATCGGCTGGAATTTCGCGGCCGGCAACAACGACATCCTCGATCGCTTCGGTCACGGGACGCATGTTTCGGGCATCATCGGGGCCTCCTCGAACAACTCGCAGGGCGTCGTGGGGGTCGCTCCGAAGGTCAAGCTGATGGGCATCAAGGTCCTGGGCGACGACGGCCGCGGGTCCACGGCTGCCGTGGTCGGTGGCATCAAGTACGCGGCGGATTACGGGGCGAAGGTCATCAACATGAGTCTCGGCTCGCCCGACACGACGGTCGATCCGGCCATCCAGGCGGCCATCGCCTATGCCAACCAGAAGGGCGTCGTCGTCATCGCGGCTGCAGGCAACAACCGGGGCGACGTCGGGTCGCCGGCCAACGATCCCGGGGCGATCGCCGTCTCGAGCACATCGCAGTTCCTGTGGTTCGAATACCTGTCCTGGTTCTCGAATCGCGGCCCCAAGGTCGAGGTGTCGGCGCCCGGCGGCTCCATCTGGTCCACCGTCCCGCTCGATGCCAACAAGACCGGTTCCACCGGCTACGGCAAGCTTTCCGGCACCTCCATGGCGGCCCCCGTCATCGCGGGTGCGGCGGCCGTGGTCATCGCCAGGCACCCGAACTGGTCGGCTCGTCAGGTGCATCAGGCCATCGATTCGGCGGTTCTCGACAAGGGCTCGACGGGGCGTGATTCCCGCTACGGCTATGGCCGGATCGATCTCTCGAAGCTGATGCTCCTGTAGGTTCTCGCAGCCTTCCTCACCGAGGTGGCCCGGACGTGCGTCGACACGTCCGGGCCGCCTTGCTAGCATGGAGCTTCAGCCGTCCCCACTTTTCACGTGACAGGAGCCCCGGTATGGAGTCCCTCCAGCAGCTCGGCCAGGCCACCTCGTATCCCCGCACTCCCGAAGAGGCGCGCCTCGAGGTCTTTCCCAACCCGCGGCCGGCCCGAGACTACCTGATCCAGTTCTCGTGTCCGGAGTTCACGGCCATCTGTCCCGTCACGGGGCAACCCGACTTCGCCACCATCCGGATCGCCTACACCCCGGACGAGCGGTGCGTCGAACTCAAGAGCCTCAAGCTGTATCTGGGGGCGTTCCGGAACACCGGCATCTTCCACGAGGCCGTCACCAACCGTATCCTCGACGATCTCGTCGCGTTGCTGGACCCCCGGTTCATGGAGGTCGTCGGAGACTTTTCCGTGCGTGGCGGGATTCACACGGTCGTGACGGCCACGCATCGCAAGGCGGGGGCCCAGGCCTGATGGGCCCCCGCTCGCTCGCTCTGGGCTTGCTGACCCTGACGGCCTGCTCGGTCCCCTTCATGCGTTCGATGAACGACCCGGAACCCACCTTCGAGCCACGTGCCTCGGTTCCAGTCGTCACCTACTTGCGAGCCACGGGAGCCGTTGCTCCCGAGTACTTTCATGAGGACCGGCTCGTGATCTTCGGAAACGGGGACTGGGTAGCCCGGCGGTCCTATCCCTACACCAGCCCACCCCGGCAGCAGGGCCTGGGGGCGGGCGCCATCCGGCTAGAGGCTCTCCAGGAGATCGTCGACGAGGCCTTTGCGGGCTCTCCGCGCTTCGTCGACACCTCCTCGTCTTCGATGCCGTTGCCAGGCGCCGGAACGACGACGGTCGAGCTCGTGCTGAAGACCGCGACGCGCTCCGTGTCCGTGCTCGGGCCTGTTCCCCCATCCGTGCAGCGGGTCATCGCAGCCATCGAGACGCGCACGATGCCGCTCGACCTCATGAGTGAGCCGCGCTGACCCTCTAGGGGCTTTCGGTCAGCAGATCGAGTGCCAGGTACCGTCCACTCGGACGATTCCCTTCGATGAGTCGGACGAGGGCCGGTGCGTTGGCCTCCGGGCCAGGCAGCCAGAGGTCCTCTCCGGGAAACGATTCCCGGTACATGTCCGTCAGCATGTCCCCCGGATCCACCGCATAGACTCGCCACTCGGGGTGTTCCAGGGCCAGCGTCGCCGACAGATGGTCGAGCGCGGCCTTCGAGAGGCCATAGCCTCCCCACCCCGCATAGGCTTCCGGGGCGGCATCGGACGAGACGTTCAGGATGCACCCTCCGGGGACCAGCGAAGGGGCCAGAGCCTGGAGGACCGCGAGTGGCGCCATGGTGTTGATGCGCAGGATACGTTCCAGATCGTGCCAGTCCAGATCCAGCAAGGCGGGCCGGGGGCTGGGGCCCAGGATCGCGGCATTGTTCACGAGGGCATGCAGCGGACCGAGAGCCTGGACGGTGGTGGCGAGGCGCTCCCGGTGACTGGCGTCGGCCACGTCCCCTGCGACGGTCGTGACCTGAGTCCACCCGCTCAGTCGCGCCCCGGCCTTTTCGAGCGCTCCCGCGTGACGGCCCGTGAGGACGAGCTTCCATCCCCGCCGAGCGAGCTGGTCTGCGAGGGCCAGCCCCAGCCCTCTCGAGGATCCTGTGATGACGGCAAGCCGGGACACGATGAATACTCCAGGACGATCAGGGCTGGTCACGATCCTGTCGCGGGGAAAGCCAGCGATCCAGTAGACGGATCATGGCCCCGAGCACCCAGGAACTGACCAGGAAGCGGGCCATGGCTTGGAGCATGGTGACCTCGTTTGGATAAATCGGATCTGTGTCATCATGATAGGCGGAGAGACGTCGCATGGCAAGAGGCCTGGTAACATGACCCCATGGCCACCTTCGATCCTCATACGCTGGAAGTCCTCGAATGGCCCCGTGTCCGGGAGATCCTGGCGGGGCTCGCGTCCACCGCGGCAGGCCGCGATCGACTCGCAGAGCTCGGGTTTCATGCCCATCCCGATATCCTCGCGCAGGTTCTCGGTCTGACGGGGGAGGCCCGCGATCTCCTGCACGACGAGGGTGAACCGGCTTTCCAGGGCGTCCATGACCTGCGTGCCGAACTGCGTCGACTCGAGCAGGGCGCCGTCCTGGGTGGGGCGGAGCTCGTGGCGATCGCCCGGACCTGGCAGGCCGCCGCTCGCCTGAAGCGTCATCTCGAGAACCGGGCGGATCGGTTCGTGGGGCTGGCGGATCTCGTGAGGCCCATCCGCCCCCAGTCCGGCATCGTCGAGGCGATCGACCGGGCTCTGGATCCTGCGGGCGAGGTCCTCGATGCCGCTTCCGAGGCGCTTGGCGGGATCCGTCGCCGACTGCACGCCCGGACGGCCGAGCTCGAAGGTCAGCTCCAGAAGCTCGTGCGTCGGCACGCCGAGGCCCTCCAGGACACCGTCACGACCACCCGCAAGGGCCGTTTCGTGCTCATGGTCCGTGCCGAGGCCCGATCCCAGGTGCCGGGCATCGTCCATGACCAGTCCGCCACCGGCGTCACCCAGTTCATCGAGCCCATGGCCCTCGTCGAGCCCACCAACGCCCTCGAGCGCCTGCGCCTCGAGGAGCGCGACGAGATCGCGCGTATCCTGGCGGCCCTCTGTGACCGCGTGCGGGAGGTGTCCGAGGAGACGCGCTGGATGCTCGAGGCCCTCGCCGAGCTCGACGCGGTGCTGTCGCGCGGCCGCCTGGCTCTGCGCTGGGGCGGGCACATGCCGCGACTGGAGGACGACGGGGCCACCGTGCTGTACGGGGCTCGTCATCCGCTGCTCGTCGAACTGCTCGGAGAGCAGGTCGTGCCCGTCGATCTGCAGGTGGGGGACGGACGCACCGTCGTCGTCATCACGGGACCGAACACGGGGGGCAAGACCGTCGCCCTCAAGACCCTCGGGCTCGTGACTCTCATGGTCCAGGCAGGGCTCTTTCCGCCGCTCGAGCCATCCAGCCGGATCGCCCCCGTGAGGCAGCTTTTTGCCGACATCGGGGATGAGCAGAGCCTGACTCAGAGCCTGTCGACCTTCTCCGGCCACATGCGCAACCTCGTGAACCTCCTCGGGAGGGCCGATGCCAGGACTCTCGTCCTGCTCGACGAGCTCGGGGCCGGCACGGATCCGCAGGAAGGCGCTGCCCTGGCCAGGGCGCTCCTCGAGACCCTGCATGCCCGAGGCACGCGGGTCGTCGCGACCACGCACTTCGGGGAGCTGAAGCGTCTCGCCTACGAGCTGTCCGGGTTCGCGAACGCGTCGGTCGAGTTCGACACGCGGTCGCTGCGACCGACCTATCGCGTCCTGATGGGTATCCCGGGGCAGTCGAACGCGCTGGCGATCGCCTCTCAGCTGGGGTTGCCTCCGCAGGTGGCCGCCCGGGCCCGGGAGATCCTCAGTCGAGGGGCGGACGAGAGCGCCGGGCTCATCGATCGCCTCGAGGACGCCCAGGTCGAGGCGCTGCGCAAGCGGGCC
This sequence comes from bacterium, assembly GCA_035285805.1. Classification (GTDB taxonomy): domain Bacteria; phylum Cyanobacteriota; class Sericytochromatia; order S15B-MN24; family UBA4093; genus JAYKJE01. Next base: position 108,265 of record JAYKJE010000037.1, on the reverse strand, counting down.
GAGGCGGACCGCTTGCTGGCCGAGGCCGAGCGCCTGCGGGCCGAGCAGGACGCCCGCGTGGCCGGTTGGAACCGGGAAAAGCGGGAGATCCGGGATCGCTACCGGGAGATGCTCGAGGAAGAGCTCCGCCAGGCCCGGGCCGAGATCGCCGCGGCCACGCGCGAGTTGCAGGCCGAGCGCAGCATGCCCGTCGCCCAGAAGGCCCATGATCGTCTGGCTCGCGTGCAGCAGCGTCTCGAGCGGGCCCGCGAGCGTGAACGGGCCCAGGCAGCCGCTCCCCGCACCTGGAGCCCCGGAGATCGGGTTTTCCTCTCCAGGTTGCAGCAGGCCGGCGAGGTTCTCGAGGTCGCCGGCGACCAGATCATGGTCCAGGTCGGCCCCATGAAGCTCACCGTGTCCTCGCGTGACCTCCAGCCGGCGATCGCCCGGGAGGGGGCCGCTCCTTCTCGCCAGTCCGTCGGTGGCAAGCCTGCACGCCGCGAGCGCCGCGCCGCCCAGGCCCAGGCGGTGGAGCTCGGAGCCCACGAACTCGACCTGCGCGGACGCCTCGTCCACGAGGCGATCGCCGAGATCGAGGGGTTTCTCGATCGGGCCCTCGCGGGCCATCTCCGCAGCGTGCGGATCATCCACGGGGGCGGTACCGGTGCCCTCCGCAAGGGGGTCCGGGCCTTCCTCGCCACCAGCCCCCACGTCGCCGCACATCGGCCCGGGGAAGGCTCCGAGGGCGGAGATGGCGTCACCGTCGTCACGCTCGTTTGACATGCGGGCGATTTGTCAACTTTAACGCATTCTTTCCGTCGGCTTAACCAAGGTATGACAAGATCGGTACAACAGACCCGATAACCACCTTGGTAGAAGTCCCGTTCCGGGCCGCCATCCGTGGTTCGAACCACGAGGGAGCAAGAACGATGAGTCACGTAGTCGGTTACATCTGGAGCCAGCCGGGCGACGACAGTTTCACGCGGGTCGCCGCGGAAGAAGCGGCCATTCGCGCCTACTGCGACGTCCACGGCCTCGACCTCTCCGAGGCCCTGGTGGACGCGGGCGAGCAGGGAGCCGCGCTCGAGCGGCCGCAGATGAAGACGATCGTCGAGCGTGATGGATGCACCGTCGTCGTGGCCTCGCTCGCCAGCCTCGGTCGCCGCTTCCACGACGTCGCCACCGTCCTCACCGAGTTCAACCACCGCGACGTGCGCCTCGTGAGCGTCCAGGAGAACCTCGACACCGGTCGCCCCGACGGCCAGCAGTTGCTCAAGCTCTTCGTGACGATCCCCCAGGTCGCCAGCTGGGTCCGGGCCCCCAAGCCTCAGGCCGCTGCCCCCAAGGTGTTCGTCCGCAGCCGGGAGGTCCTCCACAACGGCGGTACCTGTCCCTATGGCTACTCGCTCGACGAGGCCACCAACCAGTTCGTCGTCAGCCCGCTCGAGGCCGCCGTCGTCCAGCGCATCTTCCGCGAGCGTGCCGCCGGTCGCAGCCTCCGTCAGATCGCCAACGACCTCACCCGTGACGGTCTCCCGACCAAGCGTGGCGGCCGCTGGCAGGCCAACACGGTCAAGACCATTCTCGAGAACCTGTTCTACACGGGTGATTACCAGTGCCAGAACCGGATCTACCCGGACGATCACGAGGCCGTCATCTCGCGCGAGCTCTTCGAGCAGGTGAATCAGGCTCGCGAAATCCTCCAGGTCTGCTAGGCCCGGGAAACGGTCCACCGCGGCCGAGTGGCGGCTTACGTCCTCGGGGACGTGGCTCACGACCCTCCCAGTACGCTTCGCCCCGTCCCCTGCGGGCGCGCACTCCACTCGACTCGCGGTGAACCGTTTCCTACTTTTTCCTCGGAAGTTGCTCGCTTCGCTCGCTCCTTCCTCGCAGCTTCCTTGCACCCCTGCCGGGGTGCTCCAGGTTGGGCCGGCTCCCCCCCAGCTGGCTCTCGAGCGGAGTTCCCCCCACTCCGCCCCCCACGAAGAGACCCGGATGGCCATCCCCCCCCAGGGCCATCCGGGTCTCTTCCTTTTTCCTCGGAAGTTGCTCGCTTCGCTTGCTCCTTCCTCGCAGGTTCGGGGCACCCCGCAAGGGGTGCCCCTTCCGGGGTGCGGTGGAGCCTCAGGGGATCAAGCGGGCCAGGTGGCCACTTGCGCGCTCGGCGAGCCAGACCTGGCCTGCCCCGTCGGCGATCGCCACGTCCGGAGCCACGGGCAGACTGATCGTCGCCCCGGGCGTGCCATCGAGGGCGATGGACTGGACCTGGGCGGCACTTGCCTCTCCTGCCCAGATCCGGTTCTTCGCCTCGGCCCAGCACGTCACGGGTGCCGCCACCCCGACGCTCGTTGCCGACGTGGTATCGGCGGTGATCCGCCGGATCTGGGCGAGGCCTTTCCTGGCGATCCAGGCCGTTCCCGCGGAATCGACGAACGCGGGACCGGGCTCTCCGCCCAGGGCGATGTTTGCCCCGACCTGTCCGTTGCTCCGGGACACGGGCACGGCCGCCGCCGCATCGAGCACGAGCACTCGCGTCCCTGACAGCAGCACATCCCGGGCCCCGCTCACGGGGACCGAGCGGGTCGCGTTTGACGAGGCTTCCCAGCCCCAGACACGGTCGCCCGTCAGGACGGCCCACGCGCCGCTCGAGTCCGCAGCCAGTGCGAGGACGTCGCCAGGCAGGGTCCAGCTCCGCGAGGGGGACGTGGGCTGCGGGACCACGGCCTCCGGATCCAGTTCGAACTGCTCGAGGCGATCGCCGGTGGCTCGCCACAAGGTTCCCGGCCCGGCCACCGCACGCGTACCCGCCGGCCACGAGCCTGCCTCGCCCCCTGCCCAGCTCATGCCCGTGGCATCGAGCAGCCAGCGCTGCCCGCCCCCCCAGAACACCGGCAGGTTCGTGAGCGGCGAGCGGAATGCCCCTTCGAGAGGCAGGGCCGCGGACGGAGCGCCGTCCAGGGCTCGCACCGGCGCGGGCGTGGGCGGAGTCGTCCCGCCGTTCGTCGGTCCTCCGGGCAGCGGGGCCAGCGTTGCCAGCTGGCTCGGCGGCTGCGAGGTGTCCACTCCCGGCGCGATCGTGATCCCGGGCGTCGGAGTGGCGATCGGTGCGCCGGGCGTGCCGGGAGGCATCGTCGTCGAGGCGCCCGGACCGTCTTCGACCCGGGCTGGCAGATCCGTTCCGGGTTTCCCCGTGGGCTGGCCCGGCGGGGTCGTGCTCGGGGCCACGGTGGCCGTCACCTTGCCCTGGAGTTGGCCCGCTCCATCGCCCAGCGTGCCCAGCGGGTTGCCTCCCTCTTCGGCCGTGCATGCCGAGAACAGGGCGACGCCCGAGAGGGTCCAGGACAGGGCCAGCAGGGCCCGGGTGCGTGCGGTCATGCGGCGATACTCCTCGAGAACGGGGCTAAGGCACCCAGACGCGGATCCGGTGTTCGACGGGGTCGGACAGGTAGATGGCGCCGTCCGCATCGGCCACGGCCGCATGGACCTGCCCGAACCGGAACGCGCTGTCGGGGCCATCGAGCGTTCCCCCGGCGGCCGCCCGGTAGAAGATCTGGCCCATCCCCGGGGCGACCCGGGTAAGCTGGGTGCCTCCCACCGTCGATCCGTCGGCCAGGACGCACGGCTGGCAGGTGATGGCCGTCGTGTACGCACCGGACCAGGTCCCCGGATTGGCGCGGTAGAACCCGCTCGAGTCGAGCGTCCGGGTCTGGCCGGCCAGCGTGATCTGCTTGACGTGGTTCTCTCCGTTGCTTCCGCAGTACAGGTTGCCGTCGCGGCCCAGGACGATCCCGTCGGGGAAGCTCAGACCCGCCACAGTCCCGAGGCCATCGTTGTAACCGCCGCGGCCTCCCGAGGTCGGGCCATATCCGACGAACGGAAAGATCCCGCCCCCGGGAACGATCTTCCAGATCCGACAGCCCATGTAGTCCGTGACGTACAGGTTGCCGGCCGGATCGCGCGCCACGCCGGCCAGCCCGTAGCCCCAGACCTGGGCGTTCGCGGGATTGGCCACGAAGGTGGCATCCGTCGTGAGCGTCGTGACGCGCCCCTCCGGGTCGATGCGGCGCAGGGTCTTGTTGCCCTCCTCGGCCACGTAGATCGTGCCATTCGCCTCCGCGCAGACGCCGCGCGGGCTGCTGAATCGCGCCGCCGTGGCGGGGCCGTCGAGCAGGCCTGAGACCCCGTCACCCGCGATCGTCGAGACCTCCCCGGCCGGGCTGACCTGGCGGATCTTGTGGCTTCCGTGATCCGCCACGACGAGATTGCCCCGGGTATCGATGGCCAGACCCCGGGGAGCATTCAGCTCGGCACCGAACCGGTTCCCGTCGCGCGAGCCCGCCCGTCCGGAGCCCGCCAGCGTCACGACCTGTTGACGGAGCTTGAAGACAGGCGCCAGGGTATGTGCCACCCCGCCGGGCTGGTGCATCAGGAACGGACCACCCAGGGCACCGGCAGGGATCGTCACCTGCACGCTCCTGCGGTCAGGTTGAACCGACCAGGTCGAGGCGGCGACTCCGCCGAAGCTGAAGCCCAGCCGACCGGGATACGGATCGAACGAGCTACCGTTCACCGTCACCACGTCTCCGGCACCACCCCGTGTCGTCGAGAGCCCCGTCACACGGGGCATGTTCGTCGCCATCCGATAGGTGGCGGAATTGCTCTGATACGCCACTCCGGCCACCGGATCGAGATCGAGCACCAGACAGTTGCCGACCAGGGGGAGCACGGCCTGGAAGTCGGCGGCGTTCGCGAGTCCCGTCCCGGTCTCGGTGAAGGTGTCCGTTCCCTCATTGACCTTCCCGATCAGGTTCGCGGCCGTGAGGCTGGTGCCTGTTTGCTGGCGGAGCTGGAACATCACGGCGGCGGCCGTCGTGGCGTTGCCGATCACGAGCGAGCCGGCCGAGGCCGTGTTCGTCAGCGAGGTGGCCGTCCCGCCCTGCACGAGGAGCATCGTCCGGAGGCGCAGCGCCGGGGAACCCGCCCGCCCGGGCAGCACGTCCGCCGCCACGCCCCGGGTGGCATCCAGCCAGTACGTCGTTCCCGCCGTCAGGTTTGCGAGCGAGAGGGTGAAGGCCCCCGTCGGACTCGCGACCGTCGTGGCCACGAGCTTCCCCGTCCCCGCATCCGACACCGTGACGGTCGCGCTCTGGGTGATCTGTCCGAGGGAGGCCTGGGTCGAGCGGCGGGCGAGGGCGTCCTGCTCGATCCGTCCCGAGATCGCCCCGTCGTTCCGCGAGGTGGCTGCAGGGCTTCCAGGAAGTAGCAGGGTTCCCCGCGGACTCGTGCAGGCCACGACGAGGGTCAGGAGGGCGAGGGGCCCCGTGCAGGCGTGCCAGCGCATCGGCTTGACCTCACCAGCTCGAGATGCGGAGGTTGTCCACCCCGCCCGTGTTCGCCGGCACGTCCCAGAAGAATTGTCCGAAGTAACTCGAGGACGTGAGGGTGTTGTCCACGACCTCCGTCATCGGTCTGCCGTTCTCGAAGATGCGCCACAGGCCGTTCCGGGCCCGCTCGATCCGGCAGCGCCACCAGACACCCTCGGCCACCAGGCTCGTGTACTGGGCGATGTGGGTCGTGCCACCGCCCGTGACGCGCGAGAACCGGGTGATGCCGTCGTAGTCCTTCCAGAGCAGGTACCCTTCCCCGGAGGACATCCAGGTCGTGGTGTTGTTCTGCACGGGCCAGTACTCGTGGTGGGTACGCTGGATCGTGTCGAACTCCCAGACCCCGTAGGCGGTGGTGCTCGGCAGGTTCGAGATGTGGTTGAGCGTCGTCGCCGTCAGATAGCGGCCGGTGGGGCCCCCCGTGAGCGTCGTGACGGTCCCGCTGCCGCTCTGGGCGTTGTTGGGCTGGAAGGCCGTGACGTTCGCGTCCTCGAAGTCCCGGAAGCTCTGCTGGGTGAGCGGACCGACCGTCACCGTCGGACCGGTCCAGGTCGTGAGCCCGTCGGTGACCGTGAAGGCCCCCACCAGCTGGACCGGCGGCATCGCGATCGTCAGCTGCGTCCGGTCCGGGTTCAGCGTCCAGGTTCCCAGGGGCGTGTTCCCGATGGAGCAACGGATTCCAGCTCGCGGCGTCGGGAAGTTCTGCCCCGAGAAAGTCACGAGGTCGCCGGGCTGAGGGGCCGCGGGCGTGAAGGTCGTGTGCAGCACGAGGCTGCGGGGCTTCCGCCCGTATCGCTGCTCGACCGGTCCGGTCGAAGCCGAATTGTAGGTCAGGCTTTCCACCGGGTCCTGGTCATCTGCCAGCAACTGATCGATCCAGCCGCGGACGGCCTGGTATTCGCCCAGCGACACCGACCCGCCCGACGGCGGGAGGTAGGACCTGGCCCGGTCGGACGCCCGGCCCATGAGGGCCAGCTGGTCGGCTGTCGCGAGTCCGCGCAGGCTCGCCACGAGTGCCAGGGTCGTCGTCGCCCCCGTCACGAGGATCGGATCCCCCGCGCTCGCCGAACCCAGGTGCGTCCACTGACCGCCCTGGTAACCGAGCAAGGTGCGCATGCGCCCCACGGTGGCGCCGGCCCGGCCCGCCACCCCGCCCATCGCCTGCCCCTTGAAGGCTTCCAGCAGGTAGACGGCCCCCTCGGTGGGAGTGAAGGCCACCGGCAGCGCCAGCGTGAACGCGCCGGTATCCCCCGTCAGGGCCGAGGCGATCGCCTGGCCTGAACCGGGCTCGATGAGCACCACGGCCGATCCCTGCGTCAGTTCGGCTCCCGTGCTCTGGACGGCCCGGGGCCAGGCCTCGACGCGGCCGACGAGCGTACGGGAATCGATCGTCGAGTGCCCCGGGAGCCGGTCCGCGCTGCCCACCCGCGGCTGCAGGTACCCGGTGCAGGCCGTCAGCGACAGGAGGGCCAGGGTCACGAGGGCGCGTCGTTCCATGATTCAGTCCTCCCCGCGGACGAGGCCGCCGAGATCGATGAGGCCGTTGCCCCGGGCCGTTCCGCCCAGGAGGCCCGTCACCGTGAAGACGGGGCCGGCAGCCTGGTAGCCTGCCTGGCGGACGACCACCGTCCCCGTGGGGGTTCCGGCCGACACCGTGAAGCGCACCTCCGTCGCCGACCACGTCGCCACCGGGGTGAACACGCCGCCCACCAGCAGGTCCGGGGCCGTCGTCCCGGACAGGAAGCCAGAGCCCGAGACGACCACCGACGTGCCGACCCGGCCCGAGGTGGGCGAGACGCTGCCGATGACGAGGCCCGCCGAGGTGCCGTTCAAGACCCAGGCTCCGGCGTCGAGCCGGATCGAGCCGACGGGATCGCGGTCCTGGCCGAGGGCCGTCCGGACCATCGTGAGCAGGGTGCCCTGGTCCGAAGCCGTCAGGCCGGGCACCGGGTCGTAGCCGTCGTTGTTGCCGTTCTGGCCGACCTTCCCGATCAGCGAGACGAAGTCGAACGGGGAGGTCGTCGAATGCCGGAGGCCTGCCCCGATCGAGACGGCCGTGGTGTTCGGCGTGAGAAGGATGCCCGTGTTGATGACCGAGTTCGTGAGGGTCGTCCAGCCGCCGCCACTGAAGCGGGCGAGCGTCCGAACCCGGGCGGCCGGGACCCCGGGACGATGGTTCGAGAGGCCCTTCATGGCCTCCAGGTAATAGAGCACGTCCGTCTCGGGTTGCAGGGTCTCGCCTCTCAGGAGAAACGCCCCGCTCTCGTTCGTGACGGTCGTTCCCTTGGTGACACCGGTGTCCGCCTGAATGAGCGAGACCGTGGCCCGGTCGGCCACGTCCAGCATCGTGGCCTGCGTCGCCCGTTGCTCGAAGCTGACGCGCCCGGCGAGGTCCGGGGGCAGCGGGCGCGTGATCGGGACCGCGGTCGAACACCCGATGACGGCCGGTACGGCGACCCGCGTCAGCGCGGTCAGGGCGTGGATGGGAGACCTCTGGCGGATCATGGCACCACCACCCGGATGCGGTGGTCGGTCATGTCCGACACGAAGAGCGTCCCCTCGGCATCCGCCACGCTGCCGAAGAGCGAGCGAAACTGGGCCGAGGCGATCGGACCGTCCGCGTAGCCCGAGCCCGTCGTCGTGATCTGGGTCGGTGCCGTCCCGGGCGTCACGCGATAAAGACCGCTGCTGCCGTAGGGGCCGTAGATCGTGCCATCCGCCAGGACCGAGCTCTGGTAGACGATCTGGCTCGCGATGGACGCCGGATTCGTCGCGAAGGAACCCGCGGAGGACAGGGTCTGGGTGACCCCGGCCAGCGTGATCCGCTTGCAGTGGTTGGCCCCGTTGCTGAAGCAGTACAGGTAGCCATCGGCGCCGAATGCGAGACCGTCCGGCGCGCTGAGTCGTGCGGCCGTCCCGGTTCCGTCCGCCGTGCCGTGAGCCCCGTCCGTGGCCCCCACGAACAGCGAGATCCCCCCCGTCGGCGTGACCTTCATGATCCCGCTGCCGTAATAGTCTCCGAAGTAGAGATTCCCGGCCGGATCGAGGGTCACGCCGCTCGTGTTGGTGCTGGTGGAGGTCCACGGGCCGGTCACCGTCCGGTTGAGCACCCAAGGTGTCCCCGGGTTATCCGCGAACCCCCCCCAGGTCGAGAGGGTGGTCACCCGGCCATCCGGGCCGATGCGCCGGATGCGGCCGTTGCCCCAGTCCCCCACGTACACGTATCCACCGGCATCGACGGCTACAAGTCTCGGCGTGTTGAAGCGAGCGACCAGGGCGGGGCCGTCATGCGCCCCGGCCACCCCGTCTCCGGCCAGGGTCGTGACCTGGCCCTCGGGGGTCACGCGCCGGATGCAGTGGTTGCCGGAATCGGCGACGACCAGGTTTCCACGAGAGTCCAGGGCCAGCCCCATGGGCGTGTTGAACCGGGCAACCGCCGCGGGACCATCCCAGCGCGCCGCCAGACCATTTCCGGCCAGTGTGGCCATCGTGCCGCGCACCTTGAATAGCGGGAGCAGCGCATGCTGGACCCCGCCGGGCTGTAGCAGCACCAGGGGGCCGCTGACGGCTCCAGCCGGGACGGGGAAGGTCAGGCGGCGACGGTCCGCGGACAGGCTGTAGGTCGCCACGGGCGTGTTGCCGATGCTCAGGGCGATCCGTCCCGGATAGGGGTCGAAGCCATCACCCGAGACCGTCACCGTCGCCCCGATCGCGGCGAGGCGCGGGCTCACGTTCAGGAGGGCCGGCAGGTTGGTGGTGAGCCGGTAGGTCCCGGTGTCCCCCTGGAGGGCGATCGCCGCGACGGGGTCCTGGTCGAGCAAGATGGCATTGCCCACCAGGGGCAAAACGGCCATGAAGTCCGAGGTGTTCGACAGGCCCGTGCCGGTCTCGCTGAAGGTGTCGGTCGCCTCGTCCACCTTGCCCATCAGGCTGGCCGGGTCGAGGATGGCTCCTGCTCGCCCGCGAGCCGCAACAGTCGCGGCGAGAGCCGTGGTCGCATTGCCGATGACGAGGCTGCCCGTGTTCGTGTTCGTGAGGCTGTGGAGGGCGGATCCGACGGGCATCAGCAGGGTGCGCAACCTGGCCGCCGCCGTGCTACCCCGGTGGGCGCTTCCCCCGGCCGACAGGCCACGCGTGGCATCCAGAAAGTAAAGGGCTCCCGGACGCAGTCCCGTCAGGTTCAGGGTGAAGGCGCCCGACGAGTCGCTGACGGTCGTGGCGACCGTTTTTCCGGTGGTGGCGTCCGACACGGTGATGGCCGACGAGCGGACGATCTCGGGTATGGAGGCCTGGATTGTGCGGAAGGCCGCGCTCTCCACGCGTCCCGAAAGGCGCAGAGGCAGGTACGACCCGGATGAGGCGGCCTGCGGGGAGCGCGTCACGCAACCCACGAGCAGCACGCTGCCGAGAACCAGAATCCGGGTGCCTTGGGGCGACGGGCGAGACATGGTCATCCCATACCCCGAAGTTCCCGGGCTCGGTATCAAGTTTTGTGACGTGATTTTCTTCCCGAAGTGTCCCGGTTGGCCGGTTCGGTCAGGGCGAATCAGGCGGGGAGGGCCGGCGGAGGGCCGCCCGGATTGGCCCGGGCCATCTTGCCGAAATCCACCTGGAGCGTATCCATGTTCCTGGCCGAGACGCCCTCGACTTTGCCGAAGATCGTGAGGGCCGCCGAGGTCAGCCATGCCCCGATCGTCGCGGGCAGCTTGAGGGGTTCACCGCCTCCCACGCGCAGGTTCGCGAACTTGAACTGGAAGACTTCCTGCGATTCCCGCTGCGGGACCAGCGCGCAGGTGAACGGCAGCGGGATCCCGAGGATCTTGACCTGGCCGCCGAGATGCACGAGTCCATCCTGGCCGAGATGGACGGCCAGCCCCTGGATGGCGCCGCCCGTGCGCATGGGCATCAGCTCGTCCACGGCCTGGGAGAAGGGCCCGAACTGGGCCTGTCCCGTCACGCGGACCCAGTCCGGGGTCACGCTGGTCATCTGGAAGTCCCGACCGTACTTGCCGGACAGGATCTCGCCCAGATCCACCTTCACGGTGATGGGCAGGAAACCGAGGACCGAGCGCGTCACCTCGATCTGGGCATGCTCGTTCAACCGGAGCTGGTCCCCGCCACCCGCCTGGACCGGGTTCGACGGCGTCCCCTTCGCCGGAGCGGACGCTGCAGGGCCGGAGGCAGGAACGGTCTTTGGCGGCATGAGGGGAGAGGGAAGTGCGCCTGCGATCATGGTCCGGTCTCCGGGTCACACGAGGGTCCTGAAATCATGTTCGTTCAGGAACCGTTCGATGCCGACCAAGCTTCACTTAATGCGGGATTAAGTTTCGGGTGCCATGAAAAAGGCGGGGGTGGTTTCCACGAAACCACCCCCGCCCCCGGGGCTCATCAGGCCTGAGCGGCGTGGAACTTGAAGAAGGTCTTGCCCATCACGATCTCGTCACCGTCCTTGAGGGACTGGGGCGAGCCGGGCAGCAGGCGCGGGCCACGGTTGATGTACGTGCCGTTGAGGCTGCCGAGATCCTCGATGAAGTACTCCCCATCCTGCGGATAGATGCGGGCATGCTTGCGCGAGATCTTGGCTTCCGGGTCGTCGGCCGTCAGGTCGATCTCGGGGAACGCTCCGCCATCGGGATCCCAGCGACCGATCAGGGTCTCGGTCACGGCCTCGATGGCGAACTCCTTGCCGACCGTCCCGCCCCGGGTGATCACGAGGCGCGCGGTGGCGATGGCGGGGGTGGCTTGGGCTTGCGACGTATCGCTCATGGAATCCTCCGGTGGGGGTGGCGGGGATGAAAGAAACGGGTGAAGGTCAGGAATACTCGGCCAGATTCACGAGAACCACGGTGATGTTGTCCTCGCCGCCGCGCTGGTTGGCCAGGTTGACCAGCTTGCGGGCCGCGAGGTTCGGGTCGGCCGTCTGCAGGACGACGTCCATGAGTTCCTCGTCGAGCAGGTGGCCCGTCAGGCCATCGCTGCACAGCAGGAGCCAGTCGCCGATCTTGAACTGACGCTGGTAGATGTCGACCTCGACGTTGGGATACGTCCCGAGCGACCGGTAGATCAGGTTGCGCTGCGGGTGCGTGGCCGCCTGCTCCGGCGTGATCTGCCCGATCTCGATGAGGCGTCCCACCAGCGAGTGGTCGCGCGAGATCTTCTCGATCCCCGAGCGGTTGATCAGGTAGGCCCGGCTGTCGCCGACGTGGCCGACGTGAACCGTCTGTCCGAAGACGAGGGCGGCCGTGACGGTCGTGCCCATCCCCGCGAGCTCCCGGTTCAGGCGTCCCGTCTCGTAGATGCGCGTGTTGGCTTCCTTGACGGCATTCTGCAGGGCGTCCTGGATCTGGCGACCCGGCTCCGCGTCATCGGCCAGGCGGCTGACGGCCTCCTGCATCACCGCCGTGATGGCATCGACCGCGATCCCGCTGGCCACCTCGCCGGCGTTCACGCCCCCCATGCCATCGGCCACGATGTAGAGCCCCACCCCCGTCGTGTTGGACTGGGTGGTGAAGGACAGGTCGAAGACCGCCAGGCTGTCCTCGTTGCCCTGCCTGAGCAGACCGACATCCGAACAGTGCCCCACGAGGCGCTGCGGGTTGTTGAGCAGCGTCTGGAGCTGGGTGATGACTTCCTGGATGGATTCGAACCGGTCATCCGGATGCGGCTCGATCATGCGCCGGACGATGCGCTCGATCTGGGGATGGATCGTCGGCACGAACGCACTGACGTCCGGGAAGTTGAACCGCTCGGTGTCGAGATTCCAGTAACTCTCGGGTGGGTTGCCCGTCAGGAGGTAGTGCCAGACCGCGCCCAGCGCGTAGAGATCGGCGCGCTCGTCCACTCCGGTCCCGAAGTAGCCGAACTGCTCGGGGGGCGAGTAGCCAGGACTGCCCTCCACCGTGCCTGCAGCAGGCAGGACGCGGGAGCGATGGAAGCCCGTCATGCGGATGCGCTGCCCGTCGGGAGTGACGACCAGGTACCGGGGTTGCAGGTCGAGGTGGACGATCTGACGTCGGTGCAGCTGAGCGAGCGCCATGGCGAGCTGCAGGATCCAGTCGAGGGACTGCTGCACGCTGATGCTGGTGCGGGTCCGCAGCACGTAGGCCAGATCCCGGCCCTCGAGCTGTTCCAGGACCAGGTAGGCGCGGTCGCTGGCCTTGAAGACATCGAGGGCCTTCACCACCGTGGGATAGGACACCGAGCGCAGGATCACGAATTCCGACTGCCAGGGGTTGTCCGTGGCAGCCTCGGCCCAGTCGCTCTTCGCGACGGTCGCATCCGGCCCGGCCCCGCCCGCGGCCCCACCGGCCGTTCGCGTGTCCTCGCATTCCTTGAGGATGATGACGAGGCCCGTCGCTTCGTCGAGGGCCCGGTACAGGTTCGCCCCGTTCTTGTACTCGAGGAAACGCTCGATCCGGTAGCGATCGGCGAGTCGCGTCTCGGGGGTGAGCGGTGCAAGCGGGCCCGTTTCGGGCCCCAGCCGGGTCGTGGTCAAGGCTGCCCCCCTCTCGGCATGGTCTGGGTGGCCGGTACTCCCGTGCGCCCGACCGGCGCACCCGCGAACCAGACTCCCAGGGCGATGATCGCGAGCGCCCCGACGACGGCCGCCGCGATCCACCAGGCCCGGTCCAGCTTCGGGGGCTTCCGTCCGGTTCCGGACAGCTCGTTCAGGGACGACGTCGCCGCCCGGTAGATCTGGGCCGAGGTCGAGGTGTGATGAGCCGCGATGTAGTTCCGGCAGTGCGGGCAGAACTGGCGCCCACGGGAGATCTTTTCCCGGCAGTGGGGACACGATCGCACGGCGCTCGAGGTTTCACCGGCCACGCGGATCAGGTCGATCAGCATCTCGTCGGCGCTCGGGAAACGCTTCTCGAGGTCGGATTCGAGCGCGCGCGTGACGATCGCCTCCAGCTCCGGCGAGACCTTCTCGTTCATCTGCCGGATCGGCGGGAACGAGAAGGGCGGTTCGTTCTGGGGATCCCGGCCCGTCAGCATGTAGTGCATCGTGGCCCCGAGGGCATAGATGTCCGTCCGCGGCTCCACCTGACCCCGGTACTGCTCGGGCGGAGCATAACCCTGGGTGCCGATCATCGTCCCGCGGGCCTGCGGGTTGAAGAAGCGGGCGATGCCGAAATCCACCAGGTAGATCTTGCCGAAGTCCGTGAGCATGAGGTTGGCGGGCTTCATGTCCCGGAAGATGATCGGCGGCTTCTGGTGGTGCAGGTAGCTCAGGACGTCGCAGACCTGGATCGCCCAGCCGATGACGTTCGCTTCCTCGAAGGGTTGGTTGTTCGCCTCGTGCATCCGGGCCTCGAGATCCATGCCCTGGATGTATTCCATCACGATGTAGTGACGGTTCGATTCCGTGAAGCGGTCGAAGACCTCCGGGATCGAGTTGTGCTTGAGGTTGGCCAGCAGGTCGGCTTCCCGGTAGAAGTTCTGCATCGCCGACTCGCGCTGAGCCGCGTCGGTGAAGTGGTCCAGCATCTCCTTGACGACGCAGACCTTGCTCGAGAACCGCGTGTCGTTGGCGAGATAGACCGCTCCCATGCCGCCCTGGCCGACGAGCTGGGTGATCCGGTAGCGGTCCTGGAGCAGCGTGCTGGGGGACAGCAGGCCACTGGAGCTCACTCCCGCGGCGGGCTGGGTCCCGTGATTGACCACTGACACCGCCGTGACGGCGGCCTTGAGCGGCTTCCCGCAATCGCAGCAGAAGCGGTTGTCAGCGTGATTCGGGGTCTGGCAGTTCGTGCAGATCAAGCGGGCGCGACCTCCGGGGCCCTACAGGCGCAACAAGTCTATCATGAAGTCCTGGTTGCCCCGATCGGAACCGGGATCGTCTCCGGACACCAGAAGCGAGCTGTCGGCCAGGAGGGTGACCCGGCCGTTGCCCACCGCCATCATGCCCACGAGAGGCCAACCCGCAACCTCCACGTTCGCGATCCGGTATGCATTCTCGGGGCTACCGACCAGGACGAGCCCGGAGGGCGGCAGGAACAGGGTTCCCGCTGCCCGGAATCGCAGGCTTCCCGTCCCCGAGCGAGGCAACCACGGGGCGATCGCCGCGGTCGTGAAGCCCCCCGTCTCGTCCCCCGGGCTCGGGCGCACCAGCGTGGGCTCCACGCCCACCCCGAACCGGCGGGTCAGCTCCAGCATGGCGGCCGGGGAATACCCCGCGGCTCCGCCCCACTCACCGGCCAGCACCAGGTGTCCCCCCGCCCGGGCGAAGGTTTCCAGGCGATCGCAGGTGGCGGCGTCCAGGCTGGTGCTCGAGGGGGCCACGACCAGCCGCACAGTCGCGCCGTCGAGCCGCTCGCCCCATGCCATGTTCTCGGCCCGCGCTCGCGTGGTCAGCGGGGAGAGGGCGTCCCGGATGGTTCGAGCGGTCCCGCCGGGACGGTCCAGGACCTGGTCCGGATTTTCGAGCGAGATCGCGATCGGTGCCGCGGCGAGCCGGAGGTCTCCGACCTCCGTTGCAGCCCCGCCGAGGTTCCCGCTCCAGCTCCCGGGAGCGAAGCCGCCCCGGCGGACCGACAGGTCTGCCTGACCGGCGGCGAGTCCCTGGAGGGTGAAGCGTCCATCCTCACCCGTGAGCGTCGCGCCCAGGGCATGGCTGACGACGGCGGCCCGGATCGGATTCCCCGAGGCGTCCAGCACGCGCCCCGACACCGCTCCGGCTGCCGGCTCCAGGTCCACCGTGAACGTGGCGGGGCTGCCGGGCACGAGGTCGTCGACGACGATCTCGCGGGACGCCAGGCCCGGGGCCTGGATGCGCACGACATGACGTCCTGCATCCAGCGGCGTCAAAACCGCCTGCCCGTTCGAGTCCGTACGCCCCCACGCGGGTGTGGCCCCCCGGAGGGTCACCTGGGCCCGTGCGACGGGCGTCCGGTCGATGGACCGTCGCACCTGGATCGTCAGCTGTCCGTTCACGAGGTTCGTCCACGTCGAGAACACGTGACTCTCGCCAGGGAGGAGGGATTCGACCGGCGTCGGGATCGGTGCCGGAGGGGGGGTCGGTCGGGGCGCTGGCGTACCGCACCACGGGCAGCCCGAGAGGCCGGACACGAGCAGGGTGGCTGCTCCGGTGAGGAGGAACCGCCTGGCGAGCGTCATGGTTGACCTCCGTCCGGTCCCGTCCAGCTCAGGGCGAGGGCCGGGCGAATGAAACCGTACCCCCAGGCCGGATCGAAAGGACGATCCCCGAGGGGACGAGCCGTCGCGAGCAGGCGCGTCCGCACCGTCACCGGATCGTGGCTCTCACCTCTGGCCTTCGCCTCGGCGATCACGAGGGCTGCCACGCCCGAGACGAGCGGCGTGGCCATCGAGGTCCCGCTCTCGACCCCGTACGAGAGGGGTTTGCCTCCCAGGCCGACGGTCCGGGTCGGCAACGTCGACAGCAGCCCCCGGGCTTCCAGCGTCGGGTCCGCCGTCGTGCGACGATCCTGCGCGCCATCGCCACCGGGAGCCACCAGCGCCAGGGTCTGGCCCCGGTTCGAGTAAGCCGGGATCGCCCAGGGGTTTCCGGACGCTCCCGAGGTCGCGCCGACCGAGATCACGCCGGCATAGGCCGCCGGATAGTAAACCTCGTCGCCGAACCCGTTTCCGGCTGCGATCACGACCGTCACGCCCTTGCGGTAGGCATGTGCCAGGGCGTCGGCCAGGATCTGGCTGGGTTCCGGCCCCCCGACCGAGAAGTTGATGACGTCGGCACCCGCATCGGCTGCATCCACCAGGCCACGGGCGATGGGGACATCGTCTCCGCTCCCGTCGTAGCGCATGGTCTTGACCGGCAGGATCGTCACGCCGGGCGCCACGCCCACGATCCCCTGCCCGTCGTCGCTCGCACCCACGAGGCCCGCACAGTGCGTGCCGTGCCCGTTACCGTCCACCCCCGTGTACGAGATGCCCCCGAAGGTCGATTCCGGGCCGATCTCGTCGATCACCCACGGATTGCCGGCCCCTTTCGAGGTCGAATGCTCCCGCACCGAGGCCGAACGGCTGGCCAGGTCGGCGGGTACCCGGGCGATGCGAGCCACCAGATCCGGGTGGGAGATGTCCACTCCGGTGTCCACGACGGCCACGACCACCCCGGCACCTGGCTTTTGGCCATGGCGGCACTGTTCGAGCGGCAGACTCCAGGCCGCCTGAACATCGAGTCCGCGCGCCTTGGCGAGGTACCACTGACGCGTCCCGTCCGGCGCCGCCTCGGGCGTGAAGCCCGCGATCCGTCGTCGTCTCACGGGCTCCGACCACCGGACGTGCGGCTCGCGCGACAGAGCCTCCAGGACCGGCCCGGTGTCACCCGGGAGGGTCCAGTGCTCGACGTTCTCGAAGACGGGGTCTGCCGTCCGGACGCCGGCGCGGGCTCGCACGGCATGGCGTACGGCCTCCGGTGTGCCCTCTTCCCAGCGCATCGACAGCTCCCCAGGAAGGGGCCCGGACTCGGCAGGCGTGGCTCCGGGTAGCGGTCCGGCGGGCCCACCCTGGCAGGCCACGAGCAGCAGGGGGGCGAGGATGTGATGCCACTCAAGTCCAGAACGTCGCATGATGCCTGCTTTGTACCCGGAATCACCACGAGATCAGGCGCTGGATGAACGCCTGATTGTCCCAGGTTCCCCCGGCAGCTCCCTCGTAGCCGGTCGTCCAGGCAGTGGTGTCTCCGGCGACCAGGACCCGACCGTGCCCGACGTGCAGGGCGGCCACCAGGACGGGCCCCGTCGCCGTCCCGGACGCGATCCGGTATCCGGTGCCGGGTGCTCGTAGCACGGCCATCGCCCGGTCGGGACACCACACGCTGGCCGCAGTCACCACCCGGACGGCCCTATCCGGCGCCCCGGCCAGCAGGAAGGGTCCGGGCAGGGGCGCGACCTGGAAGTCGTCGAGCCGGGCGCCCGAGCCCGGGACCCTCACGAGGTCGGGCACCAGTCCGAGGCCCAGTGGATGGAGGAGGCGCGCGATCGCCTCGGGAGCGTGAAAGCCGGCCCCGCCCCATTCCCCCAGGACGATCAGGGATCCTCCCCCGCGAGCGAAGGCCTGGAGCCGGACGATCGTGGCGTCATCGAGGGTCGCGGTGGTGGGGGTGACGAGGATGCGGACGTCCGCCGATTCGAGGCGTTCGCCCGCGGTCCAGCCTGCTGACGTCAAACCGGCCGTCACGGACACCATCGCCTGGCGCACCGTCTGCGGGGCCCCGGCGCCATCGAGGCGAACCGGGCCGTCCGGGTTTTCCCAGGACACGCGCTTCGCCTCTCCCGACAGGGCGAGGTCGCCGAGGTCGCGATCGCCTCCCGGCTCGACCGGCACCGAGCGATCGGCGAGGCCCCCCCGGTGGAGCACGAGGGACCCGGTTCCGGACGGGACCCCGTCGAGCACGAAGCGCCCTGCCCCGTCCGTCCAGCCTCCGACGGGGCCACAGGAGACCCAGGCGCCTCCGAGAGCGCCTCCAGGCCCCATGACCCGACCGCGCAGGCTCCTGCCCCCGTCCGCGAGCCGGACCTCCTGCACGACGGGGGTGCTGCCGACCTCGACGGTCCGCTCCGTCACGGCCGAGCCCGGGGCCTCGATCCGGACGACGTACGTCCCGGGCTCGAGCCAGCCGAAGGCGATCGCCCCGCTGGCGTCCGTCGTACCGCGCCCCAGCGTCCGTCCCGCGAGTTCGACGCGCGTCCCGGCCGACACGGGTGCACCACCTGTCGACAGGACCCGGATCGTCAGCTGCCGGTTCAGCAGAGACCCGCCCGCGCGCAGGGTCTCGCCAGGGGCTGCCGGGACACCCGGCTCGCTCGGCTCTTGCAGCTGCGGGAGTGAAGGCGGAGCGCTCGGCTCCGGGGATGGCGAAAGCGCGGTCGGGCAGCCGGCGAGGCACGCGGCGAGCAGGACGAACGGGGCGCGCTTCACGAGGTTTCTCCGGGCCTCGCGAGCACCTCCAGGGCCCGTTTCGGGTTGATGAAGCCGTAGCCACTGCGCGGGTCGAAGGGGTTGCGGGTCAGGGGGGTCGCGGTCGCGGCGAGGTGAAGCCGGAGCTGCGCCGGCGTGAGGGACATCCCCCGGGCGCGGGCCTCGGCCAGCACCAGCGCGGCCACCCCCGCCACGAGCGGGGTGGCGAACGAGGTGCCCTCGAGGCGGCCGTAGGTGTTCCCGAGCCGGCCGCTCAGCGCGTAGGCGTGGGTGGGCAGCGTGGACCAGATGCTGGTGGTCGGCGCCTGTTCGGGGGTGCCTCCGGGGGCGACCAGCGTGAGTTCGGGGCCCCGGTTGCTGTACGGGGGAATCTCGCGCGGGGAGCCCGGGATGCCCGCCGTGGCGCCCACGGCGATGACGCCCGGATAGGCGGCGGGATAGTAGACCGCCCCCGCCCCGTTGCCGGAGGCCACGACGAGGGAGCATCCGCGGCGGAACGCTTCGGCCATGGCTTCCGCCAGCACCTGACTCGGGGCTGAGCCGCCGACCGAGACGTTCACGAGGTCGGCACCGAGCTCCACCGCATCCAGGATGCCCCGCGCGATCTCCTCGTCACGGCCGTCCCCGGTGCTCGTCATGGCCTTGATGGCCAGGATCCGGGCTCCCGGCGCGACCCCCACGATGCCCGTCCCGTCGTCCACGGCGGCGATCAGGCCTGCACAGAAGGTGCCATGGCCATTGCCATCTCGACCCGCGTAGGGGGCGTCCCGGCCCCCGACCTCGTCGACCACCAGCGGGGCGCCGGGGGTCGCGTCGCGAAGCCGCGGGCGTGCCGGCGAACCGAGGGCCGCAGGCGTCACCCGGGCCAGGTTGCTCTCCAGGTCCGGATGGTCGGAGTCGATGCCGGTGTCGACGATCGCGACCGTCACGCCCGTGCCCGGTTTCTGCCCGTCCGCCGTGTGTCGCAGCGGCAAGCTCCAGGCCGTGCGGATGTCGATGCCCCGCGTCGCCTCCAGGTACCACTGGGAAGGGGGGGCGATCGTGGAGGGAGAGCCGCCCGGCGCCGGAGAGACTCCCGTGCCGGGACGTGCCGGTGTGCCCGGAGACGGGCACCCGGCCAGAACGGATACCACGGCCAGGCCGAGGAGGTGCGGGCGCATCACCACACCGGGGACGTGGTGGGCAGGACCTCCTGCACCGCCGGACAGAGGGGCAGGATGACCTCCAGCGTGCGCGGGGAGACCTCCGCTCGCGTCCGGAGGGTCGCCACGTCCGGGCTCGCCGTCGCCACCAGCCGGACGCCGAGCACCCGGGCCAGCATGGCCGGGTCATGGCCCGGCCGCAGGCGGATCGACAGGTCCCGCGGCGAGAGTTCCGCACCTGCGGGCGGCTCGGGGATGGAGACGCGACGGTTCGGCTCGACGTAGCCGAAGAGGCCGGAATCCTGGTAGCGCTTCATCATCTCGGGCACGCTCGCGCCGTGGCTCCAGGCCAGATGCGCGACCCCGATGCCCGAGATGACGGACACCACCCGTACCCCCTGAGCCGCATGGAAGGCCTGGACACGGTCGGCCGGCACGTCGTCGCGCAGCTTGACGAGCAGTTCTCCCTCCAGCCAGGGGGCGGGAGTGGGGATCGGTCCGGGGGCCGGATGGACGCTCGCCACCGTCGGCAGGGCCCCGAACAGCCGCGCGTAGCTCCGGGTGTCTCCCCGTGGACCGGGGCGGAAGCGCCAGGTTCGCACGGGGGCTCCGCGGCGCGGGGGCGCGAGTTCCAGGTAGGTGGCGAGCAGTTCCACGTAAGGCGTCTCGGCTCCGGCCTTGAACGTCACCTCGAGGACCTCCTCGACGCCCGTGGCCGGCCTGGCCGTCCAGGCGAGGCCGGCGAGGCACAGCGCGATCACGCCCGTTCGATGCAAGTTCGGCACGGCAACCTCCCCGATTCGACCCGTCCTGGACATGCCCGGCTGGCCGGAAGTCCAGTCGGGATCACTGGCGGACCTGGACATTGTACGAGGCCAGGGTCACGCTGTCCGCGTCCACACCGGCCGGAACCAGCTGCGGGAAGAGCGGGGCCGGCCGGAACTGCTGGGCCTGGTCCTGGATGCCCACCACCGTGCGGAGCACCACCCCCGGGTCGTTCTCGGCGATCGTCCACCGGTCGAGGATGACGGCCTGATCCTGCCCGACCGGCGGGGCATCGAGGGCCGCGACGAAGTTGGCCATCACCACGCGGTTGCCACTCGGGGGCATCACGAACGAGCCGGCAGGCCCCGTCTTCTTGCGGTTGGCCTCGACGATCGCCTTGCCGTTCAGGAGGTCCGAGACGCGGACCTGGAGCATCCAGGTCGCCCCGTCCACCGTCCAGTCCTGGCCTCGCTGCAGGGTCCGGACGTCGAAGAGGACGCGCTTCGGGTTCGAGATCGGGTTCGGGTGGCGCATCTGGGTGATCCGCCAGTCACCCGTCTCGGCACTGAGCGTGAAGCAGTCCGTCCAGGTCACGGGCAGCAGGGGCTGGGTCCCGGTGAAGCTGAAGGTCTTGCGCGGGTCTTCGGCGAACAGGCTGGACGTCGCCCCGCCGCTCAGGTAGAAGGGCAGATTCCAGCCATCCAGGGGGCGATCTCGGCCCCAGCTGCCGTAGCAGCGCGGGCCGGCGGCCTCGCCCGAGGCGGGCAGGAGGCCTGCTGCCTCGGCGGCCTCGGTGGCCGGGTCAGGCAGGTCCGCCGCCGTCGCCGTGTTGAAGACGATGTGGTACCGGAGCCGCGGACTCGCCGTCGACAGGGGCTTCTTGAACCGGACCTCCACGCGCATGACGGGTTCGAGCGCGGCCAGCGTGGCGCTGTTCGCGCAGCCGGGCAAGGGGGACGACAGGGCGGCCAGCAGACCGCAGAGCGCGAGGCCTCGCGCGAGGATGCCCGGGGTCACTGGAAACCTCCGAATCCACCCAGCCCCGACGAGAGCGGGTTCATGCCGAGTCCGCCCAGCCCCTGCGACGGGTCTCCCACGCCCCCGAAGCTCCGGTTCGAGAGGTTGAAGAGGTTGGTCGGGAACGCGATCGTCGCGAGGTTCACGGTGTAGGACTGCAGCCGCAAATTGTACTGGAACGACAGGATGAAGTCGTGGAGATCCTTGTGGAGGCCCACCGTCAGCACCTCGTAGCGCTTGTTCGTGACGTTGTAGGCGCCCTCGGTCGAGAAGGCCCAGTGGTCCTGCCACGACGAGCCGGTCTCCCCCATGATCCGGTTGGAAAAGCCCCGCCACTCGCTCCCGTCGATCGAGTAGACGGCCGTCGTGTCCAGCGACCATCCGGGCACGATCTGGTCCTTCCCGAAGGTGCCGCCGAAGCCCCCCTCGTTCGACTGGACATGCAGGGTCGCGTTGAGGTCCTGCCACTTGCCGGTCCCGAACTCGAGGTTCGGCTGGTCCTTGAACACGTAACCCGTGTTGAGCGTGAGGTTCACCTGCCGGTTCGGCCGGAACGTCAGACCGGTGCTGTACGGCAGGAACCGCTCGATCTCGAAGTTGTAGCCCGTGCTGTTGTTCCAGGAGAAGGCATCCTGGAAGCCCGCGTTCAGGCTGCCGTTCAGCAGATGCTGCCGGGACAGGCTCAGGCTCTCGAACTGCTTGAAGGGGCTCGCGTTCGTGCCGGACCCGAACAGCGCGAAAGGCGCAGGCGGCGTCTTGCCCGCAGGTGTCTCCTGGCCGGCCAGGGGCGGGGTGTAGTCCCGCCGGTAGGTGAGGCTCGTGTTGAGGTAGCGTTCCCAGTCGGTCGTGAGGGCCACCTGGCCCGTCAGGCGGTACTCGCTGTCGCCCGTCGAGTAGAAGCGCTGCTCGTAACCCGTCGAGCCGAAGTTCAGCTTCGCCCCCAGAAGTCCCAGATCGAGCGGCTTCCCCGAGAGTTCGCCCTGGAACTTCGCACGGGTGATGGGCTCGAGGCGCTTCGCGGGGTTCGGATCGGCATCCGTTGCGGTCGGGTCGAAGGCGCCATCCTCGACGTAGCGCCCCAGCTGGGCCGACAGCGTCAGGGGTTGCCACGCGTCGAGCAGCGGATTGCTCGTCAGCGTCAGCTCGGGGACCTTGTCGACGTACCCCAGGGCGGCGATCGCCGCTTTCTGCTGGGCCGGGGTCGCGCGCTCGGGGATGGCCAGGTTGAAGAGGCGCGTGGCCTGGAGCTTGAGATTCCCCCAGCCGAGGCTGCGGGTCAGGTCAAAGGTCGCCGTCAGACGTTCCTGGCGATCGCTTCGCGCCGGCGTGTTGCGGGTGTGATCGAGCGTCAGGTTGGCGCGCGTGTCGGTCCCGAAGCTCTGGTTGAGCGAGAGGTTGTTCGACCAGGTGACGTCCACCGTCGGTGAGGCAACCTGGGTCGGGATCAGCGATGCCGGGGTGCTCCGCGGCATCTGCAGGGGCATGTTGCGCGTCGATTCCTGGTTGCTGGTCCGGCCCGAGAACTGGAGCGGCCCGAGCGAGCCGCTGAGCTGGGCATTGTCCGAAACGGTCTGCGTGCGCTGGAAATCGAACCCGTGATCCTGCCGGAAGTTCCGGTTGGCGCCGTAGCTGATCCCCCCCCGGTTGTCCGTCACGCCGAGATACCAGGCCGTGTGGTTGTCCCGGTAGGACTGTCGCGGATTGGCCCGGAACTGTTCCCGGTCGAAGGTCGGGGCGATGCGCGACAGGTCGTAGAGGTTGCGGTCCTCGAACCACCCGTCCAGGGTCATCGAGCCGAGGACGCGCTGCTGGTGGCGGACCTTGAACAGGTGGTCCTGGAAGGACCAGGGCCCCCCCGGATCGAGGCGGTGGACGATCCAGGGATTGTCCGGCGAGTACGGGTTGCCGTCCGGATATTCGGGTACGGGCGCGCCCGGGACGTAGTCCGTCTGATCCGGGATCGGCAGGCCATAGAGGGTCAAAGAGGTGATCGACTGCCCCGGCCGCTCCCAGACGTGGTCGAGCCCCACCGCCCCCGGTCGGAAGAATTCCAGGGCGTGCAGGAAGACCGTTCCCGAGTGCCCTTCCGAGAGCCGGTAGGGCAGGGCGGTCTTGGCGAAGAGCCCCTCGACGCTGTTCCGGCCGAGCTGCGCCAGGGAGTCGCGCTTCTGGAGGGGGATCCAGAAAAAGGGAAGCCAGGCGATGGGCTGGTTGTTGACGTACACCAGGATGTTCGACCCCATCACGTACGAGTCGGGGACGTACTTGAGCCAGCCGGCCTGGATGTGCGTGTGGGGCGTCTCCTGGTGCGTCACGAGGTCGCAGGTGGTGAAGGTGCCTTCCTTGAACTCGAACTCGCGCCGGCCGATCGCCGTCAGCTCCTCGCCCGTGAGGTACACGCGCTGACCGGCCGCCTGGGCCGGGGCATCCAGCTTCGCGCCGCGGATGACGGCTCGCTCGTCGTCGAGTTCGTATCGCAGACCCGTCCCCGTGATGGTCTGGGTGCTCTGGCCCGGGGCCGTCTGGATCAGCGTGAACTCGGCCTCCGTCGTGACGACCTTGTGGGCCTGGTCGTACGTGAGGTGGTCCGTGGTCAGGGTGCTGCCCTCGAGTTCGAGCTGCACGTTGCCCACGGCCCGGGACATGGAGGTCTGGCGGTCGTGCTCGACCCGGTCGGCCCGGAGCTTCACGCGCGTCTCGGCAGCCAGCACCGCGGGCGGCGCGGCGAGCAGACCGCCGCCGAGGGCGATCGCCAGGAGCAGCGTGCGCGAGCGTCGACCGTCCATGCCGGGCCTCACGACGCGCGATCCACGCGCCAGATGAGCCACAGCCCGACCACCCCGAAGAGCCAGTTCTGGATCCAGGCCGCGAGCATCGGATCGATCATGCCCGCGTTGCCCATCGACCGTGCGATGGACATCACGATGTAGTAGACGAACACGACGGCGATGGTGATCGCGACACCCAGGAAGGCTCCGAGCCGGGCGTAGCGGAGCCCGATGGGGGCTGCGAACAGCGTGATGAAGAACGTGGAGCACGGTAGCGAGTACTTGAGGTGGTAGTCGACCTCGATGGCCCGCGTGTCCACGCCGCCGGCCTTCATGGTCTCGATCTTCCGGCCCAGCTCGCCCGACGTCTGTTCCTGGGGCGACAGGTCGCCCTGCGTGAAGAAGGTGTCGGGGTCCTGGTCGACGTCGATCGAGAAGCGGTCGAAATGCTCCTCGCGCTCGACGAAGGGGTCGCTGCCGTAGCGATGGATGACGCCGTCCTGCAACTCCCAGCGCCGGCCGGACCATGTGCCCGTGCGGGACACGATCGTCTCCGGGGGGCGGGCCTTGCGGTCGACGACCATGATCCCGATCATCTGGTGGGTGCGCTGGTCGACCTGCTTCACGTAGAAGTAGCGGTCGTCCTCGCCCTTGAAGAACACGTTGTCCTTGAAGAGCGGCCGTGACTGGTGGAGCATCAGGTCGCGGACGAGGTCGACCACCTGACGGTTCGCCCAGGGAACGATGCGGTCGTTGATCCAGAAATTTCCGGCACTCACGAGGAGCGAACCGAGGACCAGCGGGATGGTGAGTCGCCGGAAAGACGTGCCGCAGGCACGGAGAGCCGTGATCTCGGAGTCGCGGCTCAGGCGCCCGGTGGCGAGCAGGGTACCGAACAGGTAGGCCACCGGGAAGGTGATGACCATGATCGCCGGCAGGTTGAAGGCCAGCAGCTTGAGGACGATGGGCACGGGGACGCCCGACGAGACGATCAGCTGCGCATAGATGTACAGGAGATTCGCCAGGTTCATCACGATGAACCCGAAGGTGCCCGACCAGAAGGGCTTCTGGATCTCGAGCAGCAGGTAGCGGTCGAGGATCGTCAGGGGGCGCCAGCCCCCCGCGCGGGTCGAAACGCTCGGCTTCATCGGCGATCCACCCTCCACAGGAGGAAGGCCCCGATCACGCCGAAGATCAGATTCTGGGTCCAGGCCCCCAGGATCGGAGGCACGATCCCGGCGTTGCCCATCGCCTGGAAGGTCTGCATGATCACATAGTAGAGGAACACGAGGATGATGGAGAGCCCCACGCCGATGTAGGCCCCCATCCGCGAGAACAGCAGCCCCAGCGGGGCCGCGATCAGGGCCGCGAAGAAGCTCGCCAGGGGCAACGCATATTTCATGAGGAGCGCGACCTCCGCGGCCTTGGCGTCTCCCCCGCTCTTCTTGATGCCCGAGATCTGCTTCTGGAGGTCGGACGAGCTCTGCTCGGAGGGGTTCACGTCGCCCCCGAAGCTCGTCGAGGTGGCCAGCGAGAACTGGATCGCCATCTTGCCGAAGGCGAGCTCGTGCTGGACGTGGCCATCCTCGGCGTACTTGTGGAGGGTCCCGTCCTCGAGTTGCCAGAGCGATCTCCCCTGACCCAGGTTCATCCACCTGGCCCGCCGGGCCCGGATCACCTGGGGCGGACCGATCTGGGTCTGGTCGAGCACGAACACGTCTCGCATGTCTCCGGTCCGGGGATCCACCTGGCGGACGTAGAAATAGCGGTTTTCCGTGCCCTTGAAGAAGACGTTGGGCCGGATCAGGGGCTTCGTGACCCGGCTCGCCAGGTCCTGCTTGATGCGCGAGACCTCGCGGTTCGCGAACGGCACCACCCGCTCGTTGAAGGCGAAGTTGCCCAGCGAGACGAGCGCCGCGCCGGCCAGGATGGGCACGATGATGCGGCGAAACGAGACTCCGGACCCGCGAAGCGCGATGATCTCGAAATCCTTGGTCATCCGCCCGATGCCCAGCAGACTGGCGAACAGGTAGGCGACCGGGAAGGTCAGGACGACGATCGAGGGCAGGGAGTATAGCAACAGCTGCACGACGTCCCCCACGGGGGCGCCGGCCATGAAGATGAGGTCGGTGAACTGGTACAGGCTCACCGAGAGCATGACCAGGATGAAGCCGATCACCCCGAAGAGGAAGGGAACCAGCAACTCCCCGAGCACGTAGCGATCCAGGATGCGCATCGCGGTATGGTAGCACATCCGGACCGGCTCTCCGGGAGGGGAAGTTCGGCCGCTCCGGCCCGCCACGCCACGCGGAGATGCCCCGTGTTAAAATCCTGCCGGATCTCCCGTCCCGTCTACCGGAAGTCCGAGGGTGCATGTCCGTTTCCCCGAGCCCGCTCCTGGTCTCATGAGTGCTTCCATCGAACCCCCTGCATCGCGCGCGCGTCCGCGTCCCCTCGAGCCGGCAACCTGGTCGGGGGCGTGGGCCGTCGTCGTGGCGCTGACCACGGGTGTCGTCTTCTCGCTGGCCTATCCAGGCCCGGACCAGGGCTGGCTCGCCTGGGTCGGAATGGTCCCCCTGTGGGCCCTGCTCCTGACCCGCCAGCGGTTCCGGGAGTTCGCCCTCGTGTCGTTCGCCTGGAGCCTGGGGTTCTTCGGGGGCCTGCTTCACTGGTTCGCCGCGTTTCACCCGCTGACCTGGCTCGGCATGAGCGACCTCGAGAGCCTGCTGGTCGTCGGACTCGCATGGACCGTGCTATCGGGGTTCCTGGGCCTCTCGGCCGCCGTCGCTCTGACCCTCGTCGGACTCGGCTTCCGGCGCATGCCCCCGGGTACCGACCTGCGCGGGGCGCGAATGGCTGCTCTCGTCTTTGCCGGGTGGTCGGCGCTGGAGGTCTTCCAGACCGTCAACCCTTTCGGGCTCACGCTCGGTCAGGTCGCCTCGACCCAGTATCGTTTCCTGCCCCTCCTCCAGGGGGTGCGCTGGGTGGGATCGTTCCCGCTGGGCGCGCTGATCGTGGCCTTCAATGCCGCACTGGCGCATGCCTGGGTCACGCGACGCCCCCGCACGGTGCTCGCGGTCGCGGCGGTCGCCTTGACCTGGGTGCTTGCCGCGGCCATAGCCCCCGGACCGGACCCGGGCGCCGCCTTGCGCGTCTCGGTCGTCCAGGGAAACGTCAGTCAGACCGAGAAGTGGAGCCCGGGCAACGAGTGGCGGTTGCTCGAGCGGTACGAACGCCTGACGCGCGAGGCGAGTCCTTCCGATCTCGTCGTGTGGCCCGAGTCGGCCTTGCCCGTCGTACTGCTGCAGACACCCGCCATGCTGGACCGTCTGGCGGACCTGGCCCGGGAGCGACGGACGGCCCTCGTGACCGGGACCTTCATCGTCGAGCCTCCCCTGGCGGGGGGGCGTCCCCGGATCTACAACGGGACGGTCGGCGTCGGGCCCGATGGACGCGTGCTCGGCTGGGATGCCAAGAAGCACCTCGTCCCCTTCGGCGAGTACCTCCCGGGTCGTGACACCCTGCCCTCCTGGTGGTCGGGGTTCTTCGCGCGGATGAACATGCTGGGGCAAGACCTGACCCCGGGGGACCATCCCCGGATTTTCTCGCTGCCGGGCGCCGCCGTGGGGTCGAACGTGTGTTTCGACAGCCTTTTTCCGGACGTCATGCGACGGACCGCTGCGGCCGGCGCGGAGTTGCTCGTGCTCGTGACCAACGATGGCTGGTACGGACGCTCGGCGGCCCTCCGGCAGCACCTCGCGCAGGGCGTGCTGCGGGCCGTCGAGACGGGCCGTCCGTTCATCCAGGCGGCCAACACGGGAGCTTCAGCCCTGGTGGGCGCGTCGGGGCGGATCGAGGCCGAGGCTCCCTGGGCCGTCGAGGTGGCCCTGAGCGGGACCGTGAGAACCGGCGGCGGGACCACGCCCTACGTGCGCTGGGGAGACGCCCCCGCCATCGTCATGATGCTGCTGGCAGCCGTCCTGGCCTTCTTCAAACCGGGTCGTCGTCATGCGTGAGCTCTGGTTACGCCGGGTCGGGATCACGCTCGCCGTCGGCGCCGTCGTCGGGGGGGGCATGTGGTTTCTACGGAACCAGCCTCAGGTCGCCAGTCCCGTCTTGCCGGGCGACCCCCCACGCCTCGAGCCCCAGATCGAGACGGCGTTCGACCACGTCGTCCTGCAGGGCCGCGACCAGGGCACGCTTCGCTGGCGCATCGAGGCCGATCACGTCACGTCGTCCCAGAACCAGCAGTTCATCACCTTCGAGCGGAACCCGCACGGGGTCTTCTTCAACCTCCGCGACTGGAAGGACCGTCCCGAGGACGAGGCCCTGCGGCCGCCTGGCGCCACCCCCGAGCCCGTGTCGCCCGACCGGACGCGCCAGGTCCGCTGGCGCTCGCAGCGGGCCGAGTACGACAGCATGCTCGAGGAGATGACCATGACCGGCACGGCCAGCTTCACGGTGCCCGAGGGCGATCGCCTCGTGGCGGACCGGGTCGTCTATCGCGTCCGTCGTCACCAGATGGTCGCCGAGCCGGCCATGCGCCTCTGGACGCGTGACCACATGCGCCTCCAGGCCCACCGTGCCACCGTCGACACCGAGATCGAGCAGGTCGAGCTGGCCGGAGCCGTCGACCTGGTGGCCCCCCTCGAATCCGGAGATCGCCCATGGTGAGTCGTCTCGCGGCCCTGACCGCGGGGGTCGTCCTCCTCGTGACGGGAGTCCCGGCGGGGCCTGCCGATGCCCGTCCCGGGACCCCGCCCCCGGTCGCCTCGCAGCCCCCCGTCCCGCCCCCGGTGCCGGGGGGGCTGCTGCCCCCTCCCCCCCCGCCCCTGCCGGGCTGGATGGCCTCGCCGCTGCCCGTCGTCACGCCGGATCCGTCGGCGCCGCCGCGGCCACCGGCGAAGCCCGTCAAGGGGGCCGTGCGCATCCAGTCCGAGCGGCTCCAGTTTGATCGCAAGAGCCAGCTCGCCCTGATCTGGGGGCGGGTGACGATCGTGCAGGACGATACCGTGATCCGCACGGAGCGGCTGAGGCATGATTCCCGCTCCCGGGTCTCGACGCTCGAGACCCCGTTCGAGCTCGTCCAGACGCCGGTCGACGAGCCGCGGACGACCCTCGAGGGGGAAACCATGGTCATGTACCACCGGGAGAAGCGCATGGTGGCCCAGGGCAAGGTGCATCTCGTGCGGGCCGGCGAGCCCGAGGCGAAACCCGCCAGCAAGAACCGTCGGGACAAGCTCAAGGTGGCCATCCGCCACGAGGACACGAGCATCCAGGCCGACCGCATGACCTACTGGTCGGGCCGCAAGGATGCCGAGTTCGACGGGAACGTCGTGTTCTTCCAGCGCGAGAAGCGCGGGGAGGCGCGTCATGCCTTCATGGACCATGCCCGCAACCGGACCGTGATGGACGGCGACGTCGTGCTCACCCAGATCAAGGGGGACTGGCTCGTCCGGGAGGATCTGGTCGACACATCGAAGCCGGATACCGAGCGGGACAAGGCGCTCCGCGAGGCGATCGTCGCGCGCGGACAGAAGCTGGAGGTCGACCAGGTCACGAACGATGCGGTGCTGACCGGTCCGCTCGTCACGGTCGATCAGAAGGATCGGCACGCGACCGGCAAGCGGGCCGTCTTCTCGGACCGGGACCAGACGCTGGTCCTGACCGAGAATGTCCGCATCCGGCGTGATTCGGGCGACTGGATGGAGGCGGATCGGGCCGTCTTCCACACGGACTCGGACCGGTTCGAGGCCTTCGGGAACAAGGGGAACCAGGTCCTGACCGAGTTCAATCTCGAAGAAAATCGCTGACCGCCGCGGGCTGCGACGGTCAGCGGGTTCATGCGGAAGGCGCGGACTTCAGCGGGTCCAGCGGCGCTCGGCGAAGATGTCCACCGCGTGGACGTTGACGGGGCGTCGGGCAGCACGATTCGCCGCCGAACCCAGCTGGACCGCCACGACGCCGGCCCCGATGGCGGTCCCGGCGGCCACCCCGATCCCGAGTCCCGTGGCCGCCCCGGTGCCGATGGTCGCCAGCACGGCTCCCAGACCGGCCCCGCCGGCCTTCACGGCACCGGCGATCGCCGTCCCGGTCCCGATGACGCCACCGCCCGTCGTCACGGCGATGCCCGTGTTCCGTGCGTTCCGCATCGTCTGGTCCCAGCGGTCCCGGATGGCCTCACGCCGGGTGTTCACCTCGTCGTCGATCTCGGTGACCACGCCCTGCTGGCCCATGAATCGCACCGGGGTCTGCGTGCGGAGGCCCTCCAGCCTCATGCCACGCTGCGAGGCGATGTAGGTCGCGTTCCCCACCCGGAAGGTGACGTTGTCGGCCCCGTCCGACATCGTGGCCCGGCGAGCTTCCCAGTCGTTTCCGACACGCAGCCGGACGACGGAGTCCACTTGGCGTACCTGGTTACCGAGGGTGAGGGTCGGCATGACACATCCTTTCAGGACCGTTTCGAGTTTCCTGTTTCCCTTGTCGGGTCTTCACCGCGGCTATTTCTTAAGAGGTGTTTATCTTCACAGTAATAATTGGTGAAACTGCGATCCGGGGTCGCCGCTTGACCTGCCCTCCTGACGTGTGTCATCTCAGATCGGGATGGTCATGACCTGCATGCGGGCCGCCGGATCGCATAAGGTCGGGGTCACATCGTCTCGTGACCGCATGGACGGGGGGATCGGTTCATGGAGCTGGACGCTCGATGGCTGGGGCAATTCTGGCTCGAGGAGGGGGACACGCGCCCCTGGCTGGCCTGTCTGCTCGAGCTATACGAGCAGGCCCGGCGTTCCGTGGCGCGCTCGGCTTCCCGGTGGCTGGAGGACGGCCTCCGGTTCCAGGTGTCGCTCTCGCCCGTGGAGGGTGAGGAGGCCTGGCTCGAATGCTGGCGCTTCGAGCGGAGCCGTGGATACCTCGATCTGGCGGACCTGCACGGGGTACTGTCCGCACTGCGGCTCGGCCCACATCCCGTGCGCATCGTCAGCTGTGGCCAGACCGCCGAGATCAGCATCACGCGCAAGGCCTTCACGCCCCGGACGACCGGAGACGAGGTGACAGGCCTGCGTCCCGTCACCGTCGAGCTCGTGTAGCCGGCTGACCGTCCGGGCGCGGCCGGGCGGCGTTCTCTCCGGCCTCAGCCGATCCGGATCGTGTATTCCGAGCCCGGCATCTTGTGTCCGGACTTCTCGAGGAAGGTGCCCAGCCCGCCCGGGAAGTCGGTCGTGGTGCCCCGGTCCACGAGCACGACGCGGTTCGCGAGGTCTCGCAGGAAGTGCCGGTCGTGACTCACGAAGAGGATCGTGCCGTCGAACTCCTGGAGCGCCTCGAGCAGGATGTCCCGGCTGCGCATGTCGAGGTGGTTCGTGGGCTCGTCGAGGATCAGGAAGTTCACGGGGCGTGACAGGATCCGCGCGAGGACCACCCGCGTCCGTTCGCCTCCCGACAGCACCCGGATGGGCTTGTCCACGTCATCGCCGGAAAACCTCATCGAGCCCAGGATGTTCATGACGACACCCCGTCCGGCCGTCGGGATCACCTCCTGGACGCACTCGAAGACGCTCCTGTTTCCATCCAGGATCTCGGCGTGATGCTGCGCGAAGTAGCCCACCTGGAGGCTTGCACCCAGCTTGAGATGACCCGCGTCGTTCGTCACTTCACCCGCGACGATCTTGAGCAAGGTCGATTTCCCCGCGCCGTTGATGCCCAGCACCGCGATGCGGTCGAGGCGCTTGATCTCGAAGGACACGTTCGAGAGGACCTGGCGATCGCCGTAGGACTTGCCCACGCCCTCGAAGCTGGCAATCTGGTCCCCGCTGCGCGTGCAGGGCGGCCACCTGAAATCGACGGCCTTCGCCTCGCGAGGCACCTCGATGCGGTCCATCTTCTCGATCATCTTGACCCGGGATTGCACCTGGGCGGCGTGCGAGGCACGGGCCTTGAAGCGGGCGATGAACTTCTCTTCCTTCTCGAGCAGGGCTTCCTGTCGCTCCGCCGAGGCTTCGAGATTCGCGAGGCGGAGCGCCGATTCGCGCTCGTAAAAGTCGTAGTTGCCCCCGTACGTCCGGACCTCACCCCACTCGATCGCCACGATCTGCTTCACGAGCCGGTTCATGAAGTCCCGGTCATGGCTGGTCATGAAGATCGTGCCCTTGAACTGGTCGAGGAATTCTTCGAGCCACACGATCGACTCGACGTCGAGGTGGTTCGTGGGTTCGTCGAGCACGAGGGCATCCGGGCCGGAGAGCAGGACCCGGGCCAGTTCGATCCGCATCCGCCAGCCTCCCGAGAAGGCCTTGACCGGTTTCTGCTGGTCCTCCGGCGAGAAGCCCAGGCCACCCAGGACGATCGCGGCCCGGGATTCCAGCTCGTAGCCGCCGGCCGCCTCGAAGGCCTCCTGGGCCTCGCCGAGTTCCTCGAGCAAGGTCGTCATGGTATCGGCATCGAGCTCCGGGTCTCCGAGGCGCTCCGAGAGTTCCTGGATGCGCAGCTCCAGCGAGCGGACGCCGCCCTGACCGCCCAGGGCCGCTTCCAGGACCGACAGCTCCACCTCGGAGGCCGGTTCCTGGGAGAAGTACCCGATCCGGAAGCGCTCGGGGATGACGACGTTCCCCGCATCGGGCTGGTCCTCGCCCACGATGAGGCGAAAGATCGACGACTTGCCTGCGCCGTTCGGGCCCACCAGGCCCACGCGATCGCCCGGATTGATCTGGAAGGCGGCGTCCTTGAACAGGATGCGGCTGCCGTGGGAGCGGGTGACGTTCTGGAACGCGATCATGGCGGGTCCTCCTGGGGCGCGAACGGTCCATCCATGCTCGCACGGACGGGCGCAGAGGGCCAGAACGACAGGTGTCCTCGATCCTCGTGATGTCCAGAACTTGTGAGCCAGGATCTACCGAGGTAGGGTCGTCATGGAGTCACATCGGTGCGCCTGCTTCGACCTGAAAGGGAGCCTCCCATGAGCAACGAGACCCTGATCCGCTACCTGGGCAGCTTGCTGGGCCTGGCTGTCGGTGATGCGCTGGGCACGACGAACGAGTTCATGGCGCCGGGCTCCTTCGAGCCCATCACGGACATGACGGGCGGTGGTCCGTTTGGCCTGAAGCCGGGCGAGTGGACCGACGACACCACCATGGCGATGTGCATCGCCGAGAGCCTGGTGACGCAGGAGCGCTACGATGCCCACCACCAGATGACCGTCATGATGCGCTGGTATCAGCGGGGGTACCGCAGCGTGAAGGGGTTCTGCTTCGACATCGGCCAGACGGTCCGTCTGGCCCTGAGGCAGTTCGAGCTCACGGGCGACCCGTATGCGGGCTCGACGGCTCCGGCGACGGCGGGGAACGGCTCGCTGGTGCGCATGGCCCCCATCGTGATGGCTTTCGCCTCTCACCCGTCCCGGGCGATCGCGCTTGCTGCCGATCATTCGCGTACCACGCATGCTGCGCCCGTGGTGGTGGATGCCTGCCGTTACTTCGCGGGGTTGCTCGTCGGTGCCCTCCGGGGGGCTTCTCGCGAGGAGTTGCTTGCTCGCGGGGGGTATCAGCCGGTCCCCGGCATGTTCGAGCGCGACCCCCTGCACCCGGCCGTCCAGGCGGTGGTGGCCGGCTCCTTCCTCGACCGGGAGCCCCCGGAGATCAAGGCCTTGAGTGCTGCCGCGAGTTCGCTTGAGGCCGCGCTCTGGGCCTTCCATCGCAGCAGTTCCTTCGCCGAGGGGGCCTTGCTCGCGGCCAACCTCGGGGACGATGCCGATTCGGTTGCCGCCATTTACGGGCAACTCGCCGGCGCCTATTACGGGCGCGACGGGATTCCCTCGACCTGGCGGGAGATGCTCGTCGGACGCGAGGATATCGAGGGCCTGGCCGCTGCCCTGTTCGAGGTGAGCCACAAGGTCACGGCCCGCACCACGCTCTCAGGCAGGAACTGAGCCCGCGCCTGATTGACGGAACCCGTCCGCCCGTGCCACGTTGGACGGGTCCGGGAGGGGCCGTGGCTCGGCTCACCATCGCGTCACATGGCGAGGTCCCGGGAGGTCCACCCGAGGAGCGTCGCATGGTCCCCGTCATTCCCCCCGCCACCCTGTCCGCGCCTGCAGCCGCCGAGCGCCGCCGCTCGATTCGCCAGTTCCGCGACGAGAAGGTCTCGTCCGAGGTTCTCGATCAGTTGCTGAGCCTCGCGGGTCGGGCCCCCTCGGCCTTCAACCTCCAGCCCTGGCGTCTCGTGGTCGTCCAGGATGCCGCGCTTCGCGAACGCCTGTGCGAGGCGGCCCTGGGGCAGCCCCAGGTGAAGTCGGCTCCCGTGGTCCTGGCGCTGTACACCGACATGGTCGATACCATGGCGCGTCTCGACGAGGTCCTGCCGGCCGGGCTCGAAGGCGTCGAGCGCGAAAGTCGAGCGAACCGGATCCGCGGCAGCTTCGACGGTCAGGATGCCGCGGCGCTCGAGGAGTGGGGCGCCCGTCAGGGGAACATCTACCTCGGGTACCTGCTGCTCCTCGCCGAGTCCCTGGGGCTCGGCACGTCCCCCATGCTGGGCTTCGTGCCGGAGCAGGTTCGCGCCCTCCTCGAGATTCCCGGACATGCTCCGGTCGTGGCCCTGGTCGCCCTGGGTTGGCCCGGACAGGACGGGGTTCGCTCCGAGCGGCACGCGCCCGGGGCGATCGCCCGCTTCCGCTGAGGTCCTGCTCAGGGCTGGGGATGCCCCTCCTCGGCACAGATGAGCTTCGAGAAGTTGTCGATGGCCGAGAGGTCGAGATCGGGTCGGGCCGCTGCCAGCGCAGCCCGGGCTCCGGCGAAATACCCGGCGCTCTCGGGGGCAACGGGGCCACGCTGGCGCGCCCGGTAGCCGACGAGGCGCTCTTCGGCATCTTCGGCCCAGTTCTCGCGCACCCAACCGGCGATCGCCTCGTCCTCGGCGCCGTCTGCGATCACCTGGCGCAGGGCCTCCGGAGCGATTCCGACCGTCTCCAGGAAGCCCCGGTCGCCCCCGCAGGGATACGGGATGTACTCTCCCAGGGTGCCAGCCTCCATGGCGCGCGCCTTGTCGATCAGGCGGGCCAGCCAGGGGATTCCGGATAGCTCCTCGTAAGGGCTGCGGGGGACGTCGCGGGTGAGGTCCTTGGCGGCGATCGGGGGCATCTGAGTCTCCATGTCTCGAACGGGTCCGGGGCGGGGCGGTCGACCGGGACTCAATCGAGGTCCCAGTCGTCCTCAGAAAAGATGGGATCGTCATCGAGACCGTCGTCGGGGAGGTCGTCCATCGACAGGGCTTCGAGCAGGTCGTCGAGATCGCTGTCCTCGAGCAGTTCCTTCGACAGGTGCTCCTCGATGTCGTCTTCATCCCAGAGGTCTGGTACGTCGTCGGAGTCCAAACCATCCACGAGGTCCGACTGGATCTGCCTGATGGTGTTCCAGTCCAGATTCAGGCGCCGCGCCTCGGGTTGACGCGCCGCCATCGCGGCGACCATCGTGCTCGGTACGTTGACCGTGAGCACCTGCTTCGCCAGCCCCGGGGTGGCCCGCACGAAGGCCTTCAGGTGCAGCACCTTGCCCGTCCCGTGGTCGACCTGGAGGAACAGCGGGACGTTCCGGGGCAGGTCGAGCTTGAAGAAACCTCGGTCGTCCGTCCGGACGGAGGGGATGTCGGTGCGTGGACGCATGTCATGGCCCAGGACGCTGACCGTCGCGCCCGGGATGAAGGCCATCGTACCGAGGTCGATCGACCTGGAAGCCTGCTGGATGCGCCAGGGCGCGACGGTCGTGAGCGGAGCGACCGTGGTGAGGGGTGCGACCGTCGTGAGATGGGCGAGCGAGTTGCCTGCCAGGGGGGCGACGGTCGTGAGCGGGGCGACGGTCATCAGCTGACTCACCGGGGCGATCGCGGCCCCCGTGATGGCAAGCCGCGAACCGGAATCCGGGATCGTGGCCGTGTTCGGGGCGGGGCAGCCCAGCAAGGCGGCCGAGGCCAGCGCGGTCAGGGGCATGAAGAGCGACGTGGCACGCAAGGTCGGTTCTCCCGGGAAGGGCAGGGCGCGCATGTTGTACCCGCCAGGCGCTCGTTTCAAGATCTCCGCGAAGGCGAGGGAGCCTGGATCTCGGCCCAGGGCATCTCGAGTTGCAGGGCCTCGAACCCGATCTGACGGACCGTCGCACGGGCACGGATGGCGGCGATTCGACTGGCAACCGTCGGATGGTCACTGAGCCAGGCGGGCATGCCGCGTCCCCGGTGGCGCTGCTCCATGCGCTCGAACAGGTCCACGAGCGGAGCGGGATCGATGCGGGCGCGCAGCAGCAGGTCGACGCCCTCGCGGTCGGCCTGCCGCTCGAGGTCCCGCCCGTACGAGGTTTGCGCCAGTTTCTGGAGAAGGTCCAGGTCGCCCAGGTGCGTGGCTTGCAGGAACAGCGCCAGGAACAGGGCCTGCAACATCGCCGTCGTGCCGTGGCGATGCTCGACGTGCTGGATCTCGTGGGCGAGGACGCCCGCGAGGGCCTCGGCAGAGGGGGCGAGCGACACGATGCCCTGCGACACGACCACCTCGCCGCCCGGCAGGGCAAAGGCGTTCACGAGCTCCGGGTCCGTCAGGAAGGTGAGGCGGTACGTGAAGCCGCGAGGCTGCTCGAGCTGTTCCGTCAGCTTCGCGAGCAGTCCCTCCAGGGCCCGGACGCGCCGCGAACCGACCTCGAACGTCCCGGGCTCGCGCAGAGACCCGATGGCGAACCGGCCCAGCGCCCGGTCCGCTGCCAGGGGGACGAGGGGCAGGTACACCCGTCCGAGAGCAGGCAACCCCTTGGCGATCAGGAGGACCGTCAGCACGATGGCCACGACGATGACGATCGAGCGCCGGCCGTCTCCGGGGTCCAGGATCGGACGGACATGGCCGGCGCGTCGCCCCAGACGCTGCCAGGCCTGGACCAATCGGCGATCTTCCAGCACCACGGAGGGGTTTCCCGCGCCGTCACCCCGGTGAGCCAGGATCAACCCGCTCCCGGCCTCGGATCCGGAAGCGGAGGTCAGGACGTGTTCCCGGAGCCAGAAGGCCGTGGAGCGATCTTCGAAGGTCAGCGCGATCCCCTCGGCTCTCACGTCTGCAATGACCTCGCGCGCCTCGGCGCGCAGGCCGTCGAAGTACGTGGCTTTTCCGCTGACGACGGCAGACAAGGGACCTCCTGGATCAGCGACTCAGGAGGGTCTCGATCGTATTCAGCAGAGCAGCGAGCAGCGGAGCCCGGGTCTTGAGAGCCTGCGAGTGGGCGAGGACATCCCCTTCGCTGGACAGGTCCGGGATCGTGTCGAGCGGGATCTTCTCGGTCAGCTGGGTCATGAGGTCCCAGTCCAGGCGCTCGATGCCGGGGGCATCCTTGAACTGGTTCCGCATGAGGGTCGCGGCCAGCGTGGTCGGCACGTTGACGTGGATGCGTCGGGTGGAGCCGGGGTCGGCCTTCACGTAGGCGAACAGGCAGAGTCGCTTCACCGTACCGAAGTCGACGTTCAGGAACAGGGGGCGTCCGGCCGGGATCTCGAGACGGAAGCTGCCGCTGGCGTCCGTCCGGCTCAAGGGGAACGTGGCCAGGGGTTCGAAGCGCGAAGTGAGGATGCTGATGGTCGCCCCGGGCACGTACGCATGCCGGGGCGGGGCGTCCTGAACCCGGAAGGGGGCGACGGTGGTCAGGGGGGCCACCGTGGTCAGCGTGGCCGAATCGCCCGGGGCGACTGGCGCGACGGTGGTCAGGGGGGCCACCGTCGTGAGCTGGTCGATCGGGGCCACGGCCACACCGGTGATGGTGGCCCTCGCCGTGGTGTCCGGGGTGCCGGTATCGGAAAGCCGGGGTGCCGGGGTCGAGCCGGGTGAGGCCGGACCGGGGGCCGTGGCTGCCTGGGTGCAGGC
Source organism: bacterium (assembly GCA_035285805.1). Taxonomy (GTDB): domain Bacteria; phylum Cyanobacteriota; class Sericytochromatia; order S15B-MN24; family UBA4093; genus JAYKJE01. Next base: position 70,428 of record JAYKJE010000037.1, on the reverse strand, counting down.
CGTCAGCGTCGCGACGGTCGCGATCACGGGAAGCAGGTATCGGGAGGTCGGCAGGGGCATGGAGGTCTCGCTCGTCACGTCCGGAAGTGTCGCATCAGTCGTCACGTTCCGTCAGGATGGACGTTCCTCGTATACCCGCGCGATGGGCCCTCAATCAGGCTTTTCTCCCTGCCTTGCCGCGGGACACGTCTGGCACGTAGGCTGGAGTGCCCCGGCCCTTTCGCCAGGAGGAGAGGTCGTCCTTGCAAAACTTCGTGCATCGCAATCCCGTGAAGATCCGCTTCGGCCGCGGGCAGATCGCCCACCTCGCCCAGGAGGTGCCCCCGGGAGCCCGGGTGCTCATGACCTACGGGGGCGGCAGCATCCGGGCCAACGGGGTGTACGACCAGGTCCTGCAGGCTCTCGAAGGCTTCGAGGTTCTCACGTTCGGCGGCATCGAGCCCAATCCGCGATACCCCACGCTCATGCGCGCCGTCGAGCTCGCCCGGGCCGAGCAGGTCGATTTCCTGCTGGCCGTGGGGGGCGGGTCGGTCCTCGACGGGACCAAGTTCATCGCGGCGGCCATCCCTTTCGAGGGAGATCCCTGGACCATCTGCTCGGAACAGGCTCCCATCCGGTCGGCCGTGCCGCTCGGTGCCGTGCTGACCCTCCCCGCGACGGGGTCGGAGATGAACCGCGCCGGGGTGGTCTCGCGGGACGATACCCGTCAGAAGCTGGCCTTCTTCAGCGAACTCCTGTTTCCGAGATTCTCGATCCTGGACCCCGAGACGACGTTCTCGCTCCCGCCCCGCCAGGTCGGCAACGGGATCGTGGACGGGTTCACCCACGTCATGGAGCAATACCTGACGTATCCCGTCGGGGCGCTCCTGCAGGACCGGATGGCCGAGGCCATCCTGCAGACCCTGATCGAGGTCGGGCCGCAAACCCTGGCCGACCCGACGGACTACGAGGCACGCGCCTCCTTCATGTGGTGCTGCACCGTCGCCCTCCAGGGCCTGGTCGGGGTCGGGGTGCCCCAGGACTGGAGCACGCATGCCATCGGGCACGAGCTCACGGTCCTTCACGGCCTCGATCACGGCCAGACCCTGGCCGTGATCTTGCCGGCCGTCATGGAGGCGCAGCGCGAGGGCAAGCGCGCCAAGCTCCTGCAGTATGCCGAGCGGGTGCTGGGCATACGGGACGGCTCCGACGACGAGCGCATCGATGCGGCGATCGCCGGTACCCGCTCCTTCTTCGAGTCGGTCGGGGTCCCGACGCGGCTGTCGGCGTATGGTCTCTCGGGGGATCCCTCGGAGGAGGTCGTCCGGAAGCTCATCGCCCGTGGCGTGTTACCGCTGGGCGAGCGAGACGATCTCGATGCCGCTCGCATCGGTGCCCTCGTCTCCGCGGCTTGCTGAGACGGGGCGGCACCTCGCGGGGGGGCACCCGCGGGCGGGAGCTTCAGGCCTCGGGGGCCGGCCCGCCCATCGCGTGATACCCCCGATCCACGTGCAGCACCTCGCCCGTGATGCCGGCGGCCAGGTGGCTGCACAGGAAGGCTGCGGCGTGGGCGACGTCGTCGGCCGTGAGCGGGGTCGTGAGTGGCGACTGCGCAGCCGCATGGTCGATCATGTCCTCGATGATGCCGATCGCCGAGGCCGCTCGTGAAGCCAGCGGGCCCGCCGAGATCGCGTTGACCCGGTGGCCCCAGCGTCGGCCGGCCTCGTAGGCCAGTACGCGCGTGTCGCTCTCCAGGGCGGCCTTCGCCGAACTCATGCCGCCGCCGTAGCCCGGGATGACGCGCTCGGCTGCGAGGTAGCTCAGCGAGACGAAGGCTCCCCCCGGCCGGACGATCGGCCCCAGGCGCTGGAGCATCGAGACCCACGAGTAGGCACTGACGCCCACGGCCACCTGGTAGCCGGTTCTCGAGGTCTCGAGGAGGGGTTTCTTGACCTCGGGACCGTTGGCCAGGCTATGGACCACGATGTCGAGGACGGGTTCGCCAGCGGCCCCGGCGAGTCGGTTGGCCAGGCCCTGCATGGTGAAGTCGCCGTGTTCCCGGTAGCGGCGGTCCTCGCGGAGCCCCTCGGGTACGTCGTCCCATGTGTCGAAGCCGGCATCGAGCGGCAGAATCTCCTGGAAGGTCAGCAGCCGGCCGTCCGGGAGCTTCCGGGACTCGTCCAGCTTGCCGCGCTCCAGGAGCTTCGTGAAGATGCCGAGTGCCGGGGGCCAGCAGGCCACCGAGACCTCGGCACCGGCCGCGGCCAGCGCCCGGGCGATCGCGAAGCCATAGCCCGCGTCGTCCGCCACCCCGGCCACGAGGGCTCTCTTACCGGTCAGATCGAGATTCAGCATGGGGGTATTTTAGGGGAGCGGGCAGGGCTCGCGCCAGCGCCACGAAGGTCAGGTCCGCGACTCCTGCCTCGCGCAGGGTCCCGAGAACCGCCCGGGCAGTGGCTCCCGTCGTCCAGACATCATCGACGAGGACGACGCTCGCGGGGGCTCGTTTCCCCGGCGCCAGGCGGAAGGCCCCCATGACGCGGCTCTGACGAGCCTCTCGACTCTGGTGGGGGGAAGACGGAGCCGAGCGCGTGCGCTCGAGCAACCTGCCGTCCGACGGGAGGCCCCGGTGCCGGGCGAGATGCCAGGCCAGCGGGGCGACGTGGTTGAAGCCTCGCTCGCGGCGACGGTCCGGATGCATCGGGACGGGCACGATCACGGACCCTTCCGGGAGCAGGTCGTCTGGAACGGTCTCGGCCAGACGTCGACCCAGCTCGTGAGCGAGTTCCAGGGCGCCCTCGAATTTCAGGGCGCGGATGCCCCGGCGCAGCCTTCCCCGGTAGACACCCAGGCTCCATCCCCGGATGGGAGAGCCGGGCAGGAGGACCTCGTCCCCCACCGCCCGTCGGGTCTCGCGCCAGAGGCCCCGGTGGCACTCGGGACAGAGCGGTCCGTCCCGGGGGACCCGGCAGACGGCACATGCCGTCTGGTAGAGGGTGTTCAGCACGCGATGGTGGACCAGGCGTACCGGGTCGGGCGGTGGGGTCACGCGGATCAGGAGTCGCTGCCATTTGATCATGATTAGATAGTATATCAATTAATCAAGATAAAAAAGACGTGTCGCTTCCATGGCCGGCCGTGTCCCCCCGGGGCCGCCCCCTGCGCTAGAATGGGGCAGGGCCCTCGGGGGAGAGGCCGGGAGTGGACGGAGGACGGGATGGCGCGCATCTGCATCGTGGGGCTCGGAGCCATCGGGGGGTCGCTGGCTCTCGCCCTGCGCGAGGCGCACGACGTCGTGGGCGTGGATGTCGCTCCGGAGGTCGTGGAAGAGGCTCGCGTGCTCGGCATCGAGGCGGCCTCCGACCTGTCTGCAGCCCTGAAGAAGGCGGACGGGGTCGTGCTGGCCGTCCCGCTGGGACGTCTGTCCGACGTGCTCCGGGACGTTGCCCGTCAGGCTCCGGCGAAGGCCCTTATCACCGATGTGGGCTCGGTCAAGGGACAGATCTGCAAGGTGGCCACTCAGATCCTCCCCCAGGGTCGATTCGTGGGCGGGCATCCGATGGCCGGATCCGAGTTGCGGGGCCTGTCTCATGCCTCGCCAGAGCTCTTCCGGGGCTGCACGTACGTCTGGACTCCTGAACGCGAGGCCGAGCGCAAGGCCATGACCACGTTCCGTCGCTGGTTCGCGTCGCTCGGGGCCCAGTGGGTCGAGATGGAGCCATCGGCCCATGACCTGGCCGTGGCGTACACCTCGCATCTGCCCTTCCTGATGGCCACGGCCGTCGCGAGGGTCGCTCAGGGCTCGATGAAAGAGATCCCGGATCTCCGCAAGGTCGCCGCGGCAGGGTTTCGGGACACCACCCGCCTCGCGATGTCCAATCCCATCCTCGGGCGAGATATCTGCATCGCCAATCGGGATGCGCTGCTCCATGCCATCGTGGCGATGCGTTACCAGCTGTCCCAGTTCGAGATCATGCTCCAGAGCGAGATCTCGGTCGGCCTCGAGTCGATGTTCGAGAGCGTGGGCAAGTGGCGCGAAGATCTGATGTCCTGAGCTGGACCGTCGCGCGCGGTAAGCCTCTGACGGGGACTCTCGACGTCCCACCCGACAAGTCCATCACGCACCGGGCCCTGCTCCTGGGGGCGATCGCCCGCGGAACGACCCGTATCGTCAACGGTCTGGCCGGTGCCGACTGCCTGGCGACCCGGGCAGCTCTCGAGGCTCTCGGCGTGTCCGTCCGCCTCGAAGGGCCGGACTGGCTGGTGGAGGGGCAGGGGCTCGAGGCCTGGCACGAGGCCGGGGACGTGCTCGATGCTGGCAACTCCGGTACGACGATGCGCCTGCTCTCGGGCTTGCTCGTGGGGGTTCCGGGGTTGCACGTCCTCTCGGGCGACGGGTCGCTCCGCGCGCGTCCCATGGCGCGCATCGTCGAACCGTTGCGGGCCATGGGGGCCCGGATCACGGGCCGACGAGGGGGGCGACTGGCTCCCCTCGTCATCGAGGGAACGGCCCTGACGGGGGTGGATCATCCGGCTCCCGTCGCCAGTGCCCAGGTGAAGAGCGCCCTCCTGCTCGCAGGCTTGCGTGCGCGAGGCGAGACCCGGGTGTTCGAGCCCGTCCCCAGCCGCGACCACACCGAGCGCATGCTGCTCGCGATGGGGGCTTCCCTCCGGCGCGAGGGGCAGACCTGGTGCCTGACGGGAGGCGGGGAGCTGCACGGGGGCGACGTGACGGTCCCGGGCGACGTGTCGAGCGCGATGTTCTGGATCGTCGCGGCCACGCTGGTGCCTGGCTCGGACTGCCTCCTGCGGAACGTGGGGCTGAACCCGACCCGGACGGGCGGGCTGGATGTCCTGCGGGCCATGGGGGCGGACCTCACCGTCCTGAACGAGCGCGTGGTGAGCGGCGAGCCCGTCGGGGATCTCCGGGTCCGGTCTGCCCACCTGCGCGGATCGCTCATCGCGGGCGGACTCGTTCCCCGGTTGCTGGACGAGATTCCCGTGCTCGCCCTCGCGGCCGCCTGTGCCGAGGGGACGACCGTCGTGCGCGATGCCGCCGATCTCCGGGCCAAGGAGTCCGACCGCCTGCAGACGATCGCCCGGGAGCTCGGGGCGCTCGGGGCTCGTGTCGCCGAGACCCCGGATGGTCTCGTCATCGAGGGTGGGGGCCGGCTCGCGGGCGGCGAGGCGACCAGCCATGGAGATCACCGGATCGCCATGATGGCGGCGATCGCCGGGCTGGTCGCCGATCGCCCCGTCCGGATCGAGGACGTCTCCTGCGTCGGGACCTCGTATCCTGGCTTCGAAAGCGAGCTCCGTCCCTGGATCATCGGGTGAGCGTCCCGGCGCACCGGAGGCCGGACGACACGGGAACGTGCGGCTTGCCATGCGTTCTGATCGGATGATACGATCTGATTTCCGGTTTCAGGTTTGCAGGTCGCGGTCATCGCGTGCCCGGGGCCCGGGCCGGCCAGGTGCAGGTGATTAGGGGATTCATTTCATGACGCAAGCGGGTCAGTTTGCCACGATCGAAGCCGACGTGGAAGTGCCCAACTACGAGAGCACGTTCCGTGACGTCCAGCCGGGCGACATCATCAACGGGTACGTCGTCTCGGTCGAACGGGACGAGGTCCTGGTCGATGTGGGGGGCAAGACGGAAGGCACCATCTCTCGCAAGGAGCTGTCGGCCATTCCGGTCCAGGATGCACGCCAGGTGGTCAAGCCTGGTGACGAACTCGAAGTGTTCGTCATCCGCATCGACGACGAAGAGGGCATCTCGCTCTCGAAGCGTCGCGTCGATCAGGCCCGCGGCTGGAAGCTCGCCATCGACGACTACGAGAACGAGCGCATCATCGCCGCTCGCGTCACGGGTGTCGTCAAGGGCGGCGTGATCGTCGATGCCTACAAGCTCCGTGGCTTCGTCCCCGCGTCGCAGCTGCGGACCAAGGGTCAGCACGAGGAGCTCGTCGGCGAAGAGCTCCAGCTCAAGATCATCGAGGTCGATCAGCGGCGCAACAAGCTGATCCTCTCGCACCGCCAGGCGCTCCAGCAGGAGAAGGGCCTCAAGCGTGCCGAGATCCTGGCCAACCTCGAGGTCGGTCAGATCGTCACCGGCAAGGTCGTCCGCATCGCCGACTTCGGTGCGTTCATCGATCTCGGTGGCATCGACGGCCTGCTGCCCATCTCCGAGATCTCCTGGGAGCGCATCAAGAAGCCGGACGACGAGCTGGCCATCGGTGACGAGCTCACGCTCAAGGTTCTCAAGGTCGACCGCGAGGCCCACAAGATCTCGCTGTCGCTCAAGCAGCTCAAGGAAGACCCCTGGACGACCCTCAGCGGTTTCTCCGAGGGCCAGGTCATCAACGGCCGCGTGACGAAGCTCGCCAGCTTCGGGGCGTTCGTCGAGATCGTCCCCGGCGTCGAGGCCCTGCTGCCCACCGCCGAGATGTCCGAGCGTCAGGTGAAGCCCGAGGACGTCGTCACGGTCGACCAGACCGTTCGCGCCCTCATCAAGCGCTTCCGCCCCGAAGAGAAGCGGATCTCGCTCTCGCTGCGTGACCTCAACGAGGGGTCCGAGGAGTAAGCGCCCGGTGGCCCGAGGCGGAATCGTCACTCAGGTCATCCCCGGAAGCCTCGCCGACCAGGCGGGGCTTCTCGCTGGGGACCTCCTCCTGTCCATCAATGGCCAGGAGCTCTCGGACCTGATCGACTACCGGTACCAGATGGCCGACGATCGGCTGAAGCTCGTCTTCCAGAGGGAGGGCGAGCTCCATACCCGGTTGATCGAAAAGGACATCGATGCCGATCTCGGGCTCTCGTTCCAGGACGCGGTCTTCGACCACATCCGCGTCTGCGCCAACCGCTGCAACTTCTGTTTCATCCTGCAGCAACCCGAGGGCATGCGGGAATCTCTCTACATCATGGACGACGACTATCGCCTGTCGTTCCTGCAGGGCAACTTCGTCACGCTCACCAACCTTCCCGAGCGCGAGTGGCAGCGTATCGAGCGCCTGCGACTCTCGCCGCTCTACGTGTCGGTCCACGCGACGGATCCCGAGCTGAGGGCACGTATCCTCCAGCAGCCGCGCGGGCGGCTGCTCTTCGAGCAACTCGATCGGATGCAGCGCTCCGGGCTCCAGTTCCATGCCCAGATCGTCCTGATGCCGGGCATCAACGATGGCGACCAGCTCGACCGGACCGTCCGGGAGCTGACGGAACGCTATCTCCCGGACCTGCTCAGCATCAACATCGTGCCTGTTGCCCTGAACCGCTATCGCGAGATCCTGGGGTTGCCTCACATCGATGCCCCCACGCCGGAGTGGTGTCGGGCCGTCATTCAGCAGGTCAAGCCGTGGCAGAAGCGGCTCAAGGCCGAGTGGGACGAGGCCATCGTCCAGCTCTCGGATGAATTTTACGTGCTCGGAGAGGTGCCGCTCCCGCGGGCTTCTCACTACGGGGACTTCGAGAACGTCCAGGACGGCGTCGGCGGTGGAGCACTCCTCGGCTGGGAGTGGAAGAAGCTTGCCCGCAAGCTGCCGGCGGTCCTGGCCAGTCCCGTGCGGGCGCAGGTCGTCACGGGCAAGGCGGCTCGGCATCTCCTGGCTCCGCTCTTCGAGGACCTCGAGCGGGTCGAGGGGTGCGACCTGCAACTCGTCGACGTGCCCAGCCGCTTCTGGGGGGATCTCATCACGGTGACGGGGCTGCTCACGGGGCAGGATCTCATCGACGAACCCCGACTGCGTGCAGGAGCCGGCGAGGTCTGGATCCCGGACATCATGCTCAAGGCCGGGACGGAGGTGTTCCTCGACGACCTCTGCGTCGCGGACGTCGAGACCGCGCTGGGACGACCGGTCCGCATCCTGCCGACCACGGCGCAGGGCCTGTTCGATGCGGTCACGGGGTCTCATCGCGCCAGTCGTGACGACACCCGGGCCCGGTTCGGTAACTACGAGCCCGATCTCGGCCTCCAGCTCCGGGCCCGACCGCGCTAGGCAAGATTGCCTACGCCGGCAGGCGAATGATCTCCCCGCGAGCCGGGTTTAAGGTAACCATGTTGCCGCTCGAAAGGAGAGCTCCCGTGAAATCTCGTCTGGCTTCTCGCTGGGTCCCCCTGCTGGCTCTGGCGCTCATGACCTCGGCCTGCGAGGGCCTTTCGTCTTCGACCCTGCTGAGCGAGGCCAAGCGCCTCGCAGGCAGTCAACTCGCCCAGGACCTGCTCGCCAACCTCCAGACCGTTTCCACCTTCGACTACAACTCGCTCGATGGCCTCAACTTCTCCACCCAGGCCCTTCCGGGGCAGAACGGCCCATCCGCAGCAGGCGGCCCCGGCGCTCGCGTTCCCATGAAGCCCGGCGCGCCCAAGCCTCCCGCCTTCCAGCAGGGGCTCGCCAAGATGAAGCAGGGCATGGAGAAGCTCGATCGCCTCAAGAACCAGATCAAGCCCGGGCCCGAGCAGGACCGGGAATCTGAAAAGCAGATCGGGGGGCAGAAGGTTCGCGAGCAGCTTCGCAAGCGTGCCGTGCCGCGGGGCAAGTCGAGCGAGGCTCACGAGCTGACGCGCACGCTCGATGAGGACGGCTCGCCGCTCAAGGTCGAGGGGAAGGCTTCCCGCGACCTGGACAAGGGAGCTTTCAAGGCCGACTTCGAGCGAGTCTTCAACGAGGATGGCTCGGTCGACTCGACCTACAGTGCCGTGGTCACGCGCAAGTCGGATGGCGCCACGCGGAAGGTCGTGTGGGTCCGGCGTCACGAGGCGGACGGGTCGATGACCGGGACCGGGACCATCACCAAGTTCGACGGGACCCAGGTGACGGTCAACCTGTCTCGCGATGCCGCGGGCAAGCACTCGATCGAGGCCTCCGACGCGAAGGCAGGTGTCGGCGTGGCGCTCGGTCAGGACGATTCGAGCTCCCGGGCCACGTCCGTCGTGACCGACCTCGAGAGCAAGAAGTCGGAACCGTCCGAACTGGATGCCGACGCGGCCGAACCCGCCGTGGAGTGAGCCGAGGAGTCGGTCGACCGGATCTCGACGGGACGACCGGCCAGTGCACGATAAGGCACGATCAGCAGGCCCGTGGGCGTGCGGAGGCGCATGCTGGTCGGATCGAGCATCTCGATCCGACCAGCGCACACCTCCCCGTCCCGGGCCTGCCAGCTCAGGACGTCTCCCACCTGGCACGCCCGTCGCCAGGTCTGGCCCTGGAGCAGATTCGCCAGACTCTCTTGCAGGGCAGCCCCTGAGGCGATCGCCAGGCCGAGTCCGGCCGTGGCCAGCACGATCGCGACGATCACCTGGAGCAGAGGTGGGACCAGCTTCAACTGGCTCAGGCAGGCCAGCCCCACCAGGGCGAGGATGACGCGCCGGAGCCAGGGGGACAGTCCCGGTATTCCCGATATCCGAATCATCTCCTCCACGGCCCGTACAAGCATCAGGCCGAGGATCAGCAGCAGGATGGCGCCCGCCGCGCCGGGCAGGTAGGTGGCCAGCATCGTGAGGGTGCTGCCCAGACCGGAGATCCCCAGCACGTCCATTGCCCCTGCGGCTGCCAGCAGGAAGGTGCCCCACCGGACGAGTCCGGCGAGGAGTTCCCGAGGTTCCAGGCGCATGCCGGAACGGGCGATCGCTTTCTCGAGCCCGCACCGGGCCAGCCAGTCCGGAAGTCGGAGGGCCTCGAGGCCCCGGTCGGTCGCCCGGGCCACCAGCAGCGACAGGAACCAGCCCCCGACCAGCAGGAGCAGGGCTCCGGTCAGTCGGGGCAGGGCGGCGATCGTCTCGGCCATGGCACCCGTCAGGGCCATCTCGAGGGCATCTGGCCAGCTCGTTTCGGGCATCCGGTGAGCTCCTCTCAGGATCACGGCCGAGGGGGGGGGCGGTGCGTCACCCACCAGCCGAACAGCCACTCGGCCAGGGCCGCTCCGGCGATCGTCGGGATCACGGCCAGAGATCCGATGACGGGTCCCCAGTGCCAGCCCAGGTATCCCGCCCCGTACCCTCCGAGGAGGGCGCCGGGCAGCGCGGCGAGTGCTCCCCCGCCCCATCCACCCGGTAGCCTGGCCGGGATCAGGGCCTCGCCGAACAGTCCTGCCACGGTGGCCACGATCAGCACGGTCAGCCAGCCGACCAAGATCCCGTCCCTTCTCCGTCGACCACCCTGCTCACCGGGGGCTTTCGAGGAGCTTGTGGTAAGCATGGAGGTAGCCGAGAGCCATGTGGCCGGCGCTGAACCGGCTCTCGACCCACTCCCGACATTCCCGGGTGGAGAGCGTGGCGGTTCGGGTCACTCCCGCCACGAGACCGCGCACGTCCCGGGCGATCCAGCCGCTGATCCCGTGGGCCACGACTTCTCCCACGGCCCCCGCCGCGAGGGCCACCACGGGGGTTCCGCAGGCCATCGCCTCGAGCATCACGAGGCCGAACGGCTCCGGCCAGCGCACGGGGAAGAGCACGCAGCGGGCACGAGCCAGCCACCTCCACTTGCGTGCTCCCCCGACCTCCCCCAGCCACCGGATGCGACGCCCGTCGACGTGCGGGAGGACCGTCTTCCGGAACCACGTCTCGTGGGCGGGATCGACCTGACCGAGTAGCACGAGGGGTAATTGCATGCGCCGGGCGACCTCCACCGCGAGATCGGGCCCCTTGTCCGGGCACAGGCGCCCCAGGAAGAGCAGCGGCCCGCGGCGAGGGCCGGACAGGGGCCGCGGTGTCGGGATCTCGCTCAGGTCGAGGCCATTCGGGACGACCTCGACGATCCGCAGGGGGGCAGCTCGCTGGGCCTGGAAGCGCGACAGGGCGACGAAGGCATGGCCGGGATGCGCCTCGTAGATCTCCCGCCTCCCCGGCGTCAAGTCGTTGTGCAACGTCGTGAGGACCGGCACCCTGGATTTTCCGGCCAGCAGCACCCCGCTCGTCTTCGTGTGGTCATGGATGAGGTCGAAGCTGGACGACTGTTCGAGGACCCAGGCGACGTGGCGTTTTTCGAGGTGCTCGTAGCCTTCGCGATCGCGGAGCGCCAGGTCGGCCATCGAGCGGGGCACGTATGCCCGGAGGGGCAGGGTGGTCCTGGAATCTCCCGCCGCGTAAAGCATGACCTCGTGTCCCAGGGCCTGGAGGGCCCTTCCCAGCGTGTCCACGACCCGTTCGGTCCCACCGTATCCTGCGGGGGGGACCGGGTGCACCAGCGGGGCGAGCAGGGCGATGCGCAAACGGGCCTCCTCCCGCCCCGGATCCGGGCTGCGCCGTGGCGGCGCGGAGCCATTGCGGCGACCTCGAGCCCCATCCTGGCTCCCGTGGGGCCTGCGAGCCGAGCGCAACCTGGACCGGATGTTTCGGCCGCGGTCGAAGTCGGGTCCGTGCCTTGTGACCGGGGCGAGGGGGTGCTAGGGTCCAGCGGGCTCCATCCAGAGGAGCCCGGATCGGGGGACTGCTTGCATCGCATCACCCGCGAATGCCGGGATGCCGTCAGGCGGCTCTGGCGCCAGGATCTCGCCGACACGCACCTCGTGCTCGTCTCCAACCGGGGTCCGCTCGAACGCACCGAGGGGGGCGCCGGCTCGAGGCGTGGCCAGGGCGGACTGGTGACCGCCCTGGCGTCCCTGACGGGTCTCGTGCCCGTCACCTGGGTGTCTTCGCGGCTGGGGCTCGAGCCCGGGGTCGAGAAGGACAGGGGGAGGCTGTCCGATTATCCTGCGAGGCTCGTGAGCGTCCCGATCGAGGGCGAGCGATTCTCGGCCTACTACGACGGGTTCTCGAACTCCCTGCTCTGGTTTCTCCAGCATGGACTCACCCACGCCCCCGTGCATCCGGACTTCGATGCCGCGACGTGGCAGGCCTGGGAGGCCTACCGGGAGGTCAATGTGACCTTCGCCCGTGCGATCGCTGCGCTGTTGCGCCAGGACGGCCGCCAGCCCGTGGTGTGGATCCACGACTATCACCTGTATCTGCTGCCCGGATTGTTGCGGGAACTGGTTCCCGAGGCCGTCTTGCTCCACTTCACCCATGTGGCCTGGCCCTCGGTGGACGCGTGGCGCATGCTCCCGGATGCCGTGCGACGTGCCCTTCTCGGCGGTTTGCTCGCGAGCGACATCGTGGGATTTCACGTCCCGCGCTTCGCCGAACAGTTCCGGCAGGCAGCTCGCGAACTCGCGGGTGCCATCGGCCACCCGGGCTCTCCGGAGCTCGTCTGGGCGGGGCGGCCGGTTCAAGTCCGGGCGTATCCGATCTCGGTGGATCCCGAGGCCCTCTGCCGGGAGGCCCGTGGCCCGGCCGTCCGGCGCCTCGAATCCGAACTCGTCCAGCAGGGGCTCGGGAGCGGCTATACCGTCGTCCAGGTGGCCCGGGTGGATCCGAGCAAGAATCTGCTCCGCTCCCTGAGAGCCCTGGAACTCTGGTTCGAGTCCGTCCCCCCGCGGGCCAGGGAAGTAAGGTTCTGGGGAGTCCTGCCGGCATGCCGGCTCGGGGCGAATCTCTACCGGGACCACCTGGCCCAGGTGCAGGAACTCGCGTCTCGCATCAATCATCGCTTTCCGGGGAATCCCGTGCGCCTGTCCCACGTTCACAGCCCGGAACGCGCCCTGGCCTGTCTCCGACACTACGATCTGCTGCTCGTGAACTCCCTGGCGGACGGCATGAATCTCGTCGCCAAGGAGGGGCCACTCGTCAACCGTCGCGATGGCGTGCTGCTGCTCTCGGAGGCAGTCGGGGCCTTCCAGGAACTGGTCCCCGGAGCCCTGCCCGTTCACCCCTTCGACCTCGTCGGGATGGTGTCCCGGATGGAGCAGGCCTTCAGGATGTCACGCCGGGAGCGGAGGGCTCGTCAGGCCTGGCTGCGTGCCAGGATCCGGGCGAACCCCGTCCAGCGCTGGGTCGCCTGCCAGCTGGCCGATGTGGCCGAGGTCATGCGCAGCCGCGCCTCCAGCGAGGCGTCCTGGTTCCCGGAGGAGGGGGCTCGTGATGGATCGAACGGAGTGGGCGCAAGCACTCGAGCGGGCAGGCCTCGCGGGGTGGGTCCCGAATTCCCGTGACGCCAATCTGCGTGCGGTGCGCCAGATGCTCGAGGGAGTGTCGTTCTACACGTTCGGCATCGGTCTCGTGCACCGGGCCCTGGCGCTGGGGATGCTCGACGAGGACGGAGTCGTGGCCCTGATGGCCGAGTCATGTGGCCTCGAGGCGGCGGAAGCCTTCCGGGAACGCGACGGCTTCATCGCCCCGGATCGGACCGTGGCCGGGATCTGGGCCGCAGCCGACCTGATCGAGCGTGTGCTGAGGGCCCGCCCGGGAGCCCGGATGGCGTTCGGTACCGGACATCCCGGGGCCCTCCTGACCTGCTATCAGCGGCTGGCCGCTCATCTCGCCGCCCTGGGGGGCTGTCCGGTGGCCGGGCCCGTGGGGGCTGCGGTCGGTGTCGACTGGGTGCTCGACATGCTGGGAGACGTGGCGGTCACGAGTGATACCTGCGGCATCTTGCACGGCCACGGTACCCGGGCGATGGAAGCCCTCCTGTCCGCCCGGACGGGGCCTGTCGACCTCGTGATCGCCGACCACGGTCATGCCGGAGCCGCGATCAATGCCGGTATTCCGACGATCGCCTTGATGGACACCAACGATCCCGCGCTGGCCGTCGCTGCCCGTCTCGGGGCGCGCGATCTGGTCGTCATCCCGTGCTTCGACAACCGCCCGAATGCCGTCTCGGTTCTCGTGGCCGACCTGATCCACCAGGCCGTGGCGCACCGTCTCGGCGTGCTAACATGACGGTACGGGCGGTTAGCTCAGCTGGTAGAGCGCCTCGTTTACACCGAGGATGTCGCGGGTTCGAGTCCCTCACCGCCCACTTCCCGTTCGACGGAGGTTGCCGAGCCTTCGAGGAACAGGTCTCCATCCGGGAGAACAGACGTGCCTTCATCGAATCTCCAGGCTCTGGAAACCCGTCTCCAACAGCTCAGGGGACGTGAACCAGGCGCCGAGCTCGCCCGGACCCTGGTCGAGCTGGCCTGGGAAACCGCCGTCCACCCACGCTCGGATGCGTTGGTGCGCGAGGCTCTCGAACTGGCTCGCCAGTTCGACCTCCCGGACGTCGTGGCCCACGCGCACTGCACACTGGCCCATCGGGCCCGGATGCGAGGGGCCTGGCACGACTGTCTGGACCATGCGGAAGCGGCCCGGATCCGCTTCGAGGTGCTTGACGATCTGACGGGACTCGCGAGGACCTACGAGGTCCTGGTGACCATCCACGACCAGCTCGAGGACCATGCTAAGGCTCTCGAGTATGCCCATCTCGCCCTGAAAATGGCGCGTCGCTCCGGGGACCGCCCCGCCGAGGCGTGGGCCATCCATTCGATTGCCTATGTTCAGGGCCTCGTCGGAAATCCGGAGGCGGCGATCGCCGGGGTGAACGAAGCCTGCCCCCACTTCGAGGAGCTCGGGATCCTGAACGGTCTCGCGCGCTGTGCGATCACCCGAGGCTTTGCCCTGATCGACCTGGGGCGCCTCTCCGAGGCACGTGACAGTTTCCTGCAAGCCCTGCAACAGTGGGCCGCCACGGGGTCGATACGTGGGCTGGCCGGTGTGTGCCGCACTCTGGCCGAGTTGTGTCTCCGGGAGGTCGACGGTCCAGCCGATCTCGACGCGGCGCTGACCTATGCCACGGAGTGCATCGACATCGCCCGCACGCACGGGGTGGCTGACATGCTCGTCAGTGGGCTCCTCATCCAGGCGCGCTGTCACCTGGCTCGGTGCGAGGCGGCGGCGGCCCGGACGGCCTCCGAAGAAGCCCTGGTGCTCGCCCGGCAGGCCATCTCGCCATCCTCCGAGCTCGAGGCCCTGGAGCTCCTGGCCCGTGCCGCGGCCGAGCTCGGCGATCATGAGCGAGCCTACCATCACCTTCACGAGCGTCTCGAGCGCGACCGAGCCTGGCAGGCCGACCAGAAAGTCGTCCGCCGCCGGGATCTGGAGATGGGGGTGAAAGCGGCGGAGGCCGTGGCGACGGACCGGATCCTGCATACCGTCCTGCCTGCCCCGGTCGTCCAGGAACTCAAGCTGCACGGGGCGGTTCGTCCTCGTCGAGTCGAGGCGGCCACCGTGCTATTCACGGATCTCGTGGGTTTCACGGCCGTGGCCAGTCGGATGCGGCCCGAGGTGCTCGTCGAGGAACTGCAACGCCTGTTCGGCGCGTTTGACGCGGTGGTCCGCCAGACCGGCCTCGAACGGCTCAAGACCATCGGCGATGCCTACATGGCCGTCGCAGGCGTGCCCGTGTTCGACCAGGCCCACGTTTTTCGGGCCGTGGTGGCGGCCCTCGGCTTCCGCGAGGCGGTGGCCCGACTCTCCGCGGAGGCGGCCCATCGAGAGGGGGGGGCCGTCTGGCAGCTCCGGATCGGCCTGCATACGGGTCCGCTCGTGGCGGGCATGATCGGACGCGAGCGGACGGCCTTCGATGTCTGGGGGGATACCGTCAACATCGCCTCGCGCATGGAATCGAACGGCCAGCCGGGTCGGATCAACGTCTCCGAGGCCGTGTTTCGGGTCACTGAACCGTACTTTCTCTGCGAGGATCGCGGAAAATTGCCGGTCAAGAACCGCGGTGACCTCGGCATGGCCTTCGTCGATCGGCTGCGGCCGGAGTGGTCGGATGATGAGGCCGGAGTCGTGCCGAACGAGGCCTTCTGGAAGGCCGTGCGCGGTGAGGCCTGACGCTCAGGGTCGCTAGAGCCGGGCTCTCGCCCGCAAGCTCGTGACCAGGTTCTGCAGGAAATGCTGGCGCCGGCGTCCCCACAGGCGCTGGAAAACCGCCCCCGGCGCCCACAGGGGACTCGTCACGAGGCGCAGGATCGAGCGGGGCAGGGCTTCTTGAGGGCCAGGGTCGGGCCAGGCCAGCGCGTCCAGGAGCGTGACGTCGAGTATCCACCGTCGGTGGACCTCATCCCAGGTTCCGGTCTGGTCGACGGGGACCTGAAAACGCCGCGGCAAATACCCGCCCCGGAGCACCCACCAAGCGTCGCCACGCGCTCCGACGAGGCGCCCCAGGCTGCCGTCCCGGAGAAGCACTTCGGCCCCCAGGCGTTCGGGATACCCCTCGGGATGACGCGAGGAGAGTTCGGGGATTTCGGAGCTCGAGGCCTCGGGATGGGACACGTTCCCATCCTGAGGCCGCCTGCGCGACCCTGCAAGGCGCGCCTGCCCGGTCTTCCCCTGGTAAAATGAAGTGTCGATCGTCATCCAGCGAGGTTCCGTCCATGCGTGTCCGCTTTGCCCCGAGTCCCACCGGTTACCTGCACGTCGGAGGGGCCCGTACGGCCCTGTTCAACTGGCTGCTCGCCCGGCAGGCCGGTGGTCAGTTCATTCTTCGTATCGAGGACACCGACGTCGCCCGTTCGACCGAGGAATCCCTGGAAGCGATCCTCGTCGGGATGCGGTGGCTCGGCCTGACCTGGGACGAGGGCCCGGACGTGGGCGGTCCGCACGCACCCTACGTTCAGTCCGAGCGGGGCGCCCTCTACCGCGAGCATGCCGAGCGCCTCATCGCCTCCGGACATGCTTACCCCTGCTTCTGCACGAAGGAAGAACTCGACGCGCTGCGTGAGCAGACGGCCGCCCGCAACGAGATTTTCCGGTATCCAGGAACCTACCGGGACTTCGACCCTGCCGAGGCCCGGCGGAGGCGCGAGGCCGGAGAGCCGCACGTCATCCGCTTCAAGACGCCCGGCGAGGGGGTGACGGTCGTCGAGGACCTCGTCCACGGGACCGTGACGTTCCAGAATGCGGGGCTCGACGATTTCGTCCTGCTCAAGAACGACGGGGGGCCCACCTACAACTTCGCCTGCGTCGTCGATGACGCGCTCATGGAGATCACGCACGTGCTCCGGGGTGACGACCACCTGTCGAATACCCCCAAGCAGATGATGATCTACGAGGCGCTTGGCTACGCGCTGCCCCGGTTCGGTCACATTCCCATGATCCTGGGCCAGGATCGCTCGCGCCTCTCGAAGCGCCACGGGGCGACCTCCGTGATGGCCTACGATGAGGACGGCTACCTGGCTCACGGGCTGCGCAACTACCTGGCGCGGCTGGGCTGGGCCCACGGTGACGACGAGGTCTTCAGCATGGAGGACCTGATCGCCAAGTTCAGCGTCGAGGGCATCAACGACACCGCTGCCGTCTTCGATCCGACCAAGCTCAAGTGGCTCAACGGGGTCTGGATGCGCCAGACGCCGGCCGAAGAGATGGTTGACTGGTGCCGTCAGCGCTGGGCCGAGCGCGGCTGGCTCGGAGCCCGGCATACCGCGGACTGGCAGGTGGGCGTCGTCAAGCTTCTCCAGGAGCGGACCCAGACCCTGCTCGAGCTCGTCGAGGCCTCCGCCTTCTGTTTCGAAACTCCCGAACTGGTCACGCTGCCTGAGTCGGCCACGAAGTTCCTGACCGCGGCAGCCGCTCCGGCGCTCGAGAGCCTGAAGGAGCGCCTGGCTGCGCTCGAGGAATGGACGCCCGAGGCGATCGAGGCCGTGTTCCGGACCCTGGCTGCGGAGCGGGAGGTCAAGCTCGCGGCCATCATCCAGCCGGCCCGGGTCGCCCTCACGGGCAGCCACGTGAGCCCGGGCATGTTTGAAACGGCGTATCTCATCGGGCGCGAACTCGTGGTCGCGCGTCTCGAGGCGGCGATCGCGCGGACCGCGAGCCCGGTGTGATCCCGGGGCTTCAGGGGGCGGGAGGTTTCCTGCGCGACAGGGCTTCCCGTTCCATGGCCTGAGGGGTGTCCTGCAGGGCTCCCGTGGCGTATAGCAGGGCCATGAAGGCCCCCGTCGCGTGGCGCTGGAACCCCAGCGGAAAGGCGATCGCGAAGCCGATCCAGAGGACCAGCTGCGGGATGACGTCCCACTCGAGGACGAGTTCGGTCACGAGGAAGCCCGGGATGAAGATGAGGGCCGCCACCCCGTAGCAGAGGTACACTCCCCCGGTGAACTCCCCTTCCTCGAGGGTGAAGCCCAGCCCGCAGTGCTCGCAGGCTGGAAGGGCTCTGAGCAGATGGCGATGGGTGGCGCCCACCCCGCAGCGCGGACAACGGAGCCCGAGGCCACGTGCAAGGGCTCGAAGACGTTCAGGGAGCGTCATGGCGGTCCTCCTTCCGGAAGCTCGATCATACGACGCCGCGGGGCGTATTCGTTAGAGGATCGGGCACCGCGGTATATGAAGACGCGGTCACCGGGCGGTTCTCAGGTGGTGCCATGACACAGATCCCGGCTCCGGTCGGTCCCGTACGCTTCGATCCCCTGTCACACGGTGTGGCCCTCGGGCGTGACCGGGTGGAGGAGATCCTGGCGCCGCTCGACACCTGGTGGGCCAGGATCGATACGCTCCATTTCGACCGATACCGTCAGGACGTACTGGAAGGTCGTATCCATTCGGTCTTCGGGGTCCAGATCGAAGGTGAACTGCCTGCCTCGCAGCCGATGGTGGCGGTCTCCGGATCTCCGTTGCCGGGTCATGGGGGCGCTGCGCCAGCGAGCTCGGTCCCTCGGCCCACCACGATGCTGCGTCGGTACGAGCTCCCGAGGCTGGTGCCGGTCAAGGTCGTCCGATCGACCGGAGAACTCGATCCGGACTGGATCCTGCTCGGCCCCTCTTCTCAGGGGATGGCTCACGTCTTCCGGCTCACGCCTGCCGGTCCCGTTCACAAGCGCATCACCGTCGAGGAGCTTCTGACCTGGAACGCCTCGCTCCTCGTGCCGGGCACGATCGTGCGCGTGCCCCGGAGCAGCGGTGAGGCCGAAGACGGCTGGGTCGTCCTGGCCAGTCAGGATGATCGCCTGCTCGTCGAGAAGGGCGGGGTCGGACGCAAGCAGATCATGGCTGCCCAGCTGGCACCTCTGGTGGCGCCCCTCTGGGGCCACCTCCCGCTACAGACGCATGAACCTCCCCGCCCCCAGCCCCTTTCGGTGGCAGTCGGGACGGACCTGCGCATCTACCGCAGCGAGGGCAACCTCGAGCCCGGATGGACGGTGGTGCGTCAAGAGGGCAATCAACTGCACCTGCAGCGCGAGGGCGCCCATGGCATGCTCCAGAAGCGCTTGCGCCTCGAGATGGCGCTGATCTGGAACCCTGACCTCTTGCCGACCGGCACGACCTTGCGCCTCGAGATCGACGGCACGGTCGTCGATGGCTGGTTGCTCGTGGCGGCCAGCTGGGATGGACTCGAGGTGGTGCACGTCCTGCATGGTACGCGCATCGAGCCACTCGAGGTGGCGATCCGCATGAACCGCGATCGTCTCCTCGGGGAAGGAGAGCCCCCCTTTCGCTTTCCGTCTCCGGAAGCTCGTGCCCAGCGTCTGGCCTATGCTCGCGACCACCTTCTCGAGGGCTACGTCTGGGATGGCTTCGTGGACGGGGGCCGCCATGCGGCGCTCGATACCGACTACTGGCCGGTGGCGACGCAGCGCGAGGTGCTCGTGGTCGACCGAGCGTGTGACCTGTCCCTGCGTGCGCACATCCATCGGGTCCAGACCACCCTCGAGGACCTGGAACCCGTCTCGCGACTCCAGGAGCTGGCGAAGTACGTGCACGAGCAGATGGGGGGGCCCATCTCGCGGGTCGAAGAGCGCGTGGCCCTCGCGGCGGCCCGCATGCGGCAGCAGCCCCTGCTCATCGGGGATGTCCCCCGCGTGCTCGGGGGCGGGGGCGTCCGTCACCGGACCTTGCTCTTCCAGGTCCTGGCGGAAGAACTCGGTCTCTCGTCCGCCATGGTTCGTGGCGATGCAGGGACCTTCTGTCCGTCCCCGCATGCCTGGAACCTGGTCGAACTGCCCGACATGCGGGTCGCCGTGGATCTGTCGCGTCCGGCTGCCCAGGCCTTCGCGGCCCTCCAGCATCCGTGGACCCAGCGCTACTACCATCCCCATCCCCCGCGCGGAGATCTCGCATGAAGTCCAGGACGACCATCCAGCGGCTGGCCGTGGGCGATCGCATCGACGGCCTCGAGATCCTCGGGATCGCCGGGGAAGGGGGTATCGCGCGGGCCTACCGGGTTCAGGTGCCCGAGGGACCGTCCATCCTCAAGCTGGCCAAGCGGACCTTGCCCGATGCCTACGGGGAGGCGACGGTCGCCGAGCGTTTTGCCCAGGCCGTCGCCTTCCATACCGGTGGCATGGGCCCCGGGCAACTCTCGGCCAACGATCTGCTGGAACGGGAGGCCATGCTCGTCAGGGGGCTCCAGGATCCGATCTTTCCGGTCATGCGGGCAGCCGGGCGCATCGGCGATCGCGCCTACGTCCTCTACGAGGATCTGGGTGACGATCACCTGCGCGCGCGACTCGATCGTCGTGAAGGAGTTCCGGCTGCCTGGATGCTCCGGCTCGCGTCAGAACTGACGGGGCGTCACGTCGATGGTCGTCTCCCGTTTCACGGGGACCTGAAACCCGAGCACATCTTCTTTGATGGCTCCGGCGGGGTGCGGCTGATCGATCCGGCCTGTGCCGCGGCCGAAGGGCGTCCGCCGGGTAGCCGGAGTCTGCTCACGACTCCGGCTTACAACCCCTACCTGCAGGCAGACGATCGGACGGCGTTCGCGCTGGTCTGGCTGGAGGCCCTGGTCGGAGAAACTCTGCTCGGAGAGGTCCCCCAGCGCGAACGGGCGAGCTTCGGCCCCTCGTTCCGGAAATGGCTCGAGCTGATGGAGTCCGGGGCCCGTGGCCGGTACGTGCGCCTGCTGACCCGGTTGCCGGCCGTGAGCGTGCTGCAGGCTCGGGTCCCCCACGCCCTGCTGGTCTGCCTGTTACGGGGCCTGGGTCTCCAGATGGACGAGGACGGAGCCCTCGATCTGGTGGCAGGGTACCCGGGGTGGTCGGATTTTCTCGGAGCCCTCGAGAGGGCCACGGCATGAACATCAAGACCGTCAAGGTGCGGGTCGAGCAGGAACTCCAGGCCGGTCGCTTCGAGGAAGCAGCGCGGATCATCCGGCAGGGCATCTACACCGCTCCCACTTCCATCGACCTGCATCGCATGCTGGCCCATATCCTCGCCCGGGCGGGGCATCTCGATCTGTCCTTCCAGGAACTGGCGGAAGTGCTCCGGCTCGATCCGGATCAATCCGGGGTCCGCTTCCTGATGGCGTTGCTCTTGCTCAGGCAAGGGGAGGCCCTCGAAGCGCTGTACGAGTTGCAGGCCGTCATCCAGCAGGAACCTCATCGTTCGGCGGCCCGACTCGTCCTCGCGCTCGTTCTCGAGCAGGCGGGGGATCTGGTGGGGGCCAGGGCGGCTTACATGGAACTCGTCCGTCTCGAGCCGGGCATGATCCCGGCCCTGGTCAATCTGGCCGTGCTCACCGAGCGGATGGGCGATCCCGTCGAGGCGGAACGCCTGTACCGGGAGGCCCTCGCGATCCATCCCGATGACGTGGTCAGTGCCCTGAACCTGGCCCGGTTGCTCGGGCAGCGGAATCTTCTGGAGGAAGCCCGGCGGATCCTCGGCCGGATCCTGGAGCGTATCCCCGGTCAGCCCGAGGCCCTCGCCCTGCTCGGCTGGATCTACCTGCTGGGTGGTCACCCCGATCCCGCGCGCGCCTACCTGGAGGAGGCCCGCCGGGCGGGAATCGATACGCCGCGGTGGCATGCATGCCGTGCCGCGCTTCCGCCCGGCTGAGGCCCAGATCAGGCCAGGGAGCGCCGGGCGCCCGACCGGGTCAGCCCCCCTTCTCCTTCCGTGGAGTTTGCCGTCGTGGCTTCCCCGGCCGCAGCGACCCAGTGTGCAGGCACCGTGGCCCGTACGAATCGCATCGCAAAGTCCATCGGACTGATATAGCCGATATTTTTGCCTTCCAGGGGGTCCCAGAGCCCGATTCCCTTCTTCGCAAAGTTCCCCGTGTCGAGGAGGACCATGGAGTGCAGGGAACCATCGGGCATACGCAAGGAGACCTTTGGAATGCCGTCAACCGAATCCGTCAAGCCCTTCAGTATCGCATCTGCGTCAGGGTTTGAGGACAGACTCAGCAGATATGCCAGGATCTGTTCGGGGCCGATGGTGGCCCAATCTCCACCGAGAAACTTTTCGTGCAGGATCTCGCTGGATCGGGGACCGATTGACGTCTGTCCATCCCAGCCGGTCGTACCTGCCACCAGGGCTCCCATGCTGCTCTGCAAGGCCAGATCGACCAGCGAGCGCCCGCCAGCGTCCGCGGGGTCGAAGGAGGCGAGCGGCATCGTCGAGCCATCCGTCAGGGTCGCACTGCCGCGGGTCACCAGGCCCACGGCGATGCGGACGAAATCCGAGGGGCGCGTGCCAGCGAGTTCTCCCTCGAGCGTCGCCAGCGTGCAATCGAGCGTTCCAACGCCTTGGCGCGTATCCTCCGGCGCGACGAGTCGATCGAGGATCTGGCGGGCGATTTCCGGTTTCCCGACCGTCTCGAAGGCCGGGTGCAGGGGGCTGTTGATCAAGGTTGCCAGGTGCTCGATGGCCAGAGTTCCCGAGGCATCAGGACGATAACCATGACCGTTGACAAATGTACCCAGTAACTCTTTGCCGTTGCGTAAAAGTATCGCCAGCTTGTCCGCAACCGCATCGGCCCCCGCATCGTCCATGCCTTCCGAGGCCAGGCCATAAAAATCGTAGACCGCCTTCTTCTGGGCCGCGCTGAGCGGGGAGCCGTCGGGTAGCCTGGCTGAATTGACGGCCTCTTGAAGGCGATCGAATCCCGAAGACGGAAGACCACCCGGCGGGAGGATCAGGTCCTCCGGAAGATCGATCAGTCCCAGGCCGGAAGCCTGTCCACCACCACCGACCTGGACGATATCGGCCGGGGGTCTCGGGGGCAGGGACTTCTCGGGGGGCTGCACGCTCGAAGGCTGGCCGATGATATCGCTCTGGAAACGCTTGATGAGCGGGGTTCCGGTCGCGTCCGACACGTAGGTGGGATTGCGTTCGATGATGGGCGAACCCGTTGCTGCCCTGGAAGCTGCCGGTGAGCTGATGATCTCGCTCTGGAAGCGCTTGATGAGCGGCGTGTCGCTGCCCTCGGACGCGTAAGCGGGGTTGCGCTGGATGAGCGGCGAGGAATCACGCACGGGGACGACCGTCTTCGTCGAGACGATCTCGCTCTGGGTGCGCTGGATGATGGGAGCGGACGTTCTTGCAGGTAGGCCCTGGCTGGAATCAGAGATGGTGCTCACGGCATCCTCCAAGGCCCGGGTGGAGTCGCTGGGCCACGAGATCTTTATTCCTGATAAAGACCCGTTACTCGTGCAGGAAGCCGTGAAAAATGAATTGCTGAACCGTTAATTGTGTGTGTAGATATCGCCGGTGCGCAGGCAGGACAGCCCGTCAGACGATGGAGGCCTGTTCGCGCTGCAGGCGCGCCGCATATTCCAGGTAAGCCCGGGCGATCGCGACCAGCGAGTCACCTTCGTGGTGGGCCTCTTCCAGGCGGATCCGGACGGACGTCTCGAGCATCTTGCCCCTCCCCGGGCATGTCTTGGGATTCGTTACGTTCCAGTGTATGCGAACCGTCAAACCCGGGCTGTGACCCTGATCATGCTTTTGCCCGGTCGAGGCCGATCGCCCCGGAAAAGATGAGGCGCCGGTCATGCCGGCGCCTCAGGAGAAACGGGTGCCGGTCAGGGTTACCGGTTCCAGACCGCCACGGGGGCGCCCCAGCGACCGTCCTGCCCCTGAGCCCGGACCTGCACCACCTGGCGACCCGAGAGGGCCGAAGGCGGCAAGGAGAGACGAGCCATCTGCCCCTCGACCGACACGGCGAGACCGGTGCCAGGCTGGCCGAGACGGCCGGTGAAGGCTTCCACCCGCTGCACGCCCGTCGGGACCTGGACCTCGAGTTGCCCGTCGCGGGCCTGAACCGAGCGCACCTCGGGTCCGAAGACGGCAGCAGGCTCGTCCGCGACCTTGAGCAGGTAAAGCGCACCCGGGCGGTTCTCATCCCAGAACTTGCCCATCCGCGAGAAGGGGGGATCGAAGTTGTCGCCCCAGGAGCCGATCTCGGTGGTGTAGGACAGCGTACCGAAGGTGCCGAAGGCCCAGTCGGTGGTGTCCCCCGAGGTGAAGTACAGGTCCTTCGACTGCTGGGGGGTGTACTTGTTGAACGTGGCCAGCTTGCGACCGATCGCCGCCAGACGGGGGTCGCGCGGCTCGTCCGCCGTGTGGCCCCACGGCCAGAGGATCAGGTTGCTGAACGAGTGGTAGGTCATCAGGAAGGTGAACTTCCGGCTCGCGACGAGATCGCGGATGGCCTGGGTCTCGGGCTCCGAGAAGGCTTCGGTACCCCGGAACGTGTCGGCTTCAGGCGCGTCGCTCGCACCGGGGAGCCCCCACTTGAAGCCGTAGTTCCGGTTGAGATCGACCCCGATCCGCCGCTTGCCGCCGGTGACGTTGTTGACGTTCTTGCGCTGGTCGGCACCCTTCTCGGCCAGCAGGTGACCGTCCGGGTTCACCGTCGGCACCAGGTAGATGGCACGGTTGTCCACGTAGCTGGTGATCTCGGGATCCTGACCGTACTTCTCGAGCAGCAGGTGGGCGAGGTTCAGCACGACCTCGGGAGTGACGAGTTCGCGGGCATGGTGGTTGCCCATGTAGATGACGGCCGGCTTGGTCGCGAGGTCGCCCTTCCCGATCTTCAGGACCCAGAGGTCATGACCGCCCTTGCCCTGTCGCTTCAGCCACGAGTCACCGAAATCTTCGAGACGGGCGAGCTGGGGGAAACGGGTGGCGAGGTCGCGCAGATCCGCTTCCATCTGGGCGACGGTCTTGTAGCCCTTGTCGAAGTTGTTCTGGGTTTCGGGCAGGTTCTCGATCCGCAGGCGCATCGCCTCGACCCTGGCGAGCGCTTCACGGGTCATGGCGCCCTTGACCCGGGTCCCGTCGGTGCCCCAGACATCCAGACCTGCCGAGACCAGGTCGCCCAGCTTGCGCGGATCCTTTTCGTACAGGATCACGGGAACCAGTCCCGTGGGCGAGGCCTCCAGTCGGGCCCTGGCGCGCGAAACCTCGGTGGCCGAGTAGGACAGGGTGCGCGCGGGACTCACCATGCCGCAACCGGCGAGCGTCACGAGCGTGAGCCCGAGAGACAGGGACGTGCGCAGGGCGGATGAGAGCCGCTTCATCGGGACCTCCTGGGTCGGTGGGGGGGCGTACTGTTTAAACGTTTCTTAATTGTACGCTAACCTTTTATAGACGATCCACTCCCTGAACTTGCGTGGAATGCGCGACACGCTTGTCCAGGCGGGGGAAACTGGGCTAGACTCCAGGGCATGCCGCTCGATCCTGAAGTGCTCGCCGACGATTCGTCCCTGGAGGCCAGTGAGCGCGTACGCGTGCTCTCCGAACGCTTCGCTCTCCTCCTGACCGAGGTGCGACGCGTCATCGTGGGCCAGGGGCACCTGCTGGATCGGTTGCTGGTGGCCCTGCTGGCGGATGGGCACGTGCTGCTCGAGGGGGTCCCAGGGCTCGCGAAGACCCTGTCCATCCAGACTCTCGCCCAGGTCTTGCAGGCGGAGTTCGCGCGGATCCAGTTCACGCCGGATCTGCTGCCAGCCGATATCCTGGGCACGTCCATCTTCGATGCCCGCAAGGGACGATTCCAGACCAAGCGCGGTCCGGTGTTCACCAACCTGCTGCTCGCGGACGAGATCAACCGGGCTCCTGCGAAGGTCCAGAGTGCCCTGCTCGAGGCGATGCAGGAGCGGCAGGTCACCTTCGGGGGCGAGACCATGGAGTTGCCACGTCCCTTCCTGGTTCTCGCCACCCAGAATCCCATCGACAACGAGGGCACCTATCCCTTGCCCGAGGCTCAGCTCGATCGCTTCATGCTCAAGGTCAAGGTCGGGTATCCGACACGGCAGGAAGAGCTCGAGATCGTCGAACGGATGACTCGCCCCAGCCGGATCGAGTTGCAGCGATTGGGCGATCTCGACCTGATCGCTCAGGCCCGCGACTGTCTCGAGGCCGTGCACGTCTCCGACAAGATCAAGCGCTACGTCGTCGACCTCGTCCATGCGACTCGCTCGCCCCGGGAGCATGGTCTCGAGTCCCTGGCAGAGCTCGTGTCGTTCGGTGCGAGTCCCCGGGCCAGCATCCATCTGACCCTCGGGGCCCGGGCGCATGCCTTTCTCAGGAAGCGCAGCTACGTGTTACCCGAGGATGTCAAGGCGATCGCCCCGGACGTGCTCCGGCACCGCATCCTGCTTTCTTACGAGGCCGAGGCCCAGGACGTCTCGGTCGAGGATGTGATCCGGAAGGTCCTGGCGGGCGTCAAGGTTCCCTGATGGCGCAAGAGGCCTCCGATCTGGCCCGGCGCATCCGGCGCGTGGAGCTCCGGTCGACCCGGCTGGCCCGGGGGCGCTTCGGAGGGGCCTGGCACAGCGTCTTCAAAGGGCAGGGCATCGACTTCCACGAGGTGCGCGAGTATCAGGAAGGTGACGACGTCCGGCAGATCGACTGGAATGTCACGGCCCGCCTCGACAGGCTCTTCGTCAAGCAGTTCGTCGAGGAACGGGAACTCACCGTCGTCGTGGCCGTCGATACCTCGGCTTCCTTGCGGGTCGGTTCCCGGGTGCGTCTGAAGCAGGAACTCGCTGCCGAGTTCTGTGCCACCGTGGCTTTCTCGGCCGTCCAGAACCATGATCGCGTGGGACTCTATACCTTCGATGCGCGCGGACATCGCTACGTGCCTCCTGGCAAGGGACGCAACCACGCGACCCGCCTGTTGCGGGATCTGCTCGTCCAGGGTCGGGAGGGGGGGGCGACCCGCATCGACGAGAGCGTCCGCCTCCTGCATCGCCTGCTCCCCCGGCACGCGATCGTCTTCCTGGTCTCCGACTTCCTCGAGTTACCCTCCCGCGAGGCTCTCCGGGCGTTTCATCCCCACGTGGACCTCATCGCCGTCACCTTGCTCGATCCCGTCGATCGACAGCTTCCCGACGTGGGGTGGCTGGAGGTGCAGGATCCTGAAACGGGGGTCGTCCGGCTCATCGACACGCATGACTCTCGCTTGCGAACCCGCTACGCGGAGACGGCGGCCCGCCATCACGAGGCCCGGACCCGGCTTTTCCGGGAGGCCGGGGTCGACCAGCTCGTGCTCGAGACCGATCGCCCTCTCGTCCCCGTGCTCGGCAGGTTTTTCGAGCAGCGCGCACGTCGGCGCTTGCGGCCGAGGCGGAGCAGGCCGTGACGGCGCGAAGCGTCTCATGGGTTCTCGCCATGCTGGTTCTGGCCCGTCCGGCTCTGGCCTGCGACACCTGCCCACCTGCCGCGTTCGCCGGCGCAGCGACCGCCTCGACCACGGTCCCGACGGGATCGCCCTCCGTACAGTCGCCTCAGACCTGGCTCTTGCCACTGGTGCAGGCTCCCGGCTCCCTGCCGGGGGATCCGGACGAGGGACGTGACGAGATCCAGGTCCTCCTCGAGGCCGACCACCTCGAGGAGGACGAGCAGTCCGGCGTGGTCCTGGCCGTGGGGCACGTGAAGGCCCGGTACGGAGAGTTCGTGCTCTCGGCCGACCGCCTGGAATACCACCGAGGCGAGTCCCGCGGCACAGCCGCGGGCGTCGTCACCCTCGAGCGCGGGGTCTACCACCTGCGCTGCACCGACCTGACCTTCGACCTCGGACGCCGCGTCGCGGATGCCCGGGACTGGCAGGCCCTCGTCGAGAAGCAGGTGTGGCTGGGCGGTCTACGTCTTCACCTTGCGCCCGACCTCGTGGTCAGCGAGGATGCCCGGATCTCCCCGTGCTTGCAGGTGGATCCCGGCTACTGGTTCGCCGGGGATCGGTTCGAGTGGTCCCCCGCCCGGAAAAGCTGGAATTTCCGGGGAGATTGGGTCTCGGTGGTGGTCGCGGGTCTCACCATCCTCAAGTTACCCTATCTGGTCGCGACCGTGGGGGACGGTGCCCGTCAGGGCAACGATGCCCTCAAGGCCCGAGATCTCTCGCTGGGCTACAACGGGGTCCAGGGGGTCACGCTGGATGGCCGGATGACCTTCCAGGTGAGCGAGCGCCCCATCCAGTTGCCTGTCCGGGTCATGTCGGGGCGCGGGGTGGCGCTCGGACTGGCCGAGTCGATACGGAACGACCTGGGGGAATGGCGCCTCGACGGCAACTTCACCCAGTACTGGCCCTGGCTCACGCCGGCCTCGGGCTCCGTCGATGCCGGGCGCGCAGGGGGGCATCTCAACGCCGCCTGGCTCGCGGAGACGGGCCCGCTCCGTTCCAGCGTGAACGTGGGCTACCGGGTCGATCTGGGACGTCGGAACGACCTCGAGTACCAGGTCGACCCCAGCGGTTTTCCCGTTCACAAGTTGCCTGAGGTCTCGCTCAGCTGGCAGGGGCTGGCCTCGGAAGGCTGGAGCCTGGTGCCGAGCTTGCGCACCGGTTATCTGATCGAGGAGATGATCGGGAACGGGGCGCTGCTCTTGCAGGGGGGCCTGGCACTCGGGATGCCCGCCTGGCAGGCACCGGGTGGCTGGACGATCCAGCCTTATGGCGGTGCCTCGGCAACGGCTTACGGTGCCACTCTCCTGCAGGGGAAGCCGATGTCAGCCATGCAGGGAAGCAGTCAGAGTGTCGTCTCGCTCGGTGTGCAGAGCACCTGGAACTGGGCGGACTGGCTCCAGTTCCGGCTGATGCTCGAATCGCAGCCGGTGACGGTCACGGGAAATGGGCTCGTTTCGGGCACGCCCTTCGTCCACGACCGGGCCTCCAGCGTGGAGAGGGTCCTCACGGATCTGCGACTCCATGTGTGGGGACCCTGGTCCACCGGTATCATGGCCTGGTGGGCGCGTCCGAGCAGCCTGACGACCGGGGACAGCCCCTTCATGCTGGGCGACCTGGCCTACCGCATCGAATACGGGTTGAACTGCCTCGGGCTGGCGGTCACGATGCGTCCGCCCCGCGGCCAGCAGCCCTTTCAGGCCACCTTCGATTACAACGTCGTGGCCTTCTAGCGCTTGAATCTCAGATCGACGATCGCCCGGTACTCCCCGCCGTTCGCCCGATCCCGGACGTTGCTGCTCGAATCACCGACCCTGAGGCGGATCTCGACGCGAGCGCGCCCGGATCCCGATGGGTTCGTCAGGTAGTCCCGGAAGGCGGACGTCGAGAGGGCCACGGGCACGGTCAGGACCGCCGTGGGGCCCGACTTGATGGCCGTTCCAGGCAGGAAGGTCACCGGACTCGAGAGGCTCCGGGTGACGACGTTGGAATCGAGACCCGTGTCGCTCGTCGGGAGTGCCAGGTCGTTTTCGTTGAGATACTGGAGCTGGACCCTGCGAACCGTCAGCGAACTCGAGGCCCCGGGCGGTCGATGCAGCGCCAGCCGCACGTCGGACGACGGGGAGTACGTCAGCCCAGCGGAGGCCGTGGCCACCTCGATACTCGTCAGGACCTTCATGTTGACGGAGTCGAACACCCCGTCGCTGTCCAGGGTATCTGTGGCGTCCTCGGGAGCGTCGATGGGAAGCACCAGCGCGACGGCGAGACGGGTTGGCGCGTTGCGAGAGGTCGGCGTGGTGCTGACGGGTTTGGTCGGATCGAATGCCTGGATGAGTGTCTGGACGGTCGGCGAGTCGATACCGTCAAAGCTGGCTTTCAGGTTGACGACGCGCCCGCTGGGAACCCGTGTCAGGACGTATTCCCCCGGCCCCAGGTTTCCCGTGGAACCCGTTTCGAGAGTCACGGTCTCGCCGAGTCCCGTGTAGGAAACGTTCGCACCGTCAGAGACGGACGCCCCGTCCACCGGCTTCCCTCCACGGTCGATGACCTTGCCGATGATCGTTCCGGTCGGGAACGGGGGGCGGTAGTCGGGAGGAACCGTCCCGAAGAACGTATAGAACTGGTCACAGGCGGACAGGAGGGTGCCGGATGCGAGGGCGAGCAGGAGCCCGAGGCGCCTGGCCGTGGAAACATTTCGAAGGCCCATCAGTTGGCCCCCCCGCTGGAGATGACTGCAGTCCGGAAGTTCACGGTGAAGGTCCCCTCGGCCTTGATCGGATACTGGTTCTCGTCGCGTCCGTAGAAGGTCACGAAGCCCGAGAGGTTGCTGCTCCAGTTCTCGGGGTTCACCGCGACCAGGTTCCCCAGCGTCACGAACCCGTTGTCGATCGCATAGCGGATCACGCTCTCGGGCACGATGGGCACCGTGCAGATACCGGGCCCCGCTCCCACGACCCCGCCGACACCCCCGCCGACACCCCCGCCGGGCACGCCACCACCTGGGACGCCACCACCGGCACCTCCACCCACGCCACCACCGGCACCTCCACCCGCGCCACCTCCCGCGGATCGGTTGACGAACACGGTGGCTGCGAGACGACGCTTGGGGATCGTGTACGAGCTGATCTCGGCACCGTCCTGGTTGCGATAGGTCACGTCGTAGTCGGTGAACAGCACGGCGGGAGTGGTGTCGTTGGGATACGGCGAGAGCGTGAAGTCTGCGTTCCTGGTTTCGTAGACGAACAGGGACTTGGACCGGTCATACTCGATCTTGCTCTCGACGACCTGGGGGGAGACCGTCACGAGAATGCGCGCCGCCGGCAGGAACGGGTTGCCGACCTGGTAAGCGGCGCAAGCAGAGGTCATGAGCACGAGCGCGGCTACCAGAAGCCTTCTCGAGCGGAAACGGACGCGGTCCACCTGGCAATCCTCTCGACGTCATCCACGGTGTCCCACCTATACCCTGGACACCTTCACTCTTACCATTCCACCGCCGCGTCGATCCCGGGGTGACCCGCGTCACCCTACCCGTAAAAGATGCATGTTGACGTTGTGATCGCGGGTACAGGCTGTCGTCGTGTGCTCTTGCTACGATCACGCCGTCAACAACCTTCGGGTAGGCTCCGGGCCGAGGAGAAGAGGATCACCTGCATGAAACGACGTCCGACCACGAAGAAAAGCCAGTCAGGTCTTGAGGATGCCACCGACACTCCCGTGGTCCCCGAAGCCGATGAGACGTTCAACCAGCGGGCGACCTTCTATTTTTCGGAAGACCAGCTGCTCTCGCTCGAGGTCGTGATGCTCAAGTTGCGGACCGAACAGCGGATGAAGGTTGGCAAATCCGAGATCATGCGGGCCGCACTGGATTTCATCCTCGAAGACTACAACCAGAACAAGGACCGCTGCTGGCTGGTTCGCCGGCTCCAGGGGTAGTCTCCGCGACGGGCCGTGCCCCCCGGTCTTCCGGCAGTGGTATCATCGCCGTATTCACCCTCCACGTTCCGTTTAAGGAGTACCTGTCCCATGCTCAAGCGTCTGGTCCTGCTCTCGCTCGTTGCCGTTTCCATGAATCTCGTCGCCTGCTCGGGTGGTGAGAAGTCCGAGGAGCCCGCCAGCACCACCGCGTCCGAGGCCCCCGCTGCCGAGGCTGCTTCCGAAAGTGCCCCTGCCGGTGAGGCTGCCCCCGCCGGTGAGGCCGCTCCTGCTGGTGAGGCCGCTCCTGCTGGTGAGGCCGCCCCTGCCGAAGCCGCTGCGAGTGAAGCCCCGGCCGAGGCTGCCAGCGAGGCTCCTGCGCACTAGGCGACCGGCCCCGGTCCGTCTCACGGGAGGCTCCACCCATGTGGGGCCTCCTTTTTTTAGTTTATACATGATATCATTATGACATGGTTGAGCTCGATGACAGGATGGCGCTGGTGGCCTGGGCCGACGTGGAGGGGGCGGGCCCGCGGACGCTTGCCCGTCTTCGCGCCCGTCTCGGGGGCCTGGCGCAGGCCTGGTATGCTTCGGCTCCCGTGCTCGTCTCGCAAGGTGGGTTTACCCCGGAGCGTGCCAACGCCCTGGTCCGGGCCCGCGACGCCCGAGATCCCGTTCGGCTCTGGCAAAGGCACCTGGCCAGTGGTCTCGACCTGGTTCTGGATACGGACGCCCGCTTTCCCGACCTGCTGCGTCACATCCCGGTCCCTCCGCTCGCGCTCTGGACCGCTGGCGATCTGTTACACCAGGAACGGGCCATCGCGATCGTCGGGACCCGGCGTCCCACACCCTACGGGTGCCGCGTCGCGGCCCGTCTGGCCGGCGAGCTCGCGTCCCGAGGCGTGGTGGTCGTCTCGGGCCTTGCCCTCGGGATCGACGCCGAGGTCCACGCGGCTGCCCTGGCCCGGGGGCGGACCTGGGCCGTGCTCGGCTCGGCCCTCGATCGGATCCATCCGGTCTCCCATCGGGATCTCGCGCGACGGATCGTCCGGTCGGGTGGCTGTCTCATCAGCGAGTATCCGCCTGGCACCGGGGCTGCGCCCTGGCGTTTCCCCGCCCGGAACCGACTGGTGGCGGGCCTCTGTCGCGGGACCGTCGTCGTCGAGGCGCCTGAACGGTCAGGGGCTCTGCTGACGGCAGCTCACGCCCTGGAACAGGATCGGGAGGTGCTGGGAGTGCCCGGGCCCGTCGATTCCACCGCTTCGGCCGGGGTCCATCGCCTGCTCCGTGACGGAGCCCGGCTGGTTCGCGATGTGCACGATGTCCTCATGGAGTTCGGATGGGAAGCCTCCCCGCAGGGCCTGGAAAAGGCCCTCGAGGGCGACCAGGCGGCCATCTGGGCGGCCCTCGGTCCAGGGGCTCGCCCGGTCGACGTGCTTCCCGCCCTCACGGGGCTTTCCGCCGCGAGGGTCCAGGCGGCGTTGACGCATCTGCTGCTGGCAGGTCGGGTTGCCATGGGGGCGGAGGGTTGGCACAGGCTGGCCTGAGGCGCGCGTCTCGCCGGGGGGACTCTCTCGATGTGCTAGAGTGATGCTCACGGTGGGACCCGGCAAAGGGGACTCACCTGTCCCGCGGGTCCGGCGAGGAGGCCGGACGGGGTGAAAGGTGGACGTGTCGTGACCAAATCGCTCGTGATTGTGGAGAGTCCGGCCAAGGCGAAGACCATCGCGAAGATCCTGGGCAAGGACTTCCAGGTGCGGGCCAGCACCGGCCACGTCCGGGACTTGCCGAAGAAGGGCCTCGGAGTCGACGTCAAGAAGAACTTCCTTCCGCAGTACGAGGTGCTGTCAGAGAAGTCCAAGGTCGTCTCGGAACTCCATGAGGCTGCCTCGGGCGTGGACCTCGTGTACCTGGCGCCGGACCCGGATCGCGAGGGTGAGGCCATCGCATGGCACCTGGCGGAACTGCTTGCTGACCTGGCCAAGCCCATGCGGCGCATCGAATTCAACGAGATCACGAAAGATGCCATCCTCCGGGCCGTCCAGCATCCGCGGGACATCGACCAGCAGCGCGTCAATGCCCAGCAGGCGCGACGGGTCCTCGATCGGCTCGTCGGATACAAGATTTCCCCCCTGCTCTGGCAGAAGGTGAAGCGAGGCCTTTCGGCCGGACGCGTGCAGTCGGTCGCCGTCCGGCTCATCTGCGATCGCGAGGCCGAGATCCAGGCCTTCAAGCCGCGCGAGTACTGGAGCATCCGCGCCGATCTCCTGAAAGCGCCAGCTCGCACGGCCTTTTCGGCTGAACTCGTTCGCTGGCAGGGTCAGAAGCCCGAGATCACCTCCGGGGATCAGGCCGGGCAGATCGTCGAGGCGCTCAAGGAAGCTGCCTTCAGCGTCGCCAAGGTCCAGACCAAGGACCAGAAACGTCAGCCAGCCGCTCCCTTCATCACGTCCACGATGCAGCAGGAAGCTTCCAAGCGACATGGCTTCACCGTGAAGCGCACGATGGCGCTCGCCCAGCAGCTCTATGAAGGGATCGATCTGGGAAGCGAGGGGCCCGTCGGTCTCATCACCTACATGCGAACCGACTCGGTCCGGATCGCCGACGAGGCCTACGAAGAGGCCCGGGCGTACATCCAGAAGGCGTACGGCAAGACCTACGTGCCGACCACCCGCCGCACCTTCCCCGTCAAGAAGGGGGCGCAGGAGGCCCACGAGGCGATCCGGCCGACCTCCATCCAGCGCACGCCCGACCAGGTCAAGGGCTTCCTGACGCCCGATCAGTTCAAGCTGTACCGGCTCGTCTGGGAGCGTTTCGCTGCCAGCCAGATGGCCAATGCTACCCTCGCCATCCGTACCGTCGAGATCGCGGCGGGCGAGGCCCTGTTCCGGGCCTCTGACACGCAGGTGGTCTTCCCGGGGTTCATGGCCGTTCACGTGGAAACCTCCGAGGACGAGTCCGCCGACAAGAAGGCTCCGAAGGTTCCGGACCTCGATGCGGGCGACGCGCTGAAGCTCAAGGAGGTCGTCCCTCAGCAGCACTTCACGCAGCCGCCGCCCCGGTACACCGAGGCCTCGCTCGTGAAGACCATGGAAGAGCAAGGCATCGGACGGCCCAGCACCTACGCACCGACGATCGCGACCATCCAGGATCGCGGTTACGTCGTCAAGAATGCCAAGGCGCTCACGCCGACCGAGCTGGGTATCCAGGTCAACGACCAGCTCAAGAGTCATTTCCCCGACATCGTGGACATCCGGTTCACGGCCGACATGGAAGACAAGCTCGATACCATCGAGACGGGCGAGAACGAATGGCAGCAGCTGCTCCGGAACTTCTACACGCCGTTTCAGGCCACGCTCAAGCAGGCGGCCAAGGAGATGAAACCCGTCGCCATTCCCTCGGGTGAGCGCTGCGAGAACTGTGGCCAGGAGATGCTCATCAAGAGCGGTCGGTTCGGTGACTTCCTGGCCTGCTCGGGCTACCCCGAATGCAAGACCACCAAGCCCCTCTTGAAAAGGGCCGGTGTGGCCTGCAAGCGTCCCGGCTGCGAGGGCGAGGTCATCGTGAAGCGGACCCGGACCGGGAAAACCTTCTACGGGTGCATCCGGTACCCGGAGTGTGACTTCACCTCCTGGGATCTCCCGACGGACCATGCGTGCGTGAAGTGTGGCACCTTCACGGTGCTCAAGAAGACCAAGGTCGGTCGCTCCTTCCTGCTCTGCACGAATGCCGAGTGCAAGCACATCATGAATCCGCCCCGGAAGGCGGCAGGCGGTGCTGCGGCCGGCTCCGAAGAGGGCGACGAGGCCGCCTCGCGCGAGGTGGCGTCTTGACCCGCCCTGTCACCGTCATCGGGGGAGGGCTGGCAGGCTCCGAGGCTGCCTGGCAACTCGCCCGGGCCGGAGTCCCGGTTCGCCTGGTGGAGATGCGGCCCGTCCGCCCCACGCTGGCGCACCACACGGACAAGCTCGCCGAGCTCGTCTGCTCGAATTCCCTCGGGTCGCGCACGGAAGGGACGGCTGCGGCCCTCCTCAAGGCCGAGATGCGCCTGATGGACTCCCTCGTGATGCGCGCGGCGGAACAGGCTGCCGTCCCCGCCGGAGGGGCGCTCGCCGTCGATCGCGACGTGTTTTCCGAGGCCATCATGGCGGATCTCCTGGCCCATCCGCACGTGGAACTCGTGCGCGAGGAGCAGGTCTCGCTCGATCCCGAGGCTCCCACCCTCATCGCCACAGGCCCCCTGACCTCGGAGGCCCTCTCGGCCGAGCTGTCCCGCCATGTGGGGCATGCGCACCTGCACTTCTATGATGCTGCGGCACCGATCCTGGTGAAGGACAGCCTGGACATGGCCGTGGTGTTCCCCCAGGCTCGCTATGACAAGGGCGATGGCGTTTACCTGAACTGCCCCATGGACCGCGACCAGTACCTGGCCTTTCATGAGGCGCTGGTCGGAGCCGAGGGCGCCGTCCTGCACCTCGGAGAGACCGAGCGCAACTTCTTCGAGAGCTGTTTGCCCGTGGAGGTGCTGGGTCGCCGGGGGGTGGACACCCTCCGCTTCGGTCCGATGAAGCCCGTGGGTCTGACGGATCCTCGGACGGGACGACGCCCCTACGCCGTCGTCCAGCTCCGTCAGGACAACGTCGTGGGTGACCTCTACAACATGGTCGGTTTCCAGACCCAGCTCAAGTGGGGTGAGCAGACGCGCGTCTTCCGGATGATTCCCGGCATGGAGCGAGCCGAGTTCGTCCGGATGGGCGTGATGCACCGCAACACGTATCTGGCCAGTCCCGCCTTCCTCGCACCCACCCTGCAATGGCGCGATCGCCCGCAATGGTTCGTTGCCGGGTGTCTCGTGGGGGTCGAGGGGTACTCGGAGTCGGCGGCATCAGGGGCGCTCGCGGGGCTCAACCTGGCCAGAGTCCTGCGCGGCCAGGACCCGATCGTCTTGCCCCGGACCTCCATGCTCGGTGCCCTGATGCATTACGTCACGCATGCCGATCCGGCGCGGTTCCAGCCGATGAACTCGAACTGGGGTCTCCTCGAACCTCCCGCGGGACCCCGCATCCGGGACAAGGTCGAGCGCCATCGCCTCATGGGCGAGCGAGGCCTGGGCGATCTGCGGGCCGCCCTGGCCGGCGCTCTGGCCACGCTGGCCTGAGCGTCAGCCTTTCCTGCCGGACCGGGGACGTCCCTGTCCCTTGTTCGGAGTGGTGTCCGCCGGGATCGCGATGAGCAAGGCCTCGCAGACCGGTTTACCACGGCCGAGTTCCCCGTGGAGGGGCGGGGTGTGGCTCGCGACGACTTCCGCGTCGAGGAGGCTGATCTCCAGGCCGTCGAGCTTGCGACACCGGTTGCAGTAAGCCTTCTTGACCTGCAGCCGGACGCCGATCACGGACCCGCGACTCTCGTAATAGCCGGCCACGAGGTTCCGGCTGGCCAGGAGGCTCGAGTAGATCTCGGAGGCCTGCCGCAACCGGACGTCCATGCGGGTCACGTATCGCTTCAGGGCCTTCGCCAGAAGCGTCGGATCGACCTTCCCCCTCACGGTGCGTTTGCCGCTCTTGCGGACCATGCCGAGCAACCAGAAGAAGACCATGAGGGCGATGAGGCCCCCCGCAGTCTGGACGAGCGACGACGGGATGGCGGGCCCTGCGGCGGGCGGGGCGGTCTGGGTGAGGGGCTTCGGTGTGGACACGGGGACCTCCCGGAGTGCGTGCACCGCTTGTACCCTGGTCGACCGGGAACATGACTTTCAAACGCGTGGATGATCCACTTCGGCTCCGGATGATACGATGACCGGGTTTGCTCCCCTCGCGAGGCCTCATGCAGCACGCCTTTCACGCTTCTCCCTGTCGGACCGGTTGGATCGAGGTGATCTGCGGCTCCATGTACTGTGGCAAGACCGAGGAGCTCATCCGCCGCATCCGCCGGGCCGAGATCGCCAGGCAGTCCGTCCAGGTGTTCAAGCCCATCCTCGATTCCCGCTACGTTGCCGAGGATGTCAGCAGCCACTCGGGGCGCCGCATCCGGGCCATCCGGACCGAAGGATCCCACGAGATCGCCCTGCTGACCCGCCCCGAGACCCAGGTGGTGGCGATCGACGAGATCCAGTTCTTCGACGAGGGCGTGCTCGACGTCGTCCAGGCCCTGGCGGATGCGGGCAAGCGCGTCGTGTGTTCCGGGCTCGACCTGGACTTCCGGGGCCAGCCCTTCGGCTTCATGCCCCGCTTGCTGGCGATCGCCGAGCAGGTCGAGAAGTTCACGGCCATCTGCGTGCAATGCGGCGCCCCCGCTACCCGTTCCCAGCGCCTGATCGACGGGCAGCCGGCTCGCTGGGACGACCCGATCATCCTCGTCGGAGCAGCCGAGGCCTACGAGCCCCGCTGCCGAGCGTGCCATGTCGTGCCGGTGGATCCATCGGGCGCGGCCCAGCTGTCTCTCGCTACCCTCGAATCGGTCGACGCTACTCGTAGCTGACGGTCTGCTTGTCCTTCCAGCGCTCGGCGCGGTCCTTGTGGCGGTTGCGAGCGTCCACGAGGGCGTCGTGCATGGTTCTGTGCTGGCCACGCACGGCCTGGCTCACCTTCCGGGCGCGCTCGCGTCCCGGATCGCCCGCTCGGGCTTCCACTTCCGCGACCAGGTCGCTCTTGAGTTGCACGTCGACCGACTTCAGCAGCCGGCGCGCCGGTTCCTCCTCGGCCGAGTTGTGATCCCCCTTGTGGTAGGTCTTCCGGGCCTCGCGCAGGCTCGTGAAGATCGTCCGTGCGAGGATGGCTGAAAGGACCGGAGTCACGGTCCGGAAGCATACGCCCACCTCGCTGTCATTCCGGACGTTCACGGGCTGGACGGGCACCTGGAAGAGTTCCTCGCCCAGCGTGAACAGGATCCAGAACGGTCGGGACAGGTTTCGACGGGCCATCCGGGTCGCGTGGACCAGCATCCCCCCCGTGGAGGCGTCCCGGATCTCCGCGCGGCACTGGAAGCCCGTCTCGGGGACCACCACATGGCACTCGAGATGCAAGGGCGCCCGCAGGTGCTTGCGGCGATCGAAGTGGGGATCGGGCATGGAGGGAATCCTTTCACCGGGGGAAGGAAAAGGTGAGCCATCCGGGCACGCTTTCATCATAACGCGCGCCCGTTTTTGCATCGAGCGCGCAGGGGGCTTGACCCCGGTGTCGGGACGGGGGTATCCCGGGAACCGGGGGGGCGACACGTGCCCGGGGAGGTCCGTCTTGGAATTCGCCACCTGGCAAGCGCGTTTCATCGAAGATCTGGCCAGGACTCGTAACCTGTCCGGTCATACCTGCAGGGCTTATGCGCGGGACCTCGAGCAGTTCCGCCTCGAGACGGATGCCACCCGGCTCGCGGACCTCGACGTCCAGCGGGTCCGTCAGGTGCTGGCCGCTCTGTCGGCGCGGGGATGCAAGCGCACCACGCTGGCCCGGAAGATCGCCGCATTGCGTGCCTTCGCGCGCTATCTGGTGCGCTCGGGGGCCCTTCCGGACCACCCGCTGTCGGTCCTGGCCACACCGAGGCGCCGCCGAACCCTCCCCCGCCTGCTCCCCGACCATGTCCTCGAGGCCCTGCTCGAGCGTCTCGACGTCCGCACCTCCCTCGGCCTGCGCGACCGGGCCGTGCTCGAGGTGCTGGCGAGTTCAGGCATCCGGATTTCCGAACTCTGCAACCTCCGGCTCGAGGACGTCGATCTCGGCCAGGGTGAACTGCGCGTGTTCGGCAAGGGGGGCAAGGAGCGCATCGTGCTGGTGGACCCCCGGGCCGTCGGGTGGCTTGGCCGCTATCTCGAGGAGGTGCGTCCCGGACTCTCGTGTTCCGGTGAAAATGCTCTCTTCCTGGGGAACCGGGGCCGGCCCCTCGCACCCCGCGCCATCCAGGACCGGATGAAGAAACTGGCCGACGGGCTGGGCCATCCGGGGCCTGCCTCCCCCCACGTCCTGCGTCACGGGTTCGCCACGCGCCTCCTGGAGGCCGGGGCCGATCTCCGGGTGGTCCAGGAGCTGCTGGGGCACGCGAGTCTCTCGACGACCCAGATCTACACGCATGTCACACCGGGCCATCTCCAGCGTGTTTACGAAGATTCACATCCGCGTTCGGGCGCCGGGGATGCTTGAATTGCCCGTTTCCGTGGAACAATGTATGCGCAAGGCCACGTGTGATCCCCTTTTTTGGTAGCAAACGCATGGATCCAGACATCACGATTGTTGACCCCATGTGGGTGATGAACCGGGTCTCGGACCGGATCCGGAATGCCGTCGGCGTCCACGAACTCGTGGCCTCGCTGTTCCTCGAACTGCTCCTCGTGGCAGGGGCGCAGGATGGCAAGCTGATCTTGCCGGGGGACATCCGCAAGTCGAACTTCGAGTTTCCGCCGGCGTACATCGACCTGGTGCGCGACGCTTTGGCCGACCAGGAGACCCACCGCCGTGACTTCGGCGTCTCCCGCCGCGTGGTGGCGATGCCCCTCGTGATGCGGCATCGGTGCCATGCCGTCCTGTTGCTGGTCTGGGAAGGCAATGCCTTCGTCGAAGAGCAGCGCCGGGAATTGCTCAGCATGTGCCTGCCCGTCGTGACGCTGGCCCTCTCGGAGTGCGATCTGCGCATGGCGCTCGGCGAGCGCGATAGCGTGATTTCCGAGCTCAAGGTCAAGAATGCCGCGGCCGTCCGTCGCGCCGGTACCGATGGCCTCACGGGTCTCATCAACAAGGGGCACTTCGACGAGATCATCGGGCTCGAGGTGGCGCGTTCCCGGCGGTACGACAACTCCCTGTCCGTCGTGCTCACGGACATCGACTTCTTCAAGAAGATCAACGACACGTACGGCCACCAGACGGGCGACCTCGTCCTGCGCCGGGTCGCTCAGGTGCTCAAGATGGCCGTACGCGACTGCGACTTCGTGGCCCGTTACGGGGGCGAAGAGTTCATCGTCCTGTTGCCCCAGACCGACATGCAGGGTGCGCACGTCGTGGCCGAACGAATCCGTCAGGCCGTCCAGCAACTCACCTTCGAGCTCGAGGGAGATGTGCCTGCCCTGCACGTCACGATGTCCTTCGGGATCGGGCTGATGCGCTCACAGGACAGCGTCCCGGCCCTCATCGAGCGGGCCGACCAGGCGCTCTATCTCGCCAAGCGCTCGGGGCGCAACCAGGTCCGGTTCGAGACGGAAGTCGGAGCTGCCGAGGCCGAGGAAGCTCACCGGGCTCGCGAGGAGAAGGCCAAGCGCGCCGCAACCGAGCAGCAACAGCAACAACAGCAGCAGCAACCTTCGCACTGAGGCGAACCCGCGCTCGTGGCTCGCTTCCGGTCTCCGGCCCTGCTACCTTGCGGGGCCGGAGGTGCTTCATGGATACGCCCTGGTGGCACGATGCGGTCTTCTACGAACTGTCGGTCCGGACTTTCCAGGATGGTGACGGCGACGGTACGGGAGACTTCCGGGGTTTGACCTCCCGGCTCGATTACCTGGCCGACCTCGGCGTGCAGGCCCTGTGGCTCTTGCCATGCTTCCCCTCGCCGTTGCGAGACGATGGCTACGATGTCAGCGACTTCCGGGCCATCGACCCGGCACTCGGGACGATGGCCGACTTCGAGGCGTTCGTGGAAGCGGCTCACGCACGAGGGCTCCGGGTCCTGCTCGACCTGGTCCTCAACCACACCTCGGATCGGCATCCCTGGTTCCAGGCCGCCCGGCGTGGCCCGGGCGATCCGCATCACGACTGGTACGTCTGGTCGGATGACCCCGGGCGCTTCGCGGGGGTGCGTGTCATCTTCCAGGACTTCGAGCCGGCGAACTGGACCTGGGAGCCGCAGGCGCAGAGGTTCTACTGGCACCGGTTCTACCGCGAGCAACCGGACCTCAACTACGAGAACCCCGCCGTGCAGGAGGCCATGCTCGAGGTGGCCGCCTTCTGGCTCGAACGCGGGGTCGACGGCTTCCGCCTGGATGCCGTGCCCTACCTGTTCGAGGAGGAGGGCACGATCTGCGAGAACCTGCCCGGCACGCATGCCTTCCTGCGGCGCCTGCGTGCGTTCGTCGCGGCACGGTGGCCCGAGGCCGTGCTGCTGGGCGAGATCAACCAGCCGCCCGAGCACCTGCTCCCCTACATGCAGGACGAATTGCACATGGCCTTCCAGTTTCCGTGGATGCCCCGCCTCTTTCTGGGGCTCGCCCGGCAGAGCGCCGCGCCCATCCGCGAGATCCTCGAACGGACTCCCGCCCTCCCCGCAGGGGCCCGGTGGGCCACCTTCCTGCGCAACCACGACGAACTCACGCTCGAGATGGTCACGCCCGGCGAGCGAGAGGCCCTCTGGCAGGCCTATGCGCCCGAGCCGCGCATGCGCCTGAACCTGGGCATCCGCAGACGCCTCGCGAGTCTCGTCGGGGGCGATCGCCGCAAGCAGGCGTTGCTGTTCGGCCTCCTGCTCGCCCTTCCGGGGTGTCCCGTCCTGTATTACGGCGACGAGATCGGGATGGGGGACGACCTCGCCCTGCCGGACCGCATGGGGCTCAGGACGGCGATGCCCTGGGGGGATGGCCCCAACCGGGGCTTCTCGACCTGTGCTCCCGGCCAGCTCCGGGTGCCGGTCCTGCCCGGTCCCACCGTGGCCTCCGCGCGCGCCGAGTCCGGCTCCATCTGGCACGATCTGCGCCGCTTCCTGGCCCTGCGCCGCGACATCCCGGCGCTGCGCACCGGCGACCTGCACGTGCTCGGGGACGGGGATACCGCCGTCCTGAACCTGGTGCGACGAGCGCCCGGAAGCGATGCCATCGCCTGCTTCAACCTGGCGGCCTCGGCCCGTCCGGCACCGCCTCCTCCGCCGGGGCTCCCGGACTGGCACGTCTGGCTCGACGGGCACCGGGCCGACTGGCCGCACGGCCTCGAGCCCTTTCAGGTCCTTTGGGCCTCCCGCACGGGAACGCCCACCATGGCATGATGGTCCGGCACGCGCGCGTCCGGTTCCGGATGCGGGTGTGATGGGTATCTTGAATCAAGTGACAGCTGTCATGCACTCCGGGATCGAGGACTCCATGCACCCCTACCTCCAGGCCCTCCAGGACCGCATCCTCGTCTACGACGGCGCGATGGGGACCTCGATCCAGCCCCTCGACCTCACGCTCGAGGATTACGGCGGCCAGATGGGCTGCAACGAGATGCTCGTCTTCACCCGGCCGGACGTCATCACGCGCATCCACGAGGACTACCTCGAGGCGGGCGCGGACGTCCTCGAGACCGACACCTTCGGGGGCAACCGCCTCAAGCTCGGCGAGTACGGCATGCCCGAGAAGGTGTACGAGCAGAACTTCACGGCCACCCGGCTCGCACGCGAGGCGGCCGACCGCTTCGCGACTCCCGAACGCCCCCGCTTCGTCGCGGGCTCCATCGGCCCGACGGGCCTCCTGCCGTCGTCGTCCGATCCGACTCTCGGCAACGTCACCTTCGAGGAGCTGGCCGACCTCTTCGAGGAACAGGCCCGGCCCCTGGTCGAGGGGGGCTGTGACGTCCTGCTCATCGAGACCTCGCAGGACATCCTGGAGGTCAAGGCGGCCATCGCGGGCCTCGAACGCTACTTCAGCAAGTCCGGGCGACGGGTGCCCATCCAGGCCCAGGTCACGCTCGACGTCACGGGGCGCATGCTGCTCGGCACAGACATCGGGGCGGCGATCGCCATCCTCGAGGCCCTGCCCATCGACGTGATCGGCCTCAACTGCTCGACCGGTCCCGAGCACATGCGCGGCCCCGTGCAGGTGCTCTTCGAGCGCGCGACGAAGCCCATCAGCCTCATCCCCAACGCGGGATTGCCCCTGAACGTCGACGGAAAGGCCGTCTACCCGCTCGAGCCCGGACCGATGGCCGAGACCCTGCGCGAGTACGTGCAGAAGTACGGCGTGAACCTCGTGGGCGGTTGCTGCGGCACGACCCCGGCCCACATCCGCTCCCTCGCGGCCGCCGTGGCGGACCTGAAGCCCCTGCCCCGTCCCGCCGCGGGGGCCCCGCACGTCGCGAGCGCCATGCGCTCCGTGAGCCTCTGGCAGGAACCGCGTCCGCTGCTCGTGGGCGAACGCGTCAACGCGCAGGGCAGCCGCAAGCTCAAGCAGCTGCTGCTTGCCGACGACTACGATGGCGTCCTCGCGATCGCCCGGGAGCAGGTCGAGAACGGCGCCCACGTGCTGGACGTCTGCGTGGCGCTCACCGAGCGGGCGGACGAGGTCGAGCAGATGCGCAAGGTCGTGAAGACCCTCGCGCAGGGCGTCGAGGCGCCGCTCATGATCGACTCGACCGAGCCCGCCGTCATCCTCGAGGCCCTGCGGACCTTCCCGGGACGGGCGATCGTCAACTCGGTGCATCTCGAGAATGGCCGCGCCCGGATCGATGCCATCGTGCCGCATGCCGTCGAGCACGGGGCCGCTCTCGTGGCCCTGACCATC
Organism: bacterium; assembly: GCA_035285805.1. Taxonomy (GTDB): domain Bacteria; phylum Cyanobacteriota; class Sericytochromatia; order S15B-MN24; family UBA4093; genus JAYKJE01. The sequence goes on along the minus strand of JAYKJE010000037.1, from coordinate 26,907 downwards.
GATGAGACGGGCATGGCCAAGACGGCCGAGCGCAAGCTCGAGGTCGCTCGCCGCATCCATGACCTCGTCGTGGGCGAGTACGGTCTGCCCCCCGAGGCCCTCATCTTCGATGCGCTGACCTTCACGCTCGCGACGGGCGATCCCGAGTTCGCACCCTCGGCCCTCGAGACGCTCGAGGGGATCCGCCGGATCAAGGCCGAACTGCCGGGCGTGCTGACGACGCTCGGCGTCTCGAACGTCTCGTTCGGGCTCCAGCCCCACGCCCGGGCCGTCGTGAACGCCGTCTTCCTGCACCACGCCGTCGAGGCGGGGCTGGATCTCGCGATCGTCAACCCGGCCCATGTCGTGCCCATGGCCGAGATCCCGGCCGAGGCCCTGCGCCTGGCCGAGAACCTGGTCCTGAACCGTGCCCCGGAGGCCCTGCAGGAGCTCATCGCCTACTTCGAGGCCAACCAGGCCACCGCCGGGACTTCGGCCACCGTCGAGGATCCCACCGCCGGGATGACCTCCGAGGAGCGCATCCACTGGCAGATCCTTCACCGGCGCAAGGAGGGCATCGAGGCGCTCATCGACGATGCCCTCACGCGCCAGGATCCCGTCACGGTGCTCAACACGGTCCTGTTGCCGGCCATGAAGGACGTGGGCGATCGCTTCGGAGCCGGCGAGCTCATCCTGCCCTTCGTGCTGCAGTCCGCCGAGGTCATGAAGAAGGCCGTGAAGCACCTCGAGCAGTTCCTGGACAGGGCCGAGGGAGTCACGAAGGGGACGGTCGTGCTGGCGACCGTGTACGGAGACGTGCACGACATCGGCAAGAACCTCGTCTACACCATCCTGAGCAACAACGGCTACACGGTCCATGACCTGGGCAAGCAGGTACCCGTGCAGACGATCCTCGACCGCGCACGCGAGCTCCGGGCCGATGCCATCGGCCTGTCGGCGCTGCTCGTCTCGACCTCGAAGCAGATGCCCCTGTGCGTCCAGGAAGCGCACCGCCAGGGCATTCACGTGCCCATCCTGATCGGCGGGGCGGCCATCAATCGCAGCTTCGGCCGGCGGATCGGCCTGCTCGAGGACGGCACGCCCTACGGCCCCGGCGTGTTCTATGCCAACGACGCCTTCGAGGGCCTGGCGACGCTCGAACGCCTGAACGATCCGGCCGAACGCGAGGCGTTCGTGGCCGACATCCACCGGCAGGCCCGGGCCGAGAAGGAACGCCAGGCCCGGCTCGCGCAGGCGGCCCCGGCCGTCGTCGCGGCCCGTTCGGCCACCCGGCTCGACGTGCCCGTGCCGACGGCCCCCTTCTGGGGGCACCGGGTCCTCGAGGACGTGCCCCTCGACCGCGTGTTCGAGTGTCTCGACTTCAAGAGCCTCTACCGGCTCTCGTGGGGCGGCAAGAGCACGACGGGCGAGGCCTGGGACCGCCTGCTGAAAGACGAGTTCGAGCCGCGTCTCGGCCGGATGCGGGCCGAGGTCCTGCGCGAGGGCTGGCTCGAGCCGCGCGGGGTCTACGGGTTCTACCCTTGCCAGGCCGACGGGGACACGCTCGTCGTGTTCGATTCGCCCGAGGGCACGAACGTGCGGGCCCGGTTCACCTTCCCGCGTCAGCCCGACGGCGATCGCCTCTGTCTGGCCGACTACTTCCAGCCCCTGGGGGGGGACCGGATGGACGTGCTGGCCCTGCAGGCCGTCACGGTCGGTCCGCGCTCGACCGAGCGCATGGAGCAGCTGCAGGCCGCCGGAGACTATTCCGAGGCCTACTACGTCCACGGCCTGGCCGTCGAGGCCGCCGAGGCCCTGGCCGAGCTGCTGCACCGCCACGTGAGGCGCGAGTGGGGGCTGCCGGCCGCTCAGGGCAAGCGGTACAGCTGGGGCTACCCGGCGATCCCCGACCTCGAGGATCACCGGATCCTGTTCGACCTGTTGCCCGTCGAGGCCACGACCGGCATGACGCTCACGGAGTCGTGCCAGCTCGTGCCCGAGCAGTCGACCGTCGCGATGATCCTCCACCACCCCGAGGCCCGCTACTACGCCATCCGGGCCACGGGCGGCGAGCGCGTGAGTCCGCATCCGGCCCTCGGGCCCAAGGGAGCCGTCGAGGTATGAGACGACCGCTGCGCGAGGCCCTCCAGGACGACCGGGTCCTCGTCTTCGACGGGGCGATGGGCACGATGCTCTACCAGATGGGCGTGTTCATCAACCGGTCCTACGATGCGCTCAACCTGCAGGACCCGGACGTCGTGCGCGAGGTGCATCGCCAGTACGTGAAGGCCGGCGCCGAGATCGTCGAGACCAACACCTTCGGGGCCACGCGCCCGCACCTCGAGCCTCACGGGCTCGCTGACGAGGTCGTGCGCGTCAACCGGCGGGCGGCCGAGATCGCGCGCGAGGCCGTCGGCGAGGATCGCTACGTCGTCGGAGCGATCGGCCCTCTGGGCATCCGCCTGGAGCCCTACGGCCCCACCAGCGAGGAGGAGGCCCGCGCCCTCTTCGCCGAGGCGATCGAGGGGTTGCTCGCGGGAGGCGTGGACGGCTTCGTGCTCGAGACCTTCTCGGACCTGCGCGAGATGCACCAGGCCATGCAGGCCGTCCGGGCCGTCACGGACCTCCCCATCATCAGCCAGATGACCATCCAGGAGGATGGCCGGACCACCTATGGCAGCCTGCCCGCGGACATCGCGCGGACGCTCGACCGCTGGGGGGCGGACGTCATCGGCCTCAACTGCTCGGTGGGCCCTGCCCCCATGCTCGAGGCCATCGAGCAGATGGCTCCCGTGACGACCCGGAAACTCGCCGCCCAGCCCAACGCCGGCATGCCGCGCGAGGTGGATGGTCGCAAGATGTACATGTCGAGCCCGGACTACATGGCGAAGTACGCCAAGCGCCTCATCCAGGCCGGTGTGCGGCTCATCGGCGGCTGCTGCGGGACCACGCCCGAGCACATCCGGCAGATGGCCGACGCCGCGCGGGCCCTCTCGCCGCGGCGCGAGCTGTCGATCGTGATCACCGAGGCGGGCAAGGAAGGTCCGGCCGGCGTCGAGCCCGTGCCCCTGGCCGAGCGCTCGCGCTGGGGAGCCAAGATCGCCCGGGGGGCTTTCGTGACCTCGGTCGAGGTGCTGCCTCCGAAGGGCTGCGATGCCACGGTACTCGTCGCGGGGGTCCGGACGATCCGGGATGCGGGCGTCGATGCGATCAACGTGCCCGACGGGCCGCGGGCCCAGAGCCGCATGAGCGCCATGGCCGCGAGCCTGCTGATCGCACGCGAGGGTATCGAGCCCGTCGTCCACTACACCTGCCGCGACCGCAACCTGCTCGGGATGCAGTCCGACCTGCTGGGGGCGGCCGCGCTCGGGATCCAGAACCTGCTGCTGGTGACGGGCGACCCGCCCAAGATGGGGCCGTATCCGCAGGCCACGGCCGTGTTCGACATCGACGCCATCGGTCTCACGAACATGGTGAACCGCATGAACCGGGGGCTGGACCTCGGGGGCAACGCCATCGGCAAACCCACGGCCTTCTGCTTCGGCGTGGGGGTCAATCCCGCGGCGCTCGACCTCGAACACGAGCTCAAACGTTTCGCCTGGAAGGTCGAGGCCGGTGCCGAGTACGCGATCACCCAGCCGGTGTTCGACATCCGGCAGCTCGAGACCTTCCTCGAGCGGGTCGAAGGCTTCAAGATTCCCATCGTGGCGGGCATCTGGCCGCTCGCGAGCTACCGGAACGCCGAGTTCATGGCCAACGAGGTCCCCGGGGTGGTCATCCCCCCCGAGATCCTCGCCCGCATGAAGGCGGCCGAGGAGCGGGGCGAGGGGGCCCGGGAGGGCGTGGCGATCGCCATCGAGATGCTCGAGGCCATGCGTGGAGCCGTCCAGGGGGTCCAGGTCAGTGCCCCGCTCGGGAAGATCCCGCTGGCCCTGGCCGTGCTGGAGCCGCTGGCCCTTCAAAGGGTTTGATCGGCATTCAACAAGCGTCTGTTAAAAGCTCACGAAATCGCGCATTCGGCAGGCTTCCGGGGACGATGATCTCCTGGACCCCTCAGGACCTGGAGGCAGGATGCAGATCGGCGGCAACTCGGCGCTCTACGCGATGATGGATCTGCTCCGCCGGCCTGCGGCCGTCCCGGATCGGCCGGCCGGTTCCGCCATCGGAGACATGCTGGCCCAGATGGCCGGCGGTCCGGGCCGCTCGGAAGCTGTATCGTCGTCCGGGCAGGGTGCCGGCTCCGCCATCAACGACATGATCGGGGAGGCGCCTGCCAGCCGTCAGGACAGCCTGCAGCTCTCCGGCGGGGCCAGGTCGGCGCTCTCGCTGGCGGCCTTCGGGTAGCTCGCTCCGGACCGCTCGTCTCAGCCCGTGGCGGAAACGGCGCGGCTGCGCCCCCAGTCCCGGAGCTCCGCGATCGATTCCTTCATGGTGACGGACAGCGGGACCGTCCGCCGCAGGGCCGCGAGGAGATGGTCCTGGGCCAGGTCGATGCCCTGATCGAAGGCGTCCACCAGGCTCTCGATCACGGCCTGCTCGATCTCGGCGCCGCTGAAGCCCTGGCTGGCGGCCACCAGGACCCCCAGGTCGAAGGCCTCGGGGGCGCGCTTCCGGGCGCGCAGGTGGATGTCGAAGATGGCGCCGCGTTCGATGCCTCCCGGCAGGTCGATGAAGAAGATCTCGTCGAAGCGTCCCTTGCGAAGCAGTTCGGGGGGCAGGGCCTCGATCCGGTTCGCCGTCGCGACCACGAAGACCCGGGAGGTCTTTTCCTGGAGCCAGGTCAGGAAGGTCGCGAAGACGCGGGCCGTGGTCCCGCCGTCCGTCTGCCCCGAGGACCCCGTGCCTGCGAAGCCCTTCTCGATCTCGTCGAGCCACAGCACGCAGGGAGCCATGGCCTCGGCCAGGCGGATCGCCTTGCGGATGTTCTCCTCGCTCGAGCCCACGAGGCCGCCGAACACCTTGCCGACATCCAGGCGCAGCAGGGGCAGAGCCCAGTGCTCGGCGATCGCCCGGGCTGACAGACTCTTGCCACAGCCCTGGACGCCCGTGAGCAGGACCCCCTTCGGTTGCGGGATGCCGAACTCGCGGGCCTCGCGCGTGAAGATGCGGCTGCGACGCTCGAGCCAGCGCTTGAGGTTCTCCAGGCCGCCGACGTCCTTCAGCGTGGTCCCCGGCGGGATGTAGTCGAGCAGCCCCGACTTGCGGATGATGAGCTGCTTCTCGGCCACGACGAGCTGCACGTCGCGACCGTCGATCTGCCCGTTATCGAGCAGGGCCGCCATGAAGGCGTTCTGGGCCTCGTCCCATGTCAGCCCCCGCGCGGCGTCCACGAGGCGATCGCGGACCTCGGGCAGGATGGGGGGGACCGGGGTCGTCCGGGCTGCCTGGCGGGCGATCACGTCCTGCAGGATCGATTCGAGGGTCGTCCGGTCCGGGAGCGGATAGTCGACGACGACCATCTCCTTCTCGAGTTCGCGCGGCACGCAGAGCACGGGCGCGAGCAGGATGAAGGTCCGCTCGGTATCGAGCAGGCGGCGGGCATCCAGGTACCAGTCGCGCAGCAGGCGGATGACGGCGGTCTGTTCCGGGGTCGAGGGCCCCTCGAGCCAGGGGTGCAGGTCCGAGAACACGACCACCGTGCCGGATTCGGAGCGCATCGCGAACTTGAGGGCCGCGATCGGGTCGCCGACCGTCGTCGGTTCGACCCGGCGATCGCCCGTGACCGCCACCAGTCCCCGGGTGAACGTCCAGTGGTAAAGAGGACGCGCAGGCCCGAGCAAGCTCTGCAGGCCTTCCATGAACCGTCGCTCTTCCCAGCTGACCACCGAGATGATCGGGTAGCAGGCCCGGATGAAGGTCCGGAGCAGGTCGATCTGGTGGTGGCGGTTCGGTCGTCGCCTGGCGGGTTCCTGCTGCACGTTCGCAGGCATGATCAGGGATCCCGTGGGGGTGCGTCGCGGCGGAGGCGTGGTCATCGGAACATCCTGTCAGCGTGGCGATCGGGTCCGGAGCATGTCCATCATGCCCGCTCGCGTGGGCTTCTCACGGCCGGGTGACGCCCGCCCGCTCCCCGGCTACAATAGTTAATCGATGGTTAACTCAAGGTAAAGCGAGATGGTGATGCGCCCGTTCTCCCGTCGACTCGTCTCCTTCATGGTCCTGCCTTCCCTGCTCGCGCTGCTGCCGGCCTGCGGTTCGATGCCCACGGGGCGCTTCTCCGGGGCGCCGGGCGGGATCGCGTCGAAAGCCTCGATGACCTCGGACTATCTCGTCGGTCTGCGGCCAGCCGCATCCGGGCGGGCCCGGACGGGTGACCTGAGCATGCTCACGCTGGAGGGCCCCCTGGCCGAACTCGGCATCGGTCGCCTCGGTGCCCGTACCGATGCCGCCACCGTGGCTCGCCTGCGCCGGGATCCCGCCGTCGCGTTCATCGAGCGGGAGGGGGTGGTCCGGGCCAGCGAGGCGGTGCGCCCGGCGCCGGTCCTGGGCTTCGACATCCCGACGGATCCGCTGTTTGCCAGCCAGTGGCACATGAGTCGCATCCAGGTTCCCGAGGCCCACGCGATCACCCTGGGGCGACCCGGGGTGCGGGTCGCCATCGTCGATACGGGCGTCGACATGAAGCATCCCGACCTCGCCGGGCACGTCGAGTCGGTCTGGGACTTCATCCACCAGGACGACGATGCGCGCGACGACAACGGCCACGGCACCCACTGTGCCGGCGTGGTGGTCGCGCAGCCCGACGGGGTCGGTGTCCTGGGCGTGGCACCCGGCGTCACGGTGCTCGCCGTCAAGGCGCTCGATGCCGAGGGCCTCGGGACCTGGTCGCAGGTCGCCGAGGGAATCGTTGCGGCCGTGCGCCGTCGGGCGGACGTGATCAACCTGAGTCTGGGTGCCCCGCAGGCCTCCTTCACGCTCTCGGAGGCCGTGAAGTTTGCCGTGGGGGCCGGCGTGACCGTCGTGGCTGCCGCCGGCAACGAGAACAGCGACGTGCCGAGTTATCCCGCGTCCTGGCCCGGGGTGATCTCGGTCGCCTCATCGAACACGAAAGACCTCAGGAGCCCGTTCAGCAACCACGGGCCGACGATCACGCTGGCGGCACCCGGCTCGAAGATCGTCTCGACCTTGCGGTACGGCGAGTGGGGGGAGATGTCCGGAACCTCGATGGCGTCCCCGCATGTCGCGGGCGTGGCGGCCCTCATCAAGAGCGTGGCTCCCGCGTATACCAGCGCTCAGATCCGGGAACGCCTCGTGGCGACGGTCGATGACCTCGGCGTCCCCGGGCGCGACGACCAGACGGGGGCCGGGCGGGTGAACGCATGGAAGGCGATCGCGGGAATCCGGAGCTTGCTCAGGCCCTGACTTCCTGGGCTAGAACGAATACCCCGTCTGCTCCCTGTCCTGGAACAGGAGCAGGTGTGCCGGGGTTCGCTTCGCGGCGACCAGCCACTCCCACCAGTCGATCCGGTTACGGACGTCCAGGCGTTCATGGGCCAATCCCAGGTGGTAACAGGGCAGATGGGGCAAGAGGTGGTGGACCCCGTGCGCGTCGAAGTGCAGCAAGATCCAGCGGGAAATCCAGTCCGGGAAGATGATGCTGCGCGTGAAGCGATCCTGCTCCCAAGGTTCGAAGGGTGTAACCTTGGACCCCTCGCTCACGTGCTGCGGCATGTGGCTGTGCTGGCTAAGCAGCAGGGGATCCGACACCAGAAAGAACAGACACAACCCGCCGCCGAAGATCCGTGTCCAGGCGGGCCCCAGTAAGGTCATCAGGCTTCCGTGAACGATCAAGATGAAAGCCACGCTTGCCACGTGTCGTACTCGATCGCGTCCAGACGGGTATCGTTGCCACAGGCGCGGAATGTTCCAGAAATTGAGCAGACCGAAGGCGACGGTGAAAATGGGGATCCACCACTTCCAGCAGAAGTCCACCACCCTGCATTCATGCGCCTTCAGGACGCGTGGTCGGGTCGTCCGCAGCGTGGGGTCCAGATCTCCCCAGCCCACCCACCGATGATGTTCGCGGTGAATGTCACTCCAGGGCCAGAGCGGGATCAGGCAGAACGCACTGGCGAGGTGACCGGCGGCAGCGTTCATCCAGGGAGTCACGAAAAAGTGGCGATGTCCGCATTCGTGGACCAGAACGAACCACTGCACGATGGCCGTGCCCAGCGCGACCTGTCCCAGGATCCACGTGAACAGGTGATCCTGGATGGACAGGGCAATTCCGGCCACGGTCAGCAGGGTGACGCGGCCCACGACCCATGCCGCGCGGAGATTGCTGCTGCGAAGCGCACGCAGTGATTTCGTTCGGTCGAGGTAGGTCTCGCGGTCCAACGGGTGTACCAGTCCTGGCAAGGAACGGGTGGAATCCGGATGCGGCCAGCGTGCCTTGCGGTATGCGTGTGGAAGTAATGGTCATGAGAACACACGTTTCATGCCCTGACAATACGCTTTTCGACAGCTCTGGCAGCCACAGGCACGCGCCGGAGGCGGTCACATGACCGGGGAACGGGTGGCTGTCACGATGCATGCATGCCGGGGTACGTAGCCTGGCGGATGCACGCCGGGGAGGGACGATAGTGTTCAGTTCGATCATCCAGGTCATGATGGGGCTTCTGGCCGTGTATCACCTCGGCATCGGGGTGGTTTCGGTCTCCTCCATCCACTGGACCGCGAAGGTCACCGGCCGTCTCTATGCGATTCGCGTCAAGGAAGGCCCGCAACTGAGTTATGCGATCAAGATGCTGGGGCTCTATGCGCTCACCCTCGGTGGCCTTTATGCTTACGCGGCCTCGCACCTCGTTTCAGCCAGGCCGATCGTGGTGGCGGCCATTTTCCTGCAGATGATGCGGGGTGCGTTTCGCCTGATCTTCTGGAAGCACGTCACGGGTGCGTTCGAGATCTCTCCGACTCGAAACGCCACCTTCGCCATCCTGATCTTGATGGGAGCGGCCTTGCTGGCCTTCTGTCTGCTCGCAGGCGGTGCGTGATGACCGGATCTCCCCCGACTCGCCTGGCTCTCTGGTCTCTCGAACATCCGAAACGGGTCCTGTTGGGCTGGTTTCTGCTGATCCTGTGGGGGGCGTGGGCTGCTGGAGGTCTCGCAAGCCATCTGCGCGGCGAGATTGGCGGGATTTCCGGTTCCGTGTCCGACCGGGTCATGCAACGCCTGAGCCGCGATTTCGACTTCCCTTTTGCCCATCATCTCGTCGTCTGTGTTCACGGGACGGTTCCCGATCAGTTGACTCGAACCAGTGCCCACCTGTCGGAGGTTCTGTCCGCCTTTCCCGGTGCCGCCGGTGTCCGGGAACTGCCTTCGGGGGCGCCTGGCTGGCGTGCGATCGCCGTCGGGCTGAAGGCTCGCACGGTTGAAGAGGAAGAGGCACTCGTCCAGCCACTGAGAGCCCTCCTCGCGCGCGAGACACCACCTGGCGTCGAGGCCCTGACCACCGGGACGTCTGCCTTGAGCCATGATCTGGTCCAGCACGGTTCCAGCGTGACGCGGGACTGCGAGACCCAGATCTTGCCGTTCCTCCTGCTGACGTTGATGCTTGCCTTCGGGACACCCGGTGCCGCCCTGATGCCACTCCTGTCCGGAGCAGGAGCCGTCGTCCTCGCGATGGGCATGCTCGATCTCCTGGCACGCGTGATGCCCCTGTCGGTCTATGCCTCGAACGTCGCGACGATGCTCGGTCTGGGGCTCGGCATCGATTACTCGCTGTTCCTGATTTCGCGCCGGCGGGATGAGTTGGCCGGCGGGCTGCCCGATCCGCTCCTGCGGGCGACCGCAGCCTGCGCACCGATCGTCACGACGGCGGCTGGCACCGTTCTGGCCGGCCTCGTGGTCCTTGCTCTGCTCCCCATCGACGAATGCCGTGGGATGGGCATCGGCGGTGCCGTCGTCGCGCTCACCTCCTGGATGACCAGTCTCACGCTGCTCCCCGCACTCGTGGCCGTGTCGGGCTCTTTTCTGGATCGACCGAGATGGCTTGCTGGCCGCGTGCAAGGAGCCACCGCACGGTGGGAAAGACGCGCTCGCTGGATCGTCTCGCGACCCGTGACGGCCCTGCTGGTGTCGATCGGGTGCTTGCTGGTGCTCGGTTTCCCTGCTCTCGGCCTTCGTCTGGGAATGCCCGAGTTCAACCTGGCTCCCCGCTCCCTCGAATCCGTGCGGGGCATGGATGCGGCCAGGCTGATGGGCCATTCCGGCGCCATGCTCCCGATCCATCTCATGGTGGAAGTGCCTCCGCGTACGGGCGGCATACTCGCGCCACGACGCCTCGATGGTCTGTCTTCGATATCCGGCTGGCTCCAGCGACAGGCCGAGGTCGCCGAGGTGCAGGCAGTCGTGACGCCCCGCTATCTGGCTCGAATCGCCCTCGCTGCCCGGATGCTCGGTGCTCGTGGACTCCAGGAACGTCTTCCGCAAGAGGCTCGATGGTTCGTCAGCCGGGACGGGGATTCCACGCTGATTCAGGTGATCCCGCGCCACGACCTCACCTACGGGGAGGTCCGGGCCTTCGCAGGCAAGCTTCGTTCCCGGCCCTGGGGCGACCCGGGTGCCCTCGGGGATGCTCGGATCGACGTGGGTGGACCCGCGGCAATCGAACTCGATTTCATCTCGGCTGCCCGGTCCGCCATGCCTCCCATGGCCCTCGCGATCACGGTCCTCACGGCCCTGTTGCTGGTCGCCCAGACCCGTTCCATCCTCATCCCGGTGAAGGCCATCCTGAGTAATGCCCTGACCGTTCTGGCTGCCATGGGACTCACGCTGGCCGTTTTCGGACATCCCGTGACGGCGGCCTGGCTGGGCCTCCCGGCATCCATCCCTTCGGTTCCTGCGGTGTATCCGATCATGCTTTTCTGTTTGCTGTTCGGTTTGTCGATGGATTACGAGGTCATGCTGATCGGGCGGATCGCGGAGGCTCACGAGGCGGGTCTGGATGATCGGGCGGCCGTGATCACCGGACTCGGTGGCAGCGGGGGCATCATCACGAGTGCGGCGATCCTGATGGCCATCGTTTTCGCCGGTTTTGCCGCGACCGATCTCGTACCCGTCAAGTTGCTCGGCTTCGGCCTCACCGCCGGGGTCATCCTCGATGCCACCGTGACCCGACTGTTCCTGGTTCCGAGCCTCATGGTGCTCATCGGGCGCTGGAACTGGTGGCCAGGAAAGATCCGCGCCGTTCGAGACGGACTCTGAGTTTGCTTGCCGGGACCAGCGTCACGGCCGCCCGGAGGCGAGGAGCAGGGCTCAGGGGCTGAAACCGGTACATTTGCACCAGCAAGGCCAGGAGCAAGGTCGCCTCCATCATCGACAGATGATTTCCGATGCACAGTCTGGAGCCACCGCCGAAAGGAAAGTACGCGAACCGGGGGAGTCGTCTTTCCAGTCCGTCCTGCCATCGTTCCGGTTCGAACGACAGAGGCCTTTCGAACAGTCCGGGATCGCGCTGGATCGTCCACTGCGGCAGCACGACGAGGCTTCCCCGCGGGATCCGGTGCCCCTCGATCGAGTCGTCCTCCAGAGCGTCCCGGAACATGGCCCAGACCGGAGGGAAAAGGCGCAGCGTTTCCTGGATCGTCCATCTCGTGACCTGCAGGTTCGGCAGGTCTTCCGGGATCGGGAGCCGATCTCCGATGACCGAATCGATCTCCGCCTGCAGCCGCGCCGCGGCATCCGGATGACGCCCGAGCGCGTCCACCGCGTAGGTCAGCGTGAGTGCCGTGGTTTCATGTCCGGCCAGGAAAAGCGAAAGGACCTCGTCTTGCAGCCGATCGAGAGGCATCGCGGTCGTCCCGTTCCGGGGACTCATCAAGATCCCGAGCATGTCGTCTCGTGGCGTGTCCTCGGTCAGTCTTCGCGTCAGGGTCGTGGCGATGAACGCCTTGAGATTGTCCAGGGCCCGCTTGAAGCGGAGATTGCGGGGCGTCGGTACCCACGAGGGCCAGTTCAGCAGGTGAGCGAAGTGGTACTGGATTTCTGCCAGATCGGCGTGCAGGTTTGCACCCGCCACGTCGTTTCCTACCAGTAGCTTGACGAACAGTTTCCGGGAGAGGTCCATCATGGCTTCCGTCAACTCGATCTCGTCGCCCCGTGAACTCCAGTTCGCGATCTCGCTCGCGGCCACGCGAGGAATCCGTGCCACGTATGTCGCGGTGTGTTCCCGCGCAAATGCCGGTTGCATCTGTCTTCTCTGGCGAAGCCACAGATCCCCGTCGCTGACGAGCAAACCCTGACCGAACGGACTTGCCAGGCGTTGAGTCTGGAAGCCCTTGGTATAGCGTGAGGCGGCATCGAGCAACACATGTTCGACCATCGCTGGAGCCGCCGCGATGATCGTCGGCTGTCCCAGGATACGCACACCCACCAGAGGGCCGTACCGTTCCACCCACCGGTCCAGGCTGCCGAGAGGGTCAGCCAGGCTTTCCGGTGCATGGCCGATCAGCGGCCGGGTTCCGGGTCCAGGAAGTGGGTGACGCTTCACGGTCACGTTCGGATTCTCCGGTATGCTATTCGGGTGTCCGTCCATCCGGGAGAACGCCTCCGATGAGAGATGTCTGTGGCAGCCTGCGTGAGCACTGGTACGTGGCCTGTACCGCTCGCGAATTGACCGTCGGGGTTCCCCTCCAGCGAACCATCATGGAGGTGGGGTTGGCCCTCTTTCGCGATGCGGAAGGGCACCCGGCTGCCGTGATCGATCGCTGCGCCCATCGTAACGCACGTCTGGGTGAGGGGGAGGTCCGGGACGGATGTCTGGCCTGTCCTTACCACGGGTGGACCTACGACCGCGAGGGTCGATGTGTCGAGATCCCCAGCGAGGGGGGCGAGCGGCGTTTGCGTGAGGGAAAGCGGGTCGAGTCGTTTCCGACCCGGGAGGCTCACGGCCTGGTGTGGGTCTGGATGGGAAATCCCGCCAGGGTCGTCGAGGAACCGTTCCCGATGCCCTACTACCGGACCGATGGCTGGGATGCCTACTACATGATCACGCCCTTCAGAGGCAACGTGACGAATCTCGTCGAGAACTTCATGGACGTCCCTCACACGGTCTTCGTCCATTCCCGGTGGTTCCGGAATCGGAAGCGTGTCCACGGCGAGGCGATCGTGCGGCGCACGGTGAACTCCGTGGAAGTCGAGTATCTGCACCGAGACGGTATCGGTTTCGCCGACTGGGCCCTGAATCCGGATGGTCTGCCCATGACGCATACCGACAGGTTCTTCATGCCCAACGTGACACGGGTCGATTACCGGTACGGAACGGATCGTCATTTCGTCATCGCATCCCAGATCACCCCGATCTCGGAACACGAGTCCCTGGTGTACACGGCGATCGCCTACCGGTTCGGCTGGTTCACGAAACTGCTCCGCCCGTTTCTCGCCTGGTATACCCGGCGTGTCATCGAGCAGGATGTCGCCATCATGCGGAATCAGACCCACAACATCGAGAAGGATGGACCGAGGTTCTCTTCCACCGAAGCCGACGTCATCCACGCGTGTATCGAATCCTTGCGGCATCAGGCAGAACGAGGGGAGGACACGCCCCTCCCCCCCCTGGAAAAGAAGATCGCCTTCTGGATCTAGGGATCTGACACCCCATCCGCGATGGATGCGGGGGAAATCCTGGCGGGGATGAAACTCCGGTCCAGGAGGTCCGACAGGGGAACGGCGTGCCTGAGGATGCCCATCTTGAGCGCCGTGGTCTGGATGAGGCTCAGGTCCTGGTCCGTCGGGGTCAGCTTGCGGAAGCTGACCCGATCGGGTGGCTGCGTGAGCACGTACCGGAGCAACTTCTCGTCCTGCCTGTAGTAGGGTGCCGCGATCCGGGCTGCGCCGGTCCGGTGCGTTTCCGCCCACTCTCCCGAACTGGAGACCCCGCGCACCAGATCACGGACGACCGCGGGATGATCCTGCATCAGGTGCTCGTGGACGACGAGCGCGCACGAGACGAATCCAGGCCAGATGTCCTTGGCATGGTGCAGCACTCTCCCCGAACCCTCGAGTTCAGCGCGTGCCGCGTGCGGTTCGCCGACGAAATACGCGTCGATTGCCCCGGTTCGCAAGGCCAGAGGCATGTCCGGCGGTGGCAATTCGACGAAATGCAGATCGTCCGGCGCCATCTTCTGTTTTTCCATCAGCGCATGAAGCACGAGGTTTTGATTGCTGAAGCGACTCGGGATGGCGATCGTCTTGCCCCGGAGATCCCGCAGGTCGCGCACGGTCTTCAGCTTCGTGCTCACGATGACGGTCGAACCATCCCGGTGACCCAGGTAGACGATCTTGACGGGGATGCCTTGTTCCCGGAGTTTCATGGCCAGCGGCACGATCATGAACGTCGCCTGCAGACGTCCCGTCTTGATGGCTTCAGCCATCGTCGGAAAATCGGTGTATCGCCTGGACTCGAAGCGTGTCGTCTGACTGGTGCGAGTCGCGAAATCAGTCACCGGGCATGTCAGGTGACAGGTCACGGGCAAGAATCCGACGGTCAGATTGTCCCTCGCCGCCAGAGCCGGCTGGGGCCGCCATCCAGAGGCGATGAGCATGGCGAGCAGGGCAAATCGAATCACGGTGTCCTCCCGGGCTGGCTGGATCGATCCAGGGACGATGGCAAGAGCGCCGCGAGGATCTCCCGGCTCGCACGGGCCAGAGCGGGATCCATCGGATCGCGCGGGTGCGGGGCCGAGATGTTCAGTTCGCAGGTGATGCGAGCGGGGCGGCCTGCCAGCACGATGATGCGATCGGCGAGCTGTAGCGCATCCTCGATGTCATGAGTCACGTATATCATCGTGATCGGATGCTCGGCCAGCAGGGCCAGGATCTCGCCACGGATGACGATCCGGGTCTGGTAATCGAGCGCGGAGAAGGGCTCGTCCATCAGCAACACGTCGGCCCCGGCGCACAGGGCTCGGGCGATCTCCGCGCGCTGGCGCATCCCTCCTGAAAGCTGGTGGGGGTAGAGATGTTCGGAACCGTCCAGATGGACCGCCTTGATCCAGCGGCGCACCACCTCATCTCGATCCGTCCGGTCACGAATCCCGAGACCCACGTTGCCCGCAGCCGTGAGCCAGGGGAACAGGCCGTCCTTCTGGTGGACCGTCAGGCGCCGTTCAGGTCCCGAGATGCTGCCCGCCGTGGGCGACAAGTGTCCCCCCAGCAAGGCGAGCAGGGTCGACTTTCCACAGCCCGATGGCCCGATGACTCCGATCGTTTCCCCGGGTGCGACTGCCAGGTTGAGGTTCTCGAAGATGGGAGCCGCTTTGCCGTGGGCAAAGGTCAGGTCGTTCACGCGCAGATGGTCAGCGTTCATGTCCCCACCTCACGAACGGGTGGCGAGCCAGGGTGGCCAGCGAACGGTCCAGGATGATTCCGATTCCGCCGATCACGAACATCTCAGCGATCAGAAGATCCGGGCGCAGGCCGTTTCGCGCATCCCAGATCGCGAATCCCAGACCGTCCTGACCGGCTACCATCTCGGCAGCCACCAGCACGAGCCACGCGACTCCGATGGAGACACGCATGGCGGCAAGCACGTCCGGCAGCACGGCTGGCAGGACCATCCAGGACCATCGCGAGAGGCCCCGCAAGCCAAACTCCCGGGCGATGCGTCCGTAGATGGTTGGAATGCGTGTGGTGGCGACGCAGGTGGCCAGGACCATCGGAAACGATGCTCCCATGAAGATCAGGAAGATCACGGGGGCATGCCCGACTCCGAACCAGAGAATCGCGAAGGGAATCCAGGTGATCGGAGACAGGCAACGCAGAAAATTGAGCACGGGTAGAAAGGCTGCCCTCAGCACGGGGATGCCGCCCAGCAACAGGCCTGAAGGGACGCCGAAAACGACGGCCAGCACGTAACCGACGAGGACCCGCCCCATCGAGACTCCCACGTCTCGAGCCAGCCGGCCTGACTCGAATTCTTCCCGGAGCGCCAGCCCGACCTGCGCCGGAGTCGGCAGGACGCTTTCCGGAATGGCCTGGCCATGGCATACCGCCTGCCACATCAGCAGGATGGCCAGGGCGACGCTGGCGGGTGCGACGAAGGTGGACCAGTTCGGTCGTGACGTGGACAAGAGGTCGTTCCCGGTAGACATTCAGACGGTGGAAGGGTCGAAATAGGCAGGTCGGGTATCCAGGGGCTGGTCACCGAACCTCTCCAGGGGGTCCATCGCGAACAGTCGGATGTCAACCGACGGTGCCATGAAGCCATTCAGTGCCGAGATCAAGGGGTCCTGGCGGTCCAGCATCGTGTCGAAGAAGTGGTACCCCTTTTTTCGATTTTCATTGTAGATGGCCGTGTACAGGGCCCGAAGGTCGCGCGGTGTTTCGGCACAGATCTGGGTGACGTAAAAATAGTTCAGGAGCGCCCCCGGTTGCGGGATGGGGGCAAGGCCAAGGCCAGAAGACACCAGGTTGTACCAGGGGCGGATCCGCCGGATGGTGGGGCCATACCCCAGCACGGTCATCCTCTTGAACGAAGACTGGTCCCAGGTGGCGCAGAGGCCGACCAGCCTGGATTGCCGGTATGCCAGCCAGTACTGGTCCAGGGCCAGTCCGGGAGCCTGCTCGATGGCAGCCGTGACGTGCTTTTCGGACCATCGAGGGGCAAACTGCTTCGCCCCGTTCACGCGGTTCCAGAGTTCCACCATCTCCGGCACATCGCGTTCGGTGGCTCGCCGGATGGTGATCCCCGGTATGGCTCTCCGTGCCAGGAGAAACTGGACCGTGAAATTGGCCATCGTCCCGACGGGTCTGTAGATGTGACGACCCTGCTGGCCGCCGAGGATGCTGTCCATCGCCCTGTTCTGGGCCAGCACGGCCATGAAACCCAGGGCCCCGCCCTGTGAGACCCCCCATTCCGTCAGAAAGTCATGGAGGCGTCTGACGTACCCTTTGCGGCGCTGATCGGGAGCGACTCTCAGGTCGCACGCATAGAAAGCGGGGAGGACCTGACCATTCACGTGACAGTGCGGGTAGGAGGCGAGTGCTGCCGCTGCTGCCAGACGTCCCGGTTCGCTGGCCTCGATGACCGCGACGCGGGCTCCGGCCCCCTGGATGCGGCTCAGGGCGAAGTAGTCGGGGCTCCGGTCGAAAAACAGGTGAAAGTCTCCCTGCATCGGACACTGGCGTACGAGGTCTATCAGGGCCTCGTTGTCTTCCTCGGTGGCCCACCGCAGCCGTGCACCGGCAGATGCTTCACTCACGAGTCCCCCTTTCGGCTGGCACCTGAGCGGGCAGTAGCCGCTCTCGCCATCCGCAACTGGCGTGCAGGTAGGTCGGTTTCACGTCCCCCGGTCGCTGGCCGAGTTCCATGCAGCCCGCGAGGTAGCGTGCAGGGGCATCGGCCCCGACGGGGACGACCCTGACTTCGTGAAGCTGACCCAGGTCACGGGCATACCGGTAGTGATGCCCTTCTTGAAGGCCCCTCTCGACCCGGCGTGCGAGGGCTTCCGTGGCTTCGACCGTCGCATCGGGCCATTGTACGAAGAGGTGGTACCCCGGTTGTTGCCCCCATTCGGGGGCGAGCATGGCGAAAGACGGGCGAATGCCCAGTTCGTCGAATGCGCCCTCCACCACCTGTCCCACCCGCAGGGCCGAGAGTTTTTCCCCGACCAGATCGCTGATGTGCCTGGCCTTCCCCACGAACGAGACCAGCGGGCTCGGTCCCAGGAAGCCGACCACCTCGATGAGGTCGTGCAGGGCATAGCGGTAAAGCCCCCCCCCGGTGGTGAGAAGCACGGAATAGCGTTGCCCGGCCTCGAGCTCGTGGACGAGCCTGGTCGTCCCGAGGGCGCTGGCGCCCTCGGGCAGGAATTCCAGAAAGTGGCTATCGAGTGCCAGAGCCGCTCCTGGATGACCGAGCAGCGGAATCGAGACGACCCCCTCGGTGGCCAGCAATCCCTTCCCCTGGATCTCGACTTGCGGGAAGCGGGCTCGCAGGGTCGGCAGAGAGAGGGCCGCGACCGAGTCCGTCCAGCAACTGATGAGCTGAAGGTCTGGCCACAGTTCGGTACCGAGCAGGTATCCGTCGCGGAGCGCATGCTCGATACGCTCCGCTGTCTTCGGACGTTTGACGAGTCCGTGTTCCAGCCGCGCCTGAAGCCCCGGTTCCAGGGTATCCGGGGGAGACAGAGTCCCCTCGCGCAGGTCTCGGGCCAGGCGATCGCCCTCGATCTCGGCAGCCTCGACCAGCAAGGTGAGGAAACTGGGATTCCATACCGAGACGAGTCCGAGGTCGTCGCGGTTCAGAAGCCAGCGCAACGTCACGTACCGGTTGGTTCGCATGCTGGCGATGTCGCGAACGGACATCGGGACTCCCATCATCTGCTTCAAGATCCAGCGTTCAAGTGGGTCGAAGTACTGCGTGTCATCTTCGAAGCCGACCGGCAGTCCCCCTGCGGTCACTTCGCGTTCCCGCGCCAGGGGAGAGATGGACCAGTACGAACCGAGGTTTCTCAGAGCCGGGCGATGCCGGAGCAGGTCATGCATCCACGCGGACGTCGCGACCTGAAATTCGCGTCGCAGCGATGGGGTGTAAGGAATGTACTTGGATGCGGCGGTCGAACCGCTGGTCTTCTCGAGCATCAGCACGGGGTCGGCGGTGAGGACCCTCTGCTCACCGCGACAGATGGCATCGATCCAGGGTTTGAGATCGTCATGATCCACGACCGGTAAGGCTGCCCGGTAGTCGTCCGGGTTCTGCAGCCGGGAAAAACCGTGCGCCAGTCCGTACCTGGAACTCGCCTGGTTCGACAGGATACGACGGAGGGTGGCGCGCTGGTGGCCCTCCGGATCCGACTGCGCGTGCATGAACCTGCGGCAAGCCCCTGCCGTGCCTAGCCACGTGAGCGTGTTGGCCAGAAGCAACGTCCGGGAACGGGCAGGTCGCATCGGGAGGGCATACTCCATGACGGATTTCGTTCAGGTCCGTGGGGGGGGCCGATGAACGCTCAGAAAGAGGCTCCAGGTTGTCAATTCCGGAGCTTCGGGTAACCATTAGAGCATGCGACTGCAAGGCTTGGTTCTGACCCCTGACGAGTTGACCGTAAGCCAGAGAGATCGCATGTTCGAACTCCTGAGCACCTTTTTCGATGGTGCCACCCGGCCTGATTTCGAGGCCGATCTGGATGAGAAACGCTGGGTCGTCTTGCTGAGCGACCGGACTTCCGGCGAACTGCAGGGATTTTCGACGCTGATGCTTCTCGAGGTCGAGGTCGAGGGCGAGGTCATCCAGGCGGTGTTCAGCGGGGATACGATCGTCCACCGTGATTTCTGGGGAGAGGCGGAACTCGCCAGCGTGTGGGGACGTTTCGTCTTCTCTCTGACCGAGTTCATGCCGGGGCGGCGACTGTTCTGGTTCCTGATTTCCAAGGGGTACCGGACTTACAAGTTCCTGCCCGTTTACTTCAACTCCTTCTACCCCCGGCATGACGTGCCGACCCCGAAGTTCGAAGCAGCCCTGATGCGTGCCCTTGCCGAACGCAAGTATCCCGGTCATTACAACCCCGAAAAGGGGATTCTTCATTTCGCGGGCGGGAAGGATCGTCTCGTCCCCGATCTTGCCGAGGTGAGCGAGTCGCGCCTGCGTGACCCGCACATTCGATTCTTTCAGGAACGCAACCCCGGATACGTGAACGGCGATGAACTCGTCTGCCTGGCCGAACTGTCTGCCGCGAACCTGCGGCCCATCGCGCATCGCATCCTGGCACGGAAATCATCAGGCGAGGAGGGTTCGTGATGGCGACGACCTTGGTGGCCCCATCGTCGGTGACAGAAGATAGGCCGTCCTCCGGCGGGTGGCAGATTCCCCGGCCTGACGATCCGAGGATTCCCTTTCTGGGCATCCTTATCACGTATGCCGTGCTCGGTTGCACGGTCCTCGGGTTCAATCGAAATCCCTGGCAGATTGCCCTCACGACCCTGACGGGCGGCTTGCTGGACATGATCCTGGCCTGGGTCTTCCGGCGCGAGAAGATCGTCCCGCTTTCGGCGATGATCAGCTGTACCTCGCTGTCGTTGCTGCTCAACTACTCCCATGACTACGTCATCCTGTTTTTCCCGGTCCTGTTGACCATCGGGTCAAAATACGTCCTGACCTTCAAGGGGCGTCACGTCTTCAATCCGTCGATGTTCGGTGTCGCGACGTCTCTCTTGCTGAGTCGTGACCTCATCACGACGGCCCCTGCTTACCAGTGGGGCGGTTCTCTGGCCATGTCGGCCTTCATCGTGATGGCCGCGCTCAGCATGTTCGCCTTCCGGATCCGTCGGACGGCCCTGATTCTCTCGTTCATCGGGTTTTACCTGGTCCAGACTGCCCTCCGGGCCCACATCATGCGCTACCACCTGCCCCCCGAAGCTCTTTTTCTCGGTACGTTGACCTCTGCACCGTTCTTCATCTTCACGTTCTACATGCTGACGGACCCCCAGACCTCGCCTCGTACGCCCCGGGGTCAGGTTGCCTTCGCGTTCGTCTTGACCCTCGTGGACCTCTACCTGCACCTCAAGGAGAGTGTTTTCACGTTCTTTTACGCGGCCTTGATCATGGCCACCGGAAAGTTCCTGTTCCTTCACGGGCGCGAAATACTCCGTGCCGGAGTCCTGTCTCACGTGAAAGCATCCCTGCTGTCCAGGCAGTGGTTCGGTCGCCTTGCCACCTGTGCCTCGCTTGGAGCGGGCCTGATGGGCGTCTACAGGGGCGTCTTGCACCCCTATATCCAGGTGGATCCTCCGTTCAAGTTGTCGGCCCTTCCGGCTTCCAGGACCGGTATCGACAGTCGCATGGGCGATCTGTTTCACCAGGTGGATCCCCGGGTTCAGCATGTGGCCAAGTGGCTGCTCTCGGTCGGGGATGCCGTGGCCGTGGCTGATGTGGACGGGGACGGCCGCATGGATCTGTTCCTGACCAACCCCCTGAAGCAGCCCGAGGATCGGTGCGTGCTCTATCGAAACCAGGGAGACTTTCGTTTCGAGCGCCTGCCGCAGCCGGCGATCGCGGCCGTGACACGAGACCCCAGGCGCTTCGGGCTGGCCTCTGGCGCATCGTTTGCTGACTTCGACGACGATGGTGACGCCGACTTGTTTCTCGCCTTCGGCTACGGTAAGAGCCGTCTTT
Organism: bacterium; assembly: GCA_035285805.1. Lineage (GTDB taxonomy): Bacteria > Cyanobacteriota > Sericytochromatia > S15B-MN24 > UBA4093 > JAYKJE01. The sequence continues at coordinate 5,818 of JAYKJE010000037.1, read as the reverse complement.
TCCGCAACATGCGGATCGAAACGGGGCGGACCGATTTCCGGGAGACCACGTCGGATGCGGGAGTGACCGGGCACACCATGAGCCTTGGCGGTCAATGGTTCGATTTCGATGCCGATGGTCGCCTCGATCTGATAGTCGGGAATTCCGTGAATCCGCTCATCCCCGGATACTCCCGCCCCACACCGCTCAACATTTTCGACCTCCCCCGACCAGCCTATCCCGGTGATCGCCGGATGATGCGGTTCATGCACAACGGGTGGCACGATGCCGACAACGGCGGGGAAAAGGCCCTGTACCACAATCTGGGTGAGGGCCGCTTCGAAGCCCTGGATGTCAAGAAGATGGGAATGCCCGAGACCCACTGGACCCTCGCCATCGGTACGGCGGATTTCAATCAGGATGGTTTCACGGACCTGTACCTTGCCTCGGATTTCGGTCCGGATGATGTTTACCTGAATCACGAGGGCAAACGCTTCGAACGCATCGCAGGCCAGATGTTCGGTGCCATCGGCCGGGATACCTACAAGGGCATGAATGCGACGGTCGCGGACTTCGACCGGAATGGTTACCAGGATGTTTACGTATCGAACGTCCACCATTCCTTGCAGGCCGAGGGCAGTCTTCTGTGGATGTTGAAAGCCGGGCGGGATCCCTTTCATCCGGAGTGGTCGGACGAAGCGGGCACGCGTGGCGTGCTCAATGAAAAACGGTTCGGGTGGGGCGCTGCGGCGGGCGACCTCGACAACGATGGCTGGGTGGATCTCGTTCAGGCCAACGGGATGGTGGACGACCGGCTCGATCGGAATCCGGCCTATGCCGGTCATACCGATTACTGGTACGTCAATCACAAGCTCATGCAGTCCGGCCCCGAGATCCATACCTACGCTGACATGTGGGGAGACCTGCGTGGTCGGACCATCTATCCGGATGAACCCCGTCGTGTCTACCTGAATCGGGGCCCCCTGGAGCAAAATCAGTTCGTGGATGTCGCGCGCCAGGTGGGTTGCGACGATCCCGAAAACTCACGTGCTGTCGCCTTCGCCGACTTCGACGATGACGGAGATCTTGACGTCGTCATCACGAACCAGTTTGCACCACCGTCCGTTTACCGGAATGACCTGATGGCCAGGCGTTCCTGGCTCGGCATCGGCCTCATCGGAGACGGTCGTGTCACGAATCGTCAGGCCATCGGTTCAAAGGTGATCGTGTCCTGGAGCGACAAGGGACGGGTGTTCCGCCAGGTCCAGGAGGTGCACGCCATGAACGGGTTCGGCTCGCAGGACGATCCGCGACTGCACTTCGGACTTGGGAATTTCCGGGGCACGGTGGATGTGACGGTCGAATGGCATGGGGGGGGGGCGACCGTTCATCGCGGCCTGCGTCTCGATGCCTATCACGTCCTGCAACAGCCGTCTGCCACCGTGGCAGCCCGCTGATTCACGACATCACGCGGATCCCGCGCGGGAGGACGTTCAGCGTCAGGTGCCCGGTGTGGGCGAGCACCTCACCATCCCCGATGAAGGTGTTGCGGGTCGGGCTGCGGATCTCGACCTGCTTCCCCACGACGATGTCGATGTCCTTGCGCCGCGTGTGCAGGCCGCGGAGGCTCATGAGGATCACCGTCAGGATGGCGCCGGGCCGGCTGCGCTCTCGCATGACACAGATGCTGAGCTGGCCGTCGTCCGTCCGGGCTTCCGGGGAGGGCGTCACGGTCTTCCCGAGGGACGGCTGGTTGTTGACGAAGAGCGCGATGCAGGGCGCCGGACCGAGCGACTGGCCATCGACGGCCACCTCGAGTTCGCTCACGATCTTCTTCGCGCCGGCCAGGAGCCCGAAGCTGTACAGGACGTAGACGAGACTCCCCAGACGCCGGGCGAGCCGGCTGATCCACCCTCCCCTGGCCTTCAGGGTGTTCACGCCCACGGCGGTGTCGCTCACGACCCCCATGCCCCCCGCCGTGATGAAGTACCGGCCGTTGATCTCGATGAGGTCCATCTCGCGGACCTTGCCGCGCCGGATGACGGCACAGGCCCTGCGGACGTCCTTCGGGATCCCCAGGTAGGTCGCCAGGTCGTTGGCGGTCCCGGCGGGGACGATGCCGAGGGGCACTTCGCTGCCGGCCAGCTGGTTGACCACCGCGTTGATGGTGCCATCTCCTCCGATCACGATGACTCCGGTGGCTTTCTCCTCGACGGCCTGCCGGGCGCACGCCTCGAGGTCCTCGTAGGTGTCGGGCACGAGGATCCGGACCTCGAGATCGCGGAGTTCGCGCTCGACGCGCTCCAGCAAGCTGCGCTTGCCGCCGTTGCGGGCGTGTCGGTTGACGATGACGCGGATATCCGCCATGCGAGGTCCTCCGGGTGCGGATGGGGGGGCGGGGTCGTTCAGGTCACGGGAGCTTCCCGGCCGAGGGCCTCCCGGACGGCCGGGCGCTGCAGCCACCATCCGGCGAACTGGCTCGTAGCCAGGGACAGCAGGATCAGGATCGCCTGGAAGCCCCCGGTGATCAGCCCGGCGTTCAGCGCGACCGTGGCCAGCACGATGCCCGGGCCGCCGCGGGCATTCATGGCGATCGCCAGGTCGACTCCCGTCGCGTGCGGCTGGGCGGCCAGCCGCGCTCCGAGGTAGACGGAGGCGGCCTTGATGGCGCAGGCGCCGAGCAGGATGCCACCGAAGAGCCCGAGGTCGAAGTCGTGGCGCAGATCGAGCTGGAGTCCGACGCTCGCGAAGTAGGCCGGGATGAAGAAGGCGAAGCTGAAGCCCTTGATCTGGTCCCGGGTGGTCGCGCCGATGCGTTGCGAGCTGGCCACCACGCGGCCCGCCAGGAAGGCCCCGAAGATGGGGTTGACCCCCAGCAGATAGGCCAGCAGGACCGTCACCAGGAACACCAGCAAGACGGGCATGCCGTCCGCGGCGGTCTTGAAGGGGTTCCATCGGGCCCGGGAGATGCCGTCGTAGATCCGGTGTCCCAGCACCTGGCAGAAGGCAAAGTATCCCATCGTGACGAGGATCCCGCGGGCGATCACGAACGGGCTCGCGGTCTCGACGCTCGCGAGCCCGAGCGTCACGGACAGCATCACCCAGAGGGCCATGTCCTCGATCATGGCGGTGGTGAGGACCACCCGGGCGAAGGACGTCCCTGTCAGGCCCACGTCGAACAGGATCTTGCCGATCACCGGGATGGACGTCACGGCCAGGGCGTTGGCCAGGATCAGGGCGAACGTCAGCGGGGTGGCGCGCGGGCCGAACCAGGGTGAGAAATCGACTGCGCTGGCCACCCAGAAACCGGCGAGCAGGGGCAGGACGGTCCCCGTGGCCGTCAGCCAGAGGGTCGTGCGCCATTCGGTCCGGTTCACGGCGCTCCGCGTCTCGAGGCCCGAGCAGAACATGAGCAGCATCAGCCCCAGCCAGAATACGAAGCCCAGAACCTGTTTCTCGGCCGAAGAGGCCGCGAAGAGGGCGTGGTGCGCGTCCGGGGCGAGGGTCCCGAGGATGGTCGGGCCGAACACAAGTCCTCCCGCGATCTCGCCGATCACGCGCGGCTGGCGCCAGCGCTGGAACAGCCCCCCCAGCACCTGCGAGGCGATCAGCAGGGACGTGAGGGCGGCGAGCAACCGCATCAGCTCGGGTTCCGGCAGTTTCACGCGGACCTTCCCGTGAACGTGGAGGTGGATGGCGTTTCTATACCCCCTACACCGAGCGCTCTCAAGCTGGAACGGTACATCGGCGCAACCAGGCAGCCCGTTACGGGTATATATCCCGGGAGGAAACAGGGTGCCGGCTTGAGGAATGTGCGTGCGCGATCGCTGGTTGACCGTCGTGGTGGTGTGTCTGGCCCTGGTGGGATGTGATCTCACGCGGTCTCTGGTTCCTTCCGTGAAGGGGGCCTCCCCGGCGGTTCCGGGTCAGTTTCCGGATCCGTCGGTGATCCCGACGTCGGTGCCTCTCGTGGCAGGTCGAGGCCAGGTTCTGGATGCATCCGGCAAGCCTGTGGCCGGGGCGCGTGTGCGGGTGTTCGATTCGTGGGCCGTGCCGGATGGGTTACCTGCGGGGCTGCTGGACAGCCGGGCGAATCCGCTGGTCAGCAATAATACGGGGTCCCTACGGACGCAGGCCGTCTCGGAAGCGGTGACGGATGCCTCGGGTCGGTTTTCACTGTCGGTTCCAGCGGGCCAGTACAATCTGGAGGCGGCGGCTGCCGATGGGCAGACGAAGGCGTGGCAGGCCAACCTGTCGGTTCGGTCGGACGGGGACCTGCAGACGGGACCGCTGACGTTGCTTCCCACGGGGCGCATCTCGGGCCGGGTGTCCGTCGAGGATCCGGTCGTCACGGACCTGCTGAAGGCCCAGGTCTTCATTCCGGGTTCCTCGTATGCCGCGAACACGACGATCGACGGAAAGTACGTGCTGTCCGACGTGCCGTCCGGGATGTTTCCGCTGTTTGCGTGGCACCCGACTCTGGGTGAGGCCTATCTCGATGCGTCGAACAGCGTTCGGGTGGAGTCTTCCAGGACCGCGGTGGCCCCGCAACTGGTGCTGCGTCACCGGTTGCCGGTGGTGGAAAAGATCGTGGCGGCCGGGACGGACCGGGTGGTGGAGGCGGTGGCCCCGGGGACGAGCCTGGAGCTGGTCGGTCGGGACTTCGGAGCCAGTCAGGGCCGGATTTTCAAGGTGGCGATCCAGGGAGTGCTCGTCCCCAGTGCCGAGCGCCTGTCCGATTCACGGATCCGATTCACGGTGCCTGGGGATGCCACGAACGGAAAAGTGACCCTCGAGGTGGACGGATGGTTCGATCCCCGATCCGATTGGAAGCTGAGGATCCTGAAGTCCGTGGTCTGGAAGCAGCCTGATCTGCAACTGTCGCTCGATGCGACGGCAGACCTGAGCGTCTTGCTGGATGTCCGGGACACGAAAGGTGATCGCGTGGTTCCCGTTTGGGACGGGGGCCGCCTCATCCAACGCGCGGCCGAGGTGTCCTTCTCGGCGAACGAGAGCTCTCTGATTTACGTCGGGGCTGACGGGGTGTTGCAGGCCCTTTCAGAGGGGAAGTCGACGGTGACGGTTCGGGCAGGTAGTCTGCCCCCTCAGAACCTGACCGTCACGACCGTGCCGGTTGGCCCGAACGGGCCCACCCCGAACCCCGCAGTCACGCCGACGGCCATGCCAAGTCAGCATCCGGCTCCGACGTCCGCTGCCACCCCGACTCCTGCGGCCAGCTCGGGGCCGATCCCTCAGCTGGGTCCCCCCGGAAAGCTGGCACCGGATGACCCGGGTTCAGCCACCCTTCACCGTGACTACGTGGTGACGAAGAACGGGGTATCGAGCACGTTCGTGTGGGTGCCGGTGTTCCAGGCGTATCAGCTCATCAACCCGGCGAATTGCGGGCATGCGGGTCAGCCCGAGGGGGTGTGGGTGGCGAACCAGCCGAGTTCAGGCACCCGGGACGTGGACTGGGCGGTCGAGACGTTCGGCGGGTTCTATGCGGGCAAGTACGAGGCGAGCCACGTGGATGCCGTCCCTGGAGACACCTCGACCGGTGCCGGGGCGACGGAGGGTGCTTCGAGCGTGCTGAAGGTGGCCCCGTTCTGCATGCCATGGACGAACGTGAACTGGGACGAGGCGAAGGAGGCCTGCAGGGCGTATGACCCGGCGTGTCACCTGATGACGGACGACGAGTGGACGGCGCTGGCGGTGTGGTCGATGATCCGGGGCGTCACGGTGCACGGCAACAATTCGTCTGGCATGGACGCGAACGACAACGGCATCACCTTCACGGGTGATCCGACCTCTTGGGGTAGAGGCCTTACCGGAAGCGGCA
>JAYKJE010000036.1:0-42357 GCA_035285805.1 bacterium | reverse complement strand
GCAGCAGGGCGATCGCCAGGACGGGAAACATCAGGGTACCGGCGATGGCGCCGGTCGCGACTCCGGCCACGCCGGCGAGGGACGCGCCCATCCAGGCGCCCAGCCCTGCCAGTCCGGGCCCGAGCGCCAGGACGGTGGCCCCCACGGCGGCCTGACCCCAGTCCTGGACCTGACCGGTCGCCCGCTCGTGAATGTTCTCGAGGATGTTCCGGATCCCGGTGTAGGCGCCGAGCACGCTACCGCCGAGGGTCGCGCCCCACGCGGCCCCGACCGGTCCGGCGATCATCGCGCCGAGTGCCCCACCGACGAACGCCATCACGGAGCTGCCCAGACCGACTACCAGGATCTGGGCAAAGCCCTTGCCCGGGTCCATCTTGCGCGTGTCGACGCGCTGAGCGACCGGCTGGGCGGGGAGAGGTGCCTGGATCGCGGCGGACCCGGCCACCTGCGACGACTGCCAGACATCCCCACCTGCCCGGACGGGCGACACGGAGCGAGCAGCGGGTGCCTCGACGGACCGAGAACCGGCCGGGCTGACAGGGCGAGGAGCCACGCGCGGAGAGAGCGCATCGAGAGACATGGCCGTTTCCTTCCGTTCCGGAGCGAGCGTTCCCGTTTCTGTCCCGGTTATCGCGGCCTCAGCCCCGCAGAAGGTAAACAACTCATTTTGTCCGGACCAAGATTGGTTGAAAAAACGGTGAAAGTACGGCGCCCATGCCGGCCCCGAAAGCACGAGCGGGGATCTCCCGTGGGAGATCCCCGCTCGTGACGGGATCGGGAATCCGGGTTCAGCGCGGCACGGGGCGACCGGCTTGCGGATGACCGTGGCCGCGACCGCCGCGTGGCGGATGGGGGGGAGGGCCGTGCGGCCGGCCACCTGGACGTCCCTCGAAGTGCTGGCCAGAACCGGGTTTCCGGGGATGCTTGCCCCGGGGCGGAGCGAGCTCGGTCGGGTCGACGCCGCCATCGGCGTTGCGATCGAGTTTCTTGAAGAGATCGGCGATCGCCTCGTCCGTGACGTCCTGGCGACGCGACTGGATGGCCGACTTCAGCTCGGCGGCCTCGATCTTGCCGTTGCCATCAGCATCGAGCATCAGGAAGAGCAGGTCAGGCCCGAACGGAGCGCGTCCGGCCGGCGGCACCGAACCGCTGGCTCCGGGCGGCGGCAGGAGGCCGGGACCGGCGGGCAGGTCGCCCGGATTGCCTTCAGCAAGAGCATCGGAGGTCGCCGTCTCGTCGACTCCTAGGATGCGGTACAGCGAGGACGACGCATCGGGGGTCGCGCTGTCGACGGGCGTGGGTTGACCGGGCAGGAGGCCGCAGCCTGCCAGCGAGAACAGGGCCAGAGGGAGCAGGCGTTTCATCGGACTCCTCCAGATCGGTCCCATCCGGGAACCGCTGTATCCAGGTTCTCACGGGCAGCCCGGACATGGATGCGCCATCTGGCGGATGGAGGATGATGATCCGGTTAAATCCAGTTGAAGACTCTCCGATGCGCTTGGCGCGGAAATCGTCGAAGACGGGCCGGCCTCCCGTCGGAAGACCGGCCTGCAGGGCTTCCGAGACGATCAGCCCTCGAAGGTGGGCGGCTCGGAGGACGGGGAATCACCGGGAGCTCCCTGCAAGTCACGGCCACCGTGGTGGTGCCCGTGCCCGTGCGGAGGCGGGCCCATCGGACGGCGTCCATCCGGATGCCCCCCGGCCCGGCCGCGGCCCTCACCGCCCCGCATCTTGCGGCCACGAGCGCCACGACCCCGCGGCGGGGCGAGTTCGGCGCTCTCGATGGCCCCGTCGGCATTGCGGTCGAGCTTCTGGAACAGTTCGGCGATCGCCTGGTCCGAGACGTCGGCCTTGCGGGACTGGATGGCCGACTTGAGTTCGGCCGACTCGATCTTCCCGTTGCCATCGGCATCGAGCAGCAGGAACAGCAGGTCGTGGCCAGCCGGGGCCCGGCCGGGCTCGGCCGAGGGCGTCGCACCCGGGGCCACCGGAGCGGGCTGATCGAGGGCCGGCTGGTCGACGGTCGGCTGCTCCGTGACATCCGCAGGCCCCTCGGAGGTCGGCTCTTCGAGCCCCAAGATCCGGTACAGCGAGGACGTCGCGGTGCTCTGCTCGGTCGAGGCCTGGTCACCCGTGGCGGCGGGAAAGGTGGGCAGCGAGCCACAGCCCGTGAGTGCGACCAGGACGGCAGGAAACCACAGCTTCTTCATCGGGGACACTCCTTTCGAGAGGGCGCCAGGCCACAGGGGCCCTGGCCACCTTCGAGTATCGGGGGGTGACCGACCTCGCTCCATGCGCCGGGTGGCCCGTTCGCTCTCGCGGCTTTCGCAACACCTCACCCCGCCGGATGGCGTAGGGCCACCCTGCTCCGCTCGCGCATCCGCCATCTGGCGGATGACATGACCGGGCATGCAGCGGATCCATGCGCGCAACGGTGGGGGTAGGATGAAAGGGCAAGGGGGATTCGCCATGATCCGTGTTCTCGTCGTCGATGACCACCCGATCGTCCGTCGCGGGACGGCCGGCATGATCGCGGACGATCCCGGACTGGAGGTCGTCGGGCAGGGTTCCGATGGCCAGGAAGCCCTGCAACTGGTCGCGGACCTCGCTCCGGACGTGCTGGTCATCGACGTCTCGATGCCTCGCCTCGACGGCGTCCAGGCCACCCGCCAGCTGCGCGAGCGCGGGGAGCGTCTCGGCATCCTGATGCTGTCGGCCGGCGGAGAAGACGAGCAGATCCTCGAGGCCCTCAAGGCCGGGGCGAACGGCTATCTGCTCAAGCATGCCCCCGACGAGTTGCTGCTCGAATCGATCAAGCGGATCGCCCGCGGGGAGCCGGCCGTCATGCAGCCCGAGGTCACCCGCGTCCTCCTCCAGGGCGTCACGGCCCCGAGGGCCACGCCACCCGCCTCGCTGGTGGAACCCCTCTCGGACCGCGAGATGGAGGTGCTCCGGCAGGTCGCCCAGGATCGCGAAAACAAGGAAGTGGCCCGCATCCTGGGCATCTCCGACCGGACGGTCCAGCAGCACCTCGCCAACATTTACGGCAAGCTCCAGGTCAATTCCCGGACAGGTGCCGTCCTCAAGGCCCTGCGTCTGGGGTGGATCACGCTCGAGGAGTGCGTGACATGAAGGCCTCGAGGCTGGCCGTCGGGCTGGGGGCGGGCCTGGTGACCCTGTCGTCGATGCTGGTCGCGGTTCCTGCCCGGGGGAGCGACCCGCTGGCAACTGTGCGCCGGCTCTCGGGAACCGTCGAGATCCGTCACGACGACCGCTGGACCGCGGCTCGCCTCGGCGACACCCTCGTCGCGGGCGACGCCCTCCGCACGGGGGTCCAGGCTCGCGCCACGGTACGAGATGCGGCCGGCAACATCGTCGACCTGTATCCGCTCTCCGAGCTCGCCTTTCCCGATCCGGGGCGCCTGGATCTCGTCCTGGGGCGACTGTGGTCTCACTTCGTGCGCGCCGTCGCGCAACCCTGGCAGATCCGCACCCCGGCCGCCGTGGCCCTCATCCGGGGCACCACCCTCGCCGTGGAGACCGCCTCGGACTCGGCCGAGGTCACGGTGCTGGAGGGCCTCGTGGAGGTCCAGGGTATGGACCGGGACACCCGCATGGTCCCGGGTGGAAGGACGGTCCGCGTGGCGGCATGGCGCCTGGAAGAACCGCGCGATGCGGATGCCCGGATCCTCGACGAAGGTCGCAGGTTCCTGCGCGACTCGCTGCCCTTCCAGGGGGCGCTGGATGGTTTCATGCCGCGTCTGCGGCCCGATGCCCTGCAGCGGGCGGAAACCATGGACCGTGACCGGACCCTCCAGATGCTCGCCCCCGGCGGGGGCTTGCGAGAAGGCACCCGCCTCGAAGGACGCCCGGGGGGACGGGAAAGCGGGAGCGACCGCGGCGAACGCGCGGACCGAGAGCGCCCCGACCGTGAAGGACGGCCAGACCGCGGAGTCGGCCCGGGATGGGACGAGTCGCGGCGCGGGGATCGCGGAGATCCACCCGGACGCGGGCGCCCGCCCCGTGAGGGGGCGCCCTTCCGGCGAGGCCCCTGGCCCCCCGGACCGGTGCGGCCATGACGGGGCGAACCTGCCGGGTCCTGACGGGCCTCCTGGGCTTCACGCTGGCCGCCGTTTGCCAGGCTCTGGCGCCCTCCACGGCCCATGCCCTGGAATGGAGCGTCAGCGGCCGGTCGGGCCTCGAGGCCGGGACCAGTGCCTGGGATCCGCTCTCGGGAAGCATGGGGGTGGACCTGACGACGTGGCGCCCGTGGCTGACCCACGCGCGTGCCAGGGTCCTCGCCGATCTCCAGATCGACTGCGTGCTGACGGACTGGCTCGAACTCCGTGGCGGCCTGGGGGGGCGCCTCGTGTCAGGCAGCTTCTCCGGAAGCAGCTGGAATGCCCTCGGGACCGTCTGGTGCGAGGCCCAGGCGATCGCCCTGCCGGGAGACGTCGACCTGACGGTCGCCTACAGCCATCGCAACACCATCCAGGACCAGCTGGGCCACACGATCTGGGCCTTGCTCGAGAAGCCGACGCCCTGGGGAGCCGTGGTCTTCCTGGATGCCGGTCACGACTGGAACTTCTCGTCGGATGCCTCGCTGACCCAGTTCACGCCCTTCTCGGACCTCGGCATCACGCGCCGGCTGGGCCCCTGGGGTACCCGGGTCTCGCTGGCCCTGGGGGGCTCGCTTCCCGGCGTGGCGAGTGGCGGGACGGGGCTGGGGCTCGCGGCGACCGCCGGCCTGTCGCAGGTCGTCCTGGAGGGACAGGTCTTCTGGCTGCGGCTGCGACTCGACGGCTTCAGCACGGACCTCGCGACCGGCCCGACCTGGGGACCCAGCGCCGCGGTCGGAACCGCCTGGATCTTTCCGTAGCTCAGCCGGCCACCGGGATCCGGAACTCCAGCTCGCAGCCCTGTCCGGGCGCCGAGCGGATCGCGAGACGTCCACCGAGGCCCCGGGCCCGCAGGGACATCCGTTCGAGACCGGTGTGCGAGACCCCGTCTTGACTCGGGAAAACCCGGGCGGGATCGAAGCCCTGGCCGTCATCCCGGACGGTGAGCTCCAGACCTCGCTCCGTGCCGTGAAGACCGATCGTGAGCACCCGGGCCCCCGCATGCTTGACGACGTTGTTCACGGCCTCGCGCAGCAACCAGTACAGCGCTTCCTCCCGGCCGGCCGGCAACACCGCCGGCCAGTCCTCCCCGTGCACGAGCACCTCGAGGCCTTCCCGCGCCTGGAGGTCAACGGCCCAATCCCGGACGGCCGCCATCAACCCCTCGCTCGCCAGCCGGCGCGGCACCAGATCCTGACGCACCCGGATGAGCTCGTCGAGGATGCGCTGGTTGAGGTCCTCCGCCTCCTCGAGGCGCGGATCGCTCACGTCCCGCCGCAGGCGGCGAAGCAGCCTGCCGACCGCGATCACGAGCTGCTGAGCCTCGTCGTGGAGCTCGCCGTCGATGCGCGAACGCTCCCTGCGGGCCTCGTGTTCGAGGTCCCGCGCATACGTCGCGAGCAGCGTCGCCCGGTCCCGCAGCCAGACGCGCTCGACCCGGAACAACCCGCCAGCCGCCGCGATCGTGAGGAAGACCCAGGGACCCGTCACGGGCAGCTCCAGGCCCAGATCGAGGCCGAAACGGGCCAGAGCCCCGATTGACACGAGGGTCCCGAGCCAGCCGGCCAGACGCACTCCTGGCATCAGCCCCCGGGCCCGGGCGAGCCAGGCCCCGATGCCAGGCATCACGGCCCAGCCTGCGACCAGGGCCCAGGCGGGTAGCGGTTGCAGGAGGCGATGGCCGAGCACGTTCTCCACGACGGTCGCATGGAGCTCGACGCCCGAGACGGGACCGGGAAAGGGCCCCAGGAAGCCGGTATCGGGCAGACCGGCCGCCGTGGCTCCCACCAGCACGAGGCGGTCCGTCAGGGCCTCCCGGGGGACCTTGCCGTCCATGAGGTCCACGAAGGCATGGGTCGGGAAGGTCCCGGGCGGCCCCGGGAAATCGAGCGCGAACCGCCCGGGCAAGCCTGCCCCGGACGGGAGCGCGGCCGGCTCGCCACGATGGGCCCGGGCCAGATGGGCGAGCGCGACCCCGAGCACGGGCACCCTGGCCCCTCCGGCCTCCTGGACGGGTTCGACCACCCGGATCTGACCGGCCGGTTCGCGCGTGAACTGCACGAGGCCCAGGCCAGCGGCCACCCCGGCGAGAGCAGGCAAGGGGTGCGCGAGAGGAGCAGCGACCGAAGGGGCCGACTGGAGCGGGCGGTACACGGGCAGCACCACCCCCCCGTGACGGGCGATCGCCGTGCGAAACCGCGCGTCTTCCCCGGAGGCGCGGAGCCCCGGCTCCGTGAAGGCCACGTCGAAGGCGATCTCGGTGACGCCGACCTGCCGGAGCCGGTCGACCGCCTCGGCGAACAGGTCACGCGGCCAGGGCATCTGACCGTACCGGGCGAGGGAACGCTCGTCGATCGCCACGATGCTCAGGGGAGCCTCCAGCGTGCGCTCCCCCCGCCAGCGAAAGCCTGCATCGCGGAAAGCCTGATCCGCGGCCGTGAGGGCCCCGCTGGCCGCGAGGAGCAGCGTGGCAAGGCCCGCGATCGCCAGGGTCACGACGACTCCCGGAAGCTCACGATGTCCCGCTAGCCGCACCTACGCCGCCCTCCTGCCCGGCCATGGCCCGGGGCGCCTCACTCGCGATCGCCGCGGCCCGGCCGCGCCCCCATGCGTACCCGATAAAAGCGGGACCGTATCCCCGGCCGGGCGCCCGCCCCGGGAAGCTCCGGCGCAAGATCTGCGCAAACCGGGGCGACATACCCCTCGGGTCGCACCCGATGGCCTGAAGTTCGTCTCTGGCGCCCGATTCCCGGCGGAGGCCCCATGGAAATCCAGTCCCGGTCCACGACTCCAGCCTCGCAGAAGCCCGTCACGAACGTCTCGGTCCCGGCAGCGGCGCCGTCGCCTCCGGTCGTCCCTCCGGCCGTCGATCTCTTTCAGGGCTCCGGACGCCTGCCCATGATGACCACGCTCGAGGCCCTTCGCCGCTCGGTGAACGGCCGTGGCGGGCATGCCGTCACCGAGACCGTGAGCCAGGCGAGGCCGGAGACCCATGACCCTCACTTCCACCACGCGACGGGCAGCACCTTCCAGGGCGTCCTGCAGGCGGCCCGGGCGAAAGCCCTCGACCCGGCCACGGACCGCGCCGAAGGCCGACAGGCTCTCGCGGAGGTCATGCGCGCGGATCGGGCCACGCCGACGCGTGACGCGGCGATCCGTGCCCGCGCACAGTCGGTCTGGGACAGGCTGAAAGCCGTGCTGGGGCCCACCTCCGTGCCGTTCGAGCTCACGGTCGGAGACGATGCGCGTCCGCGGGCCTTCTCGGTGGGGGGAGGGCAGGTCTACATCAGCGCCCGACTGGTGCGGCTCCTGCCCGACGACGCGCTGGCCTACGTGCTGGCTCACGAGATGCATCACGACCTGCACCGGGACATCCCGGCCACGGCCGAGGCCGATGCGGCCCTCGACCGGATGGGCCACGCCCTCGAAGCACGGTTCCCGGCCGGGGTGCGCTCCTGGCGTGCACTCGACGCGATCGCCCAGCGGGCCGCCCTCGATCGCCAGATGGAGCTGGAAGCGGACCGGGCAGGACTCGAGCTGGTCGCGCGAGCAGGGTTCGACCCGGAAAAGGCGCTCGTCATCCACCAGCCGGACCGGCTACCGGGCCTGCCCCGTCTGCCCTTCGACGAGAATCACCGCTGGCGGACGCACCCGGACGACGCCGAGCGCCTGCGGCAGGCCCTGGCCGCCGTCAGACGGACTCGCCCCGCTTCGGGCGACGCCGCCACATCCACCGCGCGACCAGCAGCAGCGCCCCCCAGAGCGGACTGAACACGACGCCCCAGATGACCAGGGAGGCCAGGGCGGCCAGGGTGCCGCCGAGGGCCTGCAGCGCCTCCCGGAAGACCCCCGGCGCCGACCAGCCCACCGGGGCGCCCGGGGCAGCCGGTTCCTGGAGCACGACGGCGACGGTCGCCAGCGCCACCTGGGTGCGCAGGTAGGCCAGGCGTGCAGCGGCACGATCGATCTCGCCCCGCACGCGCGAGAGTTCGCGCTCCACCTCGAGCAGCTCGGGGATCTTGCCCGCCCGGGCGAAGAGCGCCTGCAACTGCCGTTCCTCGGCCTGCCAGTTGCGGATCTGGGCCCCGAGATCGTGGACCTCGCCCCCCACGTCCTCGGCCGAGGCATCGAGCGAGAGCACGGAGCCCAGCCCCCGGAGACCGGTCAGGAGCGCATCCAGCCGGGAGGCCGGTACCCGCAGCGTGGCCGCCGCCGAGACGGCCTGGGTTCCGCGGGAGAGTTGACGGGCCTCGATGTAGCCCCCGTGGGTCCGGACCAGGTTCTCGAGGCTCGCGAGGGCGGGCTCCACCGCATCCACCCGGAGGGTCAGCGAGGTCCGCGTCACGAGCATCGGCGCGAGAGCAGGAGACCCTGGACTCGCGACATCCGCGACCGCGAGCGCCTTGCGCTCGGACCCGTTTCCTCCTGCCTCGGACCGGGAGAGGGCCTCGGCCGACACGCCCGCCTGCTGGCTCGAGACCTCGACGGGCGGGACCTCCGGAGCGGGCGGCCCCGAGGAGCAGGCCAGATGCCCCATCAGGCAGGCAGCGAGCAACCCGAGGGCTGCCAGGCGAGGACCGGTCCTGTTCGTCACGCGCACCTCCGCGGCTCACCGCCGATCTCCCGCAGATGCATACCCGCGCGCCGGGACCCCTCACCTGATCGCACCTGTTGACGGCCAGCCGTCTTGAAATCAATCAGGGCATCTTCTAACATTGGCGCGACCCCTCTGGCGAAGGAGGCGCGCGTTGTCCCATCCTGCCTGGCTTCCGGTCCTGGCTCTCGTCGGCACCCTGGCGTCCTGGCTCGAACCCCGCGAGCCCGCCCCGGAGGAGGCTCCCGGAGCGGGAGGGCCGCTGCCTCGAGGAGGGGTGCTCGCTCTCGCGTTCACGCTCGGGGTCATGGCCCTCGCGATCGTGCCGTCCGGCGAGCGGAGCTGGGCGGCGCTGGCCGGCCTGGTGGCCGGCCTGGGCCTGGGATACGGCTGTGCCTGGCGGATTCCGGCCATCCGGACCACGGGCGGCACGCTGGCGATCGCCACGCTGGCCTCCCTCGTGGGCCCTACCCCCCTGGTGACGTCCTACGCCCACCTGGGGCTGGTCGCGGGGGTCTCGGGCATGGCCGTCCTCGCCTGGCTCGGGCATGCCGCGCGCCTGGACGAGGTCGCGCAGGCGGCGAGCGCCACCTCGGCCCTCGCGCTGGCAGCCATCTGGGCCGACCGGGCGCTCTCGGGTGCGGGCCTCTGGGCCCTCGCGGCGGGCGGCCTCGTCGTGACGATGCGGGTCCTCGTGGCGCGCCTGACCGGTGGCCTCGCGCCCCTCCTGCTCGTGCCGATGGTCGCGCTGGCCACCATCCCGCCCGGCCTGTGGCTCCTGAGCCTGTCCCCCGCCGGCTGGCTGACGCCCACCCTTGGAGTCTTGCTCGCGGCGATGCTGGGGCTACTCGCCAGGGCCCCGGGGACGTCGGGGCTGACCCGCTGGGCCCCGCTGCTCGCGGTCGGGGGTACGGCCTTCCTCGTGACGCGCCTGCTCGGGATGCCCGGGCTCGCGCTGACGGCTGCCGCCATGGGGCTGGCGAGGCCCCGCCCGGGTCGAGCCGCCGACTGGGTGGCGGTCTCGGCCGGGGCCCTGGCCCTGCGCGAGACCGTCCAGATCCTGGTGGATCGCACCTACCTGCACGCGAGCGGGATCGACCTGACGCACCCGTATGCCTTTGCCAGCCTCGTGGCCGGCCTGGCCCTCACCTGGACGATGACCCGGCCCGAGACGCGCCGGGTCCGGTGGCTCCCCTTGCTGGTCCTGCTGGCGCCGACGACGGGCCTCCTGTTTCACGGCGAGGCGCTCGCGGCGTGCATGGCGGGAATCCTGGCCGGCACACTGGTCCTCGGGCTCGGCGGCCTGCCGACCCGGCACGGCCGCGCCCTGGGGGCGTTCGCGACGCTGTTCGGGGCGATCGCCCTGTGGAGCGCGCCATGGCTGCTGGCCATGCGGGACGTCCCGCGCCTCCCGCGCCTGGTCGTCTGGGTCGGCCTGATGGGCCTGCTGGCCGCGGGCACCCTCTGGCCGGACAGGGCCTCGCGCTGATGTCCCCCGTCCTGGCCCTGCCACCCGGCCCGTCCCCCGACGCGGCGCTCGAACGTCGAACGGCGCGCCTGGAGGCGGCAGCCCGGCGCGCCCTGGAGGGTCACGGCGGCGAGGTGCTGGCCGTGGACCGCGGCTCAGGGCACCTCATCGCCCGGATCTGGCCGGGGACGGCGTGGACGGTTCACCCCGTCGGTTCCCTGGCCAAGCTCGTGACGGCCCGGGCCATCACCCGGTCCTGGCCCGGAGCCTGGTCGGCCACCTGGACGTGCCCGGGAGCGCCCTGCTGGCGCGCCCACGGACGGATCGATCTGGCCGGGGCCCTGGCCCACTCGTGTCGCGTCCCCCTCGCGGCTGCCGGCGAGCGCCTCGGTCCGCAGGCCCTGGTCGGGGCCTTCGAGGATGCCGGGTTCGACATCCCCCCGGTGACGGCGCTCGCCGGGCGGCCTCCCGGAACCCTCGGCCGACTCGCGACCGGAGAAGACCCGCGGGTCCGCGCCGACTCGGAGCACGTGGCCCGCTTCGTGCGCCGTCTCGCCGCCGAACCGGGGCCCTGGCATCCGGCGCTCGCCCGGGCCGTGCAGGAGGGAACGGGGCGCCTGGCCCGCATCCCGGGAGCGGACATCCGGGGAAAGACCGGCACCGTCGAGGTGCCGGGGGATCGTCTGCGCCGCGACGGCTGGTTCGCGGGCTACTCGGAGCGACTGGTGGTCGTGACCCGGATCCCCGGTTCCACGGGCTTCGCCGGCGCCGCCCCCGTAGCCGGGGCGGTGTTCCGGGCGGATCGCCCCTGAGGTCCGCCGGATGTTCGCCGAGGCCGCGACCGTGGCGGTGCACCTCCTCGAGGGCCGGCTTTCCGCTGCGGTCCTGGTGGAAGCCCACGGGACCGGTCGCACCGCGCTCCGGGCGCGCGCGGGAAGGGTCCTGGACGGCTCCGGTGCCCCGACGGCGGTCTGGGAAACCCCGGAGGGAGGCTTCCGGATCCGGCTCGCCCGCGGCACCTGGCGGCTCTATCCAGGGAGTCTCCGGGTCACGGCCCGCGGCGATACGCTGCACCTCGAGAACCGGGTGTCGCTCGAGACCTACGCCGCCGCGGTGGCCCGCTCGGAACTGGGGCCGGGCGCCCCACCCGAGGCCCTGGCGGCGCAGGCGGTCCTGGCCCGCACGCTCGTCCGTCACGGGGCGGCCCATCCGGACGGGATCCCCTGCGACCTGGCCCACTGCATGGTCTATGCCGGCGCGCCGGAGGCCGGGGCCCGGCGGGCGGTGGCCCGCTCGGCCGGCTGGGTCCTGGGCGAGGCCGGGTACCCGCCCACGCCCTGGTGTCACGCCTCCTGCGGAGGCCACACGGCGACGACCGGCGCAGGCGCAGGCATCCTGGCCGTGAGCCCGGGCGTGCCCGACCCGGGTTGCCGTTCGGACACGTGGGAGCGGCATCTCTCCCGGGCCTCGCTCGGTCGGGCGCTCGGCAAGCCCGGTATGCAGAACCTGAGCATCCGGGACCGAGATCCCGCGGGCTGGGTCTCGAGCCTCGAGGTGGACGGAACGGTCATGTCCGTCTCGCGGTTCATGGAGGCGGTGGGCCGGACCATCGGCCGGGGGGCCTGGCCGAGCACCCGGTTCGAGCTGACCGCCTCCGGGACGGGCTGGGTCATCCGCGGACGCGGCCGAGGGCACGGCCTGGGCCTCTGCCAGACCGGCGCGATCCGCAGGGCCCGGAACGGGGAGAGCTGGCGGGCGATCCTGGAGGCGTACCTGCCCGGGACCCGGCTGTCCCGGGAGGGCCTGGCCAGGCACGACCGGGAGCTCGTGCTCGAGATCGCGCGCACGGCCGTCGAGCGCCACCTGGAGGGCGGAGCTCACTGGCATCCCGACCCGGCGGATCTGCCCGCCTGGCTGCGCGAGCCCGGCGGCGCCTTCGTCACGTACACGATCGCGGGCAAGACCCGGGCCTGCTGGGGCCGACTCCAGGGCGAGGAGCGCTCCCGGGCCGACGAGATCGCCGAGACGGCGATCGCCACGCTCACGCGGGACCGGCGGCACCCCCCCCTCCGGTCCGGAGAGTGGCCCGCGGTAAGGATCCAGGTCACGCTCCCGGGGGCCGTCGGCCCGATGGAGAACCCGCATGCCTTCGCGCCCTCCCGGACGGGCCTCGTGCGGACGACTCCCGGTCGGACGGGCCTGATCTTGCCGGGCGAGGCCAGGACCCGCCACCAGGCCCACCGCATGGTTCGCGAGAAGCTGGGTCAGTCCCGTGCCCGGCAGGCCGAGTTCCAGGCCTTCCCGGCCTGGATCGCCCGAGAGGAGTGAGCCCGTGTCCCGGATCGCCTGGTTCGTCATGCTCTGGGGGCTGGCCCTCATCACGGGTCTCGCGGTGCTCGCCATCGAGCCGCCCTCGGGGACGATCACCGGTCACATCCGGGATACGGAGGGGCATCCGCTCGCCGGAGCCCGGATCCGCCTGAACTCCGGCAACGTGGTGCGGGAGGCCGTCAGCGCGCTGGACGGCACCTACCGGATCGAGGGGATCCCCGCAGGCGAGTGGTACGGGTCCTGTCGCGCCCGCGGGCACGAGAGCCAGTGGCTGAACACGTCCGTGGAGGTCCTCGAGAGCCGGACACTCCGGGATGTCGACTTCTCCCTCGCCGAACGATCCCCGGCGCTCGGGCTACGCCACCACACCCGGACCTTCCTGCCCGGGAGCCCCGTCCGGCTGGAGGTCACGGGGGCCCTGATCGCCGACATGCACCTGGTGCTGCGCCGGCTCGAGGGCCCCCGATGGTCCCGGCTGCTCGAGCGGGCTTCCGAACTGGACCGGTTCGCCTTCACCCCGGGCAGCCCGGCCTGGAGCCCGGTCCGGGACTGGCACCTGAACGTCAGACCGCGCCCGGGTGACGAGGATGGCTTCTACCGGACGCTGGAACTCGCCCGCGAACTCGCCCCCGGCATGTATCACCTGGCGATCGCCGGGACGGCCGAACCCGGCATGAGAAGACCGGAGGCTCCGCTCTCGGACGGCCTGTGGTTCGAGGTCACGCGGCTGGGACTCGTCGCCAAGGTCAGCCCGGAACGGGTCCTGGTGGCGGCCTTCGACCTGCTCGCGCATCGCCTCGTGCCCGGCCTGCCGCTCACGGTGACGGGTCAGAATCCGGCCCCGCCCGCCTTCGCGACCGGCCCGGACGGGCTCGCGACGTGGCCCGTCGCGCCAGGCGCGCCCATTCTCCTGGCGGCCGTCATGGACGGATCCCCCGCGCACGTGACCGTGAATCCACCTCGTCCCGCGGAGCGGCACCAGCTGTTCCTGACGACGGACCGCCCCCTGTACCGACCGGGACATCCGGTGGGCTGGAAGGTCACGGCCCGGAGTCCCCGGAAGGACGACCCGGGGCTGCCCGCAGGTGAGGCCGTGCGCGTGACGCTCGTCGATGCCCGGGACCGGGAGGTGGAGCGCGCGGAAGGACGCTTCGACAACTGGGGAGCGTTCCACGGGACGTTCGAACTGCCCGCCACGACACCGCTGGGCGACCACCGGCTCGTGGCCGAATGGCAGGGCACGACCGAGGCCCTGCCCCTCTCGGTGCAGGCCTACCGCAAGCCCGATTTCCGGATCGAGCTCGTGCCCGAGGCGACGACTCTCCTGCC
Organism: bacterium; assembly: GCA_035285805.1. GTDB lineage: Bacteria > Cyanobacteriota > Sericytochromatia > S15B-MN24 > UBA4093 > JAYKJE01. Next base: position 28,517 of record JAYKJE010000036.1, on the reverse strand, counting down.
CGCCCGGGTCGCGACCTGCGACCTCGCGCTCAGCTACCTGTTCGGGGGCCCGGTTCCGGACGCTCCCTTCCACTACCGGATCCTGGCCCGACCGGCCACCCCCGCCGCCTGGAGCATGTGGAGCGACGAGGAGCTCGGCTTCGAGCGACTCGTCGGGGCCGACACCGGCACCACGGACTCCGGGGGGAAGGCCCGCCTGCTGATCCCCACGGAAGCTCTCGACCGGGACGAACTCTGGACGATCGAGGTCGAGGCGACGGACCTGGCCCGCCAGGTCGTCAAGGGGCAGGCCACCCTGACCGTCCGGCGCGGGGATCTCGACGTCGCCTGCCAGCTGGACCGGGACATCCTGGAACCCGGCGCCCCCCTGGGAGCCACCGTGACGATCCGGACCCCGGAGGGCAGCGGTCTGGTGCACGGCGGGGAGGCCATCCTGGAAGCCGTCGAATCGGTCTGGCTGCCAGCAGAGGATCGCTGGAACGAGCAGGTACGCGTCCTCGAGCGGCGCCCGTTCCGCACGGACGCGGAAGGGCGGGCCCGGCTGGACCTTCCGACGGGACGGACCCACGAGGGCACGCTGCAGCTGCGAATTGCCGTTCACGACCGTGGAGGGCGTCTTCTCCAGGAGCGGGCGTCGATCTGGCTCACCTCGGAAGACTGGGCCCGGGGGGCCGGGCCGGCTCGACCAACCCGGGTCCACCTCGACCGCGAACGCTACCGCCCCGGGGAAAAGGCCCGGGTGCTCGTGGAATCGCCCGATGCCGGCCTGGACCTCCTGCTCGTGGTCGAGGGACGGGAGATGTACGAGACGCACGTGCTACCTGCCGGACGGTCCCGACACGTCCTGGAGCTTCCCGTACAAGCGGCATGGGGCCCCGACGTGGACGTCGTCGTGCAGGGCGTCGAGGGCACGACGTTGCATACTGCCTCGGCCCGGCTGCGCGTGGCGGAGGACCATGACCTCCGGATCGAGGTCTTGCCCGATCGACCCATCGTCGAACCTGGAGCCGAGGTCGGACTCACCGTGCGTACCCTGGACCCGGCAGGTCGCCCCGTGCCGGCGGATGTCTCGGTGGGCGTGGTCGACGAGGCGATCTACCAGCTCGCCCACGATCCGACTCGCGACCCCCGGGAGGTGTTCCACGGCCCGCGAGGCAGCGAGATCCTGACGGTCTGGTCCTTCGCCGAGGACTACTCGGCCGGGCCGGGCAAGGACCTGGCGGCCGCGGCCGTCCGACACAACCTGCGCGACACTGCGGCCTGGCTCCCGGTCGTCCGGACCGACGGGCAGGGGACGGCCCGGGTCCGCTTCACCCTGCCCGAGAACCTGACGACCTGGATCGTCACGGCCCGGGGCATCAGCCGCGACACGCGAGCGGGGAGCGTGCGGGAACGCTTCCTGGCCACCCGGGACCTGGTGGTCCGGCTGGCCCTGCCGCGAAGCATGACGGTGGGCGATCGCCTCGACCTCGCAGGACTCGTGCACGACCTCTCCCCCCGACCGCTGGTGGCCCGCCTCACGAGCTGGTTCCAGGGGATCCGGATCCTCACGGCTCCCCCGGCGAGCGTGCGACTGGTTGCAGGCGGTGCGAGCCGGGTGGGCTTCACCGCCGAGGCCACGGCGGCAGGAACCGCCTCGGTGGCGCTCGCCGCGGTTTCCGGAAGCGCCCGCGACGGCCTGGAGACGCAGTTTCCCGTGTACCCGCTGGGGGAGGTGACGGTGGGACCGTCCCGGGCGGGCGAGGTCTCGACCGGACGTGTCTGGGTCGCCACCTGCTCGTTCCCGCCGGGCACGGAACCTGGAGCCAGCTGGCTGGAAGTCCAGACCGGCACCGGCATCCGGAGCACCGTGACGACCCTGCTCGGCGAACTGGAACGTTACCCGTTCGGCTGCTCGGAACAGACGACGAGCAAGCTCGTGGGCACCGTGGTGGGACGCCACGCCCTCGGGCTGCCGGCGCGGGAGGATCTGCGGCGCGAGTTGCTCGATCGGCTCCTGGCGATGCAGCATGCGGATGGCGGCTGGGGCTGGTTTCCCGGGGATCCGAGCGATCTCGAGCACACGGCGATCGTCTGCGAGGGCCTGCTCGTGGCGCATGCGCACGGCCTCCGCGTGGATCCGGAGGTCTTCGCACGCGGGATCCGGTGGTGGCTGGACCACGTCCCGGGCACGGGACCGGACCTGCCGGGCCGTCACCTGATGCGCCGCGGGGCGGGGCCGGATGCCCGCGCGAGGCTGGCGGCCACGCTCGCGATGAGCGGGGCGGTTGACCAGCTGGACGGTTCGCCCTGGCTGGCCGACCAGGTGGACCACCTGACGGATGCGGGGCTCGCCTGGCGGATGCTCGCTCGACCGAGCGCGACACGCGACCGCGAGACCCTCGAGATGCGCGCCCGCCATCAGGACCACCTCCTGGCCTGGACGCGCTCCCGGCGCGATGGCCTGCTCGATGGCTCCGAGCGCGAGACGACGGCCCGCGTGATCTGGGCCCTCGAACATGTCCGCCCCGGTTCCGCCGTGGCGCGGTCGGCAGCGGAACGGCTGACGCAGGCCTGTCGGGAGGCGACCTGGCTGTCGACCCTCGAGCAGGCCTGGGCGATCGCCGCGCTGGCGAGCCTGGTCCCCCCCGAGGCGACGGACGCCTCGACCGTGTCGGTCATGGTGGATGGTCGCGCCTGGACCGGGGCGCATGCGTCGCGCCCGTGGGCCGGGCGGGTGGGACCGATGGGCCCCGGGGAGCACCGGATCGAGATCCGGCTCGCGGGCTCCGGGAGCGTCCCCGTCTGGGCCCGTTCCCGTCACCTCGTGGCCCGGAACCCCGTTCCGTCCCGGCCCCATCCCGACGTGACGATGAGTCGTCGCTGGTTCCGGCTCGACCGGACGCGGCTCGATCGGGCCCTCGCCGCCGGCGACGCCCCGCTGGAGGTCACCGAGCTCCCGGGTGCGGGCACGAGCTCGCAGGTCCATGACGTGCTGCTCGTGGAGCTCACGGCCCGCTGCACGCGCGACCTCGAGCGGGTGCAACTCTCGATGCCGCTACCGGCCGGCTTCGAGGTCGTGAAGGTGCCGGAGGGGAGCTGGAGCGGCGCCCAGGTCCTGGACGACCAGGTGGTCTGGTTCCAGGAGAGCCTGGCTTCCGGCAGCTTCTCGGTGCAGGCCTGGATTCGCCCCGAGATCGCCGGGCGGATCCAGGTCCGGCCAGCCACCCTCGAAGCGATGTATGATCCCGGCCTGCATGCGGGGACCTCGTCCGAGGTCCGGGACGTGCTGCCGTGAGGCCGTTCACGAGCCTGGGTCTCCTGGCCGTCCCGGGGCTCCTCGCCCTGGTCTGCTGGCAGGTCCGGCCCTATCGTCTGGAACTCGCACGGGTACCTGGCGGGATCGCCCCGCGTACCCCGACCGAACGCCACAACCTCGCGGAAGCCATCCGGAGGCTGAACGGCGCCGTGCTCGTCGTGCAGACGCCCTGGTCACTCGACCGACACCTGGGAACGAGGTCCCTGGCAGGCGGTTACCTGCCCGCCCCGACCCTGCGCAGCGGCAGTCGCGAGCTCGAACCCGGTGGGGGACTCTGTCAGCTCGCCTCGGCGATCTTCCAGGCCTCCCTGCTGGCCGGGCTGGAGATCCGCGAACGACACGCCCACGGACGCAGCGTCTCGTCGGCACTGCCGGGACTGGATGCGACCCTGAAGGAAGGCGTCCGGGACCTCGTGGTCGTGAACCGAGGCCCAGGCCCCGTCCGCCTGGGGGTCGCCTTCTGCGGAGAGGCGTTCGTGGTGACCCTGTCCGGGCTGCCAGGTAGAGCCAGGGCGCGGCTCCTGACCCGGGAGCTGGCGCGGGACCCGGCCGGCACGCGCCTGATCGAGACGTCCCGCTGGCGACGGGAAGCAGGTGAGGGCCCGTGGATTCCCGACTGGACGGATACGGTGTCCCAGCGGCGCTGAGCGTGTCCCGGCGAAGGTTTCCGGGTATGGGACAGGAACAAGCAGGGGAGGCCGCCTTGAAACCCGTGAAGTGGATCGACCGGTATCTCTCGCGGTTCTTGCCGTCGAAGCCCAGGAACGCCGGGGAGACCGGCCCGGGTGGCCGCGGGGTGATCCCGGCCTCCGAGCCACGACGCGACCTGAATCTCTCGCCCCCACGACCACCCGTCAAGGCCCCCGAGACGGGGCTTCAAGGCCTACTCGACCGGATCCGGTTCACCGAGGCCTCGGAGGGACCCTGGACGGCCCCTGACGGTCTCTGCATGGACCTCTCGGCGAAGTGGGTCCAGCGCCTGGCTCGTGAAGGCATCGATTCCCGCATGCGAGTCGTCGATCCCACGGGCGGCCACCGGAGTGCGACCGACCCCCGTCTCGTGGGCAAGACCCATGCCTACGTCTGCATCCCGTCCGAGAAAACGGGCCCCGTGCTGATGGATCCCACGATCCGGCAGTTTTTCACCGAGCCGCACGGCCAGATCCCCGAGATCTTCGTGGGGTCCGAGGACGACCTCCGGGCCCTGTTCCGGGCCCACCGGAGCCAGCTCCGGGCCGAGGTCCAGGGGGATCCGCACTCAGGAACCTACGAACCGGAAGAGTTCGTCTCCGTGGCGTACGGCCTGGGCACCCACGCGGATCGGCGGATGGAGGTCCACCTCACCTGAAGCCGTTGCCAGGGCGTCGTCAGGGCTTGCTGGCCAGTTCGCGGGCCACCCGGGCGAGCAACTGCGGGAGGCGAGGTCCGGGCCGGCTTGCGAGGTCGGCGGGCAGGGGAAGGAACCGGGCCCGCGGAGCCCGCGCCCTGACAGGCGCGATGTCGACATCGTCGGGATACATGATCAGGGTGGGCGGCAGCGCCACCAGGCGCTCGTCCGGATACAGGGCGTACCCGGGCCGCAGGGCGAGGTTCGTGATCCCGAGGTGCCCCATCAGATCGTCCAGGTAGGTTCCCGGACCGGCCACCATGACCGGCCGATGCCAGATGACCCAGAGCGCGGACCTTCCGGGCGGGAAGGCCTTCACCCGGGCGAGGTCGCTCCGGTAACGCCTGGCGAAGTCCAGACCCGAAGGCCCCAGGACGGGGGCGAGGGCTTCAGCGTGACGAGCGGGGGCATCCAGGCGATCGCCCGGAAGGACCACCACCGGGACCTTCAGGAGCCGCTGGAGGCGGTCGAGCCCGATCCCGGACCCCTCGACGGCCAGCACCAGATCCGGGCGAAGGGTCACGAGGCGCTCGGTGGAAACGTGTTCGGCGTCTCCCACGACCGGAAGGCGCCGGGCCTCGGCAGGGAAGTCACTGTGGCGGGAAACCCCCACCACGCGCTTGCCGAAACCGGCGGCGAAAAGGGTCTCCGTGACCGAGGGCGCGAGGGCGACCACCCGGTGCCGGGGTCGAGGTGGCACGGGCTGACCCAGGACGTCCCGCAACCCCGCCGTCTCGGGGGGCCGCTCGGGCGTCGCCTTCGCGGGGTCAGGAGCCGCGCCCCCCGCGAGCAGGACCACGACCGCCACGAGGCCGGAATGAAACCAAGTCACAGCAGCCACATATCTACATGATTAATAATTGACGACAACAACACGTCAGTCTGGAGCATGAACCTCACCAGGCACGAGGTTGACATGTCTCACCTGCCAGCTGCCCCGGTGTCCCTCGATGACCGTGAGGCTGAGCGGGTCGATCGAGATCGTGAGGACCCGATCGAGCGGCATTCCCAGGCACTGAGCGAGGATGCACCGGATCACCCCGGCGTGGGCCACCACCGCGACCTGCCGATCCTCGACGCGCCGGGACCACATCTCGAAGGCGCGCCAGGCGCGCTGCTGGACGAGCTCCAGGGACTCTCCGCCCGGCGGCATGCTCCGGTCATAGGCCGCCCAGTGAAGCCGCGCGCGCGAATCCTGGCTCATCAGGACAGACCAGCGCTTGCCCTCCCAGTCCCCGAAGTCCTGCTCCGCGAAGCCGGGCTCGATGGGATACACCTCGGGCGCCCCGAGCCACCGGGCCGTCTGCCGGGCCCGCTGGAGTGGCGACGACATCCAGGTATCGACGGGGCCCAGCTGAGCGAGCCACGGAGACGGGTCCCCCGGAAGATCGGCCGCCGCCTCCGTGGAGCCGATGATCTGTCCTCGGTAGACCGCCTCGACGGGCGCATGCCGGATCCAGGTCCAGCGCGAAACGACGGGCATCGGGTCAACCTCCTCCGGTTGCGGCGAATCCGCCCCCGAGGGCGGGAGCATGCGTGATGAGTGCTCCGACGACGAGCAGGATGCCCAGCTCGGCGAGTTGCTGGGCCGTGCCGAGAACGTCCCCCGTGATCCCACCCACCTGCTTCATGGACAGCCAGCCGACGAACATCGCGGTCAGAGCTGCCACGAGGATGGCGAACGTGGCCAGGATGGGGCCGAGGGTCAGAAGGGCGAGGCCGAACGCCACGAGCGCCGCGAGCGCAGGCTCGAGCCAGCCGATCCGGCTGGCCTCGGCCCCCAGCCCCTCGGCCCGGGCGACGGGCAAGAGGCGCATCAGCCAGACGGGACCGACCCGGGAGAGGGCGTGGGTCGCCACGAGCGCAGCGACGACGAGGCCGGACGGCAGCAGCGCGATCGCCTGGACCCTCACCAGCATCGCCATCACCAGGGCCAGAACCCCGTAGGTGCCGTGCAGGCTATCCTTCATGATGGTGAGCTTGCGATCGACGGTGAAGCCGCCCCCGAAGCCATCTGCCACGTCGGCGAGCGCATCTTCGTGAAACGCCCCGGTCAGCATGAGGCCCAGCACGCAGGCCAGCGTGGCGGCCAGCACGGGCGGGAAGACGGTCATCGCGAGCCAGGCGGCTCCCCCGACGCAGGCGCCTACCCCGGCCCCGATGAGCGGATAGTGGCGGCTGGCGCGGGCGATGTCGCGGCCTCCGACCTCCCCGGGGATCCTTACCGGGATGCGCGTCAGGAAGACCGTGGCGATCGCCAGATCCCGCAGCAGGCCCGGCGCCTGCACCGGGGAACGGGCGGGCGCCTCGGCACGAAGCTCGGGAGAACCGGTCGGGACGGAATCGGCCAAGCGGTCCTCCTAGCAACGTCCCGACGGATCGACGGGCTCATCGAGGCCCGCCTCGGGATACGTCCGCACCTCGCTGACGAGGGAGCAGGCGGCCTCGAGGGCGCCCAGGGCCAGGACGGCCCCACTGCCTTCCCCCAGCCGGAGGCCCCAGTCGAGGAGCGGCTCGAGCCGCAGGGCCGAGAGGACGGCGCGATGCGCGGGCTCGGCCGAGACGTGAGAGGCGATCCAGCCCGCCTCGATCCCGGGTTGGAGCCGGGAAGCCACCAGGGCAGCCGCCCCGACGATGAAGCCATCGAGCAGCACCGGCACCCGGCGAGCATGCGCCTCCAGCAGGAGACCGACCAGTCCGGCCAGCTCGTACCCGCCCCAGGCAGCCAGCGCGCCCAGCGGATCGGCAGCCAGCCCGGGGCGGCGCGAGAGTGCCCGGGTCACGAGGTCCCGCTTGCGGGCGAGTGCCTCGTCCCCGATGCCCGTCCCGCGTCCGACCCAGTCGTGGACGGGGCCCTCGAGCAACCCCGTCACGAGGGCGGCTGCCGCGGTGGAGTTGCCGATCCCCATCTCTCCGAGGAGGAGCAGGTCCAGGTCGTCCCCGCCCGTCCAGCGTCGGACTCCTCGCGTGAAGAGGTCGCGGCCGTGCGCGAGCGCCCGCTCGACCTCGAGGGGCGTCATGGCGTCTTCGAGATGCATCGGGCGCGTGCCGGGCCGGACCTTGCAGTGGTGGAGACCCGTCGCGTCGCCGAAATCATGGGCCACCCCGAGATCGGCCACCTCGAGGGGGACCCGGGCCTGCCGCGCGAGCGCGTTGACGGTCCCGTGGCCCGCGAGGAACTGGTAGACCATCTGGTGGGTGGCGCGTGCATGATAGGCACTGACCCCGTGCGCGGCCACGCCGTGGTCCCCGGCCAGCAACCAGAGACCGCGTCGCGCCACCGAGGGGTAGGGGCGTCGCTGCGTGGTGGCCAGGCGTGCGGCGAGTTCCTCCAGGCGGCCGAGACTCCCGCGTGGCCGCGTCTGCGCGCCCAGACGCTCCCGGACGACGGTGACGACGTCTTCCCCGGACTCCGGAGGAACGGAAACCGGAGGCAAGGGAACATCGGGCGGGCGGGGACGCTCGGCCTCGACCTCCTGCGCGAGATCGGTCCGGGCGAGGGCCTCGTTCAGCGGGGCATCGTGGTCCGCGAGGGAGCGCTCCCACCGATCCGTCCAGACGAGGGACTCGAGATCCTGTCGTTGCCTCCAGCCCAGGACCTCGAGCATCGGCTCGGTGGGAAACTCGACCGGGTATCCGACCGTCAGGTAGGCCACGAGAATCACGGACTCCGGGATCCCGAGGAGCTTCCGGACGAAGTCCGGTTCCATGAGGCTCATCCAGCCGACGCCGACGCCTTCGGCCCGCGCGGCCAGCCAGAGGTTCTGGACGGCCAGACAGGTGCTGTAGACGTCCGTCTCGCGCATGGTGGCGCGGCCGAGGACGTGGGGGCCGCCCCGATCGGGGTCGCACGTGACGAGCACATGCAGGGGCGCATCGAGCAACCCCTGGAGCTTGAGCGAGCGATACCTCTGCTGGCGATCGCCGTCGTACGGGGAGGCCGCGCGATCATTGACCTCGAGGAAGTGTGCGTGCATCGCGCGCTTGACGTCCGGGTCCCGGATCAGCCCGAAGTTCCAGGGCTGCATGAAGCCGACGGATCCGGCCTGGTGGGCGGCCCTGAGGATACGCGCCAGGACGTCGTCCGGCACGAGGTCCGGGCGGTAGCTGCGGATGTCGCGCCGCTCGAGGATGGCACGGTAAAGACCGGCTCGCTCGGCTTCCGGGAACGCGCTGCCCATGCAGCCTCCTTCCAGCCCCCTCATCATACCTGAATGCACCACTCACGAAGCCTTCTCCACGTGTACGGGACAGATCGAGCGGGAATAGTGCCAGCAACGGGGGCTGCATTCCGGAAATGCGCACCCCGGAACGTCGTTCGGGAGGCCCATCTGCACGTCCTTGCTTATCTGACGAGCCTCCTGTGCATCCTGACCGCCTGCACGGGAACACCCGGTCTGCGCGATACCCGGAATGACCTGCCAGTATCGACCGGGCTGCGCGGCCAGATCCTGGACGCGAGCAACCGCCCCGTCCAGGATGCTCGCATCAGGGCCTTTCCGGCCGGAAGTCCCGTCGAAGGCTCTGGCCTCGTTTCGAACCACTCGGGCGCACTCGTGAGCCATGCCTCCGGGAACCTGACCCAGGTCTGGGCCCACGAAAAGCCCGTCGTCTACCGTGTGACGGGACTGGCGGGAAGCACCGTCACCCGGATGGATGGGACCTTCGACCTTCCGCTCGACCCGGGGCGCTACAATCTCGAGGTCGAGAGCAACACCTCGGCACTGAAGGCCTGGCAACCGGAGATCGTGGTCGCCGCCCGCGAGCAGAACGCTCTCGGAGCCATCCAGGTGGCGCCGACCGGAACCCTGCGTGGACGTATCCGGAGCCGGGACGCTCGGGTCACGGATCTGACGGGTGTCGAGGTGTATGTGCCCGGTTCCGGTTACCTGGCGAAGGTCACGCGAGATGGATGGTACGAACTGTCGGGCATCCCGCGGGGACGCTTCGAACTCGTCGCGTGGCATCTGGAACTGGGACAGGGAGGGCCGGACGCCCTCGCAGAAGTGCGTTCGGGTGAAGTGACCGAGGTCCCCGAGATCGTCATCCGTCCAGACTCTCCGGAGATCGAGGCCGTGCTGAGTGCTTCCGGCTCCCTCACGGACAACGGAGCACCGGGAAGTGTCATCACGCTGAAAGGTTCGGGCTTCGGGGCTTCGAAAGGTCGCCCCTTCGACGTGGCGATCGAAGGTCTGCTGGCCACCACGGTCGATCGAAGCGGAGACGACGTGATCCGCTTCACCGTGCCCGTCGGGGCTCGGAGTGGAAATCTGGTCGTCCGGGTCGGGGGACAGGTCTCCCCCGCCATGCCTTTCAGGGTTCTGGCCAGTGTCGCGCTCAAGGCCCCGAACAGCCCGTTCCAGGTGAAGCTGAATCAGCGACGCTCGTTGCTCGAAGCGCTCGAGGTGAAGGACACGGAAGGCCTGCCGGTATTCGAGGTCAAAGCTTCGGAGGGCCAACCGAAAACCTACCTTGCCCCCAACGTGACCTTCAGGACATCCGGGACCGCAGGACAACTCGAGGCACCGGACCGGATGCTGGGCACGGCCGAAGGTGAACTGGACGTGCAACCCGAAGCAGGGAGCCTGCTGATTCCGAGCTTCCGGGTCCGCATCACGAACAACCCGACGCCGGATCCCTCGCCACGGGTGGGGGGAGGACTGGCTCCGGACGACCCGGGGTCCATCGGCGTCCACCACGCTTACCTCAAAGCTCGAAACGGCGTGCGCAGCGAGTTTGTCTGGATCCCGGTCTTCCAGGCATTCCAGTTGATTCGTCCGTCTGCATGTGGCCCGACGCTCGCAGACCGTGCCGTGGGCAGCTGGGTCGCATCGCGGCCCGCAGCAGGCATCGAGAACATGGACTGGGCATGCGAAACCTTCGGTGGTTTCTATGCAGGCAAGTACGAGGCCTCACGAGCCGACGCGGTACCGGGATCCCCGGATACCGGTCAGGGAGCGACTCCCGGCAGTTCGACGACCCTGAAGGTTGCACCGTCGTGCGTCCCCTGGACCGGCATCGACTGGGATACGGCCGTCAGGACGTGTCACGCCTATGATGCGCGCTGCCACCTGATGGAAGACGATGAATGGACGGCCCTCGCCGTCTGGGCGATGATCCACGGCATCCCCGTCCACGGCAACAACAGCCTGCTGGCGGACACGGACAGGCCAAACATCACCTTCGTGGACGACCCCACCTACGGCGATCTGGACCGAGCCCTGACGGGCACCGCCACCTGCTCCAATTGGACAGCGGAACAGAATCTGACGACTCACACGGGTACGACGGCAGGAGTCCACGACCTGAACGGGAACGTGTGGGAATGGACCGCCACGATCGGCCGCCAGAGCGGTACGGGGCATTACGTGGTCTCGGAGGAAGTGGTGCCCGTGCGAGTGGACACCGGGTACATCTCGAGCCTTGCGACGGACCCGCGTCTCCGGCGCTACGGCGTCCCCGGCGCCACCGGGCCGGAACCCGGTCCTGGCTTCGACGGGGATTACTTTCTCGAGTACCGGACGACGAACACCAAGCCGGTTCGCGGTGGGCACTTCTCGATCTTCAGTACAGGTGCCGGCCTCTGGGCGCTCGGGCTGCATGATGAGCGTGGCCAGTCTCGCGAAGCGATCGGATTCCGGCCTGCCCTGCGCTACTGACTTTTAGCGATCCGGTGCGCCCGCAGCCTGCCAGGCTTTCAGCACGGCCAGGTTCTCGGGCGAGACCTTGGGACCGTTGCCACGCGGCATCCGCCCCGTCTCGATCGCCCGGATGATGCTGCCCAGATTGGAGCGGACGCCCTCGAGGTCGAGGGAACCATCCTTGGCGAACATGACGGGCGAGCGACGGCCGAAGGAATGACACGAAGCGCACGAGGGGCTGAGGATGGTCGTGAGCTGCGCCTTGACGGCCGGCTCCTCGGCCCGGGCCCGCACGACGCGCGTGGTGGACTCGCGGGCGGAAAACGGCCCCGAGAACCCACAGCTGGCGACCGTGAGCCCCAGGGTGGTGACGGTCAAGGCGAGGCCGATCCGTGCGAGGCGGTTCATCTGTCGAGTTCCTTTCGGTGTCCGTGTCCAGATGACCATTTTAAAACGAATTTAATGAAATTGAAAAGAGGGTAAAATCAAGATAACGCCAAGATCCCGGGCCCGAGCCTAGCCCGGGAACGCGGTGAAACCAGGATCACGGGATCATCAGTTGTCCGGCATGCCGGCAGCGCGCCACGATTCGAGCTGGGCGATCTGCTGGGCCGTCAGCCTGGGCGGGCTGGTGTTGCCACGCCGGGGCATCCGCCCGGAACGCACCTCGGTCACGATGCGCGAGATGTTGGCCCGCACGGCCGCCAGGCTGACGTCTCCGTCCTGACCGAACAGCGCGGGCTCCTCGGCATCCCGGACGTGACACTCGACGCAGGATCGCGCCACCACGGGGGCCACCTGGGTCCGGAACGATACGGGGGGGACCGCTGGATCAGGAGAGGCAGGAGCCGGCGAGGCCCCGGGTGTTGGCGAGAGCAGGGCATCGGGCAGACAGCCGCACAGCCCCACCAGCAGACCCGCTCCCCAGAGATGCCTTCCGCGCACGCGCCGCCCCCTTCCGAACACGTCCCGTCGCCTCACGTCTCGATCTTACCCGGGTGGTAGACTGTTGGGCGGGAGGACCGATGCTTTTCTTCAGCCAGCTCCAGGGACTGCCCGTGGTGGATTCGGCCGGCCGCCGTCTGGCCCGGCTCCGCGACCTCTCGCTCAGCAAGGAACGAGCACTCCCGCACGTGCAGGGCCTCGTGGCCCGTTCGGGCTTCCGGCATCGCTGGATGATTCCGTGGGAGCTCGTCGAGCGCCTCGACCACGATCGCGTGACCCTGCGTGCGGGAGCCTCGCTCGCCGAGTTGCCCCCACCCGATGAACGGGAGCGCCTGCTGGGACAGGATCTGCTCGACTGCCAGGTCGTGGACGTGAACGGGGCCAAGGTCGTGCGCGTCAACGACGTCCAGCTCGCCTCGCACGGTAACCAGGTCATCGTCATCGGGGTGGACATCGGTCCGTGGGGGCTCGCTCGCCGCCTGGGGATCGCCGAGTTCGTGGCCGCCCTGAGCAACCTGTTCCAGTTCCGCATGCCCGAGGGCCTCGTGCCCTGGGATGTCATCGAACCCCTCGACCGCGGCCAGAGCGAGGTCCAGCTCAAGGTCGCCCGGGATCGCCTCACCCGCCTCCACCCGGCCGATCTGGCCGACATCTTCCAGGACCTCGGGTACGAGCAGAGGACCCAGTTGCTGGCCGAACTCGACGACGCCCAGGTCGCGGACGTCCTCGAGGAGATGGACCCGGACGAGGCCGCTGATATCCTGGTCGAGATGCCCGAGGAGCGCGCGGCCGACGTCCTCGAGGAGATGGAACCCGACGAGGCGGCCGACGTCCTCGGCGAGCTGTCCGAGACCCGCGCCGAGCAACTCATCGGGCTGATGGAAGCTGACGAGGCCGAAGAGGTCCGCGAACTGCTGTCGCACCCCGAGGACAGCGCCGGCTCGCTCATGACCCCGCATTACGTGGCCTTGCCCGCCCGCACGACGGTTGCGGAGGCGATCGCCGCCTGCCAGGCCCTCGATCAGGAGGTCGAGAGTCTGACCTACGTCTACCTGGTCGACGAGGAAGGCAAGCTCGAAGGCGTGGTTTCCCTGCGGGAACTCATGGTCGCGGAAGCGGACCTCACGCTCGGTGAGATGAGCCCGAGCGTCACCCACCACGTCGCCGTCACCGACGACCAGGAAGAGGTGCTCCGACTCCTGATCCGGTATGGCTTCCAGTCCGTGCCCGTCGTCAGCGAGGGCGATCGCCTCGTGGGCGTGGTCACCTGGCTCGACGCCGTCTACCCGCTCGTCCCCGAACACCTGCGATAGAGGCCCCCGGATGTCGCCCACCTCGGACCTTCCCGCCCTCCAGGAACCCCTCATCTCGCTGAAGTTCAACCGCAAGCGCTGGCGCCTCATGCTCGCGACGCTCGGACCGGGCATCATCACGGCCTCGGCGGACAACGACGCCGGCGGCATCGCGACCTATGCGACGGCGGGCGCCACGTATGGTTACGACCTGCTGTGGGCCCTGCTCGTCATCACGGTCGTGCTGGCCGTGGTCCAGGAAATGGTCGCCCGGATGGGAGCCGTCACGGGACGCGGCCTGTCCGCGCTCATCCGGGAACGCTTCGGAGTGCGCTGGACGACCTTCGCGATGGGTGTGCTGTTGCTGGCCAACGTGGCGACATGCATCGCAGAGTTCGCCGGGGTGGCTGCTGCTGGCGAGGTGTTCGGGATTCCACGATGGCTGTCGGTCCCGCTCGCTGCCGTGGGGGTCTGGTTGCTCGTGGTGAAGGGCAACTACCGGGTCGTCGAGAGGGTGTTCCTGGGCCTGGCCCTCGTGCTGTTCACCTACGTCGTCTCGGGCATCCTGGTCCACCCCCCCTGGGGACAGGTCCTCCGCGCCGCCGTCACCCCGACCATCCACTGGGATCACGACTTTCTCCTGGTCCTCGTGGCCTACATCGGCACGACGATCACCCCGTGGATGCAGTTCTTCCTGCAATCGAGCGTCGTGGACAAGGGCATCACCGTGAAGTCGTATGGCTACGCCAAGCTCGACGTCTTCGTGGGGGCCTTCCTGACGGACTTCGTCGCCTTCTTCATCGTCGTCGCGACGGCGGCAACCCTGCATGCCCGCCACATCCACATCGATTCGGCCGCCGACGCCGCGCTGGCCCTCGCGCCCATCGCCGGACCGTATGCCCAGTCCCTCTTCGCCGTCGGACTGCTCGGAGCCTCCCTCCTGGCCGCGAGCGTGCTGCCGCTCTCGACCACCTACGCCATCTGCGAGGCCTTCGGCTGGGAAACGGGGGTCAACAAGGGCTTTGACGAGGCACCGGCCTTCCTCGGCATCTACACGGCCATGATCGTGCTCGGGGCCTCGGTGGTCCTCATTCCCGGGCTCCCGCTGTTCGCGGTGCTGCTGGCCAGCCAGGACATCAACGGCGTGCTGCTGCCGGTGATCCTCGTGTTCATGCTGCTGCTCGTGAACGACCGCCGGATCATGGGCGTGCACGTGAACGGTCGAGGCTTCAACCTGGTGGCCTGGGGCACCACGATCGTCCTGTCCGTCCTGAGCGTGCTGCTCCTGGTCGGATCGATCTGGGAGCTGCTGGCCCCCTGAAGAACGAGCGCCATCGAGTAGGGGCGGCCCGATCTCGGGCCGCCCCTACTGCTGCTGGAAGCTTCACGGGTCACGAACTTCGCGGGAAGAACACCTTGCGGATGTACGGTTCGCCCTCCGTGGTGAAGTAGATGGCCTGATCCTGCTCGTCGAAGGCGATCGACTTGAACTGCCGTTTCTTCGATTCGTACATCATCAGGATCGAACCGTCCCGGTTGAACCGGTAGAGACGCCCGCCGGACGCCAGGTACACCTGGCCCTGGGTGTCCACGTCGAGCGAGGTTACCGAACCGAGATCGGCGTTGGTCGCCAGCACCGGACGACCGGTTCCGATGAGTGGAATGGTCGCGGTGCCTCCCCCGGCCACGGTCTGGACGAGGCCTTGCTCGCTGAGAGGCTCATCCCGGAGAATCCGCCGCAAGAGCGTGCCTCCCTTGCTGTCGGTCACGAAGTAGAGGTTGCCGTCGATGTCATACCGGGCAAGGCGGGGCTTCTGCACCTGGATGAGCGAGCCGGGACCATTGGCATTGGTTCCCGAAGGCCCCGTGCCCGCCAGGACCCGGTACCCCTGGCCTGCAAATCCATTGATGCCATAGGACCATTCGCGGAAGCGGTCATCCCAGGAATGAACGACGCTGAACCGACCGTCGACCGACACGGCCAGGGGGCCGGTGCGTGCCCGGAACCGGGACAGCAGCTCGTCCTGACGCTGGGGCGTGCCGACAAAGGGTGGCGTGACAGGCGGAGCCTTGGGATTCAACGTGATCCCCGTGACGCCGTCCAGCACGCGCGCCGCATCTTGCAACAGATCCCGGGTGACCATGTTCTCGAACAGCACGCTGCAGCTGGCCGGGGTGGGACGATCGGTCCCGTTGGCCGTGACATCGAGCCCGGCGAGCCCCGACACCTCGACACAGGCCGGATCGGAATCGGCATCCCCGGCAGCGAACACCACGAGCCGTGGCAACGCCGTCCCGTCCGAGAGATTTGCAGCCGTCACGCTCGAGCGATCGAGATCGATCGCCTTGACATCGCCCAGGTGAAAGAAGGCCGCATTCAAGCCGGATCCCCGCAGATAGCGCTTGCCGGGCCCCATGCCGACGATGGTGTTCACGCCGGTTGCCGTGAGCCGCCGGACGCGTCCCGTGCCGCGATCGAGCACCAGGCGCTGGCCGGCCTGAGGTTCGAGGAACGCCACGGGCTGCACGAAGCCCGCATTGGTGAAAGCCGCGGAAACGGATTCGAAGGGTTCGGGCAGGAGCCCACCGATCGTTTCCGAACTGTCGGCCGCGGCCACGCGGGTCTCGCTGCCGGCAGCCGGCAGCGAGGCCAGCGTGAAGCGACGGACGAGGTTCGCTCCCGTGTCCGCTACCAGCAGACTTGCGCCATCCGCGGAGAACGAGAGCCCGGCGGGACGATCGAGGCCATCGATCACCACCTGGGGGGTCGCGATCGCCCCGAGCGCTCCCGCCCCCGTGAACGGCTGGACGATCCGCCACACGCACCCGTTGCCCTGATCGGAGACGAACAGGGTGACCTCGTTACCCACCCGCCGTGCAGCAAGCCCCCCGACGCCTCGTACGGCCGATCGGAAGGGTTCTTGCAGGAGCAACGCCGAGTCTGACCCGGCCCCCCCGATGACCGTCCGCGCCTGCTGAGTCAACCGGTTGAGCTCGATGACCCGGTCCCCCCCACCGATGTAGAGCAGGGCTTGATTGAGGGGATTGGAAGCGATCGCGATTGCCCGCGGCAGAGGACACGAGACGGAGGCGACCGCACTGTAGGAGGAGGAGACGAGGAAACCGGACGACACGGCGATGGAGTCGGTGGAGGTCGGCGTGGCTGACCAGGCCGTCCGCGTGCTGACGTCGGCGCCGTCCTCGACGAGCTGCACGCGCTGGTTTCCGGAATCCACGATGAACACGTACGTGGAGGCCGAGGCAACGTCCCGCTGGACCGCGAGACCCGCCGGGCTGGTCAGACCGGCCTGGCTGGGCCTCCCGAAGACGCCGGCGATGGTTTCGACCGTGCCATTCCGGACCCGGCGGACGGTGTGGGCCGCTGCCTCACTGAAGTAGAGATCGAAACGTCCCGAGCCGAGCGGTTGCTCGACGACCCCGAGAGCCTCGGGCTGGACCAGGACGGTCTCGAGCGCCGAGACGAAGTCCGGACGCAGTCCCTCGGCCACACTGCCGCCGGCGACGAAGGAGAGGTTCCCGAAGTTCCGGTTCCCGATGGGAGTGCCCGCGGCATCGGGCCTCATGCACAGGCGCATGAGGTAGTCCCCTTCACGCGGGCGACCCGGGTCGGGCTCCTGCGTGAAATACAGGTAACGTCCGCGAGGATCGAACACGAGATGGTCGGGACCGTTGAGCTGGGTCCACAGGGCCGGCACCTTGGGATCGGGGATGTCTTCGCGGAGGATGGAATCCAGGCCCAGCGCGGACGTCCCCCCGATACCTGCAACGATCACCTCGGGGTCGATGTCGACGGACAGTCGCGTGGGGCTGGCCAGGGACACCGACACGTTCTCCTGGACGCCCTGGGCGATCACGAGGCTGCTGTCGGGCTCGGCCTCCGTCTGGACGTCCTTGTAGGCGTTGACGATGACCTTGACGACCTGCCCGAGTCGCAGCGGGATCGAGGCCGTCGCCACCAGATTGACACCGGGCGCGGGACGCGTGAACGAGGCCGTGGCGACCACCGTCTGGGCCGTGAGACTCTGCTCGAACACCTTGAGCGACAGGAAGTTCGCCGCGACCGGGATGGCCTGGACCTGCCGCCCCGCCTCGCGTTCGGGCCAGCGGATGGCGACGCTGAGCTGACCCATCGGGGCCGGGCTGGCCGGGGAGAGGCGCGGGTCAGCCCCGGATGGATCGGACCCCAGAGGGGCCGGCGCAAGGGCCGGGAATCGCATGCCTGGACACGCCGTCAGGGCCAGGGTGGCGGCCACCAGGCCGGGAACCGTCAGAGACCGGATGGACATCGCTTTCACCGCTTACCTCCCCGCAGCCCGGAGATGGTCAGTTCGAAGGAATTGCCGTTCCCCACGGCGAACGTGACGGAGTCCCGGACACTCCCCGAGGCCGCCTCGACTCTCAGGGTCACGGGCGTGATCACGCTCCCGGTCGCGCGCGTCGTGAGGGTGAAACGCGCCGTCGAGACGCCGACCAGCGTCGGACTCCCCGAGGCGATCACGTAAGGCGACGCATCGCCACCGTCCTCGCGACGCACCGACCAGACGAGCACGTCTCGCGTCGCCGCGACTTCTCGCCCGACCAGCTTGGTGGCGAGCCCCGTGAAGGTGAAGCGATCCGGATTGTCCCCTGACACCGTTCCACCCGCGCCAGGCGTGGCCTGGAACGGCATCTCGAGGATGGGAGGAACGAGAGACCGATCGAGGGCCACCGTGAACACCGGAGGAGGCGGGGGTTGCGTCGGTTCGGGGGTGGGTACGGGAGTGGGCGTCGGCACGGGTGTGGCCGTGCCCGGGGCCTGCGAGGGGCCCGAGGTCGGAGCGGAGCTCGGACGCTGGCCCGCGGCGATCTGGTCGATGCGCGCTCCGCCGACCACGGTACCTGGTTCGGGGATTGCCTGGGCCCCCGGCGTACCGGACACCGATACGTTGACCCCGGAGCCGGTGCACGCGACGATCCCCAGCGCGGCAAACACCGAGATCTGGCCCGTAGTTCTTTTGAAGGAGCGCATGGAATCCTCGCCAAGGGGGGAATCACAACGGTGTATTCCCGCCCCTGCCGGATCTTAACCGGTGCCTACCCGGGCAACTGCCCCATGAGATGCGCCATCTCGATCGCCGTGACGGCGGCTTCCCAGCCCTTGTTGCCCGCCTTCGTCCCGGCGCGCTCGACGGCCTGCTCGATGGTGTCGGTCGTGAGCACCCCGAAGACCACCGGCTTCCCGGTCTGGAGGGCCGCCTGGGCGATTCCCTTGGCCACCTCGGAGGACACGTAGTCGAAGTGCGGGGTCGACCCCCGGATGACGGCCCCCAGACAGATCACGGCATCGAAGTCGCCCGAGCGGGCGAGGCGCTGGGCCACCAGCGGGATCTCGAAGGCGCCGGGCACCCAGACCACCGTGACCTGCTCGTCGTCTCCGCCGTGGCGGGTGATGGCATCGATCGCCCCCGAGAGCAGCCGGTTGCCGATGAAGTCGTTGAAGCGGGCGATGACGATGGCGAAACGGAAACCCTGGGCCAGCAGGTGGCCGCCGATCGTGTGGGGCATGGAGATCCTCGCGGTCTGGGAGGGGACGGGGGTCACGAGAGCAAGTGTCCCAGCTTCTGCTGCTTCGTGTCGAGATAGCGCTCGTTGTGGGGGTTCGATTCGATCTGGATCGGCATGCGGTCCACCACCTCGAGACCGTACCCGTCGAGGGCCGTGACCTTCCGGGGGTTGTTGGTGAGGAGGCGCATCCTGTGGACCCCCAGATCCACCAGGATCTGGGCGCCGACGCCGTAGTCTCGTAGATCCGCCGGGAAGCCCAGACGGAGGTTGGCTTCGACCGTGTCGAGCCCCTGGTCCTGGAGGCGGTAGGCATGGATCTTGTTGATGAGGCCGATGCCGCGACCTTCCTGGCGGAGGTACACCAGCACCCCACGGCCCTCGCGGGCGATCGCCTCGAGCGCAAGGTCCCGCTGGGCGCCACAGTCGCAACGCAACGAACCCAGGGCATCCCCCGTCAGGCACTCGGAGTGCATCCGGACCAGCGCCCCGTCCTCCGTGGGATCCCCCATCACGAGCGCGACGTGGTGCGAGTCGTTGAGCTGGTTGACGTACCCCACGATCCGGAATTCTCCGAAGCGGGTCGGTAGACGCGCCTCGCTCTCACGCACGACGAAGCGCTCGGAGCCCAGGCGATACGCGATGAGCTTCGCGACGCTCGTCACGAGCAGGCCATGCTCCCGCGCGAAGGTGAGGAGGCTCGGAAGCCGGGCCATCGAGCCATCCGGATCGAGAATCTCGCAGATGACTCCGGCCGGCCGCAGACCGGCCATCCGCGCGAGATCGACGGCAGTCTCGGTATGACCGGCGCGCGCCAGCACGCCTCCGGGCCTGGCGACGAGCGGGAAGATGTGCCCGGGGCGCCGCAGATCCTGGGGACGAGTGGAGGCCTCGAGCACGGCCTGCACGGTTCGCGCCCGGTCGGCCGCGCTGATTCCCGTGGTCGTGCCGCGCGCGGCGTCGATCGAGACGGTGAAGGCCGTGCCGTGGGCATCCGTGTTCTTCTCGACCATCGGCGCGAGGTCGAGTTCCCGGGCCCGCTCGCCCGTGATGGCCAGACAGATCAGCCCGCGCCCGTGCGTGGCCATGAAGTTGATGGCCTCGGGGGTGACGTGGTCGGCAGGGAGTACGAGGTCCCCCTCGTTCTCGCGATCCTCGTCGTCCACGACGACGACCATCCGACCCTGCTTCAGGGCCTCGAGCACCTCGGGGATATCGGCGAGCGCGGTCATGTGATTCACATTTCCAGAAAGCCGTGCCGGGCCAGGGTCTCGACCGAGAGACCCCGGGGCGCCGTCGCGGCGGGACGGAGGGCGAGTTGCCGCTCGACGTACTTGGCGAGCAGATCTCCCTCGAGGTTGACGGGAGTCCCCGCGGCCAGATCGAGCAGGCAGGTCTCCTGGCCGGTATGCGGGACGATCGTGACGGAGAAGCGACCGGAGGACTCCACGGTGTTGACCGTGAGGCTCACGCCGTCGATGGCGATCGAGCCTTTCACCACCAGGTAGGGATCGATCGCCCCGGCCTGCTCGAAGACGAGACTCCAGGCCACCCCCAGGGACTCGCGCGCCACCAGGTGACCGACCACGTCGACGTGGCCCGAGACGATATGCCCACCGAGTCGATCGCCCACGGCGAGCGCTCGTTCGAGGTGGAGTCGTCGCCCCGCAGCCCAGGAAGAGGCCGTCGAGACCTGGCGCGTGCTGGGAGAGACATCGGCCTGGAACCCGTCGGGAAGACAGCGGGTGACGGTCAGACAGACCCCGTTGACGGCCACGCTCTCACCGAGCACCAGGTCGGGAGCCATGCGCGGAGCGCGGATCACCACGGCATCTCCCTGCCAGCGCAGGAGACTGCCGATTTCCTGGATCAGGCCCGTGAACATCTCGTCCGGCTCCTCGGGATGCCGTGGGGGAATTCCCGATCATACGTCGCCCCCGGAGGCGAGGCAAGGCGACGGTCAGCCGTGACGAACATAGAGGGTCTGCCACTCGGTGAAGAAGTCGATCGCCGTGGTTCCGAGTTCCCGACCACCATGGCCAGATTCCTTGAGACCGCCGAAGGGCAGGTGGATCTCGCTGTGGACCGTCGCGCAGTTGACGTGCTGGAGGCCCGTCTCGAGCGCGTTCGCCACCTGGAAGGCCCGGGAGAGATCGCGGGTGAAGACGCTGCTCGAGAGCCCGTACCGGACGTCGTTCGCGAGGGCGATCGCCTCCTCGACCGTGTCATAGGGCATCAGGACCAGCACGGGCCCGAAGACCTCCTGACGGGCGAGGCGCATCTCGCCCGTCACCTGGCCGAGCAGGGTCGCCGGGTAATGATGCCCGTGCGCGAGGGGCCCGCCGGGGATCTCGCCGCCGACGAGGCAGGTCGCCCCGGCCGCGCGGGCTTCATCGACCATGGCCGCGACCCGGTCCCGTGCAGCGGCCTCGATGAGCGGGCCGAGGCGAGACGCCGGATCGAGCGCGGGCCCCATCGCGAGCCCCGAGGCACGCTCGACCAGCAGAGCGGCCAGGGCGTCGTGGAGGGTCCGAGGCACGAGGACGCGACTGGTGGCCGTGCAACGCTGACCGCACGAGCCCCATGCCCCCATCGCGATGGCGTCCGCCGCCGCCGGGAGGTCAGCATCGTCGAGCACGAGGGCGGCGTTCTTGCCGCCCATCTCGAGCTGGACCTTGCCCAGGCGACCGGCCACGACGGGGGGGATGGTCCGTCCGACGTCCGTGGACCCCGTGAACGAGATGGCCCGGACCTCGGCATGCTCGACCAGGGCCCGTCCGGCGACTCCGTCGCCCGTGACGAGGTTGAGAACCCCGGGCGGCAGCCCTGCCGCCGTGAGGACGTCCACCAGCAAGGAGGCCGTGAAGGGCGTCTGCTCGGCGGGCTTCAGCACCACCGGATTCCCCGTGACGAGGGCCGGCACGATCTTCCAGGCCGGGATGGCGAACGGGAAGTTCCAGGGCGTGATGGCCCCGACGATCCCGACCGGCCGGCGTCGCGTCGTGACGAACATGCCGGGCACCTCCGAGGGCACGGACACGCCTGCCAGGCGGCGCCCCTCACCGATCAGAAAGTCCATCGCATTCAGGCCACGGGACACCTCGATGCGGGCTTCGGCCAGCAGCTTTCCACCTTCCCAGGCCACCAGGGCCGCCAGGGTTTCGGCCTCTCGCCGGAGCACGTCGAGCCCCTCACGCAGGATACGGGCTCGCTCGGGAGCCGGCGTCGCCGCCCAGGCAGCCTGAGCGCTCCGGGCCGCCCCGACCGCCGCCTCGACCTCGGTCGCCCCGGCGAGGGCGAACGTCCCGATCACCTCGCGCCGGTCTGACGGGTTGCGAACCTCGTCCGTGGCACCATTCGCGGCCTTCCAGGAACCGCCGATGAGGCTGGCCGGACCTCGCTCGAGCACCGCCCGAACGAGCGGATGGTCGGCGACGGGTGGACGGACGGGACTCGTGGTGGTCGTCACGCGGAACTCCTTTCAGGGGAGATGGAGCGCAGGGCCCCTTCGATGCACCAGTCGGATCCGCTCGGCGTGACGGACCAGTCATGAAGGGCATGGGCCAGATCGAGACGCGGCACGCCGGGACCGGCGATCGCCGCGGGGGCGGTTGCGCCCCCGATGAGCTTCGGAGCCAGGAACCAGAGCACGTGGTCGACCACCCCCTGCGCGAGGGCCGACGCATTGAGCCGGCCGCCGCCCTCCAGGAGGACGCCCGTCCCACCCTCGGCCGCGACCCCTGCCAGCAGCCGTGCGAGATCGAGGTGACCGTCCTCGCGGAGTGGTGTGGGCCAGAGGCGCGCCCCTCGCGCCGCGAGCGCACGAGCGGCAGGGGTGTCGACCATGTCTTCCCGGCACGCCAGCCAGACGGGAGCCCCGGGCTCGAGCAACCGCGCGGACGGGGGCGTCTCGAGGCGAGGATCGACGACGAGGCGTGCAGGCTGGGCAGCCCCCTCGATCCGGGCCGTGAGCGCCGGGTCGTCCTGCAGGACGGTTCCGATGCCCACCATGATCACGGGCAGCCGCGCTCGCCACTCGTGAACCCGCTGGCGGGACTCGGGGCCGCTGATCCAGCGGGACTCACCGGAGACGGTCGCGATGCGACCGTCGAGGGAAGTGGCCGTCTTGAGCAGCACCCACGGGCGTCGCTCGCGCATCCAGGTGAAGAACGGAGCGTTGAGTCGAGCGGCCGCGTTGCCGAGCAGACCGGAGCGACAGCGGATGCCGGCAGCCTCGAGCACGACCCGGGCCTGCCCGGCCGTGAGCGGATTGGGGTCGTTGACGGCCCAGACCACCTCGGCGACCCCCGCAGCCACGAGGGCCTGCGTGCAGGGCCCCGTCCGGCCCTGGTGGTTGCAAGGTTCGAGCGTCACGTAGGCGGTGGCACCGCGCGCACGGTCACCCGCCTGCCGGATCGCGGCGACCTCCGCGTGGGGGCCTCCGGGGCGCTCGTGAAAGCCCTCACCCACGACCGAGCCCTCGCGCACGAGCACGCAGCCGACCCAGGGATTCGGATGCACGGATCCGCCCGCCGAGCGGGCCAGTTGCAGGGCCCGCTCCATCCAGCGGAGGTCGGATTCGTGCGCGGGAGTATCCATGACGCCATTCTCGCACGTCCCACCCCGGGACGATGCCCTCCGGAGCGGGTAAGACGGGGAAGAAAGGAAGCCCACGCGTGTCCTTCAGACCGCTCCCGATCGCCCTGCTCGCCGCCTGGCTCCTCGCGCCCGGGGGCGCCGCGGCCTATCCCGTCAGCACGACCTCGGACGACATTCCTGACCCCGGTCACGGCGAGTTCCTGACGTACCTCACGTACACGGGCAACAACCTCCGGGTGTTCGACGGCCAGACCTATCAGGCGAACCCCGCGGGCTCGGGCTTCCAGATGGTGGACCTCTGGAACAGCGTCGAGGTCGGCGTGCTCGCGGACACGAGCCTCCAGGTGATCGTCCCGGCCACCTGGTACCGGAACTTCGATGGCAACGACCCCGCTGCCGGTGTCAACGACGTGACGCTCGCATTCTCGCGGCGCACATGGTCCAACGACCGTGGCAGCCTGCGCAGCCGTTTCCGGCTGGAATGTCCCACGGGCAATCCGGATCTCGAACTCGGGGCAGGAGCGTGGGGCATCGGGACGGACCAGGCCGTGCGCCAGGACCTGGGCGGAGACTGGACGTTCACGGGGCTACTCAACCTCGTGTACCGGAGCCGCCAGGTGGCCACCAATCCCGAGACGGGGCTTCCGGTGCCGGTCTGGCGGGGTCTGTCGGGCAACCTGAACCTCGCGATCGAACGGGCCTTCGGGCCGGTCGACCTGAGTCTCGAGTGGCTGACGGGTTTCACCACGCCCGGTGAGACGAACCGCGAGGCCGAACCCGAGAGCGGCTTCCTGCTGGGGACGCTCTCCCCCGGGATCACCTTCAACTTCAGCCCGGACGACATCCTGCAACTCGCGGCCCTCGCGACGGTCTGGCGCACGGGCTGGCAGGACACCTTCGAACTGGGCGGCATCCTGGGGTACTGCCATTCCTGGTGAGGACCCTGGCAGCGGATTCGATGCCGCCTGCCCGGGGAGACCATCGACTCGGTCCAAGTGGACGGTGACGCCGCCGGCACGGGAGTGCGACCGTGGGGAGGCCCCCCTCACCCCCCCGGAGAGACGTCATGTCGCAGAATCCCCTGATACCGGCCCTGTTCAAGGTCGCGAGCCAGTCGAACCCCGCCTCGGTGGCCGGTGCGATCGCCGGCACGATGCGCGAGCGCGGCCGGTGCGAGTTGCAGGCCATCGGTGCCGGCGCGATCAACCAGGCGATCAAGGCGATCGCGATCGCGCGCGGCTACGTCGCACCGGCCGGGATCGATCTGATCTTCGTGCCAGCCTTCCTGGACATCCAGATCGCGGGCGAAGAGCGGACGGCCATCAAGTTCGTCGTGGAACCGCGCCGCGCTTGACCCCCCGATCCACCCGTGGTGAAATGGGATTTCGTCCCGACGGGTACTTCGCGTACCCACGAGTCTGGGTACCACCGCACGGCCAGGGGTTCTGAAAGTCCGGAGTTTCCGGCTCCCGATCCGGCGCGTCTCGCCTGGGTTCACCCATATGAGGAAGGAAAGCCCATGTACGCCATCATCGCCACGGGCGGCAAGCAGATCCAGGTCGAAGAAGGCCGCTGGATCGAGATCGAGCTGCTCTCGGCTCCCGAGGGTGAGACCGTCACCTTCGATCAGGTGCTCTTCGTCGCCCGCGACGGCCAGTTCCAGGTCGGCTCGCCGACGATCGCCGGCGCCACCGTGACCGGCAAGGTCGTCCGCCACGGCAAGGCTCCCAAGGTCATCGTCTACAAGATGCGCCCCAAGAAGCACTATCGCCGCAAGAAGGGCCACCGTCAGCCGTTCACGCGCGTCATGATCGAGTCGATCAAGGCCTGAGCTCCGGAAAGGTAGAAGAAGCACCATGGCACATAAGAAGGGCGTAGGCTCGACCCGTAACGGCCGCGACTCCAACGCGCAGCGTCTGGGCGTCAAGAAGTTCGGTGGCGAGGTTGTTCGCGCCGGCAACATCATCGTCCGTCAGCGTGGCACCCACTTCCACCCCGGCGACCACGTCGGGATGGGCAAGGACCACACCCTGTTCGCGCTCGTCGACGGCACCGTCCAGTTCGAGCGGCTGGGCGTGCGTCGCCGCAAGATCAGCGTGAAGCCGGTCGCCGTCGAGGCCTGATCGATTTCATCCACTGGGCGCCCCGGGAAACCGGGGCGCCTTTTGAATGGGGGGGTCAATACCTGAGCACGGGGCGAAACCCGATGTCGTGACTTGTCACGGCATGCCCTTTCCGGATGCTGAGGTGCCAGACACCGGCCAGCGTGTCGTAATAGTGGTTGCCACCCCGGCAGGCAACAGTCGATGCGGACCGGTGTTGAAAATTTGTCGGGAAGATTCCCGCCAGGACCACGAAGGTCATCCACGTGTCCTCCCTGGTCGAGTCATCATGGCGAATGAAGGCGTCCTGGCCGAAGGCCGCCCGCCCCCTGCCCGTGGTGCCTGGAACCCCGTACCGACGGACCCTGGCATCCGTGTTCAGCGACATGATCCGGGAAGAAGCAGGCATCGAAACCTCCGTATCGCCATCGTTCACGGCATAGCGGGCCGTCCCCCGCACCCCGCCCAGAGTCGCCGTCCATTCCCAGACGTTCCCGTTCAGGTCATACACGCCGGAGTTCGTGCCCGTATGGGTCGTCAGGTTCACCCCTCTTGACCAACCGGAACGTGTGCCACTGCCCGTCAGCGCCCGTTGATTCATCTGGCCGGCAGGATCACGCACGAATCGGATCCGGGTATCCTCCACATCCGAGAGCGTGGCGCTGTTGTTCCCGCGCACCGTGTGGTCATGGATCATCGACCAGACGGCCAGGGCGGTCCATTCGTCGTCCCGCATGAGATGGCAGGCCGGATCATAGTCCTGACAAACTTGCACGGCTTCGACCCAGGTGACGAACGTCCAGGGACTGCACTGTGGGGCGATCTTCAGGGTGTCGCTCGATCCCGCGGTCGCCCCGGATCCCGTCCCGGGGTTCCCGGGGGTGGCATCTGCCCGACTCGCCTCGAACTTGCCCGCGTAGAAGCCCCCGAAGATCTCACGCGCCCAGTCTACGTCCTCCCTCCCGTACACCGGACGATCGGCCACCCAGAACCCCGGGGGCCTGTCCCGGTTTCCCGCACCACAGTTCCCCGGCACGATGAGCTGATACGCTTCGAACACCGGCACCCAGACAAACGTGCTCGAGACTCCATCCTTCGTCACGATATGGTCGTGGTGGGTCCGGCGGTCGCCATGATCATCGAGTGCCAGGGTCCCCCAGGTCTCGATGAGCAAGGTCGCGCCCAGCACGGGCCCGACAACCACCGACACCATCACCGCGACAGCTCCCATCCGGCGAAGCCGAGGCCAGTTGCGCACCGGCCCGAACATCCTGACACTCGCCACGGGGTCGAGTATCCGGAGGCCCTGCCGGAGCACGGGGGAATCGATCCCGGCAGCCATGGCGCCCACCAGGTCAGATGAGGCAGGAAACCCGGACTGCTCCGCCACGCGCGCAGCCCGGATCGCCTCCTCGACCAGTTGCCTGGATCGACCAAGCTCCCGGAGGATCCGGACTCGTCCAGCGGGGCCCGGGTTTCCGGCCAGCAGGTCAACCGCACGTCGTTCAAAGGCGCGTGCAAGTTCACCTGACGTGCAGGGAAAATGCAGTCCCAGGAGCTCAAGGGATCGAGGATCGGGCTGTAATCCTCCAGGAGCAAACGGCAATACGGCCAGGATCTGCCTTTCAAGCTCGTCGGGCAGTGCGCGCGGGATCCAGTCGTCAGGAGACGGGCGCCAGCACGGCCAGACGAGCCGCGGAGGGCATCCCCCCACCAGCAGCCTCATGCGGATCGCTCCATCGAAGAGCAGGTGGATCATCCACCAGAAGGCGAGGAGCATCAGGGACCTGGGGACATCTCCGTCCATCCCCAGCAGACCGACGGTCGCCCCCACGAGCGGAAAGACGACCGTCAGCCAGGACATCGCGCCAGCCGAGCCCCCCCGACCGCACGCCCATGCCAGCGCGAAGCCCGCCAGCCAACCCGCAAAGCCCACCGAGACGATGCGGAGCGGCAGGTGCGCCTGCAGGAGCATCGTGACAGCCACCTGAATCACCCATGGCACCAGAACGCGCAGGGTCGTCTCGAGAACCCGTGCCGGCGTAGCCTCGACGGCCGCCCAGAAGTCATGCCGAAACCGGTTTCGATGGTTGGTCATCCGCTGCTCCGCTCGCCCCCCCTTGGACCTACTCTACCCCGCGAAGCGCGGGACGCAGGGATGGGCGGAAGTTGGCAGCAGGCCAGCAGGACTTCACAGCGCTTCACGCAAGCAGACCGGCCAGGATGACGGGACGTGAAGCATCAGCCCGGAAGCCCCGAAAATACCCCTTCCAGGCGTGAAGAAAAGTGAACCCCCGGCCCATGCCGGGGGTTCGTTCGTGAAGGGATGCGACGATCAGCGCGAGCGGCTGCCGGCCATCTGCTTCTTGCGTCCGCCCTCGATCCGCTCCTTGAGGTTCTTGCCGGCCGTCCAGACGGGGGTCTTCTTGGCGGGAATCTTGAGGACGTCGCCCGTGCGGGGGTTACGACCGTCACGTGCCGCGCGCGAGCGGACCTGGAAGGTACCGAATCCGACGAGCGTGACCTTCTGACCACGGCCGAGGCTGCTCGAGATGACCTCGAGAGTCGCGTTGAGGATCTCGCCGGCTTCCTTCTGGGAAATCTTGGCCTTGAGGCTGATCGCCTTGATGAGTTCTTCCTTGTTCACGGAACCACGTCCTTTCGAGCCCAGGGGCGGGATGGAGAACCTTT
>JAYKJE010000035.1:0-134957 GCA_035285805.1 bacterium | reverse complement strand
GTTCCCTCGCTTACCCTCCTCACCCCTATGGATTCAGGGTGGGATCACCGCGCTTTACCACGGTGGGATTGCTCCATTCGGATTCGACCGGATCAACGCCTGCTGACGGCTCCCCGAACTCTTTCGTGGTCAACCACGTCCTTCTTCGGCTGCTGGCGCCAAGGTATCCACACGTACGCCCTTTGTAGCTTGACCTACATCGGCTCTGCGAAACCAACCACCGCGGCCGCTTCCCGGCTTACGTCCTCGGGTGCTCGCCTCACGTACCTTGCAGTACGCTTCGGCTCGCCCCCTGCGGGCGCGCTCGGGAATCGTCTCCCGGTGCTTCGTTTCGTGAATCGTTACACCAGGCGTCTTGGCTCTTGCGAGCCTCGCCGCCTGGTTACTCTCCTTGGCTCATCGCGATTTGCGCCTCACGGCGCTCATCGCGATCAACTCTTTGGATTATCCTTCGGATTACTGTTTGCCTCGGCTCGCGGCTCGCGCCACTCGCCTCGGCGAATAATATCCTTGGGATTTGCTCTCCTATGCAGTTGTCAAGGTACAGACGCCATCAGACATCGGCTCGTTGCCGCTCACGACATTTGATTGCGTCGGGAAACTTAATGTAACACCCTGGCAGGGCGCCGTCAACACCACCCGGAAAACAAAGGCAGGAAGACCTCGCTTCCTGCCCCGATTCCTTCGTTATAAATCCTGCCGCGACGTGCGTCAGCGAAACATGATGCCGGGGGCCGCGAGCTGGGGCTTCTGGGTGACGATGCTGGCCTGGACGGCCGTTCCGCCGAACCACGCCTTGCGCTCGAAGGTGACGGTCTTGACCTCGCGCGGTTCGAGGGACAGGTTCCGCGTCTGGGTCCCGTCCGTTCCCGTGCCATCCCCGAACTTGACGGTCAGCGCCCCCATGACACGCACATCGTTGGGGTTGAGAACCTCCACCTCGGCGACGACGGTCCGGGACATCAGCATGCCACGCGTCTGGACGGGCAAGAGGCGCGAGGTGAGATCGGCCGTCGGCACGGGGTTGACGGGAGACGGTTGCGGGACGACCGGACCTGCACTCGGGGCGGGGGTGGGTGCCGGCGTGGACGGCACGGCAGGAGCCTCGGGCTCTTCACCTGGATCGACGACGGGACCGGTCTTGCGACCGCACGCTCCCAGGGCGACGAGCAAGGCCATCGCCATCACACTCATTTTCCAGGATTGCCCGTGCCGCATCGCTTGCTCCCCCCGTGGCGAGGTCTCTGTACAGCATCTTGTCGCCCGCAACGGGAGAATCTTGCCAAAGACCAGCTTAAGCCACCATTAAAAAGACGAGATCCTCACGAGAGCAAGCGCGCCTCGATCCGGGACGGACGGAGCAGCACCCCGGCGGGCAGTGGTTGGAGCCCGTCCGGCCTGCTATCATCGCGGGTGGGAAGGGTGTTACGCATCCCGGAGGGGACGGATCCTTGAACCTCGTGACGGAACTTTCCCCGCGCTGGGATCTGTCGGACCTGTATGCAGGTCTCGACGACCCTCGAATCGCAATGGACCTCGAGCGCCTGGGGGGTGAGGCCACGCGCTTCAGGGAGACCTGTCGCGGCAAGGCTCCCGGAGCCACACCCGAGACCCTCGTCACGTGGATCCGGGCCCATGAGAGCCTCGTGCAGGACCTGTTCGAGCTGAGTGGCTATGCCGCCCTGGTCTTCTCGACCGACTCGATCTCGGAGCCCACGAAGGTCTTCTACGAGCGCATCCAGAGCACCTGTTCCCAGATCCTCAACGACCTGCAGTTCTTCGAGGTGGAACTCAAGGAACTCGAACAGCCCCGGTTCGACACCTTGCTGGCCGCTCAGGCGATCGCTCCGTACCGCCATCACCTGCAGCGCCTTCGCCAGGCCGCCCCACACACCCTCTCGGATGCAGAAGAGCGACTGGCCAACCTCAAGAACCTCACGGGCACGCGCGCCTGGCAACAGCTCTACAGCGAGACCACGGCCGGGATGCGTTTCCCCGTGGACCGAGGTGAGGGCGAAGCCGAGCTCAACCTGTCCGAGGTCCGGGCCCTGCGGGCCCACCCGGACCGCAGCTTCCGCGAGCGCAGCGTTCAGGCCCTGCTGCAGGGTTTCTCGGACCGCGGTTCGCTGTTCGGCTTCATCACCAACACCC
Source organism: bacterium (assembly GCA_035285805.1). GTDB lineage: Bacteria > Cyanobacteriota > Sericytochromatia > S15B-MN24 > UBA4093 > JAYKJE01. The sequence continues at coordinate 132,806 of JAYKJE010000035.1, read as the reverse complement.
TCTACCAGGACCACACGCTCGACCTGAAGCTCCGCCAGTATCCCCGCGTGTATTCCTCGACCCTGCTCGAAGACGACGTCGACGAGGAGGTGTTCCAGGCGCTCATCGAGACGATCGAGTCGGGCTACGACCTCGTGCACGCCTATTACGGGCTGAAGGCGAAGGCGCTGGGACTGTCCGATTTCGCCGGCCATGATCTCCTGGCCCCCTACGGATCGTCGCCCCGGCGCATCCCCTATCCCGAGGCCTGCCAGATCGTCACCTCGACCTTCGACGCCTTCACACCCGCCTTCGGCGACATCGCCCGCGAGTTCATCCACCGCGGCTGGATCGACGTCCCATCCGCCACGGGCAAGCAGGGCGGAGCCTTCTGTGCGGGCGTTTCCCCGCGTCTCCATCCCTGGATCCTGCTGAACTACACCGAGCGCCTGGAAGACATCGCCACCCTCGCCCACGAGCTGGGTCATGGCATCCACTTCATGCTCTCGCGGAAGCAGTCCTTCTTCCAGTACCAGGCCGTCACCCCGATGGCCGAGATGGCCTCGACCTTCGGCGAGCTTCTCGTGCTGGAGCGCCTCCTCGCCACCGAGACGGACCCGGAGGTTCAGCTGCAGTTGCGGGCCAAGCGGTTCGAGGATGCCATCGTCACGGTGTTTCGCCAGACGATGTACACGCGCTGGGAATGGCGCGTACGCGAGCTGGCTCTCGAGGGCCCCCTCGGGGCGGACACCCTCTCCCAGATCTGGAGCGAGGAGACGGCGCGCCTGTACGGGGACGGCGTGGCCTTCTCGCCTCTCGAGCGCTGGGGCTGGGCCACGATTCCCCACCTCGCACATCACCGCTTCTACTGTTACTCGTATGCCTTCGGACAGCTGCTCGTGTACGCCCTGTTCCAGAAGTTCCGCGACGAGGGAAGCTCCTTCGTTCCAGGCTTCCTCGAGGCCCTGAGCAGCGGCAGTTCGGCCTCTCCCGGCCAGATCCTGGCCGCCATCGGCCAGGACATCCGGGATCCCCACTTCTGGCGCCGCGGCCTGACCTACCTGAAAACCACCCTCTCCGACTTCGCCGCCACGCTCTGAACGCCTTCCGGAGGACTCGCTTCGCCTTGAGCACCTTATTCGACGGTTACGACCTCGGCGGCTTCCACGACGAGCTCTTCGAGTATCCCGGCGTCCCTCGCCCGCACTATCGCCAGCTCTTCGCCCAGCTGGAGCGCCTCAGCCACCGGGACTACGACCACCACCGCCGCCTGGCGGACGCAGCGTTCCTGCACCAGGGCATCACCTTCACCGTCTACTCCGATGAGCGCACCATCGAGCGTATCTTTCCGTTCGATCTGCTGCCGCGCGTCATCCCGCACAGCGAGTGGAGCCGCCTCGAACAGGGCCTCAAGCAGCGCCTGCTGGCCATCAACCTGTTTCTCAAGGACATCTACGGTCCCCAGAAGATCCTCCGCGACGGCATCATCCCGCGTGACCTCGTCGAGGGCTCGCAGAACTTCCGTCGCGAGTTCCTCGATTTCCGTCCTCCCGGGGATGTACACGTCCACATTGCCGGCATCGACCTGGTCCGCGATGGCAAGGGTCAGTATTGCGTCCTCGAGGACAACGTCCGCTGCCCCTCGGGCGTGAGTTACGTCCTCGAGAACCGCGCCGTCATGAAGACGGTCTTCCCGCAGCTCTTCGCCCAGATGCGCGTCCGGCCCGTCGACCACTACCCCACCCAGCTGCTCGAGAACCTCAAGGCCCTCGCTCCGGGCAGGAAATCCGACCCGACCGTCGTCGTCCTGACCCCGGGCGTCTACAACTCCGCCTACTTCGAGCACTCCTTCCTCGCCCTCCAGATGGGTATCGAGCTCGTCGAGGGTCAGGATCTCGTCGTCGAGTCCGATCGCGTCTTCATGAAGACGACTGCGGGCCTCAAGCCCGTGGACGTCATCTACCGCCGGATCGACGACCCGTACCTCGATCCCGAGTGCTTCAACATGGACTCCCTGCTCGGCGTCCCGGGTCTCGTCCGGGCTCACCGGGCCGGGAACGTCACCCTCGCCAACGGGATCGGGACGGGCGTCGCCGATGACAAGGCCATCTACCCGTTCGTCCCGGACATGATCCGCTATTACCTGGGCGAGGAGAGCATCCTGGCCAACGTGCCGACCTACCAGTGCGCCCGCGACGACGATCGCCGCTACGTCCTGGACCACCTCGACGAGCTCGTCGTGAAGCAGGTCGACGAGGCCGGCGGCTACGGGATGCTGATGGGCCCGCACGCGAGCCGCCAGGAGCGCGAGAACTTCCGCGCTCGCATCGAAGCCGAGCCCCGCCGCTACATCGCCCAGCCCGTCGTGGACCTCAGCCGTCACCCGTGCCTCGTCGATGACGAGGACGGCCATCGTCGGTTCGAGGGACGCCACGTCGACCTGCGTCCGTACGTGCTCTGCGGAGGTCCCGAGGCCGACCAGATCACGGTCCTGCCCGGGGGGCTGACCCGCGTGGCCCTTCGCCGAGGGAGCCTGGTCGTCAACTCCTCGCAGGGTGGCGGCTCGAAGGACACCTGGGTCCTGTACGGAGAGGATTGAGAACCCCATGCTGAGCCGTACGGCCGAGGCCTTCTTCTGGATCGGACGCTACTTCGAGCGCGCCGAGTATGCTGCCCGGACCATCCGGGTCCACCACCAGATCATGCTGGAGCACCCCGATCCGGCCCGCCGCGAGCGAACCTGGGCACGCCTGCTCGCCATGGGCGGCGACCTCGAGACCTACCAGCAGGCCATGGGCCGGCTCGAGATGCGAGAGGCCCTGCTGTACCTCGCCTTCGATCGCGAGAACCCCAACAGCCTCTTCTCGTGCATCCGTCTGGCCCGAGAGAACGCCCGGACCGTGCAGGACCAGCTCTCGAGCGAGGTCTGGCACCACCTCAACACCCGATATCTTCATCTGCTGGACGTCGACCCCACGCGCTTCCTCATGGAGCCCGCCCACATCCTCCAGGAAATCCGGGACGCCGGTTACACCTTCGCGGGCCTCCTCAGCTCGACCATGCTCCACGACGATCGCCTCGCCTTCTGCATGCTGGGGCGCTACGTCGAGCGGGCAGGCCGGACCATCCGGCTCCTGAACTCGGGGGCCCTGACCGATCACGCCCAGGGGTCGCCCGGCGTGACCGTGTTCCAGGACTGGGTGGCCGTCCTGCGAAGCGCCAGCGCCTACGAGGCCTACCGCAAGACCTACCGGTCCTCGCCGGAGCCCGCCAAGATCGTCGAGTTTCTGGTCCTGAACCCCGACTTCCCGAGATCCGTCCGGTTCTGTGCCGTCCAGATCCGGGAGTGGCTCGACGTCGTCCGGGGCACCGAACGCCGGGGAGAACCGGCTCGCCTGACGGGCCAGCTCGCCGCTGACATGACCTACGCCACCGTCACGGACCTGTACGCCCAGGGCCTCGCAACCTGCCTCGAAGAACTGCAGGAACGTCTGGACACCTTGAGCACCTCGCTCGGACGGACGTACTTCCGGCAGGGCGACACCACCGATCTCGCACCGACTCCGGTACAGCCGGTCGTCCGCCCCGTCCCCCGACGGATCGCGCGGGCCGCCACGATCCGACAGTCGATCCTCCGGGTGCGCCAGGATTTCCGCTACCGCTACGAGGCCCCCGTCTCCGGCGTCCGGACCCTCGTGCGCCTCGTGCCCAACCAGCGTTACGGCCACCAGCAACTGCTCGACCTCCACTGGCACCTGGAGCCGCCGGGCGAGGTGCGGCAACACATCGACGCCTTCGGCAACCACGTCTGGCAGTTCGATCACGACCAGATCGATCGCGAACTGGTCGGCCACGTGGAGATGGTCATCCAGAAGCAGGCTCCCCTGGACCACGGGGGACAGGTCTTCCTGCACGGCGTCTCTCCCGAGACCGAATCACGAGCCGTGGACGATGCCGAGTTCATGGCCCTCACGCCGCTCGTCGACCAGTCGGATGCCCTCGTGTCCCTCGCCCACCGCCTCGTGCGTGAGCACCCCCTGGTGCTCGACCGGGCCGAGGCGATCGTCCGGACCGTCGGCAGCAAGCTCCGCTACCGGAGTGGCTCGACGACGGTTCATACCCGGGCCAGCGAGGCCTTCGCCCAGGGCGAGGGCGTCTGCCAGGACTTCAGCCACGTCACGCTGTCCCTGGCGCGTCTCTCGGGGATCCCCGCGCGCTACGTGTCGGGCTACCTGCCTGCCGAGGGCCTCATGCATGCATGGGTCGAGTTGCTCGTCCCCGATCCCGAGACGGGGGCATCCCTCTGGGTGGCCTACGACCCGACCCACCATCGCCGCGTCGACGAGACCTACGTGACGGTCGCGATCGGGCGGGACTACCAGGACATCGCCCCGACCGGCGGTTTCTACACGGGCACGGCGGTGAACGCCCTGGAAGTGAGGGTGGTCGCCCGCGTGGAAGACAGCCGGACCCTCGACAGCGGCACGTCGTTCGCGACCCAGGAACACGTGGCGCGGACCTGGCAGGACATGGTCGCCACCCAGCAACAGCAACAGCAGCAGTGAGCGCTCAGGACGGCATGGGCGTCCGGGGAACCCGGCGCCAGGTCACGCTCTGACGCCCGCGCCAGAACCGGATCGCCCCCGCGCAGGCAGCTGCCTGGGTCAGCAGGAAGTAAGCCAGGGCATGCGCGAGGCCCCGGGGGCGCCGGATCCCGAGCAGCACGCCACCGATGAGCAGCCCCAGGAGCAGCGTGACGGGCCAGTCCGGATGCAGGATCGCCTCGAGGAAGAGCGAGGTGAGGGCGATCGCCCAGCACCACGGCACGACCATCCACCGGAGCAGCCTGTGGCCGACGAGCTGGACGGTCAGGATCCCCCGCGGAGGCCAGAGCAGCGGCTTCATCGAGCGCAGGGCCTGCCAGGCCCCGGCCACGATGCGCGTCTTGCGCTCGAACTCGGCCGTCCACGACGCCGAGGGAGTCTCCCAGGCCACGGCCTGCGGCGCATAGGCCACGCGGCGTCCTGCAACCAGCTGGCCGATCGCGAGCACGAAATCCTCGAGGATCGTGTCCGGAGGCAGATCCTCCCAGCAGGCTCGCCGGATGGCAAAGACCTCCCCCGTCACACCGAGCGCCGAACCGATGACGGCATCGCGCTCCTTGAGCCAGGACTCGTACCGCCAGTACCAGCCTTCACCCGTCCCCACCCCGCCCCCCGCCGACCAGATCCGCTTCGCACCGGCGACACAGCTCACCTCGGACTCGGCGAACGGGGCGAGCAGGTACTCCAGGCAGTCGGGTTCGAACCAGCAATTGGCATCCGTTCCGACGATGATCTCGGCCTCGGACAGGGCCACGGCAGCATTGAGGGCATTGACCTTCCCCTGCCGCGCGCGTCGCGAGACCAGCCGTACCCGCCCGTCCGAGAATCCGGCGACGATATCTTCCGTGCGATCGGAGCAGCCGTCGGCCACGACCAGGAACGTCAGGAGTTCGGGCGGATAGCGTAACCCCTGGAGATTGTGCAAGCGGGCCGCGATGCAGGCTTCCTCGTCATGGGCGGCGACGACGATGCAGACCGTCGGCCGCCGGGACCATCGTGCGGGGACAGCACCGTCGATCCCCCGGGTCCGCCACGCGAGCCACAGCGGATACCCTGCATACACGAGGACCGTGCTGCCGAGCGCCAGTCCGATCGCCCCCCACGTCCATCCCGTCACGACACACCTCCTCATCCGCCCGTCGCGAGCCTAGCGCATGGCTTCGGATCCTGGCAGCGACGCAGCGGACGAGAGGTTTCCCGGACTTCCACGAGCGCGATCGCAGAAAAAGGCCCGTGCCCCGGAAACGGGACACGGGCCTCACCGTGAGAGCGTGACCGGGCTCAAGCCCAGCGGATGAGTCCCACCTCGTGGCGATCGAGCAGCTCCGGATGATGCGGGCGGACACGCACGGCGTAGGAGTAGGACCCCCCCGTGCGCGGCGTCAGACCGCCCGAATACGCCCAGACGCCCTCACCGATGCGCTCCGGGTCCCCCATGGTGACGACCTCGATATCGTTCAGGGCCCCCTGGAACTCCCGACCCTGGCAGATCTCGACCACGAAGTGGCGCGGGTCGAGACCGCCGAGCCGCAGGCGCGCCTCGAGCGGGATCGTGTCGCCGACCGTTGCGCGCTGTTCGCGCGGCCCGCGGGCCTCGATGGAGATGTGGTGCCAGTTCAGCCGGAGCATCCCCTTCCAGTCGGCCAGGAGACGGGCCAGGGAGAAGCCGTCGGCCGTCAGCTTCTTGCCATGCTCGTGAGCGGGCACGTACAGGAAGTTGGTGTAGTCCTGGACCATGCGATGCGTCGAGAAGAGCGTGCCGCACGACCGGATGGCCTCGAGCGAGGCCGCGACCCAGCGGGCGGAGAGGCCAGAGGCGTCGCGATCGTAGTACATCGGCACGATCTCGGACTCGAGCGTGTGGTAGAGCGACATCGAGTCGGCATCGTCCTGATCGTCGTGCGAGCGGAACTCGCGCTCCTCGCCGATGCTCCAACCGTTCTTGCCGTTGTAGCCCTCGCACCACCAGCCGTCGAGCACGCTGAAGTTGAGCACGCCGTTCAGGGCGGCCTTCTGGCCACTCGTGCCCGAGGCCTCGAGCGGACGACGCGGGTTGTTGAGCCAGACGTCCACACCGCGCACCAGGTCGCGAGCGAGGTGCATGTCGTAGTCCTCGACGAGCACGATCCGGTGGCTGAGGCCTTCGACCCGGGTGAACTCGTGGATGGCCTGGATGAACTTCTTGCCGGGCTCGTCGGCCGGATGCGACTTGCCCGCGAAGATGACCTGCACGGGCCGCTCGCTGTTGAGGACGATCGCCTTCAGACGTTCGAGATCCCGGAAGAGCATCGTGGCGCGCTTGTAGGTCGCAAAGCGGCGGGCGAAGCCGATCGTGAGCGTATCGGGATCGAGCAGGGAATCGACCTCGGCGACGCGGGCAGCCCCCTCTCCGTGCCGGAGGCGCATCTTGCGAACGCGGTCGCGCACATGGGCGATCATCTTGACTTTGAGCTCGCGACGCACCTGCCAGTAGGCCTCGGCGGGGACCGCCGGGACCCCCTCCATCGGACGGGCGGCCATGAGATCTTCGCGCCACGAAGGCGAGCGCTCGTCGAACAGCCGGGCCAGGTCGGGGGCCAGCCAGGTGTCAGGGTGGATGCCGTTCGTGATCGAGGTGATGGGCACCTCGTGCACGGGCACGCCAGGCCACAGGTTCTTCCAGAGGTCACGCGAGACCTCGCCGTGCAGCTTCGAGACGCCGTTGGCGCGGCGCGAGAGGCGCAGCGCGAGCACCGTCATGCTGAACAGGGCAGGGCCACCGATCCGGTCCTGGCGGGCCAGTTCGAGGAACTCCTCGCGAGAGCAGCGCAGCTCCGACCACATGCCGCGGAAGTAGCGCTCCATCATCTCGAACGAGAAGGCATCGTTGCCGGCCGGAACGGGCGTGTGCGTCGTGAAGACGGAGCTGGCCGCGACGGCCTCGATGGCGTGATAGAAGCTGAGCTCGTGGCCCTGGACCAGCTCACGGATGCGTTCGAGGCCCAGGAACGCCGAGTGACCCTCGTTCATGTGCCAGATGGCCGGTTCGATGCCGAGCGCGCGCAGCGCCCGGACGCCACCGATCCCCAGGATGATCTCCTGGGCGATGCGCATGTCGTGATCGCCGCCGTACAGCTGGGCACTGAAGCGACGGTCGTCCTGGCTGTTGCGGTCGATGTCCGTGTCGAGGAGATAGAGCGAGACGCGACCGACGCGCACCTGCCAGACCTTGGCCCAGACGCGACGTCCCGGAAGCGAGACGTGGATGAAGACCGGTTCGCCGTCGGGACCGAGGGCCGGTTCGATGGGCAGCTCGTTGAAGTTGAGCTTGTCGTACATCGCCTCCTGGCGACCCTCGGTGCTCAGCTGCTGGCGGAAGTAGCCCTGGTTGTAAAGGAGGCCGACGCCGACGAAGGGCAGGCCGATGTCGCTGGCCGACTTGCAGTGGTCCCCTGCGAGGATGCCGAGACCGCCCGAGTAGATGGGTAGCGACTCGTGCAGACCGAACTCGGCCGAGAAGTACGCCACGGGGCGGCCGTCGTGATCGGGATGGCTTTTCCGGAACCAGGTGTCCTGCGCATCCATGTAGGCGTCGAACGCCGTGAGGACTGCCTGGTAACGAGCCAGGAACACGGGGTCGACGGCCAGCTCGTCGAGGCGCGACTGGGGCACCTCGCAGAGCAGTTTCACCGGATTACGCTGCACGCGGTCCCAGATCTCGGGCGCGATGTCGCGGAAGAGCGCCTGGGTGTCCGGAGCCCAGGCCCACATGAGGTTGTGAGCGAGACGCTCGAGGCGATTCAGCGGCGCAGGCAGGGAAGGGAAGACGGAGACGCGTCCCAGCAGATTCAACGAGGGGCTCCTTCGATGGCCGATCTTGGCCCGAAAAAGCGCGATGGTACGGGACCCATCGCGCCATCGCTGTCCATATGGAACGGCATGGTACCACGGAACCCGGGTGAGGGGGGGCTCAGGGGACCGGGCGGTACCGCGGCAGGTCGACTCGCGTGCCGCGCACGTCCGGGATGTAAGAGATGGTGTAGCCGTGGTCGGCCACGACGAACCCGGCAGCCAGCTGCTCGCGGTATGCGGGCATGTACATCCACATGGCGTCCTGCTGGGTGGTGTCGACCATCTGGAACTTCACGTCGAAGACCAGGTGGTTGTTGATGAGCATGTTCCCGCCCCACAGCAGGGCGGTGTTGCGGTATCCCGGTTCGGCCAGCTTGGGCCACGGCCGGCGCACCCGGTCGTCGAAGCCCATGATGAGACGTCCCTGCTCGACGCGAACGCTCGAGACGAATCCCGTGATGCGCGGGGGTGGCACGAGCTTCTGGGGATCGATGGCGAAATCGTTGCCCTCGATGCGGATGCCCGGTGAAGCCGAGTTGATGAGACTGGCCATCTCGAGCCCCAGCAGATCGAGCAGACCCTTGACGGAGATACCGGCGCTCACGACCTTGTCCGGACGCAGGACGAGACGCCCGTCTCCGGTGACGTCCATGGGCCCCTCGCACGAGAAGGGGATCGGGATGCCCTTGCGCAGCGTCCCGCTGATGACCATGCGACCGGGACGGTTCTCGACCTTGACGTCCTTGATGGGACTGTCGGGCGCCGCGAAGGCATAGCGGTTCATCAGGGCCGTGACGCTGGCGTCATCCATGCCGAACTGACAGGTGTGGATGTGGATCGTGAAATCCTCGAGGTTGGACGGCACGAGGGGCTGACCCGGACGATGGACGCGGAGATCCGCGATCATCTCGGGGGTGGACCCCACGATGGCGTCGTCCATCCGGTACATGAGGTTGCGGGCATAGAACTGGGTGATGGCGCCCTGATCGGGCGACGGCAGGCTTCCGGGAGGCACCACGGGGCGCGTGGTCGGAGGTGCAGCCGTCCCGCACGCCGTGGAAAACAGGACGGCGAGGGTCAGGATGCCAGCGCGCAAGCTGGATGCGAGCGTGCGGTTCCTTTCGCGATGCACGGAGCCTCCGGACGGAGCGGGGAGGGTGTTCATGAGCCTTTATCGACAAAGACCGAGCCAGGCTGACGCGGTTCTTCAAATCAAGATGAAGTTTTGACCAAGAAACGTCAACCCGCGACCGGGGCACCCGCGTGGGTCTCGAGATAGGCCTCGATGACGCCGACGAGGTCCGCACGCGTCCGGGTCTGGTTGACGGCGGCCCGCAATTCGGCCGATCCGGGCAGCCCGCGGGTGTACCAGGTGATGTGCTTTCGGCTGTCCGCGAGACCCTCGCGCTCCCCCTTCTCGGCGATCAGGATGTCGAGATGACCGAGCGAGACCTGGAGCTTCTCGGCGGCCGAGGGTTCGGGCAGGACCTCGCCCGTGAGCGCGTAATGCTTGATCCGGGGCACGATCCAGGGATTGCCCTGGGCGCCCCGGCCGATCATGACCCCGGCGACGCCGGTCTCGCGCATCCGCTCCAGGGCCTGCACGGGATCGGTGACGTCTCCGTTTCCGATGACGGGAATCGAGACGGCGTCCACCACTTCCTGGATCTTGTCCCAGTCGGCCCGACCGGAGTACATCTGCGAGCGCGTGCGGCCGTGGACCGTGATGGCGGCGACGCCCGCCGCCTCGGCCAGCCGGGCGATCTCGAGATAGTTCTGGTGATCGTCCGAGTATCCCAGCCGCATCTTGATGGTCACGGGAGTCTGCACGGCGGCGACCATCGCCCGCAGGATCCGGTCGAGCAGCTCGGGCTCTCGCAGGAGAGCGGAGCCGTCACAGGCGCCCGTGATCTTGGGAACGGGACAGCCCAGGTTGAGATCGATGACGGCTGCACCCCAGCCCTCGAGCATCCGGGCGGCCTCGGCCATCACGTGCGGCTCGTGGCCGAAGAGCTGGTACCCGAGCGGTCGCAATTCCGCCGGAATCGTCAGGTCGGGGGGATCCGGACGCCGGTGCATGTTGACGAGCCCGACCGCGCTGAACATCTCGTGGAAAACCAGCGAATCGGGATCGTACCGGCGCATCAGGCGGATGTAGGGGAAGTCGCACACGCCGCACATCGGCGCCAGGATGGCGGGGCTCGGCACCGCGAGGGAGCCGATCGCGAGCTGAGAAGCCTGCCAGGGTGCGCTCATGCGATCCATCCTAGCATGGGCGGAACGTGACCGATGGCATGGCGCCTGTCTGGCCGAACCGGTACAGTGGAAGACCCATCTCCTCGTGGCCCAGAGCCGATCGGACAGGACGGAATCTCGTGAAGATCTACACCAAGAGCGGAGACCGAGGTCAGACCTCGCTGCTGTTCGGGCAGCGCGTCTCGAAGAACCATCTGCGGGTCGAAGCGTACGGTACCGTGGACGAGGCGAGCTCGGTGATCGGTCTCGCCCTGTCCCACATGCCGGAGCATCCTGACCTCGCGCCGGTCCGCGCCACGCTCACCGAGACCCAGCAGGTGCTGTTCCACATCGGCGCCGAGCTGGCCACGCCTTCTGGCCGTCGCCCCGGCTGGGAAGCCAGCGAGGCCCACGTCATGAGCCTGGAGCATGCCATCGACGGGCTCGAGGCCGACATGCCGCCCCTGACGAGCTTCGTGCTGCCCGGCGGAAGCCCGGCTGGAGCAGCCCTGCACGTGGCCCGGACCGTGGCCCGCCGTGCCGAGCGTCTTGCCGTGACGCTCCAGGGGGAAGAGGCGCTCAACACGGTCGTCGTGCCTTATCTGAACCGCCTCTCGGACTACCTCTTCGAGGCCGCGCGCTACGTCAACCACAAGCTGGGCGTGCCGGAACCGAAAGGTCCCGTTCCACAGGGCCTCAAGTCGGCCGCCCGCGAAGCCGGCGAGCTCGATCCGGAATCCTGACCCGCTCCATGCGCCACGTCCATCACGACGCCGGCCCCCTCCTGGCCCGCCTGACGGGGGGACGTCTCGATCCTCCCGACTGGCAGCGCGTGTGCGTCCTGGCGCATCAGATCAGCCTGACCCGGGCGATCGAGCACCTCGAGAGCCTGGACCGGCTGGATACGGGCCGCATCCAGATCCTGCCGCACCAGGTGGAAACCGTGCTGGCCGTCCTGCAACGGATGGGTGGCCGCGCCATCCTGGCCGACGAGGTGGGCCTCGGCAAGACGATCGAGGCGGGCCTCGTGTTCAAGGAACTCGTGGTCCGGGGCCTCGTTCGCCGGGCGCTGATCCTGGTCCCGGCGCCGCTCACCACCCAGTGGCAGGCCGAACTCGACACCAAGTTCGGTGAGCAGGTGGTCGTGGGCGACCGGTCGCGTGACCCGGCCTTCCGGGGCTGGGAAGCCCATGACCGGATGGTCGTCTCGCTCGATACCGCCAAGCTTCCGCAGCATGCCGAGACGCTCTCGGCGCTCGACTGGGATCTCGTGATCGTGGACGAGGCCCATCGCCTCAAGAATCCCCAGACGACCGCGTACCGGTTCGTGCAGGGCCTGAGATCGCGGTTCAAGCTGTTCCTCTCGGCCACCCCCATCCAGAACTCGCTGTTCGAGCTGTTCCATCTGGTGAACCTGCTCTCGGAAGGGGCAATGGGAACCCTCGACGGCTTCAAGGGCCGGTTCATCGAGGATGCCCGCGGGCGGGTCCTGCGGGATGCCGAGGGCCTCTCGGCCTTGCTCCGGCGAGTGATGGTGCGTCACCGTCGCTCGGAGGTCGGGCTGCGCTTCGTGGAGCGCCGGGTCGAGACGTTCCGGCTGATGCCCACCCCGGCCGAACTCGACCTGCATGATGACGTCATCCGGTACCTCGGCCGGGCGATGAACGGCGCCGAGCCCGCCGGCATGAAGGCCCTGGCCTTCATCCGGCTCTCGCGCATGCTCTCGAGCAGCCCCCGGGCGCTGGCCGCGACTCTGGAGAACATGGCGCGGGGCACCACCATGGAAGATGCGGCCGAGCTCACGGACCTGGCCCGTCGTGCCCGGGGCGTCCCGGGCTCCACGAAACTCGAGGCCCTGCGCGCCGTCATCGCGCAGGCGGACGAACGGGTGCTCGTGTTCACGAGCTTCCGGGAAACGATCGCCCACCTCGAGGCCCATCTGGGTGAACACGGTGTCCGGACGCTCACCTTTCACGGCGGCCTGACCCAGCGCGAGAAGGATGCGGTCGTCGCGCGGTTCCGTGCCGATGGTGGAGTCCTGCTCTGCACGGATGCTGGCTCGGAAGGCGTGAACCTCCAGTTCTGCCACACCCTCGTGAACTTCGACCTGCCCTGGAACCCCATGCGCGTCGAGCAGCGCATCGGACGCATCCACCGAATCGGGCAGGAGCGCGACGTCGCGATCGTCAACCTGACGCTCCAGGGCACGATCGAGGAGCACATGCTCGCGATCCTCGAGCAGAAGATCCAGCTCTTCACCCAGGCCGTCGGCGAGACGGACCTGATCCTGAGCCAGCTCAAGCAGGCAGACCGGTTCGAGCATACGCTGCTGGAGCTGATCGCCCGGGCCCGCGATCGCCGCGAGCTCGAGGCAGGCTTCGATGCCTGGGGACGCGACCTCGAGACGGCCCGCCAGGCGGCCGAGAAGCTGCGCGAGTTCGATTCGAAGACGCTCGCCCTGCTCGACCTGTCGGCGCTTCACGGCTAGGGGTCCCCCCGGCCACGAACCAACCTGGACGACTCCCACCGGCCGGGACGGACGAGGTCCCTCGCCCGCCCGCATGCGACGCTCGTAGCCGACGGGCAGGGTCCCGTCGTGGAGGTCGTCCATGTCATCTCGAAACCCCGTGAATCGCCTCGCGGCGCTCGTCGCACTCGCGCTGCTCGTGAGCACCGGTTGCAGCAAGGTCACCCGCTCGGCCCGACAGGGCGCCCCCGAGCCCGGCAGGACCAGCGCGGTCGCGACGGCCAGCCCGGGCACCGAGGCTCTGAAGGAACCCGAAGCCCGGAAATCCGCCGAAGGTCAGAAGCTCGCCGGAGTCACGAAAGACGCCGGAACCCGCAAGGATGCCGAGGACCAGAACCGGCAGGAGCGGCAGATCCAGGTCGACCGCCTGCAGGCCGCGGTGAGCACGCTGGAAGAAGACGGCTACCTGGTCCGCAAGACGCGCAAGCGCGCGGCCTGGCGGCTCATCGCCCCGGACCTGATGTGGAAGATCGATCCCGGCAAGCGCCCCGCCGAGGCTCGCCGGATCGCCACCCGGCTCCAGACGTCGGTCAGCCCCATCATGGGGCACCTCGTCTCCATCGAGGTCTACGGGGACCTCAAGGAGACGATCCTGCTGCATCGCGAAGCCCCGCCGCAGGACCCGCTTTCGAGCGGCGGCGCGAACCGCTGAGGCGGACGGGCGTCCCGCCCCGGATCCGCATCACAGACGGCAGGGCCCTCGCTCGCTACGATCGCGCGCGGAGGGCCCCGGCCATGCTCGAAACCTCGATCCGCGCATTCACGCTCGACTATTACCGCAGCCTCGGGGCGGAGGTCTCTCCCCTCGACGACCAGCGTCTGGCCTGGAGTGCCTGGCTCCCGCAGGAAAACCAGGCCCGCACCCTGCAGTTCGGCCCGGAGGGCCTCGACGGGGAAGCCTGGCACGAGATGCTCCAGCGTTGCCTCGATGCTCGCACGGTGGCCTGCCGTCACATCGTCGGCGGGGCCGTGCACCGGGCGGTCGAGACCTTCGCCGAACGGCTGCCGGGATTCGGCGTCGTCGGCGCGACCATGCGACGCGTGGATCGTCGTTCGGCCACGGGTTTCACGCACCGCGTGTCTTACGAGGCCCCGGCCAGCCCCTCGCGGACGGAGGAACTGCATCACGACCTGCTCGACCTGGTGACGGGCGAGCGTCTCGAGGGCCTCTCCGACCGGTTCTACCAGTTCGCGACGATCCCGCTCGCCCCGCCCGAGGACCTGTCGCGACTCGATCTGGAACCGCTGCTCGCCCGGAGCCTGGAAGCTCTGGATGCGCGGACCCGGCTGCGGGCCAGCACCCTGGAAGCGGACCTCGAGCCAGCGCTCACGGAGCGTCTCGCTTCGATCGGCAGCTACTACGACGGGCTGGTAGCGGACGTCTTGAAGGCCGAAGAACAAGAGATCGACGCCCGGATCGCGGACCTGAGCCGCCGCATCGCCCAGACGAAGCTCCCGGGGGCGATCGCCAAGATGCAGGCCGACCTCGAGCGCGCCTTCGAGGAACTGGCCCAGCTCCGGGAACGTCGCGAGCAGGATGCCCGGGACATCCGACGCGCCGCCGAGGAGCGCCTGGCCGACGAGCGCCTGCGGCACGAGGTGCTCGTGGAATCCCACCTCATCAGCCTGGCCCTCGTCACCTACGACATCGTGCGGTACGGGCTCGAACTCGCTGACGGGGAGCGGACGGCCCATCTCGAGGTCGGCTACGTGCCCGTCACGCGCGAGTTGCTCCTGCCGCCGTGCCCGGCCTGCCAGCGGATTCCGGACGAGGCGAGCCGCCTGCGCATCGACGACGGGGACTGGGCCTGTGCCATCTGTGCGGGATGGCAAGCCCCTCCACCTCCGCCGCGGCCCCGCCTCATGCCGACGGAGATCGCCTGCGGCGCCTGCGCATCGGTGCGACCCGCGCGTGACATCCAGCGCTGCCACGTGACGGGTGTCCCCCTGTGCCCGGCCTGCGTCCACACCTGTGACGAGTGCGGTCAGACCACCTCCCGGGCGGAACTGCATCCGCATCCTTCGGGGCGTGGCATGATCTGCAGCCGCCACGGTCGCCCATGCCGGACCTGCGAGACGCCGCTCAAGGGCCAGCGCCCGTTCCGGTGCTCGCGCTGCGAAGGGCGTCACTGCCGGAGCCACCGGACCTCGTGCCGGGCATGCGGGCAGCCTGCCTGTCCCGACTGCCTTGCCGACGCCGGTGGGTGCCCGGCCTGCGCGAGCCTGGCCCCGCTCGCGGGCGAGGACGCGCTCGTGGGCGAGGTCATCGGCCTCATCCCGCCCTGGTGGCGCTTGCGAGCCAGCTGGACATTCCACCGCACCCGCGAGGCGACGATCGTGGCCTGGGAGGCCCTGGGCGTCGAAGGTCGGGCGACCCGGCCGAACGTGCCGGTCGAGGGCTGGACCCTGCGTCTCCGCCTGGCGGGCGGCGCATGGAAACTCTTCCGGAAAGGCTAGCGCCCGCCACCGCCACCGGACAGGAGTCCCCTGATCGCCCCCTCGAGGCTCACCGTGGCGGTCTCGACGCTGAAGGGAACGGGAACCTGCAGCGGTGGCCCCAGACGTAATGTGACCTCCCGGTAGGCCGAGATCACCAGGGTCGAGCCATCCGTCCGTCCGACCACGAAGCCGGGCACCTCGACGAGCGCCGCTTGCCTGGTGATGATCGCCCCCGGGACCAGGGGCACGTCTTGAGGCCCCACGCGCTCCCACAGGGCCGCCATGCCGCGATGGAAGTGCGAGACGGATGTCGGGGCGAAGGCATCCAGTCCCTCGGGGAACATCGCCACGATCTCGCCACGAGCGAGGACCTGCCGGGCACGCCGGACCAGCGACGGGAATCGCGGTCGTGCGTCCGAAAGCACGATCACGCCCAGGGCCTCCAGCATGGGGCCGGGACACCACCGGGCCACGCAGGGATCCGCCACGAAGTGCGGGACCCGCTCGAGGGCACACGCCCACAGCACGGGATCGAGCGGGCTCAGGTGATTCGAGGCCAGCAGCCACGCACCCCGACGAGGCAGATGAGCACGCCCCTCCAGGCTCCACCGGGGCATCCAGGGTTCCACCAGGCGCGCCAGGCCCTCCCGGAGGGGGGCATAATCCGCGGACCAGCGCACGGGCACCTCCCGCCACCGGCATGACCGTGCCGGGTCCAGGACCCTACCCGTCGCGCGCGGGGGATGCCCCGGTCGGTGCGCACGAGACCTTTCAGGACGGGTGACCGATCCCGAGGATCTGCCGGATGCTGCTGAGGACCTCCTGAGCCGCGGGATCGCTCTCGCCGGCGCCAGCACTCAGACGGTTGCGGACGAACGAGAAGGCGAAGGGATGGTCGAGATGCGCGAGCGCCAGCGAACCACCGGCCCCGGGATGACCGAAAGTCCCGATCCAGGGACCGAGCGGCGAATCCTCGCCGCCCAGAAACCAGCCAAGGGCCTTGGGGATGGCATGCTCGAGCACGGGATCCGGTTCGGCATGGACCCTGGCCGTCGCCCCCGCGAGCGTGGCCTCGTCGAGCAACCGCACGCCGTCGACACTCCCGACGAGAGCCGCGTAGTGGCGAGCCAGGGTTTCGGCGGTGGTGAAGAGGCCGGCTGCGGGATTCTCGATGGCCTGAACCTCGGGACGGTTGTAGAAGCGAGCGACGGGTGCGACGGAGAGCGGAATGGCCCGAAACACGGGCATGTCGAGGCTCGCGACACGGCGCGTGGGCGGGGCGTTGACCAGCTCCGCGACGGGCCACGCCTCGTCGGGTCCCCGCCGGAAACGATGGTCTGCCCGCCCGAGCGGCCCGAGGACCTCATCCCGGACGAGATCCTCGAAGGAACGGGCAGCAGCCCGCTCGACGATCTCGGCGAGCAGGTACCCGAAGGTAAGCCCGTGGTAGGCGTGCATGCACGTCGCATCGACCGGACGGGCCGCCAGCCATGCGCAGAACGCCTCGCGATCGCCCAGGTCGCGCAGCGTGAGATCGGACCGTACCTCCCACAGGCCGGCCGCATGAGCCAGCACGTCACGCACGGTCACATGATCCTTCCCTGCGGCGGCGAAGGCGGGCCAGACGCGCGCGACGGGCCAGTCCCAGCCGAGCACTCCCTGCGCGACGAGGCGATGGACGAGGGTGGCCACGACACCCTTCGAGCACGAGAACACCGGAAAGCGAACCTCGCGGGTGACGGGTCGGGATCGGGCGACATCGGCCCACCCGAGGGCCAGATCGAGCACGGGCTCGCCCTGCCAGTAGACGGCGACCTGCACGCCCAGCTCGGCCCCCGAGGCGAGGCGAGGCTCCAGGACGTCGCGGGTGACCTGCTCCAGGCGAGCGCGCGGCGAAACGGTCAAGGCGGGCCTCCCTGTAGAAAGACGCGGGGACGACGGATCCTGCATGATACCGCGGGGGCCGACCTGCTATGATCGGGGCCGCCCCCTTGCCGAAAGGACATCCCCCCATGTCGCACGTCACGCTCCAGCTCACCACGCGCGAGGCCGAGATCCTGCTCGACCTGCTCCGGGACCGGGTCGAGGAAGTCGATGCCGAACTCGAGCACTGCCAGGACGATCCCTCGGCTCTGGCCCTGCTCGTGGAGCCCGGCGAGACGCCCCCGACGATCGAGGATCTCGAGGAGTATCGCGACGAGCTGCTCACGCTGGTCGAGCGGATGCCGCTCGAGGACCTCGAGGTCGAAGAGGACTAGCGCGCCCGTGAGCGAGCCCAGAAGCAGTCTCCTGGCCTCCCTGCGCATGGTGGGGCTCTTGCTCCACCACTGTCGCGCCGTGCTCAAGGCCGCGCGCCGGGGGACGCTGACCCACCCGGACATCGATGCCCGGATGCGCGACATGGGGAACCGGTTCGTCGAGTGGGCTCGGCTCGACCTCACGGTCGAGGGACTCGAGCACCTCGACCCTGGGCGGCCCGTGCTTTTCATGAGCAACCACGAGAGTCAGGCCGACATCCCGCTGCTGTTCGCGA
Organism: bacterium; assembly: GCA_035285805.1. Classification (GTDB taxonomy): domain Bacteria; phylum Cyanobacteriota; class Sericytochromatia; order S15B-MN24; family UBA4093; genus JAYKJE01. The sequence goes on along the minus strand of JAYKJE010000035.1, from coordinate 114,658 downwards.
CCGTCCCCGGTACGCTGCGCATGGTCGCCAAGCGCGAGCTGTTCAGCGTGCCCGTCTTCGGCCCGGCGCTGCAAGCCTCGGGCTACGTGGCCATCGACCGCAAGAACCGGGAACAGGCGATCGCCGCCCTGAAGCTCGCCGAGGAGCTGACGCGGCAGCACATCTCGATCTGGATGGCCCCCGAGGGCACGCGGAGTTCCTCGGGCGAGCTTCTGCCCTTCAAGAAGGGTGGCTTCATCCTGGCCCTGCAGGCCGGGCTCCCCATCGTGCCGGTCGGGATCTCCGGGGCCCGGGACGTGCTCCCCAAGCATGCCCTGGCCTTGCGCCTCGGCCAGCGCGCCCGGGTCCGGTTCGGCCAGCCGATCGAGACGGCAAGCCTGACGATCGCCGACCGGGATCGCCTGATGCAGCAGGTCCGGGAGGCGATCCTGACCCTGCGGGACGATCAGGGAGTTTCCACCACCTGACGGGTGTACCCTGCCGGGACCTCGAACCGCGAGTCGGGCTGGTCGCCGATCTCGAAGCCCTGCACGGTGAAGCGGAATCCGGGGCGCCCCTTCGGATGGCTCGAGAGCTGGAGCGGCAGGCCGAACCGGTTCGCGATCCAGGCCCGAACGGGCACCCCGGAGACCAGCCGTTCGTGGACGGTGCAGGTCTGCCGGGCGATCTGCTCGTGCGCCGAGACGACTCGCGCGCCCTTGAGCAGGCCGGCCCGCCAGGTGACGGGGTCGAGGAAGTCCGAGAGGGGGGGCATGCCCTCGGGGGTTCCCATCGCCTCGGGCGGCGCCTCGTAGGCCGACTTCTGGACCGTATCGAGGAAAGTCACGTTGCGAACGCCGCGCACGGCCAGCACGGCCGTCTTGCCCACCGCGGGCAGGGTCACCTCCAGGCGCGCCCGGCTGCGTTCGACCCACAGGTCGAACGGCACGATCTGGTCGGGAGCATCGGGGGCGACGTACTGCCCGAACGCGTGATACGCCTGCGGTGGCGCAGGCAGGGCCGGAGCGGCCAGGGCGGCGACCGGGAAGGCCGCCCACGCGGCAACCAGGCCGAGGGCCCCCGCCATTTTCGGATGCTGGATGTCCATGCCCACCTCCTCGCTTGCGATCATTCCCGGCAGCCCTGCTCGCGTCAAGCGCTCACCAGTCCGGTCGTGAGGGCGGGCGATCGTCGAGCCCCCACGGATCGAGGGACCGGTCCGGTCGCGTCCGGCTCTCCAGGAACCGCCTCTCCTCGCGCTCGAGCATCTCGAGAGCGGATCGGATCTCGTCCTCGGGCAGGGTCGGTTCCGACCGCGCACCCTGCGACGCCCCCTTCTCCTCGGGCCGTGACGAGGCTCCGCCGCCGCTGCCCTTCTCGAGGCGCTGACGCAGCCAGTCGAGGTTGGCCCGGGCGTCCTCGTCCGTCGGATCGAGCGAGAGGGCCTGCTCGAGATGCGAGGCCGCCTGGCGCCAGCGGACGGAGGGATCGCGATCGGCGGCACCCCGGTGGATCAGGGCACTGGCCAGGTTGTACAGGCGGCGCGACCTGCGGCGGGGCTCGCGCTCGGGAGCGGAGGCCGCGCGCTCGAACGCGGCGATCGCCTCGTCATGGCGTCCGAGGGCGAAGAGCGCGCAACCCCGATCCTGATGCCACCAGGCCGGACGACCGGCACCGGCCGACCCCAGACGCTCGAGCGCGGCCCGGGGCTTCCCTTCGGCGTGGAGCCGGGCTGCTTCCCGGGCCATGCGGACGTCACACCCGGGCAGCGAGACCAGGATCGGCGTCCACCAGAGGAGCAACCGCAGGCGCGGATCCCGCCAGGCCTGCACCCCGAGCCAGAGCAGCGCGACCGCCACCGGCAGAGTGCCCCACGAACGTCCGGCAGTCCCGCTCACGGCCCCCCCGGCAGGTAGCCTCGCCAGGAAGGGCCCCACGTCCTCCGGATCCCGCAGGGGAGCGTGAAACCCTCCTGCCTGGCGGGCCAGCTCCGCGAGGGCACGAGGATCGGCCCTGGAAACGGCCGGCTGTCCGTCAGGGGCCAGGTGCGGACGTGGCCGACCGAACAGGTCAGGGGCCCCGGGTACGGGCATCGGCTCGGACCCTCCGACCCCCGCCACGACGAGATGAAGTCCCCTTCGCGCCAGCTGGCGCGCCTGCTGAACGGCCTGACCCGACAGGGCTTCCCCGTCCGAAACGAGCACGATCTGTCCATCCTGACCGGGCAGCAGGCTCGCCGCATGGGCCAGGGCGCGCTCCAGGTTGGTGCCGGGAGCCAGCCGGTCCTGCCGTCGCTCGACCTGTGCCAGCAACACGGATACGGCGCCCGGGTCGACGGTGAGGGGGCAGAGCGTGACGGCGTCCTCGGCGAAGCCGACGAGACCCACTCGCCCACCCGGATGGAGCGGAAGCCAGGCCTCGACGAGGACCTCGAGAAATCGCCTGGCCCTGGCGAGACGGGTCTCGGTACCGTCCTGGACCTGCATGCTGCGGCTGAGATCCAGGACGAGGACGAGCTGGTCGCGCGACGTCGGCCCCTGCCGGGGTCGCCCCCCGGGTCCGGCCAGCGCCAGGCTGACGAGCGCGAGGCATGCGAGGAGTGCCCACGTCCCCCGGTACTCGGCGGCGCCGGGTTGGAGGGCCAGGCGTCTGAGCAGATCCCCGTCGGTCCAGCGTTCACGGCGCACCCGCAGCCTGCTCTCGCCCAGCTGCCACCAGAACCAGGCCAGGATCGGGGTGAGCAGGAGCAGCAGGGCCCAGGGACGCTCGAGGCTCATCCGGGACGCCTCTCGAGCCGCATCACGCTCGCTGGCCCCACCCGGAGAACGACCTCGACCAGGACGAGCAGCCATGCGATCGCCAGGGGCCAGACCGAAAAGTCCTCCCGCTCCCGCTGCCCAGCCACCGTGATCCGGGAGCGCTCGAGCGTCGCGATCTCGCGGTAGGCCTGCAGCAGGCTTGCGGGGTCCGTGGCCCGGAAGTACCGTCCCCCGGTCCGCTCGGCGATCGCCTTCAGGGCCCCCTCGTCCATGCGGGGTACGACCAGGGTACCGTCGCGGTTGCGGAGATAGGTCTTGCGCCCGAACTCGTCCACGATGGGGATCGGTGCCCCGCCCGGCCGACCGATGGCGATCGTGTAGACCCGGACGCCGCGCGCCCGGGCCATGCGCGTCGCATCTGCGGGCACGAGGTGGCCCGAATTGTTTTCTCCGTCCGACAGCAGCACGATGATCCGGCTCTTGGCTCCTCGCTCACCGAGTCGATAGAGGGCATTCCCCAGGCCATCCCCTATCGCCGTGCCATCCTGCCCGACGGTGTCGAAATCGACCTGGTCCAGAGTCCCGAGCAGGGCGGCGTGATCGGTGGTCAGGGGACACAAGGTGACGCTGCGCCCCGCAAAGGCCACCAGTCCGATCCTGTGCTCGCTCGCTCGCGTGACGAAGTCGCGCAGGACCCGGCGGGCCACCGCGAGGCGGTTGTCCGGCTGGAAATCCTCGGCTCGCATCGACCCCGAAAGATCGAGAGCCAGCATGACATCGATGCCCATCCGGACCGTGTCGACGCGCTTGCCGGGGCCTTCGGGGCCGGCCAGGGCCACGATGAGGGCGGCCAGCGTGAGCAGGCGACACGCGCGCTCGGCCCAGGGACGTACCCGTCCACCCGCCGGCGCGCCCAGCCACGCCATGGTCGCCATGGGCAGAACCTCCCGGGCAGGAGCCCGGCGTGCCAGCAGCCGCCAGGCCACGATCGCCCACGGCACGAACAGGAGCAGGAGCCACGGCTGCCTCAATCCGCCTCCTCCGTGCGTCCGGGAGCGTCGAGCAGCCGCCGGGCGAGCGTGAGGCGGTCCGAGAGCACCTCGGACGAGCAGCGCTCCCCCGAGAACTTCACCCGGTCACAGGTCTCCAGCACGGTCCGGTAGGCCTGACATTCCGGTTCAGGTATGCCCTGCCCCTCGAGGCGCTCCAAGAATTCGGACGTGGTCAGACGCCGGGCCGGGATCCCGTGACGCTGGCGGGCAAGGTCGCGCACGATGTCCCCGAGCTGCTCGCAGACCTGGAGGACCTGGGCATGCGTCTGACGGGGGGCATGAAACAGGGCCTCCAGCCGCCCGCGGATCGTGCGTCCCGCTCCGGGCATGGCCTGAGTCCAGACGACCGGGGACCGCTCCGGTCGCCGCCGAGCCAGGCGCCGCCACACGCCCGCAACCAGCAGCACGCAAACGAGGGTCACGCTCGCGACGGCGGCCCACGGAAAATCCGGGATCTCGTACGGTTTCAGGGGACGCAGGTCGTCGAGAACCTCCCGGCTGGTGGCCAGGATCGGCTTCACGGCGCGCCGAGCCCGCCAGGCACGTCAGGCTGCTTGCCTCCGATGAGCCTGTCGATGAGCTTGTTCCCACCATCACCGTTCTGATCGGCACCGAAGCCTCGCGCATCGGGAACCGGTGGTGGCATGCTGTCAGGCATCGCGGGAAGATCGGGGGGACGACGGGCCAGCTCGAGCAGGGGCGGGATGGTCACGTCGTCGGGCCTCGCAGCCCGGGCCTTCTCGAGCACGGAGACGGCCTCGGAGGTGCGCCCCTGGTCGATCAGGAGCAAGGCCTCGGTCCGCATGCGGTCGAAGGCCATGTTGCGCGTGGCGTAGGCCCGGTAGAGCACCTGGGGATTCATCTCGATCATCGCGCCGTCGGAAGCGACCGCGGTGACCACGGTCCCCGCGACCTCCTTGCGCCGACGACGGACCGCAGGACGGGGCCTCGGTGCCGGTGCCGCCTCCTGGGCAGGAGCCTGGCCCAGCATGGTCAGTGCCCAGTCGGGAAGCGGCAACTGGTCGAGGGAACAGCCCGACAGGGCAAGTCCACACGCCAGGTACACCAGCATTCGTCCGAGCGCAATCATGGAATTCTCCTTCGACTTCCTCCCATACCCTGCCCGGGAGGGGTCCTAACTCCCGAGATCGGGTATGATGAGGCCCGATCGGGAGGGTCCAGGTCACGTGAAGAAGCGCATCCTCATCATCTACGAGACGGCAGGCGGTGGCCACTACGCCAATGCCAGGGCGATCGAGAAGGCGGTCGGACTTCGCTACCCCGATAGCGAGGTCCACCTCATGCACGTCTCGCAGGCGAGCGGCAGCAAGCGCATCACGGCCCTCTACAACTCGTACAACGACCTGCTGAAGGCCGACCCGCGCCTGGTGCGCTACGGGTATCGCGTGATGAACGCGGTCAATGCGGAGCGACTCGTGGTGCCGCTCGTCCCCAGGGCCTATCGCAAGTTCGAGGAATACTTCCTCAAGGTGAAGCCGGACATCGTCGTCTCGGTCTTCGGGGTGTTCAACTACACGACGCGACGGCTGCTCGACGACCTGGGCTGGTCGGGCCAGGTACCCTTCGTCATCTTCGTGACGGACCTGACCCGCAACTTCCTCAAGAGCTGGGTGCATCCCGACGCCGACCTCATGATCGCCATGCTCCCCGAGGCCCGCGAACAGCTGCTCGCATATGGCATGGACCCGGCCCGGATCCACGTCCTCGACGGCCTGCCGGTGAACCCGACCTTCTCGACCCAGCAGCTCGATACCGAGACGGCGCGCCGGCAGCTGGGCCTGGCGGTGGACCGCTTCACGATCCTGGTGACGATGGGCGGAGTCGCCAACAAGAACACCGTCCGCTTCGCTGCCGAGCTGGCCGAGAGCGGCTTACCCGTCCAGCTGGTCGTCTGCTGCGGCCGCAACGCGGGTCTCAAGCGGCAGGTCGAGAAGCTGGCCAGCCGCGCGACGATCCCCATCCGCGTGCTCGGCTTCACGGACCAGATGCCTCTGCTCATGGATGCCTGTGACCTGGCCATTTCCAAGCCCGGTCCGGGGACGATCGCCGAGCTGGTTCACAAGGAGCGTCCTTTCCTGCTGGACGGGATCTTCGCGCCGATGCCGCAGGAAATGGGCAACGTGGATTTCGTGGTGGAGCGCGGGATCGGTCGGGTCATCACGCCGCGTGAGGGCGTCGTGGACTGGGTGCGTCGATTGATGGACCGCCCCGAGGAACTCGAGGCGATGCGTGCCGCGATGCGCGCCATCCGGAATCCCGAGGCCGTGTTCGACCTGGTGGACCGGATCATGGAGGCCGAGACGTCCGCCTCGAGGCCTTCCTGAGTAGCGCCCGGCTCAGACCTCGCTGATGTGGGCTGCGCGATACCGGGCGACCAGATCCCGGTAGATCGTCTCCATCTGGGTCAGCGACTCGTCCAGGCTGTGATGCTGGACCAGTTCGAGGCTCCGGGCGCCCATCCGCGTACGGAGCGCCTCGTCCGAGAGCAGCGAGACCAGGCGCGCCGCCAGATCCTTCGGCTGACCCGGGGCATGCAGGAACCCGTTCTCCCCGTGGTGCACGATCTCGGGAATGGCGAGGGCATTCGCCCCGACGAGCGGCAGACCCGAAGCGGCCGCCTCGAGCAGCACCATGCCCTGCAACTCCGACTCGGAGGGCAGGACGAGCACGTCGGCTGCCCGGTACACCAGCGGAAGCAGCTGGTCATCGATGAGTCCGGTGAAGGTGGCATGTTCGGCAAGGCCGCGCTCGGCGACCATCGCCTTCACGTCCAGCACGCCCGTGCCCACGAAGAGGGCGTGACAGCCGGTCTCGCGATGGACCTCCGGCAGGGCATCCACCAGCACCTCGAGGCGCTTTTCGAGCGCGAGACGCCCCACGTAAAGGACCACGGGACGATCCGTAGGCACCTTGAAACGCTTGCGGACGGCGAGCTTCTCCTCGGGAGAGGGCGCCCGGAACAGCGTCAGGTCCACCCCGTTGGAGATGGGCACCGGCTGCTGCGTGATGCCGCGCTCTGTCAACATATCACACGCGAGATTTGTAGGAGCCGTGACAAAGTCGCACTGGTTCAGGAAGTTCACGACCTCGGTCCAGTACACGCTGTCCCAGATCTTGTAGGCCTTCCAGTCCCGGCTGTAAGGAAACGGGATCAGGTTGTCCGGGATCCCGTGGTTGCTGGCGACGACGGGAATCCCCAGGCGACGGGCATGCTTCCAGGCGGGCGCACCCATGACCGTGGGCGTGACGATCTGGACGAGATCGGGCTGGAGTCGCTCGATCGTCTCTCGGACCATGCCTTCGGGCAACACGGCCAGGCGGGGCGCTGCGGTCGACTTGCGCGCCGCCATCAGGGCGAACTTGAGCGCCCGGGCCCGGATCACGACGGTGTTGCCGTCCTGCTCGACATAGGAGCGCAGGCCCTGGGCACTGGGGGCCAGTACCGTCACGCGGTGGCCGCGTTCGGCCAGGCCATGTGCCAGGCGCCGGAGCGTGATGGCACTGCCACCCAGCGTGGGGGGGTAATACTGGTCGGCCACCAGGAGCAGGTTGAGCTTGTCGATCGCGGTCATGACTTCACCATGACAGCGCCCCCCGGGAGCGTCAAGACGGGCCCGGCGAGCCCGGATGAGCGGACCCGCCCAGAGCCTCCAGGACCCAGGGAGCGAGATGTTCGAGGCGGATGAAGCCGTCGAGGGGAGGCATGCCCACCGCGAGGAGGGGGACGAGGCTGTCCCCGGCGCAGAGGCCCCCGTGGTTGCCACGCCCCATGCCCAGTCCCGTATGGAACTCGTGCCCCTCCCGCGCCAGCACGACGAGATCTCCGGGACGATCGAGCGAACCGGCGAGCCGTCCGAGGGGGTCGGGGTAGGCTCCCCAGCGCAGGCATCCGGCCTCCAGGTGACAATCGAGCACACCGGGATCGCCACTCAGGGACCAGCCCTGTGCCGCGGCGTCCCGGACATCGCCACCTGGCTTCCAGGACAGGCTCCTGCCCGTCCCGGCCTCCTCGCAGAAGAACCGCCCCCCCTCGAACCACGCCACCAGTCCGACGGCAGGAAGGCCGAGGAGATGCTGACGCACGGGGAGTCGCTCCTCGGGCTCGCGGACGTGGACATAGGCCATCCGGTCGTTGGGGGCCACGGCTATCCGCGCCCGGCCGGTCAGCAGACCGCCCCGCACCAGCGAGGCGACCTCGAAGCGGCGGGCCACGAGCGCCGTCAGATCGACCGAGGCCGCCCCGCCCAGCAGGCGCGTCTGGGCATGGTCCCCCACCAGGACCCAGCGGGCCCGACGCAGCGCCTCGCGGGGGGACCCGAACATCCCCAGCAAGCGACCGACGAGGGCATCGATCCGACGGAGGCTGTCGGCCACCCGATCGGGGCCCCGTCGATGCGAGTGACCGTCATGGTCACCGAGATAAACTGCAAGTAAATCCGGGGCCACCTGACGGAACAGCCGGATGGCATTGTCGACGGCGAATGCGTCCGTCAGACCGTGAAAGCCCTTCAGGCCCGCGGTCGGCGACCGATCGAGCAGATCGCCCCATACCCAGTGCCGTGGCCCCATCAGCCCGAGCGTCCGCTCCAGTCGCCCGCACCCCTTCAACCAGGCAGGCAGACGCACCCTGTGCCAGTGGGCGGCCCGATGGATGGGGAAGTTCACCACGGCGACCCGGTGCCCGCGCGCCTCAAGCCGCTCGAAGAGCGTGGGGGTATCCCGTGCCAGATGACGCGCATTCAGGTCGATCAGCACGTCCTGGATGGGTCGGTCCCAGGTTCCGCTCAGGAAACGTTCGGGAGACGGCCAGTAGTGGACGTAACGGTCCGTCGCATGCTGGTACCAGAGGATTCCCCTTATCCCGTGGGCCCGGGGCGGACGGCCCGTGACGAGACTGGCGATCGCCGTCGGAGTCACGCTCGGAAAGGTCGAGCACACGCGCCACGACATGCGACCGTGAGCGGCGAGCCACGCCAGATTCGGCAGTCTCGACCACTCCCGGGAAAGCCACCTCGGGGCCCACCCGTCCACGAGGATCAGGATGATCGGTCGCGCGTCGGCCATCCCACTTCCCCCTGACGGGATACCATGTCGTCCCCATCCGCATCCGGCAACGCCCGATCGCGTGCTTGACCCGTCACGAGTGGCTGGTTAGCCTGGGAACACGTCGCATGCATCCGTCACCCCCCCAGCCTTCCCGCGCATCACGTCGCCCCCCCTCAAGCCGCCTCCTGGTCGGGCTTCTGGCCGGTCTGCTCGTCATGGGAGTGGCTCCGCCGACCCCTGCGGGAGTGCCTCCGGCGACCGAGGTCCTGCGCGATCGCATCCCGCCCCTCCAGGAGCAGCTGGCTGCTGCCCGGCAACGCCTCCTCGACGCCCCGCTCGATGCGGCCGAGGACCAGCTCGGGCTGGCGCGTGGGGCCCTCGACACGGCCTCGATGCTCGAGGCCCTCGGTCGCCCCGTGCTCCGGAGTCAACCCTGGCGGGTCGAAGCGCGCCGGCACCTGGATCTGGCGTACGCCATGGCTCAGCCCAGCCCGGTCGCCGAGACGCGAGGGCTGTACCTCGATGCCGACGCGATCCCGCGAACCCGTGCGGGCATCCACCGACTCGTGGCGCGCCTGGCTGATGCAGGATTCAACATGCTGCTTCCCGAGGCCTTCCGCCGAGGCTATGCCCTGTTCCGGACGCCGCGAGCCCCCCTCGACCCGAGCTTCGAGCAGGCGCCCGACGCCCTGGAATGGCTCACGGACGAGGCCCATGCCCGTGGCCTCGAGGTCCATCCCTGGATCTGGACCTTCCGGGTCCAGTCGCCGGGCTTCGGGAATCCCGTGCTGTCACCTCTCCCGGGACTCGCAGCGCGACAGGACGGGGGGCTGAACGCCCGCTTCCTCTCCCCGGCGGATCCGGCCGCAAGGGCCTGGGTGTTCGGTCTGGTGGACGACCTGACCAGCCGGATCGACCTCGACGGGCTCATGCTCGACTACGTCCGCTACGACGAGGAAACCCCGAGCGACTGGACGAGCTGGACCCGCTGGTCGCTCGACTGGCTGGCCCGTCACGGAAAGCTCCCTCCCGCACGGCCGGAAGCCGGCAGTCCCGAGTGGATCGACTACCAGCTCTGGCGCGAAGCCCAGGTCCACCGGACGGTCGCCGGGATCCGGGCGCGACTCCAGCGGCGTGATCCGGGGCTACGGCTCGGGGTCTCGACGTTTCGCGGAGAGCGCTACGGTCGCCTGAACAAGCTGCAGCACTGGCGTCACTGGGCCGATCAGGGATGGATCGACTATGACGCCTCGATGCTTTACACGGCGAGGACCTCCGACCTGGAGACGTGGCTGGACTGGGAAACGGACGAGGGGCGGCGCCCGGGGCTGCTGTTCCCGATCCTGGGCCCCCTGCGCATGACCGAACCGGTCCAGCAGACGCTCGAGCAGATCGCGTTCGTGCGGTCACGCCATCAGCAGGGGATGCTGTTCTTCTCGCTGAGCCACCTCGACGACGACCTGCTCGAGGCCCTCCGGCTGGGACCTTTCCGGCGGAGAGCCTATCCGGTCCACCGCCACCCCGTGCGGGCCAGCCGTCGCCTCCTGGGCGACCTGGCCAGCGGCTACCTGCGGGGCCTGCAGCTGCGCGCCCCTGCGCTCCAGGCGGCGACCGCGGCCGGACTGCGCCGGGACGTCGAGAGTCTGGCCCGCAGCCTGCCACTCGCCGAGACGCCCTACCTGCTGACGGACGCCCTGCTCGCCCGGCTGGAGACCCTCGACGGTGCCGCGCGCGATCCCGATCTGTCCGCGCCCGTGAGCGAGGAACTCCGGACCCGGCTCGCAGACGTCAGGAGCCTGTGGCGAGCCCATGCCCACGCCACCACCCGCACGCGACCGGCTGCCACGACCCAGCCCCCGGTGCCGCCTGCCGTGCGCGAGACGGAGCGACGCGATTGAACCGTCCGGCCGTGGTGCTGCTGGACAAGGACGGGGTGCTGATCGACCTCCACGCCCGGTGGGGTCCGGTGGCAGCGGCGCGGTCCAGGTTGCTCGCCGCGTGCATCCCGGGACTCGAGGCTTCCCGGGTGGCCGGATGGCTCGGCCTGGGCCCGGACGGACGCCTGAGCGCCGGCCCGATGGCGCATCTTGGCCGCGAGGCGATCGCCAGAGAACTGCAGCTCTGGCTCGAAAGACACCTGCCCGACCCCATCGACTGGGAGCCCTTCATCCAAGAGGCCTTCCGAAGGGCCGACGGTCACGCCGGGCCGGCCGTGGCCCGCCCCGGCGTGCTGACGCGTCTGAACGCCTGGAAAGCCGTCGGGACCCGGCTCGTCGTGGTGACGAGTGACGGTACGGCGCGTGCTCGCGAGGACCTCGAGCAGGTGGGGATCTTGCCCCTGCTCGACGGCGTGCTGGGCTCGGACCGGGTCATCAGGGGGAAGCCTTTTCCCGACCTGGCCGTGGCCGGCGCGTCACTCGCGGCGGTCCCGTGCGAGGACGCCTGGCTCGTGGGGGACACGCGCGAGGACCTGCTCATGGGTCGAGAGGCCGGAGTGGGCCGGGTGATCGGCATGACGGGTGGCGCCTGCACGAGAGACGAGCTGGCGCCGTGGGCGGACCGGGTCGTGGACGGCTGGGACGATCCTGACCTCAGCTGAGGGCCTGACGCAGCGCGTGGAGGGCTCCCTGGATGTCCTGGCGTTTGACCGACACGTCGATACGGGAGGCGTATCCCGCCACCAGCGAGGCCTTCTGGATGGCCGAGTCCGTGAGGATGGCGGCGGACCGGGAGATGGAGACGGCCAGGGGAAAGAGCTTGGCCATGTCGAAGGCCTCGATGGCCGCCTTCAGCTGGCTGACCTGCCCCTCGAGCTGCCCGGCCTTTTCCATGAGCAGACCGTTGAACTGACCGGCGGTCCGTCCCAGGTTGGCTGCCTGCATGGCATGCCCGGGATGGTTCGGCTGCTGCTTGAGACCCTGCTGCAGCTGGGTGGCGAGCTGCACGATCTGGCTGGCCCGGTTGACGTTCGGATCGGCGAGCACCCCGGAGTTGAGCGAGATCAGGCGAGCCAGGTCGGCGATCGCCGCGAACTTGCGGTCGAGCACGGCCTGCGCGACCTGGATCATCTGCTGGTTGACCTGCGAGATCTTCTCGGCGGAGGAGGTGGCCGTGAGTCCGGTCTGGCCGCTGCCCGCAGCGGCCATCGACTCGGGCTCGAGGGCTGCCAGGATCATCGCATCGCGGCTCAGAGCACCCGACAGATCCGACAGGGCGGTGAAGTCCTTGTTCTGGTGGGCCTTCTCGAGACGCTGCGCCAGCATGTCGACCATCTTGAGTTTCTTGTCGAGCAGGGCATCGAACTGCTGGGCCAGATCCTCCCACGAGCCGACGAGATCTTTCGCCTTCTTGATGGGCGTGGCGGCGATCTTGTCACCGAGATCCTGGACCTGCTGCGCCATCGAGAGGAGGTCGTCCCGGAAAAAAGCCGAGTCGATCACGAGCGTGGCTCCGAGGAAGGCCAGCGTGGGGTAATCCCGCATCTGGGCCGCCCGGTCGAAACTGCCGGCCTGCATGGCCAGCATCTCGCGCTTCTGCTGGACGACCTGGAGCAGCACCCGTGCTCTCGAGAGCGCGCCCTCGAGAGCGGCCAGGAGTTCGGCCTGATCCTGGGTGGCCACCGCGCGCGCCAGAGCCCCGGCAGGGGGAGTGACGGGCACGGGATCGTGGGGTTCGGCCACCTCACTCGCCCCCGCGACGTGGGCCGCGGAGATGACGCGATCCGGCTGCAAGGAAACACCCCCGTGGACGAGAGTCGACACGGGAACGGGCGCGGCATCATCTGCGAAACCAGGATTCACGACGAGGTCGGCGAGCAAACCATCGTCACCCGCTCCCTCGGACGGCGAGAGGGTCAAACGTGCCGGAGACGCCGAACCGAGGCGCTTCCGACGCTTCTTCTTGCGGCGACGGGGGGGAGCCTTCAGCAGGCCCAGGCGTCGGAGGAGTCGTTCGAGCAGCGTGAACTTCATGAGGTTGGCGAATCCCTTCGCCCCCCCTTGTACCCGCGCCAGGGCTTCCCTAGCGTCTGGCGCCAGGGGATTTCACCACGAGGACGTCGCAGGGCGCGTGCTCGACGACCCGGCCCGAGACGCTGCCGAGCAGGAAGCGCTCGAAACCCGTTCGCCCGTGCGAGCCGACGACGACGAGGTCCACGGCCTCGCGCCGTGCGAGTTCCAGGATGACCGTCGCGGGGTCCCCCATCTCGACGACCCGCGAGACCTCCACGCCGCCGGCGGTGAGCAGATCGGCGATCGTCGCGACGTGATCGACGGCCTCGCTGGAGAGGCGGTTCTCGAAAGCGACCAGATCGAGCACGGGTGGACCGATGGCCCCCACGAAACCGCCAGCCGGATTTGGATAGGCCGACGCGACGATCGCGGGCCCTTCCTTCCAGAAGTGTCGTAACCAGATCTCGGCGGCCCGGACGGAGCTTTCCGAGCCATCCGTGGTGAGCAGGGTCTTCACGCCACCCTCCCCTGTCGATCCGGGACGCGGTTGTCCCGGGGAATCGGTGGGTATGATACGGGGGTCGTCCCCCCCCTCCTAGTGCCGAGCGGGAGCCTCACCTCGTCCATGTCCACTCATCAGACTCCCGCCCCGTCCCTCGATCTCGCTCGCGATGCTGCCCTGATGCAGCGCGCCATCGCCCTTGCCGAGCAGGGCCGGGGCTGGACCGGCCCGAATCCGCTGGTCGGTGCCGTGCTCGTCCGGGACGGACAGGTGGTGGGTGAGGGCTTCCATGCTCGACCGGGGCGCTCGCAGGCCGAGGGCTTCGCGCTCGATGCGGCGGGCGAGGCGACACAGGGCGGGACGATGTACGTCACGATCGAACCCTGGCTCCAGGGTCCAGCCTTGACACGCATCCTCGATGGCGGGATCCGGCGGGTGATCGTGGGCATGCTCGATCCCCACCCCCAGCGCGAGGGTCAGGCCGTCGCATGGCTCCGCGCCGCAGGTCTCGAGGTCGAGGTGGACATCGAGAGTGAGGCCGCTCGACGTCTCAACGAGGTCTACGTCAAGCACACCCTGACCCGGCGGCCCTTCGTGGCGCTGGGTACCACGATGAGCCTGGATGGAAAGATCGCCACGTACACGGGTGAGGCGGTTTATCCAACCACGGCCGAGGCACGGGAAGCCTTCGAAGGGCTCCGCGCGATGCACGATGCCGTCGTCGTGACGGTCCATCAGGTGCTCGAGGCGAATCCTGACATCAAGGTCCCGGGCTCTCGTCACCGCACCCCCCTGCGGATCGTGCTCGATGCGCTCGCCCGGACCCCGACCGTCAGCCACCTGCTGGCCCGACCCGCCGGCACGGGCCTCCTGCGTCCGAGCACCCTGATCGTCGTGACGCGACACGCGCCTCAGGACCGCATCCGCGCCCTCCAGGCTGCCGGAGCGGAGATCGTGGTGGCCCCGGAAACGGGGGGAATCCTCGAACCACGGATCGATCTGATGCGTCTCATGACGATCCTGGGCAGGAGGGACATCACGAGCTTGCTCTTCGAGGGCCATGGCAACCTGTTCGCCTCGTGCCTCGAGGCCGGGATCGTCGACAAGCTCCACGTGGCGATCGCCCCCGTCCTGATCGGGGGGCATGGGACCCTGACGCCCGTCGAGGGAAGCGGCGTCTCCCTCGTGGAGGCCGGTTTCTCGCTCCGGGATCTGACCGCACGCCCCGTCGGGAACCATCTCCTGGTGGAAGCCTATCCGTCCCGGCCAGGCCCGGAATCCTGAGTCGGCCTCGCAACGATGGCCCCACCGGGACGATCGTCCCGGTGGGGCTTTTCCACGGTCATGCAAGCCGGTCGATCTTTTTTGAAAACATCTCTTGCATTGGTGCTAATCTGGTGTTAACGTGAAGCTTAGTTTAAGCCAAAGTTAACCCCCCTTCCACCTACAGGAGATACCGGCATGGCCCACCTTCGCGCCTCCCGCTTCCTCGTCGCCGTCGGAGCCCTGACGCTTGCGGCTTGCGGCCTCAACGTCGGCCCCACGGCCCCCCGCCTCGACGCCGGCTCCAACGTGGGCGCCGAGTCGGTCCCCGGCCAGATCCTCGTCAAGTTCCGTCCGGCGGCCGACATGGTCGATGCTGCTGGCACCTACGGCCTGACGGCCATCCGTCGCAACAGCCGCACGGGGATGCAGCTCGTCGCGGTGAAGGGCAACGTCCAGTCCACGATCGCATCGCTCCAGAAGTCCGGTCTGGTCGAGTACGCCGAGCCCAACTACGTGATGCGGGCGACCGCGCTGCGCCTCGAGCCGAACGACCCGATGATCAAGGAGCAGTACGCCGTCGACAAGCTCCAGCTGCGTGAGGCGTGGGACATCAACCAGGGTTCCGAGAAGACCCTGCTCGCGATCGTCGACACGGGTATCGACTACAACCACCCCGAGTTCGCTGGCCGCGTGATCAACGGCAAGGACTTCGCCAACAACGACAACGACTCGATGGATGACCAGGGTCACGGCACGCACTGCGCCGGTATCGCCGCTGCCTCGGCGAACAACGGTGTCGGCATCTGCGGTGTGGCCCCCGGCGTCAAGCTCCTCGGCGTCAAGGTGCTCGCCGCCAACGGCAGCGGCTCGTACGAGGGTGTCGCCAATGGCATCATCTACGCCGCGGACCAGGGCGCCAAGGTCATCTCGATGAGCCTGGGTGGCCGCGCCTCGTCGAAGGCCGTCGAGGACGCCTGCAAGTACGCCATCGACAAGGGCGCGCTGGTCGTGGCCGCGATGGGCAACGACGGCCGCGAGGTCAAGTCGTATCCCGCCGCCATCCCCGGCGTGCTGGCCGTCGGTTCGACCGACAGCGCCGATGCCCGTTCCTCGTTCTCGAACATGGGCTCGCACATCTCGGTCTCGGCTCCCGGTTCGAGGATCCTCTCGACCCTGCCGATGAAGTCCAACTCGCTCGGCAAGACCGAGTACGGCGTCCTCTCGGGCACGTCGATGGCTTGCCCGGCCGTCTCGGGTCTCGCCTCGCTGCTGCGTGATCAGGCTCCCGAGCAGAACGCCGACCAGATCCGGACCCGGATCGAGAAGTCTTCGGACGACCTCGGCGCCCAGGGCTTCGACAAGCAGTTCGGCTTCGGTCGCATCAACGCCCTCAAGGCGCTCTCGACCCGCTGATCCAGCTTTCGCTGGAGGGCCCGCCCCGGTCTCGGGGCGGGCCCTCTCGCTTTGGCGGGGGATGGGTGGGCTCCACCGCAAACCCGACCGGGATGCACTCAGTCGAACAGGTGCGTGGCCAGCCAGGAGCCGAGACGGGTCTCGAAAACCTCCCCCGTCTCCAGGGACGTGACGGGCACGGCCCCGAGCCAGGCATTGGTGCAGACCACCTCGCGCGCCGCCAGCAGGGACTCGAGGGAAAACACCTGCTCACGGACCTCCGTTCCTCCTCGCATGAGCAGGTCACGGGCACGGGCGCGCGCGACTCCGGGGAGCGCTCCCAGCGTGAGCGGCGGGGTCCAGACCGTCCCATCGTCCATCCACGCGAACAGGCTGGTACGGCTTCCCTCGACCACCCGTCCGGCCTCGTCGAGCATCAGGAGTTCATCGAGGCCGCGCCGTCGCGCCTCGGACAGGGCCCGGTCCCAGGGCTCGCGAGCCGTCTGCTTGTGAGCGCCGGCGCCGGGGCCGGGATGCCCCGTCACCACCCCGATCCGCCAGGGACCCCGGTCCGGAGTGGCGGCTTCGAGCCGGACCGCAACATGCGGTCGGTCCTCTCCCGTCCAGGCGGTGAGACGCATCCGGGCCTGCCGCGCACCCAGTTCATCTGCCAGCCGGCGGCAAGCCTCGAAGGCGTCATCGAGCATCGGGACCAGATCGGGCAGGAGCGCCGCGCAGGAGGACCGCAGTCGCGCCCGGTGAGCCGACAGCCACGGAATCTCCCCGTGCGCGACGCGCATCGTCTCGAAACATCCCGGTCGTCCCCCCGAGGGATCCGCCGGGAGAACCTCCACCCGTCGTCCGTCTAGCCAGGCCAGCACGAACGATCGAGTCCCAGCGACCTGAGCATGCCCCAGGCCTTGTCCGCCGTCTCCCGCCACTCGGCGTCCGGCTCGGAATCGGCGACGATGCCGCCGCCCACCTGCACGTGAACGCGATCGCCGGTCCATACGGCCGTGCGGATGGCGACGTTGAGATCGAGGCGGCCATCGCGGCCACAGGTGCCGATGGCCCCGGTGTAAACCCCCCGGGCCTGGCCTTCGAGCTCCGCGATGCGCTGCATCGCACGCAACTTGGGGGCACCCGTGATCGAACCGCCCGGAAAGGTGGCTCGAAGCAGGTCGGCCACCCGGATGCCGGGCTTCAGGCGGGCTTCCACGCGGGTCACGAGGTGCCAGACCGTCGGATTGGCCTGCAGCCGGAACAGGTCCGTGACCTGGACGCTGCCTGGCAGGGCGACCCGGCCCAGATCGTTGCGCTCGAGATCCACGATCATGACGTGCTCGGCGCGGTCCTTGAGGCTGGCCCGGAGCTCGGCGGCCGCGCGCGCATCCTCGTCGGGTGAAGCGGCTCTCGGACGCGTCCCCTTGATGGGCTCGGTCCAGACCCGGTCTCCCTCCACACGCAGGAAACGTTCGGGGGAGATGCAGGCGATCGCCCGGTCGGCCGTGAGAGGCAGGTAAGCGGCGAACGGCGCGGGATGGGTCCTGACCAGGTGGTCATACCAGGATCCAGGATCCCCCTCGACCGGAACCTCGACCCGGTGGGTGAGGTTGACCTGGTAGCAATCGCCGGACGCGATGAGCTCCCGGATCCGGGCCACCCCCTCGGCGTGAACCTCCCGGCTCATCGTCCAGGTCGGGGTCCCGCGGGCACGCATCGGCACCGCGGGCGGCGGCACCGGCACGGCCTCGAGGTCGGCGCGCGCCCTCGCCAGCCGGGCAGGCAAGAGGTCGGCCTCCTCGCCCGGGGCCGTCGTGACGACCAGCCAGGCCCGTCCGTCCGCATGGCGGACGAGGAGCGTGTCGAACCACGTGAAGCGGAGCTCGGGCAGCTCGAGCGGATCGGGAGGGGAGGCGATCACGTGCGGATCGAGCCCCATGCCCAGATCATAGGACAGGTACCCGATCCCGCCACCGAGAAAAGGGCAGTCCCGGAGGTCGGTGGGGTAGCGGGCCTCCGGGGTCCCGAGCGCCCAGGCTTCGAGGCCGGCCTGGAAGGCCTCCAGCGGCTCCCCGTGCGTCTCAAGTACGCTCCCGTCTCGCCACCAGCGGATGGTGCTCCCCCGGGCTTCCAGCACCCACCGAGGGTGCCACGCCACGAAACTCCACGGGTGCCCTTCCCGGTCACCATCGAGTCGCGCATGCCCCGGGAGGCTGCCCAGGATCCCGAGGCGGGCGGACAGACCGGGGAACGGTTCGAGAGGGTGGATGAGCAGGGACAAACCGGCACCTCGGACGCAGGACGGCTCACGCACGGCATCGTGGACGGGACGTGAGGGTATCATGCCACCAGGAGAACGATGTTGCCACGCCACTGGCCGCTGCCCGCCTGGTCGGGACTGCTGATCACCCTGTGTCTCGCGGGCTGCCCCGAGGGACGGCTCGGCCTGCTGTCCCCCGGTTCCCCGGGCACGGGTACCCCGGGGCAGTCTCCGTCTGCGTCCCTCGTCGGCGCATCCGAAGCGCCCGCATCACCCGGCGAGGACACGGCACCCGGGAAGCGCTCACCCGCCCCGGATATCCCCGCGGCCTTGCCCGTCTTCGTCCCGGAAGAGGGCCCGAAGGCGATTCCCTACGATCCGCCGGGCCGTCCGGGATTGCCCATCGGACAGACGGTCCCCCTCGATTCGGTCCCCGCCGCGTGGACGATGGAACAGGCTCGTTCCTGGTGGGTCACGTGCCCTGCATCGGCCACCCTGATGCGCATCGACCGGAGTCCCGAGCGTCCCGGAGGCGCGTGGTTCCGCTCCTATCGCCTGGCCCTACCCGGGGCGAGTGCCCCGAGACCGGGGGAAATCGCCATCGCGGGCGCCCCCGAAAGCGATCGGCCCGAGCGCGTGTACGTGTCTCCGCAGGATGCCTCGGGCGACTGGATCCTCAGCATGACACCGCTGGGTTCCGACGTCCGCCTCGCGCGGCTGAACTCCCCGGTGGTGGCGATCGCCCCTCGCTCGGACGGACTCCTCGCGGTCTGCCTCGACGATCCACCGCGCCTGGTGACCATGCGCCCCGATGGCGATCTCGAGACAGGCTCGGTGCAGCTGGCGACCCATGCCACCTGGATGGTTCCCGGGCGCATCGAGTCCGAGCCCGGAGTCTGGATCCGCGTCGGCGATGGGCTGGTCTGGATCAAGGAAGGTCGTTCACCCGGACAGTGGTCGCTTCCCGCGCCCGTCACCCCGGATTCCTGGCAGACACTCGTTCCGGACGGCCGTCTGGCCGACTACCGCCCCCTGCAGGGAAACCTGTTGCGCGTCCTGCTGGAAACGCCCTCCGGACGGCTCGAGAGCCTGGGTTTGGCGACCACGGCCGGCCGGTTGGAACGCCAGACGTTTCCGGCAAGCCTCCCCCCTCCGTGGACGGGGATCACCTTCGCCCAGAACGGACGGCCCTGGATCGCGCGCGGCCGGATCCTCAGCCTGGTGGAAGACACCGAGAATGCCTTCGATCTGTCGCCGGGCGGGGAGATCGTCGGTCTGGCGACGTCTCCGGATGGCTCGATCTGGACTTTCGAGCGAGCTCCGGCCGTGGCGCGAAAATGGAGCAACTGACGACTTGAGTAAAACCTTATTCTCCGCTTAAAATGACCTTAACGGTCTTGTCCAAGGGGGGGCGGAGCCTCCCGATCCGGGAGGAACACCATGGCTTCCAAGCGCCCCTCGTTGCTGCGCCTGATACCCCTTGCCACGCTCTTCATCAGCGCATGCGGCACCTCCGCCCTCATCGGTCAGGCGGAGCCCGTCCTCCAGGCACGGGCGACGGACACGACCCTGGCTCGCCTCGCGGCGTTCATGGCCGGTAGCTACAGCAGCGAGGCCCAGTCGAAGCAAGATCTCAGCTATTACGACATCCGCCTCCGGATCCATCCCATCTGGACGAAGCGCTCGGATGGCCCCTGGTTTTACGTGGAACAGGCCCGGGCCGATTATCTCGACCAGCCGTATCGCCAGCGCGTCTACCACCTTCGGGCGCTCGGAAACGGCAAGTACGAGAGCCAGATCCTGACGTTCGCGGATCCGAAGCCGTTCGTCGGGGCCTGGAAGAACCCGGCCGCGTTCGAGGGCAAAGATCCCTCGATGCTCGTGTCGCGCGAGGGCTGCGGAGTGATGCTCGAAGAGGTCGCCCCCGGGACGTTCTCGGGTGGCACCGTCGGGAAGGGCTGCTCCAGCGACATCAACGGCGCCACCTACACCACCAGCACGGTGTCCCTGACCTCGTCGCGTCTCGTCAGCTGGGACCGTGGCTACGATGCCCAGGACCGTCAGGTCTGGGGCGCGGTCAAGGGCGGCTACGTCTTCGACAAGATCCGCCAGTAAATTTCGCCCGAAGAACGGCGCGGGACGCAACTTTCTCGCCGTTCGCTCTATATATCATCAAGAACCTGTTAAAAACAGGTTATCAAGTGCCTGCACGACTGGGATAACCGAGTAAGACTCCAGAGAGGACCTCCCGTGAGACTTCACCGAAACCCGATGGCGGCCTGCCTCTCAGCCCTGCTGATGCTGGCGACGCTTTCAGGATGTGGCTTCACCCCGAGCATGTCGGCCTCCGGCACTGACAGCACGCTCTCGGCCGATGCGCGCAAGCGCAGGCCCGTTCGCCCCGCCGATGAACCGCGAGTCTTCCGGGTCCTGCAGGGTCAGATCGTGACGGTCCTGCCTGACGACACGAACGGTCTCAAGCACCAGCTGTTCCGGTTCAAGGTCTCGAGCGGGGCGCTGACCGGCGACGTCGTGCAGTGCGCTTACAACATGGACCTCGCTCCTTACCTGCCCCTGAGGGTCGGCAAGGTCGTGGAGATCAAGGGCGAGTTCATCGACACCGATCCGTATGACGTCATCCACTGGACGCATCACGACCCCAAGGGCGGCGAGGGCGGCTACGTCAAGATCGACGGCAAGATCTATCAATAGCCCGTCGAGACCCACTCCAGTGCGGCCGTCTGACAGGCTGCATGATCCGCCCAGGCCTGGAGCATCCAGGCCTGGGTTTCCGTTTCGGCAAGCCATGTCTCCCGCGTGAACGAGACGATCCCTCGACCTCGCGGAAGCGTCCCGAACCAGGCCTGCCAGTCCGCGGGAAGGCAGGGTTCCCCCTTCCAGGCCCGCACGTCGCTCAGGTGAAACAGGACGGGCAACCGGCCGGAAACCTGATGCGCCCAGTTCCGGGCTTCGGCCAGGTCCGCTGGACCGAGCACCGGGACGGCCAGGCCGGATAACCCTTCCAGGCGCGATCCCAGGTGGCCGGCCCGCGACGTGCTCCCGTCCGAATCGACGACGAGAGGGGCCACCTGCCCCCACGCCAGACCGTCAGGACGCCGCCCTCGCAGCCGCAAGGCGCCCCGCGCAACCGCTCGGAGGCGCTCCCGGAACGCCTGACGCTCGACATCCGTCGGCGGCACGGGGCGCGCCGTGAAGCGACGAGCCCGGACCCGCCTCTGACGGTCCAGGGCCTCGGCGACCCGGGCTTCCGACAGACTCCCCTCGGAGACGGCCCGGACCAGGGCCTCGAGAGTCTGCACCGGATCGGGCGGCATCAGCAGGATATCGACCCCGCACCGGATCGCCTGGACGGCTGCGGCCACGGGGTCGCCTTCCCCGGCGATCGCCGCCATGTCGAGCGCGTCCGTCACCACGAGACCGTCGAACCCGAGGGCCCGCAGACGTGCGATGACCGGCGCAGACAGCGAGGAGGGCTTGCCGGCTGGATCGAGCGCCGGCATGGCCAGATGCGCCAGCATGACCGTGTCCACCCC
Organism: bacterium; assembly: GCA_035285805.1. GTDB lineage: Bacteria > Cyanobacteriota > Sericytochromatia > S15B-MN24 > UBA4093 > JAYKJE01. The sequence goes on along the minus strand of JAYKJE010000035.1, from coordinate 92,874 downwards.
GGCCCGGATGGCTGCAACGAACGGAATGGCTTCCCTGCGGAACCAGAGTTCTTCCGGGACGTCCACCCGACCGCTCACCGAGTGGGTGTCGAATCCGGTGTCACCGTGCCCCGGAAAGTGCTTGGCACAGGCCAGAGCTCCGGCCGACTGCACGCCCTCGACGAAGGCCGCGACGTGCCGGGCCACGCGATCGGGATCCTCGGAAAAGGCTCGCGTCTGGATGATGGGGTTCGCAGGATGGCTCTGCACGTCGGCCACCGGAGCAAGGACCCAGTTGACACCGGCGAGCAGGGCTTCCCGGGCCGTCCATTCGCCCCACAGCCGTGTCGTCTCGAGATCGTCATGAGTACCGAACACCCAGGCATGGGGAGTGGTTTCAGCACCCGCCAGATGCTGCCCCGCCCCGCGCTCGAGATCGGCGCAGACGAGCACGTCACGGCCCGCCGCCTCGATCCACGCTGACAGGTCCCGGTCACGTCGATCGTCGTACAGAAACCCTGCCCAGGGCCAGGCCCAGAACGCAGAGGGCTCGCCCCAGCCAGGGAGGGCCGGACAGATCAGAGCGGCCAGCCGGCGTCCCAGCTCCGGGTCCGCCCCCGTCATTCGGCGTCGAGGTACATCAGGCGCTGGATCTCGAGCGCCTCGGTCACATGGTGCAGGCTGCAATACCCGCGACGGATCAAGATCTCTCCGAGGTGTCCACCGGTTCGTCTCTGCTCGTCGAGTGCCTCGAGCAGTTGCATGAAGCGCAGATCCCCGTTGGAGACGAGGATCTCGCCCAATCGGATCTGGACCTTGTAGTCCTGGAGCGAGATGATGAGGTCATCGGCCGAGAGGCATCCTAGCTCGACCAGGATCTCGCCGATACGCAGACCTCTCTTGGTCGTGCGCTGCAACTCGAGGGCATGCTTGAGGTCATCGGTCGTCACGAGGTTTCGAGAGATGAGAAAGTCGCCAAAGAACCCGGCGCTGATCTCACCCATCAGGACATCTTGCTGGTTGCTCACGATCCCTCCTGAAGCCAACCTTGCACGCAAACAAGCTTCCGCACTATACCCAGCCGCCCGGGACCACTATCGTTCGATCCCGAATCCGGCACGCAAGGCCTTGCTGGTGCTGCTCTGGACGCTCTGTTCGCTCCTCTCGGGATGCGAATGGCCCTACCTTCTCCGCCAGGGATCGGAACAGGTCGCGCTCCTGGTCCGTCGGCGACCCGTGGCAGAGGTCCTCGGCGACCCGGGACTCTCCATCCGGCGCCGGGAGCAGATCGAACGCGTCGCCGCGGTCAAGCGGTTTGCCAGGGAGCGACTGGGCCTCGCGGATCCAGGCTCCTACGAGCATCTCTGCCACCTCGAGCGCGGCGCACTCAGCTGGGTCGTGTCGGCCTGTCCGGACGACTCGCTGGAACCGCATACCTGGTGGTTTCCGCTCGTGGGGCATGTCCCGTACAAGGGATTCTTCGATCCGGGCGAGGCACGCGAGGAGGCGCACCGTCTCGAACAGCTGGGGCTCGTCCCCCTCGTCCGTCCCGTGGAAGCGTTCAGCCTGCTCGGCTGGATGCCCGATCCCCTCTACTCCCCGATGCTGGATGGCCCGGCCGAACGCCTGGTGGAGGTCATCCTGCACGAGTTGACGCACGCCACGGTCTTCGTGCCCGGGCGATCCGATTTCAACGAGGCCCTGGCCTCGTTCGTCGGGCGGCAGGGTGCACGTGCCTTCTGGATGGCCAGCATGAGCGGACCGCTGGCTGAACTCGACCGTCAGGAACGGGAGCGCGACCGCCGGACCACCTTGATGCGTGCGCTCGTCCGCGACCTCGAAAGCCTGTTCCGCGAGCCCTGGAACCGACCGACGCGCCTGTCCCTCGCCCGGGCCCGCCTGCGCAGGGCCGACGCCGAGATGCACCCGAACGAAAACTCCGGTCCTCCCCTGGACGTGGCGGATGCGAGTCTGTTCCGGCTCTATGATCCCGGCCCGTGGGACTTCGAAAGCCTGCTCGCCCGGGAGAACCACGATCTCCGGCGCTTCATCCGCTCGATCGGGCGGGCCCTCGCCAGGACGGAAGACGTGACGCACCTGCTGGGCACGTGGCAGAAACCGGGACCTTGATGAGCTCCACATCCCGGTGAGGTGGCGTGGACACCATCCACCATTCCGGATCGATCCGGTCGAACCAGCGTCCGCAGCCCCGGCACGTCCAGGCGTCATCATGGGCCCCGTCGGCCTCGAGCGGATGGAGACAGGCAAGACATGACAGCGACGTCGTATCCAGGCAAGGCATGGTCGATCTCCCGGCGCGATGGGGGGCTCTTCCAGCATCCCGAGATCCGGGGCACTTGCCCCCGTCACGTCGCACGAACGTTCTCGTCCGGCCCGCTCGCGCCGTCGGACGAGAAACATCAAATGCCTGTTAAACATCACGCAAGTTTCTCGCAAGGGCGACACGGGGCAAACCCGCACGGGGCATACACAGGAGGGAAGAGATTCAACGGGTTCGCCCCGGAAGGCCGAGGAGGTTCACCAATGTCGGACAACATGATCACTCGCGTTCAGCAAGCACCGATCATCGAACGGTCATTTGCTCCTGTGCTCACCGAGATCCAGACGCCGAAGCGTGACCCCGCGCCGACCATCGACCGGGCCGTGATGGCCGACCAGCCCGAACTCCAGGCGGGTATCGGCCTGCCGCCCGATCTGAAGCGCGAACTGAACCAGATCGGTACCGGCGGTGTGGGCAACATCGATATCCTTCCGCCCGGCTTCTCGCTGATCGGCGGGGTCCTCGACCCGCAGCAGCTCGCCGGTGGCAACCGCGAGCCCGGGATTGCCGGAGGCGGGATCGGCGGCGTCCTCGATCCGGCTCGTCCGGCAGGAGGAGACAACCGGCCCGGAACCGTAGATGACGTCACGCGGAACCAGGGAGAGGTGACCTCGAACGGGGAACAGTTCGCCGGCATGGGGCCGATGCTCGGGGATCCCGAAGTCATCGAGTTGCTCAAGAAGATGGGCAAGCTGATGGCGGGTGAGGCGATCGACCCGGCAGACTTCCTGAAGAAGCTCGGATCCTCGCGGGATACGCTCAAGGCTGCCCTCGAGGCCAAGCTGGGTCGCCCCGTCAACGATCACAACCTCAAGGTCGCCGAGGCGAACCTCAAGAGCGGCGGCAACCTCGAATCGGCAGCCAAGGCGGTCCAGAGCGACCCGCTCGTGTTCGACCTCAACCACGACGGCGACACCAACGCCACGGTCGATCAGCACGGCATCAACGTGGACGGTTCGACGAGCACCAAGTGGGCGGAAAAGGGCGACGGCGTCCTGGCCTTCGGAGACAAGCCCCTCGACACCAACGGCGGTCAGTACAAGGACGCGATGGAGATGCTCACGGCCAAGGCCCAGGAAGCCGGCATCGACACCTCCAAGGGCTTCCTGGATCAGGCGGACCTCAAGGTGCTCGAGTCCAAGGGGCTCACGATGATGGTGTCGAATGGCGACGGGACCAACCAGAGCGTGCCGCCGACCCAGCTCGGCATCTCGCAGATCAGCCTCAAAGGCAAGGCCGTCGACAAGACGGACGTCGCGGGCAACACGATCTCGCTCGAGAGTTCGTTCGTCCAGAACGGTCAGACCCACGCCATGAACGACATGTGGCTCAACAACATCCCGGTCAAGCAGCCCTGACGGCACCCTCGACCCGACTCATCCGTCCCGCCCCTTCCGGGGGGCGGGACTTTTCCTCCGGGATAAGAACCGCCCCCACGGTATACTGGTCGCGAGGAGGCGTCCGATGCAGCACTCGCGCGAAGAAACCTACCGGCTCACGGCGATGGTCCGCAAATCCGGCTGAGCGAGCAAGGTCAACCCCCTCGACCTGGCTCAGGTGCTGAGCCGCTTGCCCAGACCTTCCCATCCGGACCTGCTCGTCGGTTTCGAGACGAACGACGATGCCGGAGTGTTTCGCCTGTCGCCAGACCTCGCGCTGGTCCAGACGGTGGACTTCTTCACGCCCATGGTCGACGACCCGTATGCCTTCGGACAGATCGCGGTCGCGAACGCTGTCTCGGACCTCTATGCCATGGGGGCTCGCCCGCTGACCGGGCTGAACATCGTGGGATTCCCGGTCGGAGACGTCCCGACCGAGCTCCTCTCGGAGATCCTGCGCGGAGGAGCCGACAAGGCTGCCGAAGCAGGGGTGGTCGTGCTCGGGGGCCACACCGTCGATGACGCCGAACCCAAGTTCGGCATGGCCGTCACGGGCCTCGTCCACCCCGACCGGGTCATCACCAACTCCGGGGGAAAAGCGGGCGATCGCCTGGTCCTGACCAAGCCGCTGGGGGTGGGGATCATCAGCACGGCCCTCAAGCGTGACCGGGCACCGGCCGATCTCGTGGCCCGGGCGACGGCGACCATGGCGGAACTCAACCGGGCCGCCTCGGAGGCCATGATCGAGATCGGAGTCCACGCGGCGACGGACGTGACGGGCTTCGGCCTGCTGGGGCACCTTCTCGAGATGATGCGGGGCTCGGGGACGGGCGCCCGTCTCGAGGCCAGCCGCGTGCCCGTCTTCCCGGAGGCGGTGGACCTCGCGCGGCAGGACGTGATCCCGGGCGGCACCCGCCAGAACCTGTCCCATGTCCAGCCGGTGCTCGCGCCCGCTCCGGAACTGGATCCCGGGCTGCTCGCCGTTCTGGCGGACGCCCAGACCTCCGGCGGTCTGCTGATGGCCGTGCCACCCGGACATCTCGAGGCGTTGCTCTCGGCCCTGTCCAGCCGCGGGGTGACGGGACACGCCATCGGTGAGCTGACGGACGGCGATCGCCTGGTCGTCAGGCCCTGACCTCGGCCATCGCGCGGAAACGCGCTGCGAAGAAGGGATTATGGAGCCGTTCCTCGCCGACGGTGGTCGCCGGACCGTGCCCGGGATGGATCACGGTGGTGCCAGGAAGCGCCAGAACGTGCCGGGCCAGCGACTCGATGAGCTGGCCGTAGCCGACGCGAGGGACGTTCGGATTCCCGATGGACCCCGCGAAGAGGGCATCCCCCACGAACACGTGACCATCGAGCCGGAACGAGTAGCCGCCAGGGGTATGGCCCGGGGTCTGGAGCGCCTCGAGCATCCCGTGACCGAGCGGGATCGTCTCACCGTGGCGCAACCAGTGCACCTGGGAGTGGGGCACCGGGATGGAGGCTGCGTCCCCCTCGCCGGCAAGTACCGACACGGCCCACTCGGCATGGATGGCGGCCAGCGCCCCGACGTGGTCGCGGTGCCCGTGGGTGACGAGCACATGCCGGGGACGCCAGCCGCGCGCATCGAGCGCATCGAGGATGCGATCGGGCTCGCCTCCCGGGTCGACGACGAGGGCTTCCTGCCCGTCGGTATGGGCGACCAGGTGACAGTTCGAGGTCCAGCCATCGGGCTGCGCGACGACGAGCGTGTGGACCTCGATGCCGCCCGTCCGCTCGGAGACGGGAGCGGGTCGGTAGTGACCGGCGGCGATCGCCTGGAGGGCCTCCGGGTCGAGTTCCAGGATCCGGGCGAGTTCGATGGCCTCGACGGCCGTCACGGGACTGGTGAGAGTCTCGAGGGCCTCCAGCCGGGACGGGGCGAATCCGGAGCGTCTCGCGATCTCGGCGCGAGTCAAGCCCTGCCCCGAGCGAGCCTTCCGGACGATGTCCCCGGCCTCATCCTCCAGCATCGGCACCCTCTCCGGGAGGCGATGCCTCCCCGGTGGCCGATGGCGCCGAAGGCACCGGTTCCAGGGTCGCCCCTTCCCGGATCCAACGCGCCACGCGGACATGGCCCATCTTCTCGCCCAGCAGGATGGCCTGTCCGAGCGTGGAACCGGCCCCGACCTGGCACCGATCCGCCTTCAGGCGCATGCCCGAGAGGAGGTGGCGATCGAGTCCCTGGAGCGCGATGGTCAGCAGCTCCAGTTCCAACGGAAGATGATACGCGATAACGGGCAACATGGCATTCAGTTGCAGTTGACCCATCGCACAGGCGGCGGACACGGCGGCATCCGCTCCCATCACGTGACAGACGATCTGATTCACCCACTCGGCAACGGACGGGTTGATCTTGCCCGGCATGTGCGAAGAGCCCGGCACCACCGCTGGTAGCTCCCACTCCGAGGGCCCGCTTGTCGGGCCGCTCGCGAGCAGGCGCAGGTCGCTCGCGAGGACTCCCAGCTCACCGGCCAGGCGCCGGATCGCCCCTCCGAGCCCCAGGAAGGCTCCCGTCCCACGCACCGCCGCGACGGGATCCGGGGCGGGGCGCAGGGCAGCCCGTCGGACGTGTCGGGCGAGTTCGGCGACGACCTCGGCCCGGTAAGCTGGATCCAGGCCCCAGCCGGTCCCGACCGCAGCGCCACCGAGAGGCACCTCGAGCATCCCCTCGGCGGCGGCCCGGAGGGCCAGCCCCGAATCGGACAGGGCGCTGGCCCAGCTGCCGAGCTCGTCGGCGACCCGCATCGGCACCGCTTCCTGCAGGTGCGTGCGGCCGGCCTTGAGGATGCCGCCTGCGTCCGTGGAACGGGTCCGCAAGGTCGCCGCGCATGCCGCCAGGGCCTCGTGGAGACGGTCGAGACGGTCGAGGCAGGCCAGGCGGATGGCCGTCGGGATGACATCGTTGGTGCTCTGATGGAGGTTGACGTGATCGTGCGCGTCGACCCGGATCGGGTGCCCCATCCCTGCGAGGAGTTCCGTGGCCCCCCGAGAGATCGCCTCGTTGAGGTTCATGTGCAGGGACGTCCCGGCTCCGGCCGCATAGACGGGCACGACGAGGGCCCGGCGAAATCCGTCGATGCGACCGGCGAGCGCGGCTTCCTCGATGGCACGCGCCACGTCGGCGGGGAGGTGCCCCGTGCGTGCATGGACCCGGGCCGCGGCGACCTTGATGTCGGCGATCGCGCGAACCAGCGCCGGATCGTGGGCGAGCGGGAGTCGAGCGAACACGCGCCGGGCCCGCTCGGCTTCGGGGCCCCAGCGCGCCGAGGCCGGAAGGCGCACGCGCCCCAGCGCATCTTCCTCGAGGCGGGTCCGATGAGCCATGGCGCACCCCTTTCAGGAAGGTGAGGGCGGCTCACCCTACCACTCGCACGCATGCAAGGGGGGACGAGATCGTCTATCATGCCTGCACGTTGCCCGTATCACGCGCCCGGCGGGGCGCCACCAGACAGAGAGGCTCGACCGCATGCAAACCCTCGAGACGTCGTCCCATCCCCAGTGGATCGAGCAGCTGCTCGGTGCCGAGGCGGAAGCCCTTCTGAGCCACCGCTCGACCGGCATTCCCCGGAGCAGCCTGCACCTGCCGGGACCGGACTTCGTGGACCGGATCTTCGTCCCGAGCGATCGTTCGATCCCCGTCCTCAACAACCTGGCGCGTCTCTTCGGCCACGGCCGTCTCGCGAACACGGGCTACCTGTCGATCCTGCCGGTCGACCAGGGCATCGAGCACTCGGCGGGCGGCTCGTTCGCCTCGAACCCGATGTTCTTCGACCCCGAGAACATCGTGAAGCTGGCCGTCGAGGGCGGCTGCAACGCCGTGGCCTCGACCTACGGCGTGCTGGCCTCGGTGGCGCGCAAGTACGCGCACCGGATCCCGTTCGTGGTGAAGATCAACCATAACGAGTTCCTGTCTTACCCGAACACCTATGACCAGGTCCTGTTCGGCACGCTCCAGGATGCCGCCCGCATGGGGGCCGCCGCCGTCGGCGCGACCATCTACTTCGGCTCACCGGAGTCCCGGCGCCAGATCGTCGAGGTCGCCAGGGCCTTCGAGATGGCCCACGAACTGGGCATGGCGACGATCCTCTGGTGCTACACCCGGAACTCGGCCTTCAAGACCGACGAGCACGACTTCCACGTCTCGATGGACCTCAGCTCGCAGGCCACGCACCTCGGCGTGACGATCAAGGCCGACATCATCAAGCAGAAGCTGCCCGAGGTCCATGCCAGCGGCTACCAGACGCTCAAGTTCGGCAAGACCGACAAGCGCTGCTTCAGCGAGCTCTCGACGGCTCACCCCATCGACATGACCCGCTTCCAGGTGGCCAACTGTTACATGGGACGCGCCGGACTCATCAGCTCGGGCGGCGCCTCCACGGGTGCCAGCGACCTGGCCGATTCGGTCAAGACCGCCATCATCAACAAGCGCGCTGGTGGCATGGGCCTCATCCTCGGCCGCAAGGCCTTCCAGCGTCCCTTCGAGGAGGGCGTGAAGGTCCTGCATGCCGTCCAGGACGTGTACCTCGATCCGGGAGTCACGATCGCCTGATCGCCGGTCCGGAAAGAGGCCCCCGCGTCCGGGACGCGGGGGCCTCGCCTCACGGTGAGGACCGGCGCGTCAGAGCGCGACGCGGCCCCGATCCGGCAGCGAGGTCGCCTCGAGACGGCTCTCGATCGCGGCACTGACGAGACGCACGAAGATACCCGGGTTCTTGCGCAGGTACTCGATGAGAGGACGCCTGGGCAAGCGATAGAGCGTGCCCCCCCGGAGAACCCGGTAGGTGAATCCGGAACGCCTCCGGGCCTCCAGACCCGACACCTCTCCGATGACTTCCCCCCGCACCGCGAGCCCCTTGCGCTGGTCCCCCTCGAGAATCTCCACCTCGGCCCCGTCGAGCAGGAAACAGCACGGGAGCGTGGCCCCCTGCTCGACCAGGACCTGACCTTCGTGGACACGGTCGTCCACCAGCAGCCCCAGCAGTTGCGTGAGCTGGGTACTCGTGAGCACACCGAAGAGGCTGGACTCCTCGACCACGCGGGCGGCGTCGATCGCGCGCATGCGTGCCAGGTTCCGCAGGGTGGCGGCGATCTCGGAGCCGCGGATGAAGTACAGGAAGTCCCGTCGATCGAGGGTGAGGACCTCGAGGTCGGTCCGGGCATGCACGTCGGCCGTGCGGGGCGTATCGAGGATGAGCGCAGTCTCACCGAAGTAGTCGAGTGGCCCGTACTGCTTGATTTCACGGCCCTGCCGGCTCACGACGGCCGCGCCGCGCCGGATGACGTAGAATCGGTCGGCCCGGCTTCCCTCGGCAATCACGAGCTCCCCGGCCCGGTAGGCCTCCCGGCGGGCCATCTGGAGAAACTCGCTGGCCTTGTGGATGGGAAAATCCCGGAACAGATCCACCCCGGCCAGCACGTCCAGTCGGGCGATCGCCTCGTTCGACGGTGGCGGCGCTGCCTCGAGGACGACCGTTCCCTCGAGGCCATTGGGGGCGACCCGCAGACCGGACCCGGCCGGGAGCTGACGCTGCTGCGTGTGGACCAGGAGCAACTTCTGCTTGATCTCCGGATCGAGGTCCGCCAGCACGGCGGCATTGGTATGGATGGGCGGGACGCCGGCCTCGTGCACCACCAGGTCGTGATGCCACGGGAAATCGAGCAACTGGTTCCGCCGTGCGGACGAGAGGATCCCCAGGGTGTGCATCTGCTCGATGGTCACGGGATCATGCAGGGTGTCCGAGGTGTAAACCAGGCTCTTGCCCCCCTGGAAGACCTGGAAGCCGACGGTCGGGACCGAGTGAAGGGTGTACTGGAACCAGAACTCCGCCCCGTGAATCCGGACGGGTTCCCCCACGGTGAGGGGCATGAAATCGAACAGCCGCTCGAAACGACGCCGGTCGATCCCGACGAGGGGACGGTACTTCCGGATGAAAGAGCCCAGGACCGTCCGCGTGGTGTACAGCTTGATGCGCCCTTCGCAGAGAATCTTCTGGAGGATGCCCGAATCGTGGTCCGCGTGACAGTGGGTCAGGATCACGCTGTCGATCAGCTTGGGGTTGAGCCCGTTCTCGCGCATCCACTCGGTCGTGTCGACGGGAGGATCGACGAGGATCCCGTGCCCCCGCACCCACAGGATGAAGCCCGAGGTCCGGGTGGACGGGTCGAACCCGTGCCCTGTCCCGATGAACGTGATCCCGAAATGCGGCGGCTCGAAGGTGACGGCCTCGGACACGACGACGGGAACGGCGGGAGCGAAGATGTCGTCCGGTTCGACCTCCGCCACGATCCGGTCGTCCTCGAGGACGGTGAACCGGTCCCCGCCCCGGTGATGCACCGTGACGTCCCCGAGCTGGGCGTTCCCTTCCCGGTCGAATGCGATGAAGCGGACGAGGTTCTCCAGCTCCAGGCGATGGCCGGGACGGCTGGCATCCATCCGGAAATAGGCGAGCTCGGCCCGGAGGTCGGGGAGGTCGGCAGGGGGGAGACCGGGAGGCAGGTCGAGCGAGACATCGACCTGGGCAGGACCGAAGACCGCCTCACGGAGGACCGACTCGATCTGACGTCGCCGGGAGGGGGAACAGATCACCGTGACGGGCTGATGATGGAAGAAGCAGTGAAAGTAGGACGGAAACTCGAGATCCGCGTAGGAAACCCCGCGCGCAGGGTCGAACATCCGGCCAGGGATGACGAAGACCCGGGGGACCCCGCCAGCGTCATTGAGCGTGTCCTTGATGGTCTCCGGTACGGCCCCGAACTGGATCCGTCCCATCGCGGTATCGACCATGGCACCCCCGCGGGGTAATCGGACCACATGTCCCGTCCCCATGCACGGGGCTCCTTTCCTCGGTCGATGTCGATCTGCCGGCGGATGCACCATACCCGGATCCCGGAGGGGCATCAACATGTCAAACAAAAAACCCGCCCCCGGAAGGGGGCGGGTCCATGATGACCGGCTATCGGCGCGTTCAGAGCGTCACGGCCGCGCGCGTGGCAGCAGCGACTTCCTCGCCCAGGAGGCGCGACTCGACCTTGGCCCAGTGGATGTTCTTGAAGACGGCCTCGAGGTACTTGGCGCGCTCCGTGGGCTTGTAGTCGACGGTGAAGGCGTGCTCCCAGATGTCGATGACGAGGATCGGCGAGAAGCCGACGAAATTGCCTTCCTCGTGGAGCGTCACCCAGTTGTTCTGCAGCTTGCCCGTGAGGGGATCCTGGCAGAGGATGGCCCATCCCACACCGCGCATCTTGCAGACGGCCATGAAATCCTTCTTCCAGTTCTCGACGGAACCGAAGCTGGCCTCCAGGGCCCGGGCGAGCGCGCCGTCCAGCGGCAGATCCCCGCCGTCGGCCTTCAGGTTGCTGAAGTAGTACTCGTGAAGGCGCATCCCGTTGTACTCGAAGCCCAGGCGCCGCTTGAGCTCGGCGAAGGAAGGATCGAGACCGTCCGCCTTGCCCTCGGCGACCAGGCGAGCCAGCTCGTCGTTGAGCTTGTTCGTGTTGTTGACGTAACCCGCGTAGAGCGTCTTGTGCTGGGCAATCTGCTCGTCGGAAAGCCCGACGAGACCGGTCAGATCGTAGGCGATCGCCTCGTACTTGGTCAGGGTGGCCGTGGCCATCAGTCACCTCCATGGTGAGGGGGGAGCGGTCGAGCGGCCCCCATTATCACGGGGCGTCCCGGGGCGGTCAAGGAGCGGTTATGATGGGGAAGCATCCACTTTCCCGGGGAGGCCCCATGGCCCACTGGCTCACCAGCCCTGAACTCGAGACGTGGTTCAACCGCCACGAGGCCCGCGCGACCTCGACTCTCGGCATGACGATGGTCCAGGCCCTCACGGGACAGGAACTCGCGGACTTCCTCCCGGCGGGATGGGGCATCCGGAATCTCACGCTCGGCTACTCGCCTACCCCGGGCAGCGCGCGGTTGCGCTCCCAGATCGGCGGTCGCCATGACCTGGGACCCGATCAGGTCCTGCTCACGACGGGGACGACGGAAGCCAATCATTCCGTGCTGCGCGCGATCCTCGGCCCTTCGACGAACGTCGTCCTCCAGGATCCGCTCTACTATGCCTTCGAGAACCTGGCCCAGGCCAGCGGGGCCACGGTGAAGCGCTGGTCCGTCCCGCTCGAACCGACCACCGCGGCCGACCTGTCCACTCTCGAACGCCTGATCGACCACGAGACGCGACTGGTCGTCCTGAATTCCCCCCACAACCCGACGGGGCGTGTCTGGGATGACGAGACCCTCGGCCGGATCGTGCGTCGCGTCGAGGAGACGCCCCATGCGCATCTGCTCGTCGACGAGATCTACCGGCCGACCGCCATCCGGTCCGCCGTGCACCTGTCCGACCGCGTCATCGTGACGGATGGGGTCTCGAAGCGCTGGAGCTTGCCCGGCCTCAGACTGGGCTGGGTCGTCACGCGCTCGAACTGGATGAGCCGCATCCTGGCCGTTCACGAGCATGCCACCTGCTGTCCGGCGCGCCCCTCGGAACAGATCCTCGAGGCCCTCTGGCCCGTGCTCGGCCCGCTCGAGGCCACCCATCGCCAGCTCGCGAGCCGGAACCGGGCGCGCTTCCATGCCTGGATGCAGCGCCAGCGCACGCCTGTGCGGGTCGTGCAGGGTCCGGTCGGGGTGATGGCCCTGGTGGCAACCCCCACCCCGGACGATCGCCGGGTGGCGGAGCGGCTCGTCGATCGCCACGGAGTCTTCACGATCCCGGGCTCACTCCTGGGCTGCCCTGGATGGTTACGGATCGGGATGGGCCATCGACACCTGCCTGATCTCGATGAGGCGCTCGGGCGGCTCGAGGCGGGTCTCAACGCCTGAGGATACGGCACGCGGGCTGAAGCCGGCAGACAGGGAGCAGCTTCAGGTCTGGATGAGCCGCTCACCGCCTTCGAGCATCGCATCGTACAGCTCGCGCTGGGGGTCATGCAGGTCGCCCGTATCCCCCCGGCGCAGGTTGCGCTTGAGATGCTCGGTGTAGGCGTCCACCTGCAACTCGCAGCCGTACCTCCGGGCCTGGGGAATGGCAGCACCGCGAAGGAGCTCCGGAGTCCCCTCGCTCTCGTAGAGAATGGTCCCGTGCACGACCGTCCGGGTCGTCTCTTCGGTCGCGAGGCGGGCGAAATGCGCCTGCTGAGCCATGCGTCGGACGGGATCCGACTCCGCGAGGCTGCTGGCGAGATGGAAGATCAGCTTGTCATGCCATTCAGGTCGATGCAGGAGCTCGAACCAGATGCTGCGGGGATAGCGGTTCCAGTTGATGGCAAACTTGAACCGGTCGAGCTGGACGACATCGAACTGACAGTACGGAAGTACCTCCCGAAGGGCCCTGAGGACCAGACGGAAACCCTCTGGGCCAGTCAGCACCCGCTGGGACATCCGGAAAGTGGTCCTGATGATGGCCATGGCCCTCTCCTTGCCCCGGGGACTCCATTGTCTCCGAGGAAGTTATACCCGCCACTTGAGCATTCGACGCAGAAAAACGACGAAAACCGGGTCATACCCGGTTTTCACCCGATCCTCACGAGCGGGTTCAGGCTGTCCTGATACGCCGGACCAGGACAAACGTCACACCGCTGACCAGCCCTGCCACCACCTGATCGACCGCAGCTCCCACGACCGTGGAGACGAGCACGAGCGGCAACTCGAACCACCAGGGCGTGCGGTTGCGCACGGCCACCCGAGCGATGACCCGAGGCTGACGCGAGACGGGGCGATACGGCATGCAGAACCTCCCTCGTGAAGCATGAGTCGTGTACCCTGGCGCCGGATTCTCGACGCGCGGGTTCAAAAAACTTGACCCGGGGCTGGAACCGGCGTGGGACGGGGAAGGTCGAACCGATCGGTGGTCCGGAGCCAGGTGGGACCTCCCATGCGCCCCACGGCCTCGAGCAAGGCCTGGTCGATGCGGCCGTCCCGCCAGACGTCCTCGGAGACATGGGCCCGGAGCACCTCCCCGATCACGAGCGACCCCCCCCCCGGACCGATCCCGACCTCCACGACCTGCAAGAGGCGGCACTCGAAATGGACGGGGGACTCGGCGACCCGGCGAGGTCGCACGTGCCGGGACGGCAGGGCCGTCAGACCCACGAGCTCCAGCTCATCCTCCCCGCGCGGATGATCCGCCGAGGACCGGTTCACGGCCCCGGCGATCGCCCCCGTCACGACCTGGACGACGAATTCGCCCGTCTCCTCGATGTTCAGGAGGGTGTCTTTCTTGCGGTCGGTCTGACCGCGCCGCATGACGCTGAACGACAACGCCGGGGGACACGAGGCGACGACGTTGAAGAAGCTGAAGGGCGCGAGGTTATGAGCCCCGTCGCGCGAGCAGGTGGAAACGAGCGCGATGGGACGGGGCACGACGGCCCCGTTGAGCAGCTGGTAGGCCTCCTGGTGAGACAGGGCCGCGAGATCGAACTCCATCACCGGCGGGCCTCCGGAGCCGCGACCTGCCAGCTCATCGGATACCCGGGGTTCGAAACCTCCTCGCCAGCCGGGGTCAGAAAGAGCGGGTTGCGCGCGTCGACCATCACCGCCACCTCGTCGGTATGGGTCTTCCGGGCAACTTTCTCGGAAGCTCCGGGGTGCGGTCCATGGTGAATCCCCTGGGGATGGAAGGTGAGCATCCCGGGTCCGATGTTCTTGCGGCTGAAAAAGTCACCATCGTGATAAAAAATGACTTCATCGAAGTCGATGTTGCGATGATAAAACGGCACCCGGTTGGCGTCTGGATCTTCCTCGAACGGTCGGGGCACGAAGGTGCAGATCACGAATTTCGGCGCAAGGAAGGTGGTATGCACGCTCGGAGGCAGGTGATAGCGCGGACTGACGATGGGACGGATGTCGCGCACGTTGAGCTTCCAGACCGAGAGCGTCCCCTTCCAGCCGACCACATCCAGGGGATGATACGGGTAGAAGACGCTCGTCTGGACCCCGAGGCGCTTGATCCGGACCTCGTATTCTCCGGCCGGGGCATCCAGGTGCGCATCGGGCTCGGGAATCTCCAGCACGTCCGGATCGAAGATCGCCTGCGGCCCCAGCATGCCCTTCTCGGGAAGCGTGATCTCCTCGCGACTCTCGATGACGAGAAACATGTTGTCCCGGGTCTCGGGAACGACGCGGTACGTCGTCCCCCTGGGAATCACGAAATAGTCGCCAGGTTCGAACGGCAAGGCCCCGAAGTCCGTCTCGAACAAGCCCTTCCCCCGGTGGACGAACCAGACGTCATCCCCGTCGGCGTTGCGAACCCAGAAGGGCATCGGCTCGGCGCGCCGCGAGATCTTGAGCTGGACGTCGTCGTTGCGCAGGAAGACGACCGGTTCCCCCGAGGCCTCGTGAGCATCCGACGGCTCCAGGCGCGTCAGATCGAGTGCTGCGGGCTTGAGGGGGCCCTCGATCCGGGTCCATCCGGTCGGCGGGTGGGCATGGTAGACGTGCGACACGCGCCCGAAGAAGCCCCGACGCCCGAATTCCTCCTCGAAGGTGCCTTCCGGGATGCCCACGTGCGCCTGGCGGCTGACCCGCCCCCTGGTATGTCCGAACATGTCAGGTTCTCCTGTCACCGGGCCGGCCGGGGCCCGACGCGATGCCTCAGCTGACCGAGGCCCGTGATCTCGAGCTCCACGAGATCTCCGGGCTCGAGCCAGCGATCCAGTTCATAGCCGCAACCCCCACCGACGGTCCCCGAACCCAGGATGTCCCCCGGGAACAGGGTCTCGTCCCGCGACGCATGGGCGATCATCTGGGCGAAGGTCCAGTGGGAGGTGCCCGAGTTGCCCCGGGACCACTCCTCACCGTTGACGCGGGCGACCATCTCGAGATCTCGCGCGTCGGACAGTTCGTCCGGCGTGACGAGCCAGGGCCCCAGCCCGGTCGCGAAATCCTTGCCCTTCGCCGGCCCCAGCCGGAGCTGGACCTCGCGCATCTGCACGTCGCGAGCACTGAAATCATTGAGGATGCAATACCCGGCGATGTACTCGTGAGCCCGCTCGACGGGGATGTCGCGGCCACGGCGCCCGATGACGCAGGCGAGTTCCAGCTCGTAATCGAACCGCTCCGTGGAAGACGGCCACGGAACCTCGTCGTCGGGAGCCACGAAGGAGCGGGGATGGCCCTTGTAGTAAACGGGAAACTCGTACCAGAGGTCGGGGAAGGGCTGCCCGCGACGCTCGTAGCCTCGCCGCACATGCGCCTCGAAGGCCAGGAAGTCTCTCAGGCTCGCCGCTCGCGGCAGCGGGGACAGCAGCGGGTGCCGCCCGGGGTCCGTCCACACCTCCGCATCGAGGCGGGAGGCGAAGGACTCGACCAGCGCCCTGGCCTGAAGCATTCCGACCTCGCCCAGTTCGAGGAAATGCACCATGTCGGCCGGAAAGAACGCCTCGGCCAGACGTCTCGCTGCCGTGGGTTCGGCCCCCTGCTCGATCAGGGACCAGGCATGTGCCGCGCGGAGATCCAGCACGCGGTCCCGGACGACGCAGCCGATCCGGGCCTCGGGTTCCCCGGGTGCAGGGACGGCGAATGACACGAGCTTCAACGGGAACCTCCAGGCCTCATCCTCGAGACCCGACCCTCCTGCGAATGGCCGCAGGACGGGCTTGACCTGACGATTGATGCTACCATGACGGATCCCGCGCGACCAGTTCGGATTTGTGGCGCATGACACGGCTCCGACGGTTCACGGGCGCCTACCATCGGAGTCCTGCTAACACTGCATGGACACCTGTCCGGAGACGACCTCGAGGAATCCGCCCACATGCCCCGCCGCAGCACGCCCCGCAGACCGACACGTCGCTTTCCCATCCCCGCCCTTCTGGTCGCCCTGATGGGGCTCGCGGTGGCCGGAAACCTCGACCGGCTTGGCAATCTTCTGTCGCTGCTGGTGGACGTCGGAGTTCCGCTCTTCGGGGGGGCGTGGCTCACGTGGCTGGTCAACTCGAGCGGTGCCCGGCTCGCCGAACATCCTGCGTTGCGGGCCCGTGGCTTCTGGATCGTGACCGGCAGCTTCCTGCTGTCCACCCTGTTCGCCCTGGCGACGGTCGCGAGCTTGCTGTCCACCCTGGAAGTGGGGCTGGCGTTCGAAGACCAGGTGCGGCTACTCGGCGGCGGCACGGCGGGCCTGATGCTGCTGGGTCTCGTGCTGGCCAACGTGTGGACAGGTATCCGGCTGCGGCGGATGGTCACCCCGGGAACCTGGGTCCGGGTGGGCAAGGTCGAGGGCAAGCTGGTGTCCATCGGGCCGTGGATGGTCCGTCTCGCGACCCGTGGCCACGGCGTGCGCCGCATCCTCCATCGGGCGGTCGCCCGGCGTGGCATCGTACCCATCACGGCGCCCGTGCCCCGGCAGGCGGCCTGGGCCTTCTCCCTCGCATACACGGTGGCCCCCGATCAGGCGCTCCAGTGGCTGGAAGAAGCAGCCCTCGACGTGTTTTCCGGACAGGCCGTCCGCGTCGCGCCGCGGCTGGATGCCTACGAGAGCGACGAGATTCGCTACGTCGTCGAGGTCGAGATGGCCCACGACGGTGACCTGGCAGGTGCCGAGTCCCGCTTCCAGGTCGCCTGGCTGGAAGTGCTGGCCATGCGCGGCCTGGATCGTCACGGCGTGCCCGTGCTGCCGGGCACCCGCTTCCGCCTCGCCGCAGGCTGATGCTCTCCCTGAACGCATCGCTGTCGAACCCGCAGGTGCGGGCCGCGCTGGAAGTCGCGGCCATCGCCGTTCCTTCGTGGCTCCTGATGCGACAGGTGCTGTTCCCGACCATTCGATGGCTGCACCGGGGGCGCCCCCATGTCGGGGAGCTCGCCATATCCCGTCTTCAGCACCTCGGGGCGCTCGCCACCCTCACGTGGGCCCTGGTCCCGATGGCGGCCCTGGTCCCACCGGTGGTCAGCAAGGGCATTCGCTACGCCGCCATCATCAGTCTCGTCGTCTTCGCGATCGAGAGCCTGCGCACGGGCGTCTTCGATGCACTGATGGGGTCAGGCGGGAGACGCCCCGTCCCCGCGATCTTCAGGGACATCCTGTTCGCGGGCATCTACGGCCTGGCGGCACTCCTGTTTTCGGGCCTGGTCCTGCACCTCGACCTCACGCCCGTGCTCACGGGGTCGGCGATCCTCTCGGTGGTGTTCGGTCTGGCGATGCAGGACACGTTGAGCCAACTCTTCGCCGGCCTGGCCATCCATGCCGACAGCCCGTTCAAGATCGGCGACTGGATCACGCTGGAGGACGTCACGGGACGGGTCATCGAGGTGACCTGGCGCTCGACCAAGATCGTCACGACCCGGCACCAGTTGCACGTCATCCCGAATGCGACCATCTCCAAGGGACGCATCGCCAACCACCAGGGCTTCACGCGCCATCACGCCGAGCTGGTGGAGTTCAGCGTGAGCTACGATGACCCGCCCAGCCAGGTGCGCTCGGTATTCGACAAGGTCGTCCGTCGGATACCCGATATTCTCGACAACCCCGCACCCGACCTCGTGATCCGGGAATTCGCGGATTCGGGGGTCCACTACCAGGCCTTCCTGTGGATCGTCGATGCCGGGCAGGCCAGGCTGATCCGGGGGCAATTTCTGGAACTGCTGTGGTACCACCTGCGACGCTCCGGCCTCAGCATCCCCTATCCGACCCGGACGATCCACCTGGTCGACCAAGAGAAACGTCGAGAGGAGACGGTCCAGGAAATCGAGGCCGTCCTGCGGGGCATCGACCTGTTCGCGTGCATGGACGAAGGCTCGATCGGCTGGCTCGCCAAGACGGCCCGGACGGTCCACTACAAGGCTGGAGAACGCATCTTCACCCACCACGACATCGGGGACAGCCTGTTCGTGATCCGCCAGGGACTGGTCCATCTCACGATCGACCCGGAACAGCGTCGCGTGACGCGCCCGTTCGCGATCCTCGAAGAAGGAGGGTTGTTCGGCGAGATGTCCCTGTTGACGGGAGAGGCGAGAACCGCCTCTGCGGACGCTGCGACGGACTGTGACCTGATCGAGATCGACCACCACCAGCTGGCACCGCTCCTCGAGGAGCACCCCGAGTTCCTGCAACGCATCTCGCTGGTGATCGCGGACCGTCAGGCCCGGATCGACGCCGTCCAGGCAGACCATCCGGACGACGTGCCCTTGCCGGGAGAGTTCGGCAACGAGACGGCGCGGGAAGTGCGATCGCTCGAGATGTTCGAGCGCATCCGCAAGTTCTTCAAGCTGCGGTGACTACCGCTTGCGGTCGAGCTCACGGCGAACGGACTGGATGATCTCGGGAGCGGCCTGACGGGTTCCCCAGTCGATGGCCCAGGCAGGCAAGAAGCCGAGTCCCGGATCGACCCGCACCTGATAGGTGATGAGCGTGCCACGCTCGAGGGGTTCGAGAGTCCAGCCCCCCACGACCTCCCTGACCGTCCCGTCGATATGCCGGATGTTGAAACGCCGTCTGTCCGCGGACATGGTGATGCGATTGACCGTCCAGCGATCCTCGAAAGGCCACGGGTAGTCGAGCAGGCTGTAATGATCCTGGTAGTCCGGGGTCACGGCCCGGACCTCGGTCTTCAGGATGCCCTTGAAGATGCGCGTGTACGAGTCGAAGTCGAGCAGGACGTCCCAGACCCGGTCGGGCTCATCGGGAACGATCCCCACGGTCCGGACATCCTTGAGGGAGGATTCACGGGTGTCGCGGAGATCGACCAGTACCTCCCCGCGACGCATCCGACGGACCTCGTCGGGGGAGAAGGATGAGAGGCCCTGGGCAAAGCCCCCCGACGGCATTCCGAAGCACAGGGCGAGAACCAGACCCAGGGTACGGAGGTGCATGTTGGCTTCCCGGTGAAAAAACGGCATCACACCTTCATCATGCCCCAAATAGGGCCGGATCATGCAGCCGGAATGGGCTCGAGGCGGATATCCGGTGCCTGGGTGCGCCCGAACCACCACACGAAGGCCCGCAGTCCCAGCAGGTAGGTATGAAACTTGTAGGCGACCATCTCGGGATACGCCCGATCGTGGGTCCAGCCCTGGACCTTGACCCGGTAGGTGTAGGCGGCAGTGCCGGTGCGATCCCGACCTTGCATGCAGTGCACGTACACGGGAAGCCGCGCCGGATCCTGGGCGATCGAGAGCCACTGCTCGACCTTGGCCATGCGCGGAGGCGTGATGACGCTCATCGGAAGGCTCACGAATCCCACGCCGTTGGCCTCGCACCACTGACGCTCGAACTCGACGACCTGCCGGTCGTTCTCGAGGTTGACGATGGTCTTCACGCCTCGCGCCTTGAGTTGCATGAGCCCCTTGACCGTCGGCCGGGCCCCGCGCCAGAGGGTGGAGGTGACGGTGCCGAAGTTGCCGAGGTCTTCCCTGGGCGGATTGAACCCCAGGGTTCCGACCCCGGGCTCGGGAGCCGCATCATCGACCAGGTGATCGGGCGATCGGGCGGCGAGACGCTCCTGAGCGGCTTCGTCCAGGGGGGCATCCAGCGCCTGGGCCGACACCTCGGATGTCCGGGGTGACGCAACACCCGTCGCAGGCTGCCCGCAGGCCACGAGCGGGACGGTCGTGAGGGCGAAGACGAGACCGGTGAGCAGATGACGCACGGGACCTCCTGGAGCACGCAGGGCTGCCAGGGATCTTATCGTGAAATACACGCCGATCTGACGTGGCGTTAACCTGTCACGTCAGCGAGCGGTGAGCATCTGCGCCCACGCGGGCACCAGGGTCGCGAGATCGCCCACGAGCGGGAAATCCGCGATCGCCATGACCGGCGCATCGGCGTCCCGGTTGATCGCGAGCAGCGTCCGGGCCCCGGAGACGGCCCCCAGAAAATCCGCGGAACCGCTCAGGCCAACCGCCACGAGTAAGTCCGGGCGCACCTTGGCCCCGGCCGCGCCGACCAGGCGCTCCGGTCCGGCAAGGCCCGCCGCCACGGCCCCCCGGGTGGCGCCGAGTTCGGCCCCCAGCGACGCGGCGAAGGCGGCGAGCAGCGTCCAGGAAGCGGCATCCCCCACGCCCTTGCCGCCCACGACGAGGCGGCGAGCCTGTTCGAGGGCCGGCCCCTCGGAGGGAAGGCGATCGCCCACGACCAGCCGCGGAGCGGCCGGAGCGGTAACCTCCACGGGCACGACCTGGCCTCGCCGGTTCCGGTCCGGGCTGGCCTCGCGGAAGGCCCCCGGCCGGAGGGCGACGACCTGCGGCTTGCGCCCCTCGATCACGCTCGTGGTGACGTACTTGCCGCCCAGGACGGCCCGGGTGACGCGCACGAGACGCTCGGCGTCATCGAGCGTCAGCCCGATGGCATCGGCGATGTAGCCCGTGCGGGCCCGCACCGCGAGGCGGGGTGCCACCTCTTCGGCCAGCCGGGTCCCGGCGACGAGCACCAGCTCGGGACGGTGTCGCGCGATCATCTCGCCCAGCGCGCCCGTCCAGACCTCGGGATGGAATGTCTCGACCCCCTCCACCTTCAGGACCGTGTCAGCCCCGAGCGGGATGAGGTCCTCGGAAGCCCGGGCGGCCTCGGCTCCGATCACGGGCACCTGGACGCGCGTCCCCAGCTCGTCGGCCAGCTCCCGGGCCACGGCGATCGCCTGCCGCAGTTCGGGCCCGGCGAACCCGCCCCGGACCTCGCCCAGCACCCAGATGTTCCGGGCCTCGGAACCGGTGTTGAGATGTCCGGAAGACTCCCCGCTGCCCAGAGCCGCATCCTGGGCCGATGCCCACGAGAGCCACGCGTCGTCGAACGAATCCACCATGTCACGACTTTCCTCTGGAAGAAGGCCAGGCGAAGGCCTGGCCTAGAGAAGTCCCCGGGCCGAGAGCTTGCCCACGACCTCGCGCAGTGCGTCGGGGCGGCTCGCGTCGATCGTCTTGCCCTTGCGTTGGCGCTCGGCGGCACTGACGGCCATCAGCCGGGCGAGGGCGCCCGCCTTGCCGACCGAGCCGGGATCGAGCGCCAGGTCCGCGAGCGCCAGTTGCAGGAAGGGCTTGCGCCCTGCCTTCATGACTCCCATGGCCGTCGCGAGGCGCGGCCTGGGGGCATCCCGCCCGACCGAGAGCACGCAGGGGAGCGCGAGGCGTGCCGCATAGGCGCCCTCGGCGTCCACGCAGGCGATCGCCAGTTCGTCCCCCTCGAGCCGGGCCTCCCGGACCCTCGGCCCGAGCGGCCGATCGAGCCACTCGGCGACCATGCCGGGCATGGCCCCCGTCTGGCCCTCGAGCGAGCGGGTGCCGAGCATCACGACCTCATGCGGGCCGCTCTTCTCGAGCGCCCGGGCCAGGACGGTGGAGGTGCCCACCACGTCGCTGGCCGCGAGCGCCGGGTCCGAGACGAGCACCGCCTCGTCCGCCCCCATCGCGAGCGCCTCCTTGAGCACCTCCCGCGCCGACTCGGGCCCCATCGAGACCACGACGACCCGGGCCGCCCCCGACTGGGCCTTGAGTTGCAGGGCGAGCTCGACGGCATGGCGGTCATCGGGGTTCATGGTCCCCTTGACCTCCTCGCGAGCGATCCGCGTGGCGACCCGGTCGATCGCCACGTCCGGCTCGGCCGGTACCGACTTGATGCACACCGCGATGGAACGAACGGACACGACGACCTCCTAGACCTTGGCGGCGTGCTTCGCGTGCTCGCGCAGGACCTCGCGGGCGATGACGAGCTTCTGGATCTCGTTGGTGCCCTCGAAGATCTCGCAGATGCGCGCATCACGGAACATGCGCTCGATGGGGTACTCGGCCGAGTAACCCATGCCGCCGTGGATCTGGACGGCCTTGTTGATGATCCAGCTCGCGCTCTCGGTGCAGAAGAGCTTGACCATCGAGCCCGGCAGCGTGACCTTCTGGTGGTTGTCGGCGAGCCATGCCGTGTAATAGACCATGTGCTCCATCGCGAAGATGCGGGTCGCCATCTCGGCCAGGTAGAACTGGATGGCCTGGTTCTCGGCGATCGGCTTGCCGAACTGGATGCGGGTCGTGGAGTGCTTGATCGACAGATCGAGGGCCTCGCGGGCCGCACCGAGGCTGCCGGCACCCAGGATCATCCGGCCCATGTCGAGGATCTTCATGGCCGTCACGAAGCCGAGCCCGACCTGGCCGAGGACGTTCTCTTTGGGGACACGGACGTTCTTGAAGTAGATCTGGCGCGTGTCCGAGCCCTTGATCCCCATCTTCTTTTCCTTGGCGCCGACCTCGACTCCCCAGGCCTTCTCGACCAGGAAGGCCGTCACGCCGCCCTTGGCCCCGAGGGCCGGGTCCGTCACGGCGAAGACCGTGAACAGGTCGGCGATACCGCCGTTGGTGATCCACATCTTCTGGCCGTTGAGGACCCAGTCGTCCCCGTCGCGCTCGGCGCGGGTCTTGATGGCGGCGGCATCCGAACCGGCGCCTGGCTCGGTGAGGGCGAAGGCCGCGAGCATCTCGCCGGCGGCGAGCTTCGGCAGGTACTTCGCCTTCTGCTCGGGCGTGCCATCGAGCAGGATGCCCGTGGTCCCGATCCCGGCGTGCGCCCCGAGAGCCGTCCCCAGCGCGGAGTGCACGCGACCGATCTCCTCGGCGAGGATGCAGAAGCCGATCTCACCCAGACCGGCCCCCCCGAATTCCTCGGGGATCGTCGGCCCCAGGAAGCCCTGCTCGGCCATCTTCACGATGAACTCGCGGGGAATCTCCTCGTTGTGGTCGTGCTCGGAGACGACGGGCCGGATCTCGCGGTCCACGTACTCGCGGACCATCTGCCGGAGCATCTTGTGCTCTTCGGTGAAGATCAATTCCATGGTCGAACCTCTTTCTGGGGAAGGACCTAGCGGTCCACGAACTTGGCGGGAGTCTTGGTGATGAAGGCCTTGACGCCGATCTTCTTGTCCTCGGTCTCGGTGACGCGGGCAAACTGCTCGGTCTCGACCTGGATGGCGTCCTCGATGGACAGGTGGCGTCCGCGATCGAGGGCCTCCATCGTGGCGGCGATCGCCACGGCGCCCTTGGTCGCGATCTTCCGGGCCAGCGCCAGCGCCGTGGGCACCTCTTCGCCGGCCGGGACGACCTTCTGCACCAGGCCCAGGCGCTGGGCCTGCTGGGCGGTATACATGTCGCCCGTGAGCAACCACTCGGTGGCCGCCCCGTAGCCGATGATGCGCGGCAGGCGCTGCGAGCCGCCGAAGCCCGGGATGATGCCGAGGTTGATCTCCGGCTGCCCGAAACGCGCCTTGTCCGAGGCGATGCGCACGTGACAGGCCATCGCGAGCTCACAGCCACCGCCCAGGCAGAAGCCGTTGACGGCCACGATCACCGGCTTGCGCAGGCGCTCGATCCGGTTGAAGACGGCATTGGCCTGGTCGAGCATCTGGCGGGCCTGCTCGGCCGACTGGATGTCGTTGATTTCCTTGATGTCGGCCCCCGCGACGAAGGCCAGCGTGCCGCCGCCCGTGAGGACAATCGCCTTGACGGCCGGGTCGGCCGCGAGCTCCTGCACGACCTCGTCGAGCTCGGCGATCACGGCCGCGCCGAGCGCGTTCGCGGGCGGGTTCGACAGGGTCAGCAGCGCCGCTCCTTCCTCGATGGCCACCTGGGTGTAGACCCGGACCTTCTGGCCCTCGGGCACCACCTCGTGGGCGTGGAAACCCTGGCCGCTCTTCGCCCCCAGCTTGCCCTCGGCGACCATCCGCACGAGCAGCGGGGCAGGCGTGAAGCGCGGGCCGATCACCTTCGCGTAGTGCTCGAGCTTCGCGACGACGGTGTCGAGGCCCAGGCGGTCCGCCATGAGCAGAGGACCGTGGCCCATGCCCGTCCCCATCTGCATGGCCGGGTCGACGTCCTCGAGCCGGGCCACGCCATCGTCGATGAGGATGGCCGCCTCGTTGATCATCGGCAGGATGAACCGGAGCGGGTCGAACGGCTCGGCGGTCTTGCCGTGGGCCGCGATGATCTCGGCGACCTTGCCCGGCACGGGGTTGGTGGCCTCGTCGTCATACGAGTAGAACCCCTTGCCGCGCTTCTGGCCCCAGCGTCCCTGGACCACCATCCAGTCGAGCAGTTCACCGGGCTTGAACCGATCGCCGAAGGCGGCATTCAAGGTGTGGACGACCTCGTTGCAGACCTCGACGCCGATCATGTCGGCAAGGGCGAACGGCCCCATCGGGAAGCCCAGGGAGGGGATGCGAGCATCCATGTCCTCGGCCGTCGTCGAGCCGTCCTCGAGCGCCAGCACGGCCTCGTTGAACGACGCGAGCAGGAGGCGATTGACCAGGAACCCGGCCCCGTCCTTGACCTGGACGGGGTGCTTGCGGAGGTCCGTGCAGAAGGCCATGAGGGTCGCCATCGTCTGGGCAGTGGAATCCTGTCCCTCGATGACCTCGACGAGCTTCATGACGGGTGCGGGATTGAAGAAGTGCAGACCCGCCACCAGTCCCGGGCGCTGCGTGACCCGACCGAGTTCGGTCACGGACAGCGCCGAGGTGTTCGAGGCCAGGATGGCCGTCTTCGGGACGACGGCGTCGAGTTCGGCGAAGACCTTCTTCTTGATGTCCATCTTCTCGGTGACGGCCTCGATCACGAGGTCGACGTCCTCGAAACCTTCCCAGGTCGTGGTGCCCGAGACGAGCGCCATCTTCTGCTCCATCTCGTTGGCCGAGAGCTTGCCCTTCTTGACGCGGCTCTCGTAGACCTTGCGGGCAGCGCGGATGCCCTGGTCGACGGCCTCCTGGCTGATGTCACGGATGACGACGGGCAGACCGGCGTTCGAGACGACCTGGGCGATGCCACCGCCCATCGCACCACCGCCCACGACCCCGACCTTGAAGATGGGAAGGGGTTTGGCGGTCGCAGCGGGCGTGCCCTGCGTGAGTGTGCTCATCGATGTCCTCCTCGCGTGGGGAAACGTGTGACCAGCGTCCACCCGACCGACGGGCCGGGCGGACTCGACCCGTGCGGGACTACGACGCCGCCGGGTTCTCGAGCACCATCGCGATGCCCTGCCCGCCGCCGATGCAGAGGCTCGCGACGCCGTACCGCGCCCCGCGGCGCTGCAGTTCCTTGCCGAGCGTGAGCGCCAGGCGCGCCCCGGACGCTCCGACGGGGTGACCGAGGGCGATCGCCCCGCCGTTGGGGTTGAGCTTGTCGGGGTCGATCCCGAGCTTCTTCACGACCGAGAGCACCTGGGCCGCGAAGGCCTCGTTGATCTCGAAGACGGCGATGTCATCGAGCGTGAGACCGGCCTTGGCGAGCGCTTTCGGGATGGCCAGAGCAGGCCCGATGCCCATCCGCTCGGGCTCGACCCCGTAGGAGGCGTAGCTCACGATCCGCGCCAGCTTCGGCAGCCCCAGAGCATCCGCCCGCTCGCCACTCGCGACGTAGAGGGCCACGGCGCCGTCGTTCGTCGGGCAGGCGTTGCCCGGCGTGACCGATCCACCCTTCTTGAAGATGGTGGGGTACGCGGCGAGCATCTGGGCCGAGATGGCCGGGTTGGGACCCTCGTCGGTACCGACGGGCTCGGGCGGCACGTCCCGTCCGGCAGCCTTCTTGGGCACCATGACGGTCATGCTCTCTTCTCCGAAGACGCCCGTGCGTGCGGCACGGAAGGCCTTCTTGTGCGACTGGACGGCGTAGGCGTCCTGCTCTTCCCGGCTGATGCCGAACTCGACGGCGAGGTTCTCGGCCGTGAGCCCCATGAGCTGGCCGCAGACGGGATCCGTGAGACCTTCCCACATCGAGTCGATGAACTCGGAATGCTTGATGCGCTTGCCCCACCGCATGTCGCGGTTGATGTAGGGGTAGCTGCTCATGGACTCGATGCCCCCCGCCAGGACGAGTTCGGCCTCGCCCACGAGGATTTCCTGATGCGCGTTGATGATCGCCTGGAGTCCCGAGCCGCAGTTCCGGTGGACGGTGTAAGCGGGTTTCTCGAGGGGAATCCCGGCCTTCAGGGCGACGACGCGGCTGAGGTTCGGGGCTTCGGAGCCCTGACCGCAGGCGCCCATGATCACCTGGTCGATGGCCTCCCGGGCCGACGCATGGCGTCCGAGCAGCTCCGAGACCACGATCGTGCCGAGCGCCGGAGCATCGAGGTCCTTGAGCGCCCCCCCGAAGTTGCCGAAGGGGGTGCGGACGCCATCGACGAGGTACACGTCTTTCATGGCTCGGAGATCCTTTCTGCGAGTAGATCGAGCGTTCCCGGCTGATCGAGGAACGTGCGGGCGAGAGCCTCCACGAGGCCCTCGAGGGTGGTGCGACCGAGATCGTCCTGGAAGCCCAGCAACGACGTGACGTTGAGGGTGAAGCCGACCGCCAGCATCGTCCAGGTGGCAGCCCCGAGGTCGAGCCCCCGGGGCGAGGCCTCCACGGGCCTGCACCGCTGGAGCAACGAGGACAGGAAATCACGGTAGGCGGCGAAAGACCGATGCAGGACCTCGCGGATATCGGCGTCGCCGGTCTCGGAGAGGGCCTGGAACTGGACCTTGAGGGTGTCGGGGTGCGCGAGGACGGCGTCGTACTGGCTGAGTGCGATCCGGGCGATGCTGCGGACGGGATCCGCTTCCTGGTCGACAAGTTCCTGCCAGTGACCGAGCGTCCCCTCGCGCACGCGCTCGAGGATGGTCAGGAACAGCTGTTTCTTGCTGGGAAAGTACTTGTAGACGGCCGGTTCGGAGATGCCCGCCTCGCGGGCGATCTCGGCCATGGCTGCGACCCGGTAGTTGGAACGGGCGAACACCGTGGTGGCGCTGCGCACGATGGCAGCGCGACGATCTTCGGCGCTCAGGCGCTCGCGGCCGACCATGGCCCTGGACCTCCTCGTCCGGAGCGAGGGACCGGCCTCATCGCCAGCCCCCTGTAGTGAGTCCTCACTCACCACCGCTTCTGCCCATGCTTGTACGGGATCTCGGGACCCCGTGTCAAGAAGGTGTCATCTGGTCTGGCGATCGAACAGCAAGGCCGTCGCGTGCTAGATTGAAGGCATGGCCAGATGCCGCGGAAGGCTCCCTTGAGAGCCGACGTCTACTTCGCCCAGCGCCGGGTCGCACCGCGCAGCAGCCTGCCGATGAAGTTCGGTAGCCTGCTCGATGCGTGCGGGCTGGCGAACCTCATCCAGCGGGGCGACCGCGTGGCCGTCAAGCTTCATTTCGGCGAGCCGGGCAACACCACCACCACGCCGCCCGCCCTGATCCGCACGCTGGTCACCAAGCTTCTCGACCTTCAGGCCAGGCCGTTCATCGTGGACACCTGTGCCCGGACGAGTCCGACCCGGCAGGATGCCGTCGGCTGTCTGCGCGCAGCTTCGGAGCACGGCTACCTGGAAGCGAACCTGGGGGCTCCCGTCCTGGTGGGAGACGGTTTCCTGGGTAGCGACATGGTGCGTCTCCCGTGCGTCGGACCTCACCTCCACGAGGTGGGGGTGGCGGCGGCGATCGCCCGCGCGGATGCCCTGATCGTCGTCAACCACGTCACGCTTCATCCCGAGACGGGCCTCGGGGGGGTCCTGCCTGCGACGGGCCTCGGTTGCCTGGCTCGCCAGTCCCGTCTGACCCTCGACCTGCCCACCGCCGGCCTGGAACCGTCCGAAGAGGCGCTCGATCCCCGCTGGCGCCAGGAGCACCGCATCCCCGCGATCCAGCTCCATGACCGGATCGCGGAGGCCGCGCAGGCCATTCTCCAGCACCACTCCGGCAAGACGTTGTTTGTCAACATGCTGCTGCAGGTCACCCCCGACCCTGACGGAGTGCCGTGGTCCGACACGGCCATCATCCCGGACGTGGGCATCTTGCTCTCCCGGGATCCCGTGGGGGTCGACCAGGCCACGGCCGAGTTCATCAATGCGCAGGCAGGAGCCCCGGACACCCGGTTGCAGGATCCGCTGGTGAGGGACAAGATCCGGGCCCTGACCCCGGACATCGACTGGCAACATCTGCTCCGCAGCGCGGAGCGACTGGGCTGCGGGAAGCGTCAGTACGAGTTGCTCATCACCTGAGAAGCGACTCCTCGCGGCGCGCAGCGTTCTTTGTTACCATGCGCGTGCCGCTCCTCCCCGGAGCATGCACCCCGCATCCAGGAGGTTCACGTGACCCGCTTCGATGGCCGCCTGCCCACCGAACTTCGCCCCGTCCGGATCGAGCGCGGGTTCACCCGCCATGCCGAGGGTTCCGTCCTCGTCTCGTTCGGTGACACCCGAGTCCTCTGCACGGCCAGCCTGGAAGAGCGCGTGCCCCCCTTTCTCAAGGGATCTGGCAAAGGCTGGGTGACGGCCGAGTACGCGATGCTTCCGCGGTCCACCCACACCCGATCGTCCCGGGAATCCAGCACCGGCAAGGTCGGAGGCCGGACCCACGAGATCCAGCGTCTCATCGGGCGCTCGCTGCGCGGGGTGATCGACCTCCAGTCGCTTGGCGAGCGGCAGATCATCCTCGACTGCGACGTTCTCCAGGCCGACGGGGGAACCCGGACGGCCGCCATCACCGGCGCCTGGGTCGCCCTTCACGACGCGTTGCGCGTCGGGGTGGAGCGCGGGATTCTGCCGCGCATGCCTGAACTGGGGCCCCTGGCGGCCATCAGCGTGGGCATCGTCGCAGGTACACCCTGCCTGGACCTGTGCTACGAGGAAGACTCGCAAGCCGAGACCGACCTCAACGTCGTGGCGACCGGCGCGGGCACCTACGTCGAGGTCCAGGGCACGGCCGAAGGGGCGCCCTTCGATCGCAGGCAGTTCGATGCCCTGCTCGACCTCGCCGACCGGGGCATCGCGACGCTGATCCGTCACCAGCAGGAGGCACTCGCCACGAGCCTCGTGGCGCGCTGAAGCTCCCGGGATGGAATCGATGCTCGACCATGAACCGAACGGGGTGGCCTCCCTGAAAGCCACCGGAACGGGCCCCCTGGGCGCGGATCCCGACCGGACCGTCCAGCGCAGACTTCTCTGGGGGCTGGCGATCGCCCTCGTCTGGCGCCTGCTCCTCGCTGCCCTGCCGGGGGGCCTCAAGTTCGACCTCGACACGTTCGCTGCCTGGGGCCTCCAGGCGGCCGATCGGGGTCTCTCGAGCCTCTACGCCCCGGGCCAGTTCTGCGACTATCCGCCGCTGTGGTTGATGGTTCTCGGTGGGCTCGGCATGCTCGGTCGGTCCTTCGACGGCGCGCACGCCGCCTCGTTCGTCATCCACGGAGTCAAGGTCCTGGCGGGACTCGCGGACCTCGCGACCGCCTGGCTCCTGTTCCACCTGCTGCGCGGCCGCGTGTCACGTCGCACGGCCCTGGCCGCGTCGCTGGGCTATGCGTTCAATCCGGCCACATGGTTCGTGTCGGGAGTCTGGGGTCAGATCGACGGGGTCGTCACCCTGGTGGCGCTGATCGGCACCATGATGATCCTGGGGGCGGCGCCCCTGGGCGGGATGGCCGTGGCCAGCTTGGCCCTGCTGGTGAAACCCCAGGCCCTGTTCACGCTGGTCCTGGCGCCCCTTGCCGGGTGGTTCCGCTTGCCGTGGCGAGTCTGGCCGATGGGGGCGGGAATCGCGGCCGTGCTGACCACGTTCGCGATGATGCCATTCACGGGAATCGGGCCAGGCGGTATCCCGGCGCTGGTCCAGCGCATGGCGGGGAGCACGACGACCTACGACGGCAGCACGATCAACGCCTTCAACCTCTGGACCGTGACCAGCCTGCGCAACGGGACGGTCATGTGGGGAGCCCAGTTCTCGGACACCCGGCTCCTGCCCGGGCTGACGCCGTCTTGGCTCGCATGGCTCGTGGTGCCCGTCCTGGGTGCAGTCCTGATCAGGTCCCTCGGGGGCATCCGGGGGATCTCGTGGCTCAAAGGGGGGGGGCTCCTGGCCGGACTCGCCGTCCTGCTCGCGGTCTTGCTGGGCAAGATGTCCCATGCGGCCCTTGGCCTGTGCCTCGTCGCGGGCGTGACGGGCTGGGTCGGTACCTGGGTCTGGAAGCGACGAGACGAGGGCTGGGGGCCCATCTGGCTCGGCGGGGCCTGCCTCGTCCTGGGCGTCTTCCTCCTCGCCACCCGGATGCACGAGCGCTACGGGTTCCCGGCCGTCGCCCTGCTCACGCTGGCTGCCGCTCATAACCGGGGGCTTGGCCTGCACCTCACGACCTTCTCGGCCACGACCTTCCTGAACCTCGGATACGTCTACCTGTACTACATGGCCCCGTCCACGTTCGAGGCGATCCCGCCTGGTTTGCGTTCAGGCGTGATCATCGGCTGCGTGCTGGCGAACATGGCCCTCTTCGGCGACCTGCTGGCTCAGCTGGCGACCCCGGCCACCCACCGGATCGCTCCGGGTGAGGAGGCCCTCCCCTTCCGGTTGGCCCCCCGATCGGTGCCCGTCGCCGAACCCTGGGACCGTCGGGACACCTGGGTCGCCGCGGCAGCCGGGGGGCTCTTCTTCCTGATGGGGCTGTGGCGACTGGGGACACCGGACGAGCAGATCTTCGACGAGGTCTATCACGCCCGGACGGCCCAGGAGTACCTGCGCGACATCGATCCCTACGAATGGACGCATCCTCCGCTGGCGAAACTCGCCATCTCGCTCGGGATCAGGCTCTTCGGGATGCACGGCTTCGGCTGGCGCCTGCCGAGCCTCGTGGCAGGGGGACTGGCCCTCGCGGTGTTCTTCGTCCTGGCACGCCGGATGCTCGGGACCCGACAGCCTGCGATGCTCGCCACGCTGCTGCTGGGACTCGACGGAGTCTTCTGGGTCCAGTCGCGCGTGGCCATGACCAACATCCACGTGCTGCTGTTCATGCTGCTGGCGAGCTGGTGCGTGTGGGAGTTCACGCGGCGGGGTCAGGAGCGCTGGCTGGTCGGCGCCGCGGCGGCCCTCGGAGCCTCGCTGGCCACGCGCTGGTCGAGTCTCTACGCCGGACTGTGGCTCGCGTCGTGGGTGGCCATCTGGGTCATCGGCTTCGAGCGTCCCCGACGTCCGGTGAAAGACATCGTGGCGCTCGCCCTCCGCACCACCCTGAGCTGGACGCTCGTCCCGGCGACGGTTTACCTGCTCTGCTACATCCCGTATTACGGGGCCCACTCCCACTCCGTGCAGGAATGGCTGACGCGCCTTTGGGAGCTCCAGCAACGGATGTGGGGCTACCACGCCAACCTCCATGCCTCGCACTCCTATGCCTGCCCGTGGTGGCAATGGCCCCTGATGCTCCGGCCGACCTGGTATTACTTCCACGACTGGAAGAACGGGACCATCTCGGGCATCGTCTGCCTGGGGAACCCCACCCTGTGGTGGGCCTCCGTGCCGGCCCTGGCCGCGACGGCGGTACTCGCCGTCCGTCGGCACTGGACAGCAGGGGCCTTCCTGGCCCTGATGGGCTTCGGCATGTGGCTACCCTGGGCGGTCCAGCCGCGCTCCCTCACCTTCATGCACTACATGTTCGAGACGATGCCCTTCGCAGCCATCGCGATCGCCGCCCTGGTCTTCGAGCTCGGTGAGCGCCTCCGTCTCGTGGGACCGACACCCGCACCCGAAGGGTCGAGCCCCGAGACTGCCGGGACGGGCCTGAGCTGGTTCCAGAACCCCCATCCGTTGCTGCTCCCGTCCCTGTACGCGCTCGCAACGGTGCTCCTGTTCGTCTGGTTCTATCCACTCTGGACGGGGTTACCGGTCGTGCAGGCGTTCTATCGTGCCCATATCTGGTTGAGAACCTGGATCTGAGCCCCATGTCGAAGCTACCCGTCCATCTCGAGGTCACCCACCGGTCCGGCCGCGCGCGCGCCGGCATCCTCCGGACGCCCCATGCCGAGGTGCTCACGCCCGTGTTCATGCCGGTAGGCACCCAGGCCACGGTGAAGGCCATGACGCCTGACCAGGTAGAGGCGACGGGTTCCCGCCTCATCCTGGCCAATGCCTTCCACCTGTACCTGCGACCCGGGCACGACGTGGTGGCGCGCGCCGGCGGACTGCACGAGTTCGAGCGCTGGCCGCATGCCATGTTGACGGACTCGGGCGGGTTCCAGGCCTTTTCACTGGCCGCCCTGCGCTCCATCAAGGAGGACGGGGTGCGGTTCCAGAGCCCGCACGACGGGAGCCGGCACCTGATCCGACCGGAAACCTCGATGGAGATCCAGAACGCGCTGGGCGCGGACATCATCATGGCCTTCGACGAGTGCGTGCCCGGCATGAGCAGCCACGAAGCCGCACTGGCAGCGGTCGACCGGACGACCCGCTGGGCCATCCGTTGCCTCGAGGCCCACGCCCGCCCCGCGGACCAGGCCCTGTTCGGGATCATCCAGGGCAACGTGTATCCGGACCTGCGTCGGCGCTCGGCCGAGGCGCTCGTCCCGCTCGACTTCCCGGGTTACGCGGTCGGGGGACTCTCGGTGGGTGAGCCCAAGGACAAGATGATCCCGGCCCTCTCGGCCACCACTCCCTGGATGCCGGAAGACAAACCCCGCTACCTGATGGGAGTCGGCACTCCCGAGGACCTCGTCGTGGGGGTCGCCCTGGGAATCGACATGTTCGACTGCGTCCTGCCGACCCGACTCGCCCGGCATGGAACCGTCTGGGTGGGCGACGGGCAGAAGCTGAATCTCCGCAACGCACGCTTCCGGGAAGACCCCGAGGTCCTGGACCCGGGATGTGACTGCCAGACGTGTCAGGGGGGCTTCTCGCGCCGCTACCTGCATCACCTCGTGCGCGTCGAGGAGTTCCTCGCCCCGACGCTCCTGAGCATCCACAACGTGCGTTACCTGGTCCGGCTGATGGAAGACGTCCGCCGCGCGATCGCCGCCGGCACCTTCCCGGGAAGCCATCGCCACGTGGTGCCCCCGGACATGTGGGCCCTGCTGGAGTGGGAGCTGGAGGCCCGGACGGGGGCATGACCGGACTCGTGCGCTGGCTGGAAACCGCTGGTCGCCCCGTGATGGACCTCATGGAGGTCACGGGGGCCTGCGTGTTGCTGGCGCTGCGCGTCGTGGACCGCCTCGTCCGCAAGCCCTGGCCCTGGCGAC
This sequence comes from bacterium, assembly GCA_035285805.1. GTDB lineage: Bacteria > Cyanobacteriota > Sericytochromatia > S15B-MN24 > UBA4093 > JAYKJE01. The sequence goes on along the minus strand of JAYKJE010000035.1, from coordinate 59,233 downwards.
AACTCGGCCCCCAGGTGGCGGCGATCGGGACCGACAGCCTGCCCATCGCGCTCGTCACGGCGCTCTCGGTCGGCATGGTGTTCACGCTGCAGATCTCGAACGAGTTCCAGCGTTTCGGAGCTTCATCGGTGATCGGGGGTGTCGCGGGTATCGCGCTGGTGCGCGAGCTGATTCCCACGCTCACGGGGGTGGTCGTGGCTGGCCGGGTCGGCGCGGCGATCGCCGCCGAGCTCGGAGCCATGCAGGTCACCGAGCAGGTGGATGCCCTGACGGCCATGGCCGCGGACCCCGTGCGCATCCTCGTGGCCCCCAGGGTGCTCGCCTGTCTGGCCGTCCTGCCGATGCTGACGATGATCGCGGACGTCGTGGGTCTCGCCGGTGGCTTCGGCGTCGCCGTGCAGCTCAAGGGGCTGGCGGCCGTTCGCTTCCTGGATTCGCTGCAGGGGCTGGTGAGGCTGGAAGACGTCCTCAAGGGGCTGCTGAAAGCAGCCTGGTTCGGTCTGGTCGTGGGCGTGATCGGCTCCCAGCGCGGGCTGTCTGCCACGGCCGGTGCCCGGGGTGTCGGGCGGGCCACCACCGAGGCCGTGGTCTACAGCCTCATCACCATCTTCGTCACCAACTACCTGCTGTCCGCCTGGCTCTTTCCGGGAGGAGCACGCTGATGCCGGCCCCGCGCATCGAGGTGCGAGACCTGTCCAAGCGCTTCGGCCCCAAGGTCGTGCTCGACGCCGTGACATGTGCCTTCGACCCGGGGCGCATCGGGGTGGTGATCGGCCCCTCGGGCTGCGGCAAGAGCACCCTGCTCAGGCTGATCCTGGGTCTGGTCCGGCCGGATGCGGGTACCATCCTGTTCGATGGCACGGATCTGGGCCGGGCGCATCGTGGCACCTGGGAGTCCGTCCGATCCCGGATCGGCATGGTCTTCCAGTCGGCCGCCCTGTTCGACAGCCTGACGGTCGCGGAGAACGTGGCTTTTGCCCTGGTGGAACGAGGCGTCCGGGAGGCCGAGGCCCTGGCGCGGGCGCGGGAGGTGCTCTCCCAGGTCGGGTTGCCCGATGCCGGTCCGGCCCAGCCCGCCGAGCTGTCCGGGGGGATGCAGAAACGGGTGGCGATCGCCCGGGCGATCGCCACCCGGCCCGACGTCCTGCTTTTCGACGAGCCCACCACCGGCCTGGACCCCGTGACCTCCCGCCAGATCGAGGATCTCATCGTGACCCTCTCCCGCGAGACGGGATCCACGTCCATCGTGGTCTCCCACCAGCACTCGACCATCCACCGGACGGCCGACCGGATCACGCTGTTCCACCATGGCCGCATCCTGGGGGACGGAGAGCGTGACCTGCTGGACACCCATCCCGCCATCCGGAGCTTCCTGGACGGCCACACCATGACGGTCCCGCCCCGGGAAGGAGGCGCTGCATGAGCCTGTCGACGACGGCCCGGGTGGGCCTGCTGACCTGGATCACGATCGCCGCCACCGTCGGGGGGCTGGGCTGGCTGACGCAACTCGGCACCGAGCGCGCGGGTTATCCCCTCCAGATCGTCTTTCCGGACGTCAACGGTCTCCTGCCGGGGGCCAACGTGCTGCTGATGGGGGTGCGCGTGGGACGGGTCAAGCAGATCACGCCCCGACGCCATGACGTGCTGGTGGATCTCTGGATCACGGACCCGGCCGTGGGGATCCTGCAGGGTTCTCGATTCAAGATCCTCAACAAGGGGATCATCGGCGAAAAGAACCTCGAGATCTTCCCGCCGGACGATGAAACCGTGCAAGCTCGCATCGCCGCTGGCACCATCCTGCAAGGCCAGAGACCTGACCGCCTGGATGCGGTGCTGGAGGAGGCCCTGACGGCCGTGCGGAAGGTCCGGGCCCTGGCCGACGCACCCGAGATGCGGCAGGTGCTGGGTGATGCCCGCGAGACCGTCTCGGGGGTCCGGGCCCTCGTGGGACGACTGGAGCTCCTCACCATCCGGGCCACCGACCTGGTGGATCAGGGCGGTGGTGGCCTCGCGCACCTCCGGGAGACCACCTTCCCGGCCGTCGACCGCACGGTCGAGGCGGCCCGCGGCACGGTCGAGACGGCCCGAGGTACGCTCGAAGAGCTCCGGACCGATGCCCGGGTCGCGAAGCAAGCTCTGGAAGGCCTGAACCTGGAAGGCAAGACCGGCGACGACGCCCGGGAGGCGATCGCCAGGCTCAAGACGCTCCTGGCTCGACTGGACGGGATGGCCTCCCGACTCGACGAGGTCACGCGGGACCCCCGGATCGGGCAAGGCATCGGGGCCCTCGTCGACACCTCGCGCCGGGTCGTGGCCCAGGCGAGCGCGGTCGCGACGGGCTCCTTCAAGGTGAGCCCCGTGCTCGATCTCGCAGGCCTCTCGGATGGCCGGCAGGCGTATCTGGTCGGTGGGGGCGGTCTGGACGCTTCGATCGGCCTGCAACGCTTCCAGCTCGGGATCGAGCAGGTCGGGGATGGCAATTTCTGGAATGCAACCTGGGGACGGGACGACCTCATGAACCCGGGCATGGGCTTCCATGTCGGCCTGATCCGCTCCAGGCTGGGTGGCGGGCTGACCTGGAACCTGAGCCGGGAAACAAGGCTGCGGGCCGAGATTTTCAGCCCCCAGGCCCCCCTGACCCGACTCTCGATCGACTACGGCTCGCCCGACTGGCAGACCCGGATGCAGCTCAATGCCAGCTGGCTTCATGCCCTGGATGGCCAGGAACCCGACCGGATCTTTCTGGGGATCCGGTGGCGCCCCCTGGATTAAAGTGGCCAGGCGATGGGTTTACAGGGTGCATACCTGATCAGGACGAACCGAGGAACAAGGATGATCACGGCAATCGGCAACCGGTACGAGATTCTCGATCTGCTCGGTGAGGGCGGCATGGGTCGCGTATATGCCGCCCGGGACACCCTCGAGAATCGTGACGTGGCGCTGAAGCTGCTCAAATCGGGGGATCACGGAGATCTCGAGCAACTGAAGCTCGAATTCTGGGTCATGACCCGACTGCGCCACCCGCACATCGTGGAGGTCCACGAATACGGCCTCTCTCCGGACGATCTCCCGTACTTCACGATGGAGCTGGTCCCCGGAAAGGGCCTCGACGAACGTGAGCCGGTCGCCCCTGCCCAGTTGCGTCAGTGGCTCGTCCCTCTGCTGGAGGCCCTCGATTCGATCCACCGGCAGGGATACGTCCACGGCGATCTCAAGCCAGCCAACATCCGCATCCGGGAGGACGGCGTCCTCAAGCTGATGGACTTCGGCCTGATGGAACCGGCGGGCCGCCAGGGCGGACCGATCCGGGGAACGCTCTGGTACGTGGCCCCCGAGGTGGTCCGGGGAGATCGGATCGATGCCCGCGCGGACCTCTATTCGGTCGGAGCCGTGGCTTACCACCTGCTCACGGGACGCCCTCCTTTCGAGCACGCACGCACGCTCGACCTCGTCCGGGCGATCGCGGCAGACCCACCGCCCCCCCTGGCGTCGGGTGACACCGAACTCGATGGCCTGATCGGGCGCCTGCTCGACAAGGATCCGGCCGGGCGCCCGGGGTCGGCCCGGGCCGTCCTGCGCGAGATGGGGATCCAGACCGATGACACCCCGACCCGGACACTCGAGCCCCGGCTCTGTGGCTTCGATCCGCTGCTGGTGCAGATCCGCGACCGGATGGAGGGTCTCGGGGGGACCCTGTTCATCCGGGGGAGAGAGGGGAGCGGCAAGACCCGTCTGGGCCGCGAGTTGCTGCTCGAGGCCCAGATGGCGGACCAGCTCACCTGCTGGATCCAGGGCACGGAACCGCCGGTCCCCTACGGAGCCGTCACCACCCTCGTCGAGACGCTCGTGCCGCTGGCGCGCACGTCGTGTCCGGCCGTGCTGGAAACGCACCGACAGGTCCTGGGCCTTCTGGTACCGGGCCTGGCGACGGGTGAGGCCCATCTGGTCCTGGAACCCGAGCAGGAACTTCGACGGCTCCAGACCTCCATCCTCGAGCTGGTGGGGGCTGTCGCGCGCACGCGCGGCCTGACGGTCCTCATCGACGATTCGCATCTTCTCGACGAGGCGTCCCGCGAGACGCTCGCCTTTCTGAGCCGCGGCGCGAGCCAGTTCGCCCTCCGCCTGGTGCACCTGACGGGGGGCACGTCCGTTCCCGAGGGCGCGATCGAGATCCCCCCTCACCAGGCCCAGGACATCGAGGCCGTCACCCTGTCCATGCTCGGGACCTCCCCGATCGCCCCGGAGCTCCGGAACGACCTCTTCGCCCAGTCGCAAGGTCACCCTCAGACCCTCGTCGAGCTGATCCGACATGTCGTGAGCTCGCGCATGCTCGTCCGTGAGCCCCAGGGCTGGACGGTGCCCGGGGGAATCGCCAGCGGGTCCATCCCCGGTTCGCTCGCGGGCCTGTGGAACGGTCGGATCGAGGGACTCGACGCCCTCGCGCGCCAGCTGCTCCAGATCCTGTCTCTGGCCGAGCATCCGCTGGGAGTGGGAGACCTCTCGACGTTCGTCGAACCGGAGACAGGGCACGCCCTGTACCAGGCCCTGATGACCCTCGAACAGCTGCACATGGTGCAAGCCTCGGGGGACGGGTACAGCATCGCATCGCTACCGCTGCGGACCCTGCTCCGGGAGAGCGTGGCCGACGACCAGCGGGCGATCCTCCACGAACGTCTGGCCGCGATCCTGGAGCCAATCCTGGCTCTCGCCCCGCAAAACGTCGCCATCCTGAACTCCGTGACGCGTCACCTCCTCGAGAGTCGTTCGCCCGAGCGGGCGATCCCCCTCGCCCTGCGCGCCGGTGAACGCAACCTCGAGCTGTTCGCGGCCGATCTGTCCTCAGGCTTCCTGACCCGGGGGCTGACCCTGGTCCGGGCCCAGAGCCCGGTCGACGAGGGCACACTGCTCCGGATGCTCATGACCTTGAGCGACGTGTACCGCCTGAAGGGGGAGTTCGCCGATGCGGGCCAGTCCCTCGAGGAAGCCGCGAGCCTGGCCCGCCAGCACGGGGCGAAGTCCCACCTCGCGCGCGTGCTCGGTGGCCTCGGCAAGGTCAAGCAGGCCAAGGGGGATTATGACGGCGCCCTGCAGATTCTCGAAGAGGCTGCCAGCACGGCCCAGGAGGCCGGGGTCCCGAGAGAACGGCTCCGGGCCCTGACCACCCTGGCCAGGGTGCATTTCTTCAAGGGGCAGATCCCCCAGACGGTCGAGGTGTTCACCCGGGCCCTTCACGTCGCCCGTGAGCACGATCTGGAAGCCTTCCAGGCCGAATGTCAGTCCTTCCTGGGCTACCTCTACACCCTGGATCCGGTCCGGCAGAACGAGGGTCTGGCGATGCTCCAGGAGGCCCTGACCATCCACCAGGCCACGGGGAACAAGATCGGGCTCAACGACACCCTGATGCACCTCGGCAATGCCTACCAGAGTCTCGGCCGGTTTGCCGAGGCCAAGGAGTGCTACCTCAACTGTCAACAGATCAACTCCGAAATAGGTCAACATGATGAAGAGGTTTTCAGTCTGCTGAACCTCGGCATCGTGGGGCAGCAGATGGGCGACTTCTCGGAAGCCCTGGAGCTGTCCTCCCAGGCGCTCGAACTCGTCCAGAAGCTGGGCAGTCGCTACCCGGAGAGCATCGCGCTCGCGCTCGTGGGCTACGGGCACCTGGTCCAGGGGCGAGTCCGGACGGCCTGGGAACATGTCGACCGGGCGGTCGCGATCGCCGACGCGATTCATAACGTTTACCTGGACGTGAACCTGGCGACCTTCCGTGCGGATGCCCTGGCGATCGTGCGCCGGGACTCCGAGGCCCTGGCGATCGCCCGAGAGGCCCTGGCGATCGCCGAGGAGAAGGGCATCGAGGACGTCCGTCTCGCCCTCGAGATCAAGGTCGGAATGCTCCTGGCCCGGACCGGGCAGTTCGAGGAGGGTCGGGACAGGCTCACGACGGCTCGCAAGAAAGCACGCGAAGCGGGTGCCCGCGCGATGCAGGTACGGGCCTCGCTGGGGCTGGTCTGGCTGGCTGGCCGCTCGCGGGACTATGCGGATGCGCAGAAGCTGGCGCATGCAGCCCTCCAGGACGCGCGGGAAACCCAGTCCCGGGCCATCGAGGCCGAACTGGAAGTTCTGCTCGGGGAAATCCAGCTCCTCCAGGAACGCCGTAGCCTGGCCAGCGAGCATCTGCACCGCGCGAGCACGCTGACCCAGCAACTCGATATGCCCTTCCTCCAGGCCACCGCGGCAGCCCTCCTGGCGCGGGCAGAACCGGCCCGCGCCGATCGACATCTCCAGAGCGTCCTCACGATCCGGCAAAGAATCCTCGAGTCGGTCGACCCGCAAGACCGCGGGATGCTGGAGCGCTCGTGGGAGAACAGCCTCCTGGGTCTCGATGCCAGCGCGACGGCAGCCGCCCAGACGATCGAGAGTCGGCTGCAGGGACTCGTGGACGATGTCACGGATATCCTCGCCAACGTCAAGGTCCGGGAAGCGCGCTGGTCGAGCATCGAGCTCGCCCACGAGCGCCTGGAGCAGCTGATCGAGTTCGCCCACAAGATCAACCAGGTCCACGATCTTCGCCTCGTGCTCGAGCTGGCCATGGACCTGATCATCGACATCGTCGGGGCGGAGCGCGGGTTCCTGTTGCTGTACCAGGGAAACCAGCTCCAGGTCTCCGAGATGCGGAACATCCACCCGCAAGAAGGGGACGACGACTGGCTCATCAGCCGCTCGATCGCCGACGAGGTGTTCCACACCGAGCAGCCCATCGTCCTGCAGGATGCGCTGTCGGATCGTCGGTTCCAGCACAGCGAGTCCATCCAGGCCCTCAATCTCCGGACCGTCCTGTGCGTCCCCCTCAAGATCCGCAATCAGGTGGTGGGAGCGCTCTACGTCGATCGCCGCACCATCGGGACGGGGTTCTCCGAGGGTGATCTCGACGTCGTCGTCTCTCTGGCGACCCTCTCGGCCACGGCGATCGACAACGCGAATCTCTATCACGAGCTCGAGACGAAGAGCCACCAGATGGAGGCCCTCAACAACCTGGCCCGCGTGCTGGCGACCACCCATCTGCTCGAGGACGTGATGAGCGTGGCGGTCCAGATGACGCTGGAAGTCGCCCGCGCCGAGCGCTGCTATCTGCTGCTGTGGGAACAGGACGAGCTGGTCTGCCGGGCCATGTCCAACCGGGACGGCTCGAGTCACCAGAGGGAAGCCGAGGTCTCCGAACCCGTCTGCGCGCGCGTGCTCGAGACGGGTGAGCCGCTCCTGCTCGAAAGCGTGCCCGCCCCCTTCGCCGCGGAAGGGGAAGAAGGCGGGATGCGCCAGGTCATGTGCGTCCCCCTGGTGGCCAAGCAGCGCCTGCTGGGCCTCATCTACGTGGATTCGGACCTGACGGGCCACCTGTTCCACGACAGGGACCTGACGCTGCTGGAGGCCATCTCGCATCACGTCTCCGTCGCGATCGAGAATGCCCACCTGTATGCCCAGCTCTCGACGCGAGCGAGCGAGCTGGAGACCCTCGTGGAACTGTACGAGGAAGCCAACATGCGGGCGAGCTCGGATGCCCTGACGGGTCTGCAGAACCGACGCTTCTTCCTCGACCAGCTCGATCGCAGCTTCGCCCAGGCCAAGCGGCACCGGCGTCACCTCAGCCTGCTGATGATCGACATCGATCATTTCAAGAGCTTCAACGATACATATGGCCACACGATGGGTGACCAGGTCCTGGTCGGCGTTTCCCAGGCACTCGGACTGGCCGTCCGGCTGGCGGACGTGGTGGCCCGTTACGGGGGTGAGGAGTTCATCGTCGCGCTTCCCGATACCGACCTGGAAGGGGCCGTGACGGTGGCAGAGCGCATGCGGGAGTCCGTGATGGAGCTGAGCCTAGCTGACGAGCTCGGACAGCCGTTGCGAAACATCACCATCTCGATCGGCGTGAGCTCGCTGCGCCTCGAAGACGAGCGAACGGCGGAGCTGATCGAGCGGGCAGACCTCGGGCTCTACGAGGCCAAGTCGCGCGGCCGCAACCAGGTCCACTCGCTCAGCGATTGAGACCGGTCCACGCTGCCGCTCACCACAGGCGCGAGTTGAGCGCCTTCCAGAGTTCGTCGAGGGCGGTCCTCAGGCGCCGGGAGACCTGCATCTGGGAGATGCCGAGGCGTCGGGCGATCTCGGTCTGGGTGAGGTCCTGATAAAAGGCGAAGTCGATGACCTCTCGCGAGACGACCCGCAAGGACACCATCGCCTGAGCCAGCATCAGACGATCTTCCTCGGCCATCTCGAACGAACGGTAGCGCACATCGACGAGCTGGTAACGAGGTCGAGCACCTTCCCCATCTTCCTCGATCGTCTCGTCGAGAGACACCGCGTGCCGGGTCCGTTCTGCCTGGAGAAAGGCCTCGAGACGGACCTCGTCAAAGCCCGTCTCGGACGACAGCGAACCGGTGTCGACGCGGTTTCCGGCCTGCTCCAGCCGGTGGGTGGCGGCATGCACTGCCCCGCGCATGTCCGCGAGTTCCCGGGGCATGCGGACGACATGCAGGCGATCCCGGAGATAGTGAAGCACCTCGCCAGACACCAGCATGCTGGCATAGGCCCGGAAACTCCGTCCCTTTCGGGGCTGATACCGCTCGACCGCGAGCATGAGACCGATGGTGCCTACCTGGATCAGGTCCGCTTCATGGCCCGGATATCTCCGGAGCTGGGTCGAGATGATGGGTCGGACGATCGGAAGATACGCTTCCACCAGGGCATTCCGGACACCGGGATCACGGGTTTCGATGAAACGCTCCCACAGGCCTTGCAAAGACTCATCGCGGGGATCGGACACGATGGCTGAACCTCCCCGCGGGGCGTGCATCCCGGCAATTGCCCTAGTGATGATCCGAGGGGCTCTGACCTTCCCTGTAAATTCCGAGAGCCGCGCTGCCCACCCAGCCGGTCACGATGAAGAAGATCGAGATCATGAACCAGAAATAGGTCCAGTTGTTCACGTTGAATCACTCCTAGTCACGGGTCGTGAACCCAGCATAGCAAGTCTCCCGGATGGAGACCACCTGCTACTTGATGGCGTTCATGATCGTGAAGACGGGCAGGTACATCCCCATGACGATCGAACCGACGAGCACGGCCACCCCGACCATCATGAGGGGCTCGATGAGGGAGGCCAGTGCCTGGATCGAGACCTGGGCCTCCTCGTCATAGAAATCGGCCACCTTCTCCAGCATGGCATCGACCTGCCCCGTCTCCTCGCCAACCGAGATCATCTGCGTGACCATCGAGGGAAAGACGCCTGACTTCATCAGGGGAGGCGCGATGCCGTCACCCTCACGAACGGCCTGTCGCACATCCTCGAGCGCCCCCGAGACGACCATGTTGCCGGACGAATCTCGCACGATCTCGAGGGCCGCGAGCAGGGGAACTCCGGACTTGAGGAGGGTTCCGAGCGTGCGCGTGAAGCGCGCGACGGCCACCTTCTGGGCCACCGGACCGATGATGGGCACCTTCAGGATGTAGCGATCGATGAAGTGCTTGCCCCAGTCCGTGGCTGCCCAGCGCCGGAACAGGACGACCGTGCCGCCGATCATCAGGAAAAGGCCGATCCCGAGCGGTCCCCTGAGGGTGTTCGAGAGATCGATGAGAAACTGCGTGTATGCGGGAAGCTTCGCGTTCATCGATTCGAACATCTTGGCAAAGATCGGCAACAGGAACACGAGCATCGCCACGAAGACGGCCACGGCCACGAAGGCGACGACGAGCGGCATCGTCATCGCCCCCTTGACCTCACCCTGTAGCTTGGCGCTGGCCTCGAGGAAGCCCGCTACCCGCAGCAGGACCGAGTCGAGCACACCGCCCGCCTCCCCGGCCCTCACCATGCCGACGTAGAGCTTGTCGAAGATGGTGGGATGCTTGGCCATCGAATCCGCCAGGGAAGCACCTCCCTCGACTCGCGTACGCATGTCGTTGATGACGCGACGCAACGCCGGATTACGGGCCTGTTCGCCCAGGATCGTGAGCGCCCGTATGAGGGCGACACCCGAATTGATCATGGTGGAAAACTGACGGGTGAAGATGGTCAGTTCCATCAGGGTGACCTTGGCCCCCGCGCTGAGAATGGCCTCCAGGTCACGTGCGAACCGCGAATTCCGGAAACTCTCGAGTCCGGAGAGGCGGTTCTCCCGGGCCTCCGTCACGGGAGTGACGATCATGTAGCCCATCTCGCGTAACTTGTTGCGCACCTCCTGGGCGGAGGTGCCCGTCATGGTCTTGATGAAGGCTTCCCCGCGATGATCGCGGACCTTGCACGTGTAGACGGCCATGGTTCAGATCTGCCAGTTCCTAATCGTCAACGCGCCATCGCGCCACTGAGACTGCTCGTGGGCGCAGCACCGATCATGCGGATGAGATCCTCGGGACGCGAGGTCTTCGAGACGGCATCTTCGTACGAGATGAGCCGGTTGAAGTACAGGTCCTTCAGGCAGTTCTCGAGCGTCTGCATGCCGAACTTCTGCCCGGTCTGGATCGCTGAATAGATCTGGGCGGTCTTGCCTTCCCGCACGAGGTTGGCGATCGCCGGGGTGTTGACCATGATCTCGAGTCCCATGACACGCCCGCGTCCACGCCCACCATCGGTCGAGAGCTTGGGCACGAGACACTGCGAGAGCACCGCCACGAGCGAGTTCGAGATCTGCACGCGAATCTGCTGCTGCTGGTGGGGCGGGAAGACGTCCACGACGCGGTCCACGGTCTGCATGGCGCTCGCGGTGTGAAGGGTGCCGAACACGAGGTGGCCCGTCTCGGCCGCGGTCATCGCCAGACGGATGGTCTCGAGGTCACGCATCTCACCCACCAGGATGACGTCCGGATCTTCACGAAGGGCCGCCCTCAGGGCCGCATCGAAGCTCTTGGTGTCGGCCCCCAGCTCACGCTGGTTGACGAGGCTCATCTTGGGCACGTGGACGTACTCGATGGGGTCCTCGATGGTCAGGATATGTTCGGCGCGGGTCGCGTTGATGTTGTCGATCATTGCCGCAAGCGTCGTGGACTTGCCGGAACCCGTCGGTCCCGTCACGAGGATGAGGCCACGCGGCTTGTGCGTCAGTTCTCGTACGAGCGGTGGCAGACCCAGGTCCTCGAAACGCGGGATCTTGGTCGAGATGGTCCGGAGCACCGCTGCGTAAGCGCCCTTGCTTTTGAAGGCATTCACGCGGAAGCGCCCCAGCCCCACGACGCCATACGAGCAGTCCAGCTCGAAGGTCTGTTCGAGGCCCTTGCGTTGATCGTTCGAGAGGATCGAAAAGATCAGTCGCTGGGTGTCTTCGGGGCTCAGGGGATCGTAGTCGGTCCGGATGAGCTTGCCGTTGATCCGGATGATCGGGGGCACCCCGGCCGAGATGTGAAGGTCCGATCCATCGCGATCGAAGACCAGCTGAAGCAGTTCCTCCATGTACATGGGATCATTCTCCTCTCGTGGAGCCCTGACCGCACCCTAGGTCGACAGCAACGTGCCGCAGCTGGGACAGCCCTTCCAACCTTCCTCGATCCGCTGGTGACACTTCGGACAGACCTTCTTGAGATCGGTCTGACAGAAGGGACACTTCATGAATTCATCGCCGATCGGGTTCCGGCACGAGGGGCACAGCTTGTCCTCGCCCTCACCCGAGAAGGTGACGCGGATGACCTCGTCCAGGGACGTATGCCCATCCTCGACCAGCCTCAGCGAGTAGTCCTTCAACGTTCTCATGCCCGACTGCTTGGCCGCATAACGGATCAGGCCCGTGGAAGCGCCCCGGGCAATCAGATCACGAAGCTCGTCGTTCATCTTCATGATCTCGTAGACGCCCATGCGGCCAGAATATCCCTTCGAGCACTCGTTGCAACCGACGGCCCGATAGAAGGTGGGGAGCGCCTTGGGATCGTAGCGATATCCCACGTAATCGAGCTCCCGTACCTCCGGGGTGTACGGCTGCTTGCACTTTCCGCAGAGTCGGCGGAGCAAGCGCTGTGCCAGCACCCCGATGGTCGCCGCGGACACCATGAAGCCCTCCACGCCCATCTCGTGAAGACGCATCACGGCGCCCGGAGCGTCATTCGTATGAAGGGAGGTGAACACCAGGTGGCCCGTCAGCGCCGACTCGATGGCGATCTTGGCCACCTCGAGATCTCGGGTCTCACCGATGAGCATGATGTCCGGGTCCTGCCGGAGAAACGCCTTCAACACGCGGGCAAAGGTATAACCGACCTCCGGACGCACCTGGCACTGGTTGATGCCGGGCGCGTCATACTCGATCGGGTCCTCAGCTGTCACGATGTTGACATCCGGGGTGTTGCGTTCGTTCAGGATGGAGTAGAGGGTGGTCGACTTGCCCGATCCTGTCGGGCCCGTGACGAAGATGATCCCGAAAGGCCGATTGGCCATCTCTCGGACGAGGGCCAGATCTTCGGGGTAGATGAAGAGCTTGTCCAGTCCGAGCGTGGTCCCGGACTTGTCCAGGATCCGCATGCAGAGTTTCTCGCCGTACTTGGACGGCAAACTCGAGAAGCGGAAGTCCCAGTCCCTGTTCTTGAAGCGCACCCGGATGCGGCCATCCTGGGGCACGCGCTTCTCCGAGATATCGAGGTTCGCCATGATCTTGAAGCGACTGACGAGGGCGGGCAGGAACTTCTTGGGAATGGCACTCTGGCGATGCAGGATGCCGTCGATGCGATAGCGCACCACGACCTCGTTCTCCCACGGCTCGATGTGGATGTCCGAGACCTTGCGTGAGCCCCCGATCGCGTTCGTCAGGATCGAGTTGGCCAGCTTGATGATCGGCGACTCTTCCGCCGCTCGCTCGAGTTCGATGGCCTTCTGGCTGTCCTCCTTCTGCTCGACGACCTCCAGGTCGTCGTCGGAGGCGATCTCGCCCAGGACCGACGAGATGTCCATGACCGGAGCCGAGTCGACCTCGGGTGCAGCCGCCTGGCTGGACTGCTCCATGAACCAGAAAAACTCGTCCTCCGTGATGACGACGGGCTGAACATGCACGCCCTTCATCATGAACCGGACATCGTCGATCGCGATCAGGTTGGTCGGGTCCACCATGGCCAACGTCAGCCGGTTGTTGGCGAGCGAGATGGGCACGATCTGGTGCTGGCGCTGCAGATTGTCGGGAATGAGCCGCAGCACCTCGGGCGGAATCTTGGTCTTGCGGAGGTTGATGTACCGCAGCCCGTACTGAAGCTCCAGGGCATCCTTGATGCTGGCCTCGGTGATGAATCCCTGCTTGATCAGGATCATCCCGAGGCTTTCCTTGGTGGACTTCTGGATGTCGATGGCCGTTCGAAGCTGGTCCTGCGTGATGAGGTTCGCATTGACCAGGATCTCTCCCAGCTTCATCTTGACGATGGCCACGATGGAAATCCTCCGACTTTCTCAGGAACGAGGTATCAGGCGGGGCCCGGTCGGCGGGAGACGTCCCTGACCGACCGGGCCCCGCTTCAGGTCACGAAACCGGGAGGACTAGCCCGCTTCCCCGGCAAGTACGGACAGGATGGCCGTCAGGTCGAGTCCGACGAGCGACGGGGCCATCACGACGAGCACCCCGACCTGGAGAGCGACGAGCATGACCAGGGCATTCTCGGTGTCGAGCAACGCGAGACGCGTCGATCCCACTCTCATCTTCTTACCCTGAACGTCGAGGTTGGTGAGCATGGAGGACGCGATCGCCCCGACGAGTTCCTTCTCGTAGGTCGGCGGCAACGAACTCGCGATGACCAGACCGTCACGCCCGACAATCAGGCTTCCCTGCACGCCCTCGCACCCGTCGATGCGCTGAAGCAACTGGTCGAGGTCGGCGCCGCGGGAATTCGAGATGATGGTCGTGGTCGAGTAGACGCCGGCCCCTCGCTTCTCGGCGTTGTCGATGATCCGCTTGAGCGTGTTCTGATCGACGAGCAACTTTCCGATGGAGACGAGGCCGTCCTGGCTGGCTCCGGTGGAAGGGACGAGCGCCGTGGAGGCGGCCGGCGCAGCAGGCGCGACGGGAGCACGCGCAGGTGCTGCGGCAGGAGCCGGGGCGGGGGCAGGGGGAGCCACCGGGGCAGCAGGACGCGAGGGCGGTGCCGGCTGGGCTGGCGCAGACGGAGCGACCTGAGGCGCAGGAGGTGCTCCGCCGCCCGGCTCGAACGAGTCGAAAAGAGAATCGAGATCGCGGTCCACACCCTCCGGGGCAAACAGACCACCACCGGCCCCACCCGAGGGGGGCGGAGCGGCGCGCCTCGGTTCGGGAGCCGGTACCCTCGGCGCGGCAGGAGGGGGAGGAGGGGGTGGAGCGAAGGCCTGGTCCTGCTGCGGATCGGCGAAGAAGCCACCCGCTTCCTGATCACCGTCTCCGAAGGAGAAGAGGTCGCCCTCGATGGTTGCCAGCAGATCCTGCTCGAGCGTCGACTGCGGTTCCTCGGGCAACGCCGCAGTGAAGTCCTGGTCGGCCTGCGGCAGTGCCGTGGTGCGCTTCTGACTGCCTACACCACGCTTGCCACCGGGGGACAGCTTGCGGGTCCCGCCGGAATTGCCTGTCCGCTTGCGAGCATCTTTACCGCCCGATGCAGATGCAGCAGCCTTGTCACCGGACGGGCGACGGAACGCCGAGAGCAGGGAATCGAGGAATCCCGGCTTGGCGGCCTTTTCCGCGGATTCCAGTTTCTTCGTACCTTTGCGGGTTGCCATCGGACCTTCGTCTTCTCCCGTCCACATCGAGCCAGGACAGCGCCTCTGGGCTCGCCGACACCCATGTACCCGGAAGCCTCGATCCCCTATCCAGCAGAACCATCCCGGACCGCAGCACCCGCGTGTTCCGCCACCCGGGCGAGAACGGCGGCCATCGCCGGCTCGATCTGCTCGTCGGTCAAGGTTTGTTCGGCCCGGAAGGTGAGCCGGAGACCGAGACTGACCTGTCCGGCAGGCAGCGGCGCCCCGGAGTACCGGTCGAAACAGTGCACGTCTTCGAGCCATTCTCCGCCCGCCTCGCGCACCATCGCGAGCACCTCGCCGGCCAGCACGTCCTGAGACACCCGGAGAGCGAGATCCCGCGTGACGGCGGGTTGCCGGGAGAAGGCCCGGTAGCCGGTCACCGCGGCACGCTTCGTGGAGGCCTCCAGTTCGGCCAGATCGAGCCATGCGACCGCCACGCGCCCCAGGTCGGGAGCATCGATTTCCGCGAGATGGGCAGGATGGATCTCGAAGATTTCCCCGAGCAGGCGATCGCCGATCCGCATGCTGGCGCTGCGCCCCGGATGGCGGTGGGTATCCCCCGCCCCGGCCTCGAGCCGGTGCGAGTCGATGCGAAGGTCACCCAGGATGCGCGCGACGAGACCCGAGGCCCAGCCGAAGTCAGCCTGGAGCGAGCCGGGGGCCGTCTGCCAAGTCCCGCGCATCTGGTCTCCCTCGAGCACCACCACGAGAGCCTCACGCGCGACGATCGCGCCGGCAGCGTCCCTGCCGTGAGTCCAGCCAAGCTCGTAGAGACCGGGAGCACGACGGGAGCGCTGGCGTGCATTGTAGACCAGCATCTCGAAGGCGCCTCGCCAGAGCTCGGTACGCAGGACCTCGAAACCAGCCAGCGGGTTCTTGAGCGAGACCAGGGCCTCATCAGCCTCGGGCGTACTGGAGCGAGGCACGAGACTCGAGGTGACGACCTCCTGCAGGCCGAGCCCCTCGCAGGTGTCTCTCAGGCGGCGCCGGAGCGACTCGCGGCGCCCGAGGGTCGCCGAGGGTCGGGGAGGAAGCGGAATGGCCGGGAGCGCCCCGTAGCCGCGGAATCGAGCGATCTCCTCGAGCACGTCCACCGGACGCCGGACGTCTCCGGAACGCCAGGAGGGCACCCGGATGCTGAAGGTGGATGCATCGATGTCTTCGAGGCCGAAGCCGAGCTTCCGCAGGGCGACCTGGACGGTATCATCGAGCAGATCGGCCCCGAGCAGACCCTCGACCTGGGACCGGGCGACTCGCAACTCGACCGCCCCGGGCAGCCCCCCCCCGACCTCGGTCACGCCCTGCGCGAGCGTGGCACCGGCGAGTTCGCGCAGCCAGCGCACGGCCTCCGCTGCGGCCACGCCAAGCGTCGCGGGATCGACTCCGCGGGAGAATCGCTGCGAACTCTCCGAGTGCAGGCCCAGGGCCCGGGACGTCCTGCGGATGCTCGCCGCATCGAAGGCTGCCACCTCGAGCACGATGCGACGCGTGGCGTCGTGAACCCCGGAGGCCTCGCCCCCCATCACGCCAGCAAGGGCCACGGGGCCACGTGCATCCGCGATCACGAGCTGTCCGGGTTGCAGGTCACGGTCGACGCCGTCGAGCGTGATCAGCCGGTCTCCCTCGCGCGCCGCGCGGACCTCGAGCGCATCACCCTCCAGGCGATCGCGGTCGAAGGCATGCATCGGATGGCCCCACTCGAGCATGACGATGTTGGTGACGTCCACGACGTTCGAGATCGCCCGGACGCCGGCAGCGGCGAGGCGCTCCTGGACCCAGGACGGCGAGGGGCCGACGGTGATCCCCTCGAGAGGGATCGCCAGGTAGCGGGGACACTGCTCGACCGACTCGAGGCGCACGGCGATCGCCCCCGCATCGGTTCCGGACATGGGCTCGCGCGAGACTTCAAGCAGATCACCGAGGCCGAGAGCGGCGACCTCGCGAGCAACCCCGCGCATCGACATCAGGTCCGGACGGTTGGCCAGGATCGAGAGGGTAAGGACCTCGTCACCGATGCTCATGGCGCCTGCCGCAGGAACTCCGACGGGCGTGTCAGGTGACAGGATCTCGACACCGTCCACCCCGCCCTCGAGGCCCAGTTCCTTGCGAGAACAGTACATCCCGCCGCTCTCGACCCCGCGCAGCTTCGAGGGCTGGATCCGGATACCGGCAGGGAGGTTCGCGCCTGGCAGGGCCACGGGGATGATGTCCCCGAGTTGCACGTTGGCCGCCCCCGTGACGATCTGGACGGGCTCCCCGCTCCCGAGATCGGTCTGACAGATCCTCAGACGATCCGCATTGGGATGCGGCTCGACCTTCACGATCTTGCCCGTGACGACGTGGTCGAAGCCCGGGGCGTGACGCGTGATGCTCTCGACCTCGATGCCGGCTCCGGTCAGGGCACGGGCGATCGACTCGGCCGGCGGAAGCGGCGAGCGGAAGAGGGACTGCATCCAGGACATGGGGACGCGCATGGGTGCTCCTTGGGAAGGCTGGCGAGGAGGGGACTAGAACTGCTCGAGAAAGCGCTCGTGGTTTTCCCAGAGCAACCGGATGTCCGGAATCCCGTGTACGAGCATCGCGATGCGCTCCGCACCGAGGCCGAAGGCGAAGCCCTGGAATTCGGACGGATCGAGACCGACGGCCTCGAAGACGGAAGGATCGACCATGCCGCAGCCACCGACCTCCAGCCAGCCGGTGTACGAGCAGATGCGACAGCCCTCGCCTCCGCAGATGCACCGGACGTCGTACTCGGCGCTGGGCTCCGTGAAGGGGAAGTAACTGGGACGGAAACGCACGGCGCGGTCGCGTCCGAAGAGGGCCTGCATGGCGACCGTGAGGGTCCCCTTCAGGTGCCCCATGGTGATGCCGGGTTCCACGACGAGGCCTTCGACCTGGTGGAAGATGGGGTAGTGCCTGCTCGTCACCGCATCCCGCCGGTAGACACGGCCGGGCATCAGGGCGCGGATCGGGGGGCGGGTAGATTCCAAGAGGCGAATCTGGACGCTCGAGGTATGCGTCCGCAGCAGGTGCCCATCCGCCAGGTAGAACGTGTCCTGCATGTCGCGTGCCGGGTGGTCGGCCGGGGTGTTGAGCGCGGTGAAGTTATGCCAGTCGTCCTCGACCTCGGGCCCCTCGGCCAGATCGAAACCAAGGCCGTGAAACACGTCCACGATCCGCTCCAGCGTCGCCGAAAGCGGATGACGACGGCCGCGTGGCAAGACTCTTCCTGGCAACGTCACATCGAGCCTCTCAGCTTCGAGCTGCGCGCTCAGGGCCGCCGAGCGCAGGTCCGCCTGGCGTGCGGCATGCGCTTCCTCGAGTCGGACCTTCAGGCGATTCACCGCCTGGCCGAACGCCTTACGCTCGGACGGCTCGACCTGCGGAATCCGGCGCATGAGCAACGTGAGTTCACCGCGCTCGCGGCTGAAATGGTGGTGGTACCAGGCCTCGAGCGCCGTGGCTTGATCGATCGCGGCCAGCGAGTCGAGGGCCTGAGTTTCGAGTTCCTCGAGGGAGACGAGGGCAGTCATGAGTCCTCCGCAAGGGGAAAGTCATGGAGAAAGCGACCGGACTCCAGAGGAGCCCGGTCGCCGGTCGAGGACGGCTTCAGAACGGAATGTCGTCCCCGCCCGAACCGAAGGCATCCGGGGTGTCGAAATCATCGAAAGCAGCCGCCTGCTCCTGGGGAGCAGGGCGGGAGACAGGGCGAGCGGCACCGGCAGACGCCGATGGACCGATGGTCTCGAACGCGCTGGCCCGGATCTCGACGACTTTGCGACGCTGACCCTGGGCCTCGAAACTCCGGGCGACGAGTCGCCCTTCGAGGGAGATGAGCGCCCCCGGTTCCAGACTTTCAGCTGCGCGCTCGGCCCACTTGTCCCAGGCCTGGACGCGAAACTGATCCAAGTCCTCGGAAGGAGTGCCATCGGGCCGTGGCGCACGCTTCACCGCCACGCTGAAATCGGCGACGGATACACCGTTGGGCGTCTTGCGAAGTTCGGGCCGATGCACGACCTGGCCGACGAGCGAGATGTGATTGAGACTCACGCTACCCCCTGATGACAGGACGAGGTTCAGGCCTCGGTACGAACCACCAGATGACGGATGACGTCTTCATTGAGACGGAAGAACCGCTCGAGCTCGCCGATGGCCTTGCCATCTGCCGAGAAGTTCGACAGGACATAGATGCCATCCCGGAAATCGTTGACCTCGTAAGCGAGGCGCTTGCGGCCGCGCTTCTCGGTCTTTTCGACCTGACCACCAAGCTTGGCGATCTTGTCGTTGACGCTGGAAATAACAGTGTCGACCGCTTCTTCTTCGAGCTGCGGACGGAGGATGTACATGGTCTCGTAAGCGCGTGGCACGGGTGAACTCCCTGTGGGCTGGACGGCCCCCGTGGGGGCAGGGATGCGACGGGAAGCGAACTCCCCGGGCGGTTCATCCCGACCTGCAAGAACGAGATGAAACTGGAATTTTGATTTTAACACGAGGTCAAGACATGCTCAAGTTGCAGCGGAGGTCGGGTCGAAACGGACTGTGGCCCCGGCACGCCCGAGGAGATCGGCGAGGCGCTGCGCCTCGTCCGCAGGCAGATTGCGTCGGATCACCATCGGGAGGCGAGCCTGCAACTCGCGAAAACGGTCGGGCGGCTTTCCGAAGATCCGCGCAAGCTCTTCGACGACCCGGTCGAACTCCTGCGCGGTGGTCCCCATTCCCTCGAGCACGACGTCACAACGCCGCCCCAGGGGCGGACGTTGCTGCCCCCTGGCCATGCCGTCCACGTGACTGCCCTCGACCAGGAGGACCTGGCTGGCTCTTTCCGCCGCCTCGAGGTCATTCCGGGTCGCAGCGGCAGCCTGGGCCAGACTCCCGGTGCCCCGAGCTCCTGCCTGGACGCGCCTGTCCTTCGGCACGGAGCGAATGGCCGCCTCCAGTGCCGATCTGACCCGGGCGGCGTGACCGGGCAACATCCAGGTCTCGTGAAACACGATCCAGTTGCGCTCTCCGAGGTCATCCAGGTAGTCCACCAGCACGACCCTCTGGCGTCTCACGAGGGCCGAGAATAGCTTCGCCACCAGCGGCTGGGCGTGCGTCATCACGGGCACGGGCAAGACCCCCGGCAGTTTTCTGGCATTGACCTGGCGGGGACTCTCCAGCGAGATGCGCTGGATCCGGGCGGGCGCCATCCGGATCCGGGTGTCCCGGTTCTGGAACACCACTCCCCGATCCGTGCAGGAAAGCTTCCCGAAGGCGGCCTCTTTGGCGACACGCAGACCGGGGTGTCCCCCCAGATACCGGAGGGTGAACTCGCCGAACCAGTGCTCTACACCGGCCCCCGCCTCGGTGGTCTGCGCATCCACGGCCTGCGCCCGGTCCAGTAGCTGCTGACGGATCCGCAGCTCGAGGTCTTCGATCTGCCGCTGCAACAACAGCGGTGCCACGGCACCCACGGCAGCCCCCGCGCCCATGAGCCCCAGTTGCCCCGTACCGCCGGCCAGGATGAAACCCAGCACGCCGCCGGCCAGGGGGGCCGCCTGACGCAGGCGAACCTTCCGGGCGAGAGACCGGTAGCGTTCGGCCTGCTGGCGCTTTCGAGCAAGTTCCTTGGCGATCTTCGACATGACGCAGATCGTGTACCCGGAACCGGTCATCCCGAGCACCTGAGGGCAGGAATTTTCCTGCCCCCACGTGCTCGCGCTCAGGCGTGAGCGGAGACGGGAACCTCACCCGTGAAGGGAGCGAGCCAGTCTCGAACGGCCCCCATCAGACCTGCGAGAGCCCCCTGATCGGGCGCTTCCATGTACACCCTCACCAGAGGCTCGGTGCCGCTGGGGCGCACGAGAACCCAGGCCTCTCCCTCGAGGAGCAACTGGACACCATCGAGTCCCTTGACCTGCTGGACGGCACGTCCAGCGAGATGCGCAGGGGGACGCGTCTGGACGGCTTCCAGGAGTTCTTCCTTGACCCCCGGCGCCAGGTGCAGATCAAGGCGCCGGTTGGCGGGGTCGTACCCCACTTCCTCGACGAGATCGCGCCAGATGGCGGCCAGTGGCTTGCCTTCCATGGCAACCATCTCGACGACCAGGAGGTTGGCCAGCACGCCATCTTTCTCGGGGATGTGCGTGCCGATGGACAGTCCGCCGGACTCCTCACCACCGATGAGGACTTCTTCCTCGCGCATGCACGCTCCGACCCACTTGAACCCGACGGGCGTCTCGCGGACAGGCAAGCCATAGCGCTCAGCCAGGCGATCCAGCAGATGAGTCGTCGCGACGGTGCGGACGATGGCCCCACCGTGGCGACGATTCTTGACGAGATGTCGCGCCAGCAAGGCCAGTACCTGATTCGGCGAGTAGAAGGTCCCCGCGGCGTCCACGACACCGAAGCGATCGGCATCACCATCGGTGGAAAGCCCGAGATCCGCGCCAGCGGACTGGACCCGCGCGATGAGCTCCCCGAGCTGGGAAACGGCCGGCTCCGGCATCCCGCCTCCGAACAGCGGATCGGGTGAGCCGTGGAGGACCTCGACGGGTACACCGGCCTCATGCAGCAACGTGTCGAGGTAGCCCCTCCCCGTCGCGTACAGCGGATCGTAGACGACCCTGGGAGCCGCACGGCGGATGGCTTCGAGATCGACGAGCTGGCGAACGTCCTCCAGGTACCGGGCCGTCGGATCGAACGGCTTGCCTGCCGAGCGCCCGGTCGGGAGCTTCTCTCCGCTGGCCTCGATGCGCCGGACGGCAGCGACGATCCGGTCGGTGATCTCCTTGGTGGCCGGTCCGGCATACTCGGGAATGTACTTGATGCCCCCGTACTCGGCGGGGTTGTGACTGGCCGTCAGCTGGATCGCACCGGCCGTGTCCAGATCTCGCGCCGCATGCGCGATCACGGGCGTCGGCACGTCCCGGGTGGCGACAAGGACCTCGAGCCCCATGTGCTCGAGCACGCAGGTCACGGTCTCGGCGAAGGCCCGCCCGAGGAACCGGGTGTCGTGGCCCACCAGGACGGGCTTCCGGGTGCCATGCTGCTCGATGATGGTGGCCCCCACCGCGGCCGCGACGATCCGGACATTCGCGAAGGTGAACCCCTCGGCGATCCGGTCGCGCCAACCATCCGTGCCGAAACTGATGTCAGACACCGACGACTTCCTCCTTGCCTGCTGCGACCTCGCGGATGGTCCCGCCCATCTCCTCGACGAGACGCTCGGCCCCGATGGCCGAACGCGCATCCGCATATACATGAATGAGGGGCTCGACCGGATCCGGCAAGACCAGGACCCAGTCCTGACCGTGACGGATCTTGACGCCATCGAGCAGTTCGATGGTCCGATCCTTGTTGCCTTCGACCAGCCGACGCATCACGGTGCCCTTGTGTTCCCACGGGCACTCCACGGCATCGTGAAGGTGATGGAAATCCGGCAACTCCTGTTCGACCTGGGCGAGCGACTTGCCCAGGACAAGCAGGGCCTCGGCGATCTTCGCCACCCCCAGCATGCCATCGAAGCCGGGATGCAGGACGGGAAAGATGAACGTGCCCTCGGTCCCCGCGAAGAGGACCTTCTCCTGGTGAGCGACCTCCATCAGCGCGCGAGGATTGGCCTTGGTCCGGATGACCCTGCCCCCGTGCTGCTCGGCGATGCGTTCGACGACCTCCGAGGCCGTGACGGGAACGGCCACCACCTTGCCCGGCGAGGCCGAGAGGAACAGGTGCGTGAGCGTCGCCGTGAGGCGCTCCCCCTGCAAGATGCGCCCCCGCTCATCCACGACCGTGACGCGCTCACCGTTCGCGTCGATCTGGACACCGAAGTCCGCCCGGAGCGCCTGGGTCACCTCGGCGAGTTGCTCGATGAGCACGCCCCGTTCCTCGGCATTGGGCATGACGGGCCGCAGATGCGCGTTGAGGACCACCGACTCGATGTCGAGTTCACCGAGGATGCCGGGAAGCATCGGATTCGCGATCGAGAAGGCGTAGTCCAGCACGATCTTGAGCTTGCGCCCCGTCCGGGCCGTGGGCATGGTGACCGCCTGGCGAAAGCCCTGCTTGTAGTACTCGGCTGCCCGGGCGGGGAAGGAGATGTCCCCGATCTCGGAGATCTGGACGCGCCGGAAGTCTTCCTTGAAGTAGTTGGCCTCGATCTTCTTCTCGGTGGCCTTGGAGATGTTCAGCCCTCCGCGGTCGAGGAACTCGATCTGACAGAGATCGGGATGCTCGGGCGAGATGCGGATATGCACGCCACCTTGAACCCCGAGCGTGGGCACCTGGAAGCGGGCCACGGGCATGGCCGCCATTTCGAGGTTCACGACGTTGATGCCGACGCTCATCAGGCCCGAGATGAGGCCACGGTTGATCATGCGGGCGGCCTGGGAGCCGTCGCGGCTCACGGCAACCGACGACCCGGGCGGCAAGGTCGCCCCGTAGGAAGCGCCCAGCTTGACCGCGAATTCGGGGCTGATCTCGATGTTCGCGAGACCCCGCACCCCGGAAGCACCGAAGAGCGTGCGCTGGGCCGAGGCCCCCCAGATCAGGCTGGCCGTGACCGTCGCGCCCGTCTCGATGGTCTTGTTCGGCCAGACCTTGACGTTGGGCTTGAGGATGGCACTTTCGCCGACGATGCAATCGTTGGCCACGATGGCGCCCTCGAGCACCTCGGCTCCACGCTTGACCCCCGTGTTCTTTCCGATGACGCAGCCACGGAGTTCGATATGCTCGCCGAGGTAGGCATTCTGCCAGACGACGGGGCGCTTGAGGCTCCCCCCGGCACGGACGATGACGTTGTCGCCCAGGACCGTCCCGGGGCTCAGCGAGGCCTTCTCGCCGATCTGGCAGTGGTTGCCGATCACGAGCGGACCGCTGA
This sequence comes from bacterium, assembly GCA_035285805.1. GTDB lineage: Bacteria > Cyanobacteriota > Sericytochromatia > S15B-MN24 > UBA4093 > JAYKJE01. The sequence continues at coordinate 35,651 of JAYKJE010000035.1, read as the reverse complement.
GGCGCGCGGAGGGATGGATGACGGTTCCCTCGCCGACGTAGATGCCCGGTTCGCGCTCCGGATAGGGCATGTCGATCTTGACCTTGCCCTCGAGGATGTCATAGTGCGCCTGCCGGTAGGCCTGGAGGTTCCCGACATCCTCCCAGTAGCCCTCGGCGATGTACCCATAGAGCGGGTCCCGGCGATGCAAGAGCATCGGGAAAAGATCCTTCGAGAAGTCGAACTCCCGGTCCGGCTCGAGGAGCGAGAGCACCTCTGGCTCGAGGATGTAGATGCCGGTGTTGATCGTGTCCGAAAAGACCTCGGAACTGGACGGCTTCTCGAGGAAACGCTCGATGCGCCCTTCGTCGTCGGTGATGACGACGCCGAACTCGAGGGGGTTCTCGACGCGGTGAAGCACCAGCGTGGCCTGCGCCTGCTTGCGTCGGTGGTACTCGACGGCGGCGGTCAGATCGAGGTCTGTCAGGCTGTCCCCCGAGATGACGATGAAGGTGTCGTCCAGGAAAGATTCGATCGCCTTGACCGAACCCGCCGTCCCAAGGGGCATCTTCTCCTCGACGGAGTAGGTGATGCGCACCCCGAAGTCTCGCCCATCCCCGAAGTAGTTCTGGATCACCTGGGGCAGGTAGTAGAGCGTCACCAGGATCTCGGTGATACCGTGCCGCTTCAACAGCCCGATAATGTGCTCCGCCATCGGACGGTTGAGCATGGGCACCATCGGCTTCGGGATATCACAGGTCAGGGGTCGCAGCCGGGTCCCTGACCCGCCTGCCATCAGCACAGCCTTCATCGCGCACTCCTCATCGAGGCAAGATGGGTAGGAACCTCAACACGACCGTCAATCCAGCACCACGCGGGTCGGACCACCCTGATGGTAGCACGGAAAGTTGACATGGGGACAGGCGGATAGTCGTGAGTCCGCCATGGCACGGATCCGGGCCGTCAGGCGATCGCCAGTGTCCGCTCGTAGACCTCCACGGTCTGCCTGGCGATGATCTGCCAGTTGAACACCGCCTGCACCTTGTCATAGGCCCGGTTGCCGAGGTCGATGGCGTACCCGGGATGGTCCAGGACCTCCCGGATCGCCCAGGCCAGCGAATCCGGATTGCCCGGATACGTCGTGAGCCCCGTCTGCGTGTGGTCGACGATCTCGGCAAGACCTCCGGTGGAGGCCACGATGGTGGGCAGGCGGGCCGCCATACCCTCGAGCGCCACGATGCCGAAGGGCTCGTAAAGACTCGGCACGACATCGACATCCGCCACCCGGTACAGGCGCAGCAGCGTCTCGTCGTCGACGTAGCCGGTGAACGTCATGACCCGATGGACACCGAGGGCCCGGGCCCGGGCCTTGAGTTCGTCCAGGAAGCCCCCCTTGCCCACCACGACGAACCGGACGTCTCCCACCCGGGACACGACCTGCGGCACCGCCTCGATGAGCACCTGGGCACCCTTCTCGTGAACCATCCGCCCGACGAAGAGGACGATCCGTTCATGGTCGGCCGCGTAGGACCGGCGGAAAGAGACGGGGTCAAAGTCGAAGTCGAACTTGCTGGCATCGATGCCGTTCGGGATGATATGCAGCTTGTCGACGGGCAGTCCGAACTGCTCGGTGACCTCCCGGTGCATGTACTGGCTGCACACGATCACCTGGTAGGCCTCGTAGCTGAGCGTCCACTCCTGCTGGTTGATATAGCGCTGCAGATCATTGTGGATCCCGTGCATCCGACCCGCCTCGGTCGCATGGATGGTCGCCACCAGGCGAGCTCCCAGGGCGTGCTTGAGCAGGTTGCCGGCCTGGAGGACCAGCCAGTCATGGGCATGAAACAGGTCGAAAGGTTGCTCGAGGTGCATCGGGATCGCCGCACGGGCCATCTCGAAGTTGAGATGATGCACCCACGTCACGAAGTCGGGCACCAGGGCCGTGACCTCGGGCAAGCGATGGATGTGGACGCCCTTGCGGGTCTCGTGCTCCGCACACCCCGGATGATGCGCGGTGAACACGTGGACGTCGTGACCCTGACTTGCCAGCGCCTCGGAAAGCTCTTCGACGTGGCGAGCGATGCCTCCCACGATCCGGGGTGGGTATTCCCAGCTGAGCATTCCGATGCGCATGTCGACAGTCCCCTTTGACGTTCAGACGGTGGTGCGGCGATGTTCGAACATTCTACCGAATCGGGGCACCGGTGAGCAAAGCACGCAGCGATCGGACCAGTTCGGGAAGCTCATCGGGTCCCTGGACGACGGGATCCCAGATGACGACACCGCGCGGATCCCCGGGAAGACCCAGGACCGGAGTGCCGGCGGGAAGTTCGGCCCTGACCTCCAGATGCGAGGGAGCCAGTTGCTCGACGACGCGTCCAGCGAGGGCGGCCCCGACCAGGACCAGATGCACCTCGGGAACCCGGTCGAGGAGGTAGGCCAGGCGGCGCACGGTCAATTCGAGCAACCGCTGCCGCCGTTCGGCCTCGTCGATTCCCAGTTCAGACGCGAGGCGGGCGGCCCGGACCTGGTCGTCGAGCGTGGGGACCGCGACGAGAGCCCCGTCCATGCCGGCCAGCAAGGCCTGTGCCAGGGCCCGGACCTCGGCCAGTTCGTCCCCACCTGCCCCCAGCCAGTCCGCCTCGAAAGCCAGGCTAACGGTACGCACATCTGCCGTGAGGCCCTCGAGGGCCCGGACAGGAGCGGGCTCCAGACTCGCGCTGACGACCAGCACGGGACGGGGACGCACGACGGGCAGTCGCACGGGTAGCTCCAGCCAGGCGGCATTCGAGCCGAGTGAACCGGCATAGCGCATCCTGGCCAGCGCACCGGCAAACGCGGGGGTTCCGACCGGCAGGATGGGGACAGGTACGGCATGGACGGCGTGGCCGAGGATGGCGAGATCGTCATCCTCGACGGCGTCGGCGACCAGGCAGGTCACGCCGGCGTGCGCCGCCCGCAGCATCTCGTCCACCACCCGCCCGAGACCTTCGCGGAGCGAGGCCCACGTCAGGACGGAGACGCGCTCCCCTGCCGCCGCGAGCCGATGTGCGAGAGACTGCATGCGGGCCACCCCGCTTGCGGGCAAGACGGGGACACCGTGGAGGTTCACGTATCCTCCCAGCGTGCGGAAGCCTCTGTGAGGCCACGCCGGCGCCACGACGGCCAGCACGGGTCCAAGACGGTGTCGCAGGGTGTCGAGCACGTCGAGGGGGACGCGACCGCTGGCGGGATCGAGCCCGAGAAACCAGGACGGGGAGTCCCCGGGTACCCGAGGGCGCGCAGACGGAACGAGCGCCCCCTTCCACGCATCCCCCCAGCGGATCCACACGCCCTCGTCCGGCGCCTCGGGCGCGGGCAGGGTCGGGACACAGAGGATACGCGAAACCGCTCCCGCCCGGTGAAAGGCGAGAGCGAGGTGCGAAGCCTGGGACAGATCTGGAGCGATCGCCCCTATGCGGGGGGCACCTGGACGATTCAGAACGCGAAGTCCGAATCGCCGCCGCCGGAAGCCGCACCGGCATAGGCCTGGGAACCCGAATCCTGCCGACTTCCGAGCAGGCGGAACGTCGAGGCCGAGATGATGAACATCTCCTGCTTCTGACCGTTCTTGTCCGTCCACTTGCTGATCTCGAGCCTGCCCTGGATGCCCAGCAACGAGCCCTTGCGGATCCATTCCTTGGCCCGTTCGGCATCCTTGCCCCAGATCTCGATCCGGAACCAGTCCGTGGTGTCTTGTCCCTCGGTCCGCTTCACGGGGCGATCGACGGCCAGATTGAAGGTGGATCGCATGCGACCGGACTCGAAGTACTTGATCTCGGGATCTGCCCCCGCACGACCGACCAGGACCACGCTGTTCATGAGTAACCCCTCCCCGGGAATCCCCTCGCCAGATGATGTGGTTATGACCATTTCCTACTGTGTCTTTATATTTTACCACACCGATGGCGGATCCGGGTGCGGCTGGGCTAACGCTTCACCCGCCGATAAACGTCCCCGATCGTCGAGAGCGAGACACGCGTATCCCCCGCGACCAGGTTCGAGCGAAATGGCAGCGCCGTGACGGCACGCGCCGTGCGGACGGGAGCGGAGGCCAGCGTTCCCGGGGCACCGCCCCCTCCCTGCTGACCGCCACCCGACGAATCAGGTGGGTTGGTCGGGGCCAGAGCCGAGATCTGGGCGGTGGCCAGCTGGGTCCAGTACTGCGCCTTGGCCTGGGCCGAAAGGTACCACGGCGGAGAGGTGAAGTTGCCATTCAGGCCGTGGGCGGTGAACATCCGCGTGCTGCCGGAGGGCTCGACCCGGGCGACCCGGATGCCATAGACATTGTCGCCGGTCCGATCGGCCAGGAAGACGAGGGCACTGCCATCGGGAGCGGCCATGTGGAAGACCTGCTCGATGCCGCCATCCGAGCGCGTGATGGTCGTGAGAGTCCCGCTCAGCACGGGAGGCAACTGGGCGCCGACCTGGGAGGAATAGCTGAACAGATCGGCCAGGGGCACGCGCAACATGGTGGAGATCGCCTGGGCCGTCAGGTCGGCACCGTCGGTGCGGATGCCCGTGACCACCAGCGGCCGTCCGGAGGCATCGAGCACCGGCTGTCCTGTAGCAGCCAGGATGGGCGTTCCCGTTCCTGCACCGGCGCTGGAGAGTTCCTGGACGGGACGGGGCGTGGTGAAAGCGAGAGCCGGGGTGGCCGCCATCACCGAGAACCAGAACGAGAGCACCACGACCGTGATGAACCGAGCCAGACGTTTCCGGGATAGGATGATCATGACCTGCTCCTTTCGACCTGCCTGCGAGAGTTGTCGGAAGGCAGGCCCGCCATCTCGCGGCATGTCGCGATCTTTAGACGAGGTTTAAAGCGATGTTTACCGCAGAGCTCGAACCAGTGGACTGGATCGCCACCCATGCGGGTGCCGACCTCGATGCCCTCGCCTCGCTGGCCGGGGCTCGCCTGCTCTGGCCAAGGGCGCGTGTCCTATCGCCGACCCGCTGGTTGCCCGGGGCAGACCGGGCGGCGAGCGAGTATGCCGAATGGCTCGGGCTCGATTCCGGGCTCCCCACGCTCGACCCCGCGCCGCGACACGCCCTCCTCGTCGACGTGCAGGACCCCGCCCGGACGGACCTACCCGCCGGGTGGGTCCGTGACCCGGGCTTGACCTGGACCGTCGTCGATCACCATCCGCCGGGGCCGACCCCGGCGACGGAAACGCACCGCTGGATCGAGGCGGTCGGGGCCTGTGCGACGCTCATGACCGAATGGCTGGAGGCCAGAGGCATAGCCCCGTCCGGTCACATCGCGACGCTCATGCTCGCTGGCATCCTGGCCGACACGGGACGCATGAGCCATCCCGGCACGACGGCCCGGGATCTGCGAGCTGCCGCGCGCCTGCTGGATCACGGGGCGGACCTCACCCGGGCGCACGGCTACCTCGCCATCGACCTGCCGGAGCGGCAACGCGCGGATCTGGCTCGCCTGGCAGCCGCCCGCCAGCAACTCCGCGGGAGCACCCCCACCTGCTGGAGAATCCAGGTCCAGGCCGAGGCGGAGATACCGGGACTCGCCACCCTCGTGGCCACCCTGCTGGAAGAACATCCCGTCGACCTGGCCGTCTGCATCGTCTGCTCGCCGGGCCGGACGCGGCTGGTGGCCCGGACCCGACTCGACTGGCTGGACCTCCGGACCGGGCTCGCGGCCTTCGGCGCGCAGGGCCATGCCTCGGCCGTGACGGCGGTGGTGGAGGATTCCGACGCCCCCGACGAGGTGGCCGCGTCCATGGCCGAGGTCTGCGATGCGTTCCTGGGTCCCGAAAGGCGTGCCCGGGACGTCATGAGCCAGCCGGTCCACTCGGTGGACCTCGAGGCTTCCCTGGAGTCAGCCTGGCAACTCGCCCGGCTCTGGAGTCTGACGGTGGTCCCCGTGACGCGGAACGGGCGCCCCCAGGGGGTGCTGCATCGCCGGGAACTCGATCGCGCCATCCAGCATGGCCTCGCGAGCGCCCCCATCCGGAAGATCCTGCCACGGCGGGTCGTCCAGGTCCCGCCCGGTGCGACGATCGCGGAGATCGAGGACGAGATGCTCCGTCACCGCGTGGGTCGCGTCCTCGTGGTGGACGAGCACCGGCTCGTGGGTATCTGTTCGCGGACCGATCTCGAGCGGAGTCGGGCCGAAGTCCGACTCACGCCGTCTCCCGACGAGACGCTCCTCCGACCGGACTGGCCCGGAGCCCTGAAGGTCCAGCTGGACCGGGTGCTGGAAGCCGCGGGCGATCGCCCGCTCTACCTCGTGGGCGGTGGCATTCGCGACCTGCTACTCGGACGAGCGCTCGATGACCTGGACCTCGTGGTGGAGGAGGATGCGATCGCCCTCGCTCGCTCGCTCGCGACGGACCTCGGAGCTCGGATCCACGTTCACGAGGCCTTCGGAACGGCGCGCCTGGAGTTTCCGGACGGCACCCACCTGGATCTGGCCTCGGCCCGGATCGAGCACTATCCTCGAGCAGGCGGCCTGCCCGAGGTGCAGCGGTCCCGGCTCCGGGACGACCTGCGCCGGCGAGACTTCACGGTGAACGCCATGGCTCTGCGCCTGCAAGCCGGCCGGGAGCCCGTCCTGGTGGATCCACACCGCGGGCGAGACGACCTGGCCCGGCGATGTCTGCGCACGCTCCATCCCGTCTCCTTCTTCGAGGACCCCGTCCGGATCTTCCGGGGTATCCGCTTTGCCCATCGCTTCGGCTTCCATTTCGAGGCCGACACGGCGTCTCAGGCCCGGGAGGCGATCGCCTCGGGCCGCCACGACGGCATGGGCGGCGAACGCCTCAAGCTCGAACTGCGTCAAGGCGCGCGGCTTCCCGACACGAGCCTCCTGCATGCCCGCCTCGCCGAACTCGATGCCTGGCGCCTGTTCGCACCCGACGTACGCTGGGACGTGACCCACCGGCGAGCCGGACGCTGGCTGGATCGCGCCGTGCGCAAGGGACTGCTCGAACCGGACGATCGGCTGTGGACGCTGCTGGGCCTCCTCGTGGCCTCGGCTCCCGTCGGGCGACGGGAGCCGATCCTCGAGACCCTGCTGCCCACCCGGACCGAGCGCAGGACCGCTCTGGACGCGGCCGCCACCCGCGAGACGTTGCAGGGCTGGAGCGACGTCTGGCCCGGATGGGACGATGCGCTTCGCGCCCGGGCGGTGGATGGCCTGAGCGCCCACGGACGACTCGTGGCGTTCGCTTGCGGTCCGCGCCCGATCCGCCGCTGGTTGCTCGAGCGCTGGCCCGGCCTGGAGCGCAGACGCCCCGTGCGGGTCGACGGCCACTGGCTGAAGCTGGCGGGTCTGGCGCCCGGGCCGCGCTTCCGCGAGTTGCTCGACGACCTGCAACTCGCACTCTGGCAGGACCCCGAGCTGGACGAGGAGGCCTGGATGAGCCAGCGGCTCGCAGCAGAACCCACCGGGGTATAATGCGGCTCAGGCCCGGAAAGGACGCACCTTGGAGCTCTTCGGCAACCCCACCGCGATGATTCACCGGCTGCTCGTCTGGTTACCGCTGGCCATCGTGTCGCTGTGCGTCCACGAGTTTGCCCATGCCGCGACGGCCACGGCCCTGGGTGACCCCACCCCGCGCTCCCACGGGCGTCTCACGCTCGATCCCCGGGCGCACCTCGACGTGTTCGGGACGCTCATGATGCTGATGGGTCCCATGGGCTGGGCGCGTCCGGTTCCGGTCGATCCACGCTACCTCCGGGGTCGCCTGGGCGAACTCGCGGTCTCGCTCGCGGGTCCGGCCAGCAACGTCCTGCTGGCGCTCGTGGCGGCCGTCTGCCTCAAGTACCTGAACCTCGGGGATGCCGACCGGGCCGTCCAGACCCTGTTCTTCCTCAACATCGGTCTGGCCGTGTTCAACCTGCTGCCCATCCCCCCTCTCGACGGCAGCCATCTCTGGCCGGTCCTCATGCCTCGCTCGTGGCGAGGAGCCTACGAGCGCATGCTCCCCTGGGGGACCATCTTCCTGCTGGCCCTCCTCCTGTGGCCGGGGGGAAGCGGCTTTCTCGAGTCGCTGACGCGTACCGGGGCCCTGCTCGTCTGGAACCTCGTGCCGTGAGTTCCCCCTGGACCGTCCGGGTCCGGCAGGTGGTGGAGTTCCTGACGCGGCACCCGGATCCGGAAGACGAGCGCTGGGCCCTCGACGCCCTGCCCGAGGAACTACGCCCCCTGTACCGGAGGATGCGCCCCTACGACCGCTACCACTGCACGGGCGTGGCGAGGCGCTTTGCTGCGCTCCAGCCTCCCGCATGGGCCCTGCAAGGCGCCCTGCTGCACGACTGCGGGAAACCCCCGGGGTTTGGCCTCCTGGCCCGAATCCTGGGCGTGTTGTTCCCGGATCCGGGAGTGCAGGCCGATCCTCCGGCCCGTCATCCCGTGCGACGGATCCAGCAGGTGTACCGGTGGCACGGCGAATACGGGGCCCGGCTGGCGCGTGCGGCCGGTCTCTGTGACGAAGGTTGCGAGCTCATCGCGAATCATCATGCGCGTGGCAGCCGCGTGGATGGCTCATGGCTCGCACGATTCCAGGCTGTCGACGATGACTGACACCGGAAATCTTTACAAATACGATGTTGCAGCCCGGGTACATATAAGCGGAAGGTTCTAGCTCCGGAGGGACACGTGCTCCGACCGACATCCGTGCGCCGTACCGCACCCGCCGCCCATTCCCTGCGCGACCACCTCGTCCGGACCTTCCGTAACCTCGTCGTCGGTTCACTGGCCACCGTGTTCACCATCTGGATGGTCCTGCTGGTCGGGGCGGGGGTGGTGCTCGTCCGGATGTCGGAGAATGCGCAGTTCCGCACGACGACGCAGTATCTGGTGGATCTGACATCGCGAGAGGCGGCCCTGCGAGACGACACCTTCGCCGAGGTCGCCCAGGTCGCCCGACGGCTGCAGCGACAGCAGGAGCGGCACCTCGAGAGCCCGCGCCCCGGGACGCTTCCGGAGGCGCCACGCGTCAGCAAGCGTCCGGAGGGGCATCACGTGGTGCTCACCGCGCCGGATAGCGTGAAGGTGAGCATCCCGCGCGGCCAGGTGCCCACGCCCCGTATCCTGGACGACATCCGCCGCACGGACGCGTTCGACGAGCCGATCGCCGACGCCCTCCGCGACCATCCGACGACGCTCTCCGCGGCCTACTTCATGGGGGCGAGTGGCTTCACCCGGATCCGGGTGAACGGCGACCGGTCGATCGACGAGACGGTGGACGATCGCGAGCACGATTACTATCAGGTGGCTGCCCGGAACCCGGATCCGGATGGTGCGCCGCGCTGGACGGACTCGTACCTCGATCCCGCCGGCCTGGGCTGGATGGTCAGCTGCGCCGTCCCGATCCGGCAGAACGGGCGACTGGTGGGTGTCACCGGCCTGGATGTCCCTCTCGCCAGTCTGATGCGGATCGTGACGGACCGTCCGCTGGTGGGTCAGGGGATGGCCTTGCTCACCGCTTCAGATGGGAACCCCCTGGCCGTTCATCCGGACCTCGGCCGATTGCTCCGGTTGCCCGCGGATCGGCAGGCAGATGGGAGTCCGGGCGATTCCGGGGCGCCACCCGAGCGGGGCCTGACGTGGGTCCGGGACGAGGGGGTCAAGCCGTATTTTGTCGAGGCCTTGCGTGAAGGAGGTCAGGCGGGCGGCAAGACGCTGGCCATCGGCGTTCGGCGCTTCGTGGTGACCCGGTCTACCTTGCCCACCACCGGCTGGCACCTTTTCGTCTTCACCCCGGAGAGCTCCGTCCTGGCGCCGCTGGCGCCGTTTCGCACGAGCAGCTGGCAGCTCCTCGGGGGGACGCTCGCGCTCTTCTGCCTGACGCTCGCGGCAGCGGTGGGGCTGGTCCTGAAGCGCGCCAGCCGGGCAGCGGGGGCGATCGCTGCCCCCATCCGGGACGTGACGGATGCGACGGGGCACCTCGGGACCTCACTGGCCACGCGGCCCCTGCACCACGTCGGCATCCGCGAGATCGACGATCTGACGACCCAGTTCGCCCGCATGACGCGCGAACTCGTGCAGCGCGAGGAGGCGCTGGTCGAGGCCGCCGTGACCCGGTCGCTGCAGCAGAAGTCGCACGAATTGCTCTGCAAGGCGCTCCCACCCACGATCGTCGACCGCATGATGGGCGGTACCCGCGTCATCGCGGATTCGTTCGAATCCGTGACCATCCTGTTCGCGGACGTCGTGGGGTTCACCCCCATGGCCGCGCGCCGCTCGGCCGCCGAGATCGTGAGCCTCCTCGACCGGATCTTCCTGATGTTCGACGAGATCTCCGAGCGCCACGGTCTCGAGAAGATCAAGACCATCGGGGATGCCTACATGGCCGTCGCGGGGGCTCCCGAGCCCATTCCAGACCACGCCGAACGGGTCGCGCGTGCCGCCCTCGACATGCATCGAGCCATCGAGGCCCTCGCCCTCGACCCGCCCATGCAGGTGCGCATCGGCCTGCACTCGGGTCCCGCGGTGGCGGGCGTGATCGGCAAGAACAAGGTGCTGTATGACCTGTGGGGCTCCACCGTGAACCTGGCGAGCCGTCTGGAGAGTCACGGTGCTCCCGGTCAGACCCATGTCAGCGAGACGACGGCCCAGCTCCTGCCCGGCTCGTTCGTTTGCCAGCCGCGCGGACCGGTCCATCTCAAGGGGGTGGGCGAGGTCCGCACGTGCTGGCTGCTCGCCGAGCAGAGCCAGGAGGGCAACCCGGAGGCGAACCGTCGGCCCGACGATCTGCTCGAACGGGCCGTCTGAGGCCCGTCACCCGGCGGGTGGGGCAGCCTCCAGCGCCACCAGCAGCTGCTGCCGGATGCGCTCCCGGTCCCCGCGGACCAGCAAGCGCTTTTCGCGTGACTTCTGACCCGCCACCAGGATGACGGCGGATCGAGCGACCCCACATGCGCTGGCCACCACCTCGCGGCAGGCTTCCGTCGCGGCCTGATCCACGGGCGGAGCCATCACCCGGATCCCGAGAGCCCCCTCCCGGATGGCCTCGACGGCCTGGCGGCTGGAGCGCGGACGCACGCGCACCCGGAGGAGCCAGCCCTCCGGGTGCGCGACGAGCACGGAATCGAGACCGATGGTCACAGACGGTCGACGAAGAGCGGTCCGCTGGCCTGCATCCGCCACACCACCGTATTGCGGGCATCGACCTCGACGACCCGGTTGTTGCCCGTGTCGGCGATGAGCGTGTTGCCACTCGGCAGGCGGATGGCGCATTGCGGGTTGTTGAGACCGGGCTGATCGTCATCCGCCAGCGGGCGCCCCCCACCGGCCATCCACACGAGCTGTCCCGCGGGATTGACCTCCATCACCCGGTTGTTGCCGGCATCCGCGACGAGCGTGTTGCCACTCGGCAGGCGCTGGCAGTGCGCCGGATTGTTGAGGATCCGGGTGGACCCGTCGCCCAGGCCCCAGACGGGCTGTCCGTTCGCATTGACCTCGACGAGGCGGTTGTGCCCCGTGTCGGCGACGAGGGTGTTGCCGGTGCGCAGGCGCTCGGCCCAGCGCGGTTTCACGACGCGGCCCTTGAGTTCCCACACCTTGCGATCGCCGGCGTCGATCTCGACGATCCGGTCGTTGCCGGTGTCCGCGACGAGCACGTTGCCATTCGGTACCCACGACGCGCCGCGGGGGGCATCGAGGCCACCGAACCCGAGCCGGGTCCAGCTGGTCGCGTTGAAGGATTGCATCACGGTCCCCCGCTCCGTGACCTGGAGCGCGGCTTCCTTGCGGGCATCGGCCACCAGCGTGACGCCGCTGGAACGGTTGACGACCGCACTCCACGACTCGAGCGTGCGGTAGTTCGCGACGGGGTTCACGTACGAGTCGACCTCGAGGATCCCCGATGCCGTGGTGACGATCGTGTTCTGCGCCCGGGCTCCGGCAGACTGGGGAGCCAGCTCCAGCACGAGCGTGGTGGAGGTGCCCGGCTTCACGGCCAGCATCCGCACCGCGTCGATGTAACCGCCGTAGCGCGCCCGGACCTGCTGCTGCCCAGCCGGCACGTTGGCGAGCTGGTAATGGCCGCTCTCGTCGGCCCGCGTGGTGACGGGGGTCCCGACGACCTCGATCTCGGCGCCAGGCAGCGGACGATCCGTGCCCGCGATCTTGACGGTGCCGGCGATGAGACCGCCCGGGCCGCTGTTGAGCTTCAGCTGGACGGTGACGGCTTGCTTCTGACCCTCGCTGAGGTTCACACCATCGGTGCGCCCCGTCTGACCATCATGCTCGGCCGTGACGACGTAACCCGAACCGGCAGGCAGGTTCTCGAAGGTGGCGACGCCATCCTCGCTGGCCTGCTGGCCGGTACCGGCCGGACGGCCGGAAGCATCGAGCACCTCGACATGGGCGCCGGGAACGGGCCCCTCGCTGCCATTGACGGTGACGACGAGCTGGGCACCCCCCTCGCCATCTCCCCCCTGGACGGGGGTGCGGCCGCAACCCGAAAGCAGCGTGAGCCCCACGAGGCCCGAGAGGATCCAGGGAACGGAACGATGGATGGATCGCATCAGCGGGCTCCTTCCTGGCTCACGACGGGACGCTTGCCACAGTAGAACCGCTGGGCCGGGGCATTGCTCTTGGCCCAGGCCTTGGCCGTGGCAGCATTGCCCGTATCCGTCTTGATGGCCGTCACCGTCCAGGTGTACATGGCGGCCGGATTGAGGATGGTCGTCCAGATGGCCGGCACGGTGCCCGGCATGAGGTCGACCTGCTCCCCGTACTTGATCCGGGTCCCGATGTTGTCACTCCGGAAGCCCCGCCACATCGGCACGAGGTAGACCCCCGAGAAGACCTCGACGAAGTAGCCCTGCGCACCGGGCACCTGGGTCCAGGAGAACTCGGGAGCGATGCCCGTGTTCTCGGCCTGGGCCTCGGGTGCCACCAGCTGCGGGATGGCGAGGGGATACAGGGGCTTGCAGTGGTCCTCGCCACGGGCCACGACGCGACCGGAGCTGTCGAGGGCCTCGACCTGGTAACGGTAGTCGTTGTCCACCCGCAGGTTCATGGCGCCACCGTCCTGGTAGCCCCGGAACGAGGCCGGCACGTTGGCCCGGATGACGAACTTGTCGGTGCCGTCGTCGCAGCGGCTGACCCGGAACGAGCTGGCATTCGCGACCTTGCTCCAGGTCAGGGTCGCGTAGACCGTGACCCGGCTGGGCATGGCCTGGCTGAAGACCGCGAGCGGGTTGGAGTTCACCGTGTTCGCCACGGCCCGCACGTTGATCTGCTTCGGATCGGCCGGAGGCTCTGGCGCGGGGATGGGCTGGGGAATGTTGGTCGGAACATCCTCGGGATCGTTCCGGGGACCGGTAGGCTGCTCCTCGCGAGGGAAATCGCGCGGGGCGACGGGCTGCGAACCGGCCGGATCACCGGCACCGGCGGGATTGGTCCAGGGATCCGTCGAGGTGCCCCCGCACCCCGCGAGCCCGGCGACCATGAGCCCCAGTGCGGCCCACCTGGCCAGCGGATGGCTCGAATCCGAACGAAAAATCGTCACGCGCATCGTTCCTTCCCCCTCGACGGGCCCATGCGGAGGCCGCGTCCCTTTCCGGTTATCGGGAAAGGAGTTGCCGAGGTTGTCGCTCGAAGATTGTCCTGAAGTTAATCTTCGTTGAACGAGGCGTGAATCTTGCGCACGATCTCCGTCGTGCAAGCTGGACGAAGCCAGAAGCGAAGGTTCGCGCGGAAACTGACAGGCGAGCCGAAGGGAGATCGCGATGGACCCCATCTGGAACCTGCCCGTCGGACTGGCCGCCTGGGGCTGGTTCTGGACACTCGAGCGCGCCTGGGATCTGGTCTGCGGCCGGGCCGATCAGGAGCCGGGATGTCCGAGCCATCTCGGCGACCTGCGCACGAACGAGACCATCAACAGGTAGACCCCCAGGGCGACGCCCCAGGCCTGGAGCGGGGGAATCCCGACGATCCCGGGACCGAATCCCGGAATGGAGCCGTTGGTGTACACCCCGACGAGGGCCCCCGCCACGAGGGCGATGATACCCGGCACGTTGCGCTCCGCCGTCTCGGACCAGGTGGGGACCCGGTCCATCTGTCGCCTGACACCGAACAGTCGCGGCAAGAGAAAGCAATCCGCGGCCATGATGACGGTGGCCGTCGGGACGAGTACGCTCGTGATACCGCTGACGAGGAACAGGGCCCCTTCCAGGGCCCCGAGTCCGAGGGCCGCAGCGATCCCGATCGCCCAGAGCACGACCACCACGGCGCGACGCGGCCACTGGGTGACGTTCTCGAGCGCATTGACGGCCTCGTAGAGGTTCGGATCGTTGTTGGAGATCTGGATGGCGCCGAAGATCAGGACGGCGAGAGGCACGGCCCCCTGCATGACGGTCCGGGTCAGGTAGAGCGCGGCATCATGGTCCGAGTGAGCCCCTGCCAGGGCCGCGATACCCCATCCGACGAGCGGAAACAGCACCAGCCCGGTGGCCATGGCGATCGCCAGAGGCAAGATGGGCTCGCGCCAGTCCGGGCGTCCGAAGCGCCAGAAATCCGGCTCGTTGCCCCAGATCCCGAAGCCCATGACGAGCCCTGCGACCTGGACCACCGAGGTCGGGTCCGAGACTGCCGGCGGGACGTGCGCGAGCAGGGGAGCGAGCCCGCCCTGCGTGATCTGGACGGCGGAGGCGAGCACCAGGAGGATCAGGATCGGGGCCGCCACGTAGCGCGCATAGTTGGCGACGCCCGAGAACCCGAAGTAGTTGGTGATGCCCATCAGCAGGGCGCAGACGGCCGTGGGCACGACCAGATGTCCCCCGAACCCGAGCAACGGATCGAGGAGGCGCGCCAGGAAGGCGGCCTGGAACCCGAACCAACCGAGCGAGATCACCACCAGGATCGCCGAGACGAGATACGACCCCAGCTTCCCGAAGATCGAGCGCGTGAGGAGGGCATACGTCTGCCCCGTGGCGGCGCCCAGGAACGCAGCGATGGCCGTGTAGACGAGCAACATCGCGGCGCCAGCGACGCAGCCCTTGAGCGTGTCCACCAGGCCGAGCCCCCGGTCATGAAACTGGAGGCCCAGGCTCAGCGTCGTGAGCCCCGTGACCATCGTGATCCAGAGCAACCCCATGAAGACCGGGCCCCTGCGCGCCTCCAGCGGGACGATGCCCGTGGCGTGATCGGCGCCCCCGCTCTCCTGGACGGAGCCCGGAGACGAGGCCGAGTGGTGTTCGAGCGTGGACATCCCGCATCCTTTCCGGGTGAGCGACACCCCGATCTTATGCCCAGTGCCTCCCGCGCGCCACCTTGCAGCCTGGGGCCCGCGACCCTAGCATGGAGATACGGAGGCCAAGATGACCGAAGACGAGTTGCCCGAGATCGAGACGATCGACCTGGTCCCCGACCTGCCCCCCCCCGTCACGGGTGAGACCAGCGTCCCGCTGCCCGATCCCGCCCTCAGCCAGGACGCTCACGAGGCCGACATGGCCCTCGACGGGATGCTCAACGAGTTCCAGGGGCACATGACGCGCATCGCGCAGCTCATTCACCGGATCCGGGCCCAGGAGCTCTACCGGGCGCTGGGCTACGAGACCTTCGAGGCGTACATCCGCAGCAAGGAACTGCGCCTCAGCCGGTCCTTCATCTACCAGCTCGCCAAGGTCGGCGAGGTGCTCGAGAACAGCGGAGTCGGCCTCGAGGCGCCGACCCTGGCCCAGCCGCTCCAGATCTCGAAGCTCGCCCAGATCGCCCGCCTGCCGGACCCCGAGACCCACCGCCGGGTGCTCGAGACGGGCAACCTGGTGCTCCGGCAGGACGATGGCCGCGAGGAAGAGATCCCGCTCAATGACATCCCCGTCAAGCGCCTTCAGGCGCACATCAATGACACGCTGGGCCTGCCGAAGCGCTTCGCGAACGACCCGGATCCCGAGCCGGTCGAACGGCCCCGTGGCCAGGTGGCGCCGGGTATGCAGAACGCCGCAGCTTACCAGATCTACACCCCGGCAGGCCAGCCCGGGGACTCGCCCTGGCAGGACATGCTCCAGGGGCTCGTGAACGGGCTGATGGGCCTGGAGGGCTCGGTGCGCGAACAGGCCGTCGCGACCGTGATCAAGGCCGTCCAGGGCGTCCTCCGGCAGGACATCCCGTTCTGAAGCCGTGTAGGTGGCCTCAGGTGGCCACCATCGGGACCGTGAAGTGGAAGCGGGACCCCTTTCCGGGGGTGCTGTCCACGCCGATGGTGCCGCCGTGTTCGACCACGATGGCCCGGCAGATATGCAACCCGAGTCCGGTGCCACGGTTCTCGCCACCAGCCGACAGGAGCTGACCGAAGCGCTCGAAGATCGCGTGCACGAACTGCGGAGGAATCCCCGGGCCGCGATCCTCGACCTCGAAGCGCAGCCAGTCGCCGTCCGGGACCCCCCTCAGGGAGATGAGCGAGCCGGCCGGCGAATGCTGGAAGGCATTTCCCATGAGGTTCACGAAGACCTGGACGATCCGGTCGGGATCGACCCGCACGAGCACGTCGGGGATGTCGGTCTCGATCTCGAGGCGCGCCCGGTCGGCCAGGGGCCGCATCTGGTGCAGGGCCATGTCGACCAGTTCCCGGACGTGCACGACCTGCTGGACCAGCGTGAGCCGGCCGGCGGCCATGCGCTCGACGTCGAGCAGATCGTCGACGAGACGCCGGAGACGCTCGGCATTCGACAGGGCGATCGCGAGCAGGTCGCGCCCCATCTCGTCGAGGGCCCCGTGACGGCCGTCCGAGAGAAGCGAGAGCGCCCCGTAGATCGCGGCCAGCGGAGTCCGGAGCTCGTGACTCACCTCGGAGAGGGTGTCCAGCCGGTGCTGGAGCAGGCGCTCGTGCTCCGTGATGTCGCGGTAGACCCACATGTGGCCCTGCTGGGCCCCCTCGAGGTGCACCGGCAGGTAATCCCGCTCCAGGATGATGCCGCTCACGAGGGGCAGGCGCTCCCCCAGCACGGCCACGCCACCGGCCAGCAACTGGTCGATACGGGCAACGAAGTGGTCGGGTTCGGGAAAGAGCGGGGCGAGCAGATGCGCCCCCTGCTCGCAGTCCCGTCCGACCCACTCGGAAGCCCCCCCCGGTAGCGAGAAGATGCGACAGAGTTCGGGATTGATCAGGAGGATCCGGCGATCGGGGCTCTCGACGAGGATTCCCGCGCGCAGGTTGGAGATGAGGACCTCCAGGCGGCGCGCATCCACCGCCTGCCCGGTCATCGATACGGAGTGTTCAGCCACGGATGGATCCTCCTGCCGGCGCGGGGGCACCGGCCGCGTCGCGGGCCGGGAGACGATCGAGCCCCAGGACGTCATGCCAGAGGCGCGCGATCCCCTGAGCCTCGCGGGCCTCGACCCAGCATGCCACGTGCAAGGGGGCTCGTGACCAGCCCGGACAGCGCACGCCCCGATCCGCCAGGGACTCCCGCAGCGCGGCCTCGAGTCCGGGAGACGTGGCGAGACCGGTGCCGACCACCGACACGCGGGCCAGGTCGGGTTCGACCACGAAACCCTGGACCTCGTCCCGTTCGACCCGTTCGATGGCCACGCGACGCGCCACGGGAAGCTCGGCGGCCGCGAAGCCCCACGCGAGGGAGCGATCGACGGTCTCGATCCGGACGGGCGAGAGGCCGGCCTCCATCCAGGCGCGCGTGAGTTCATCGGTCAGCCAGGCAGCGTCTCCGGGCTCGACGAGGCGGAGCAGGGAACGTCCCCGCTCCAGCGTCACCCCCCGCACGGGATCCGTCCCGGCGATCGCCTCGGCGCGGGTCACGAGCGTCCCGGGGCCCTCATCGAAGGTCGAACGCACCCGGAAGGGCAGCGCCCCCGGGATGGCCGCCTCCACGGATCGGGGATGCAGCACCTTGGCCCCCAGCGAGGCCAGTTCCAGCATCTCGTCGTACGAGATGCTCTCCAGGCGCCGGGCAGCCGGGACCTCGCGCGGATCGGTGGTGTAGACCCCGTCGACGTCGGTGAAGATGTCGCAGCGATCCGCCCCGAGTGCTGCGGCCAGCGCGACGGCCGTCGTGTCGGAACCGCCGCGCCCGAGCGTGGTGATCGCCCCGCTGGCCGTCCATCCCTGGAACCCGGCCACGACGACGACCCGTCCCTCCGACAGGTGCTGCCGGACCAGCACGGGATCGATCTGCACGATGCGGGAATCGCGATGCCGCCCCTCGGTCCGGATCCCCGCCTGCCAGCCCGTCAGACTCACGGCAGGAACGCCCCGGTCGAGCAGGGCCTGCGCGACCAGCGCGATGGAGACCTGTTCGCCGGTGGCCAGGAGCATGTCCATCTCGCGCCCGCTGGGCTCGGCCGTGAGGCCCGCCATGAGGGCGACCAGGGCGTCGGTGGACTTGCCCATGGCCGAGACCACCACGACGAGATCGTGGCCGCGAGCACGCTCTGCAGCGACCCGCGAGGCCACGTGTCGGATGCGGTCGAGGTCCTGGACCGAGGTTCCGCCGTATTTGTGGACGATGAGCGCCATCCAGACCCTCTCTGCGCGACGAGACGTCCCCATGATAGGTCGCGGTCGCGCAGGGGACAACCGATGACACCCGTCCGGGTTGGCCACGATGACCGTGCCCCTGGCGCGCCGGAGCCCCCAGGATCGTCACCGCCCCCCGATCGAGAAGCGGAGGAAGCGGTGCCTGTCATCCTGATCGTCCCCCCGGATCGTCCCGGCATCCAGGTGGATCGAGACAAGGCCGGCGGCCTGGGCACGGCCGTGCGCGTGTCCGGACGCCGGCCGCCGTCACCCTTGACCCCGCCCCTGGACCTGCTCTACACGGCCGCCGTCCTGGAACGGGCCGGACACGAGACGTCCGTCTGGGACGCGCCCGCCGGACGCCTCACGCCCGCAGGGATCCTGGCTCGACTCGAGGCCCTCGAGACGGACACGCCCGTCCTGGGCCTGCGCCTCAGCCTCCCGACACTGGAGGACGATCTGGAACTCGCGACGGCCATCCGGGCCCGTCATCCGGGCTGTCGGCTGTTCCTGTTCGGAAACGTCATCCAGACCACCCTCCGGGACTGGCAACACCGGAACCCGGCCGACGCGGTGCTCTTCGGCGAACCGGAAGGCCTGGCGGTGTCATGCGTGCAGGGAGACCCGCATCCGGCCATCCTGCAGGACCTCGGACAGATCGCCTCGGCGCGGTGGCATGCCCTGACAGCGCAGGAAATGGACTTGCTGCCATTTCCTGCGTGGCACATGATCAACATGGCACGATACAGTCATGATGGCACCATCGGTGGTGCCGTCCATTACCTCCAGACCAGCAGGGGCTGCCCGCGCGCCTGCAGCATGTGCCCCTACTACGTCCATCAAGGAGGCGCCTGGCGCGCGCGCCAGGTCGAGAACGTCCTGGCCGAGTTCGCGTATCTGCACGCGCTCGGCGTCCGCCGCGTGCAGGCGCGAGACCCGAACATCGGGCTCGTGAAGCCCCGCCTGCGGGCGATCGCCGCCGGTATCCAGACGGTGGCCCCCGGCATGCGCTGGACGCTCGAAACCGACCTCGAATCGCTCGACGAGGCCACGCTCGACGCCCTGGCGGCCAGCGGCCTCGAGCGGATCATGACGGGGATCGAATCCGTCGATCCGGGTATCCTGCGCGAGATCCATCAGCATCCCGATGCCCTGGATCTGACGGCCCGGAACATCGCCCGCTGCCACGAGCGAGGCATCGCGCTGACGGGATTTCTGGTCATCGGCTCCCATTCCGAGACCTTCGACACCGTCCGACGGACCGTCGAGCGCGTCCGGAGCTGGGACGTGGAAGTTTCCCTGTCCCTGATGACCCCGTATCCGGGCACCGTCTACCGCGAGGAAGCCCTGGCGATGGGCCACGTGGACGAGACGGCCCCGACCTCGGCCTACACGGGCACGACCTGCGTGGTGCGCAGCAAGCGCCTCGACAGCGCGGATCTCGGGATCGCACACGCGTGGGCAGGAGCCCAGCTGTCCCTGGCCCGGCAGGCCAGGCGCCTGCGAGAGGCACGGGGCTGGAAGCGCGGGCTGGAGAGCCTCCGACAGCTCCGCCGCTGGGGAGAGGCCCGCTACTGGGATGCGCGCCTCTCGGTGGCGAGTCGTCGAAACAAAGGGGCGACCCCGCGCCCCACCGGTAGCCCATGAGAATTGCCCTCCTGTGTCCCGAGGCCTTCGACGCGGGAGGCATCGGTCGCCATACCTGGATGCTGGCCAGAGCCCTCGGTCAGGCGGGGCAGGAGGTCGAGGTCTTCCTGCCCGGGCAGACCGCAGCCAGTTCGCCCGGGCCGGGGGTGGTGGTCACGAGCGTCGGTTCCGACGCGCCCTGGCACATCCCCGGCCTGGGGCGGACCTTCGGCCTCACCCTGGCCCAGCAGGCCTGGGGCTGGCGTGCCAGGCGAGCCGTGCTGCTGCGACACCGGACGCAGCCCTTCGACGTGCTGGAATCCCCCGAGTGGATGGCCGGGGGCGCCTGGCTGACGCAGCGCCACGACCTCCCGCTGGTGGTCCGGGCCCATGGCCCGACGCGGTTGATCCGCCGCCAGAACGGCCTCCCCGAGACGCTGGACTCGCGGTGGGTCGCTCGCATGGAACACGCGACGCTGGCCCGGGCCCATGCCATCACCACCCCCTCGCGACTCGTCGCCCGGGCCCTGGTGGCCGACCACGTGGTGCCGCCCTGGGCGATCCGGCTCGATCCGCTGGGCATCGAGCCGGAGGTGCCCGATCCCACGCCGCGGGAGGTCTGGTGCGAACGACTCGATCTGCCACCCGGCGCCTGCCTCGTCCTGCATGCCGGACGCCTGGAGCGGCGCAAGGGGGTCATGGAGCTCGTGGAGGCGGCGGCGGAAGCGGGTGGACACCTGGCCCTGGTGCTGGCCGGCGCCGACACGGGCACGGCCCCCGACGGCGGAAGCATGGCGGCCTGGATCCGCCGCAGAAGTTCCCGGATGGCCCACCCCGTGCGTCTGACGGGATGGCTGGAGCCATCGACTCTCGCCAGCCTGATGGCGATCGCCGACCTCGTGGTGGTGCCTTCTCCGGCCGAACCCTATGGCCTCGTGATCCTGGAAGCCATGTGGGCCGGGAAGCCCGTCCTGGCGTGCCAGGACGGAGGGGCTGCCGACCTGCTGACCCACGGCCGGGAAGGATGGCTCGTCCCCCCGCGCTCCCCTTCCGCCCTCGGCCGCGCCCTCGCGGTGCTCGCAGCGGACGCGGACCTCCGTCGCAAGCTCGGCGAGGCCGGGCAGGTCCGGGCCCGGAAGCTCCACGGCGCCTCGGCGATGGCCGAGAGAACGCTCTCCCTGTACCGGTCGGTCGCGCCGGGGGCAACCCGGTGAGCGAGGTGCCCCGCCCGGTCCGGGAGCTCGCGATCGCCCTGGCACGACTGGACGGCCGCCTGATGGCCTGGCGCGCCCGCGCCGCACTCTGGCGAGCGGCCGCCGAGGCGGACGGACGACTCGCGTGGGAAAGCCCGCCCGAGCTCGCGAACGGCATCCGCTGGCGCCTCGGCGACACGGGTCGCCTGCATCTGGGAGCCGGATGCCGGATCGGGCCGGAGGCCGACTTCAAGGTGGACGGGCGCCTGGAACTCGGCGCGGGAGTCCTGCTCGGCCCCAGGTGCATCCTGTCGGTGCTGGAGCACGTGGTCCTCGGTCCCGGATGCCTGGTGGCCGAACAGGTGAGCATCCGCGACCACGACCACCGGTACCGGGATCCCGGTGTCCCGATCGCCCGACAGGGCTATCGAATCGCCCCCGTCCACGTCGGCGCCGACGTGTGGCTGGGTGCCGGTGCGGTCGTCATGCCGGGCGTGACCCTGGGGGACGGCTGCGTGGTGGGGGCTCACGCCGTCGTGACCCGGTCCCACGGAGCGGGCTCGATCCTGGTGGGAGCCCCGGCCCGCTGCATCGGGACGCGTGGGGGAGCCTCGTGAGGCGCGACTGGCTCCGGACGATCGCCCTCGTCTTCGCCGGACAGGTCGGCACCGTGGCGGTCTCGCTGGTCACGGGGATGTGGATCACGCGGACCTGTCCCGTCGAGAACGTGGGCTGGTGCCAGATCACGGCGACATGGATGGCCCTCGGCAGCACGCTGGCCCTGGGCGGCCACGCCACGGTCGTCTCGCGCCTCGTGGCCGCGGGAGAGGACCCCGCGGGGGCTCTGCGGAGCTGGGTGACCCGACGCGTGCGACGTCTGGGCTGGATCTGGTGCGGCACGGGCCTGCTGACGGCTGCCTGCCTGGCATGGTTCCGACCGGACGACCCCATGACGGCAACGTGCGCCTGGGCGGCGGCCAGCATCCCGGGCGGGGTGCAACTGGCCCTCGGGAACGCGCTGCTGCTCGCGACGGGCCAGGCGCAGCGGACGCTGGTGACGCAGGGGCTGAACTCCCTGGGCCTCCTGGTGGGCACGCTCATGGTGACGAGCGGAAGAGCGTCGATCGGCTGGGTGCCTGCGGCGACCATCCTCGCCCAGACGGTGGCGGCGCGGGTGGCCTGTCGCCCCCAGCCGGGCCCCGCGCAAGAGCGGGCGGACACGGTCGCGATCGCCGACCTGCGCAACCGGGAACGTCCCGTCCGGTGGATGACGTGGCTCGATGCGATCGTCTGGCAGCGCTCGGAGCTGGTCCTGCTGGGCTGGCTCGCCCCGGCCAGCGAGGCGGCGCGGTACGGGCTCCCGTTCGGCCTCGCGACGCTCGCGATGCGGCTGATCCCGGGCTCGGTGGTGGCCTGCCTGGTCCCGGCCATGGCTCCCGCGCGCACCCGACCGGAAGCGGCGAACCTGTACCGCGAGAGCGTGCGCGGCATGGCGATGCTGGCCTGGCCCCTCGCCGCGGGCGGCGTGGCCGTGTCCGCGGCGCTCGTGCACGCCCTGTGGGGGGAAGGCTATGCAGCGAGTGCCCCGATCCTGGGCCTGCTCTTGCTGGCCCAGGGGTGCACGATGGTCCTGGGCTACCCGGCCTCGAGCCTGGTCT
This sequence comes from bacterium, assembly GCA_035285805.1. GTDB lineage: Bacteria > Cyanobacteriota > Sericytochromatia > S15B-MN24 > UBA4093 > JAYKJE01. The sequence continues at coordinate 12,704 of JAYKJE010000035.1, read as the reverse complement.
ACGCCACGGGAGACCCCACCTGGCTGCTCCGGGCCGGGCTCCCCGTCGCCTTGCTGGACCTCGGCCTCGCCGCCTGGTGGATCCCCGCGAACGGGGCCCTCGGCGCGACGTGGGCCTGCGTCCTGGCCCAGCTCGCGAGCCTGGTGCCCGGCGTGTGGTTCGCCTGGAAACTCTCCGGCGCCTGGCCCCCGTGGAAGACGATCGGACGACTGGCGGCCCTCGCCATCCTCACGGGCCTCGTGGCCCGGGGACTGGTCAGTGCCGTCGCGGGCTGGCCCGGGCTGCTCCTGGCGATCGCCGGCGGTGGAACGGTCCATGCCTGGCTGATCTGGAACTTCGGAGGCCTGTCCGGGGACGAGCGAACGCGCCTGCTCCGGGCACTCGTGCGACGACGGACGGGACGGTCCGTCACTTGATGCCGGCCCCCCCGAGCAGGACGCCCGGGGTGGCCAGCAGGATCTTGAAATCGATGCCGGGCCCCAGGGCCCGCACGTACGCGCGGTCGTAAGCGAGCTTGGCCGGGATGTCGAGGTCGTCCCGGCCGTGGATCTGGGCCCAGCCCGAAAGCCCGGGACGCACGGCCAGCACGAGGGCCCGGTCCTCGTCACTCCAGGCGGACTCGACGAGGGAGGGCACCTCCGGACGCGGCCCGATGAAGCTCATGTGACCTAGCAGGATATTGACAAGCTGTGGAAGCTCATCAACGGACATCCTGCGAAGCCAGCGTCCCAGCCGCGTGATGCGCGGGTCTCCCGCCTGCGTGAGCTCGGGCCCCGTGCGAGGGGCATCGCGACGCATGGTCCGGAACTTCCAGATGCGAAACGGACGTCCCCCGCGGCCGACGCGGACCTGGAAGAAGAGCGGCGAACCCGGAGAATCCAGCGGGATGGCGATCGCCACCACCACGAAAAGCGGCAAGAGGCCCACGATCAGGACGAGGGCCGCGACGAGATCGACGAGCCGCTTGCAGGGTGCGTACAGGCCACCGGGACGAACGGGGCGATGGCGGACCACGGACCTACCTCCGGAAGCGGTCCGCGACCGCGATCACCCGCTCGATGACCGCCGAGACCTGGGCGGGGGTCATCCGGGGGTAGAGGGGCAGGGTGATCGCGCGCCGGTAATGGGCCTCGGCCACGGGGAAATCCCCCACCTTCACGCCCAGTTCCCGCTGGTACACGGGATGGTAAGAGGCCGGGATGAAGTGCACGGACGTGCCCACGCCCAGGGCCCGCAGCTCCTCGATGAACGCGTCGCGGTCGAGGGTCAGGGCCTCGGGGCGCAGGCGCAGGATGTACAGGTGCCAGGCGTGGCGATCGCCCAGCCGTGCGTCCGGTTCCGGCGGGATCTCGAGGGCCGGGTGGTCGCGGAAGGCCGCCTGGTAGCTCCGCACGATGGCCTCGCGGATGCACTGCATCTCGGGGAAGCGTCCGAGCTGGGCGAGCCCCAGCGCCGCGGCGAGGTCCGTCAGGTTGTACTTGAAGCCCGCCTCCTCGACCTCGTAGTACCAGGAGCCGCTTCCCGAGTAGCGCTTCCAGGCATCCCGGCTCAGGCCGTGCAGCCCGAGCTTGCGGATCCGGTCGGCCGCCTCGGCATGGGCCGTGGTGAGCATGCCGCCCTCGCCCGTGGCGAGATTCTTGGTGGCATAGAACGAGAAGGCCGTGAAATCGGTGTGGGTGCCCACCGGGCGCCCGCGGTACCAGGTCCCGATGGCATGGGCGGCATCGTCCGTCACGGTGAGCCCTCGGTCGCGCGCGAGTTCGACGATGGGATCGAGGTCGACGGGGTAACCGGCGTAGTGGACGGGCACGACGGCCCGGGTGCGGGGCGTGAGCGCCCGCTCGAGGCCCCGCGCGTCGAGGTTGAGCGTCAGCGGATCGACATCCACGAGCACCGGACGGGCCCCCGCGTGCAGGATGGTGTTGATCGAGGCGCAGAAGGTCAGCGGCGTGGTGACGACCTCGTCCCCGGGGCCGACGCCCGCGGCGAGATGGGCCAGATGCAGGGCCGCCGTGCAGGAGTTCAGGGCGATGGCATGCTCCGCTCCCACGGCGCGCGCGAAGGCGGCCTCGAAGGCCTTGACCTTCGGACCGGTGGTGATCCACCCCGAGCGCAGGACCTCCACGACGGCCTGGATCTCGGCGTCCTCGACCACGGGCAGGGCGAAGGGTATGGCCTCAGTCATGCGGAGCCGCCTCCTTGACGGACTCGGGGGCGGGCTGCGGGCGATCGCTCGCGATGACCGCCTCGAGGAGGTCCCGGACCTCTGAAGGGTCCCGTCGCTCGAGGGCAGCCACGAGACGCGCGAGATGCGGCTGCCAGTTCGCCGGGTCGGGCGGGCGCGCGGAGCGGGCCGCGAACACCTGCGGGTGCTCGGTGCGGCGGGACTCCTCGCTCGTGACGAGCAGTTCCTCGAAGAGCTTCTCGCCCGGACGCGGCCCCGTGAAGGTGATGGCGATGTCCTGCTCGCGCAGGCCGGACAGCTTGATCATGTTGCGGGCGAGGTCGAGGATGCGCACCGGCTGCCCCATGTCGATCAGCAGGACCTCTCCCGAGCGCCCGAGCATCCCGGCCTGCAGGACGAGCGTGACGGCCTCGGGAATCGTCATGAAGTACCGGGTCATGTCCGGGTGCGTGACGGTGACGGGTCCGCCGCGCGCGATCTGCTCCTGGAAGAGCGGCACGACGCTGCCCGAGGAGCCCAGCACGTTTCCGAACCGCACGGCCACGAAACGCGTGGAGCTACGACCCGCCAGCTCCTGCACGAGCAGCTCCGCGAGACGCTTGGTCCGGCCCATGACGCTCGTCGGGTTGACGGCCTTGTCCGTCGAGATGAGCACGAAGACCCGCACGCCTGTGCGATCGGCCGCCTCGGCCAGATGCCGGGTCCCGAGCACGTTGTTGTGAACCGCCTCGAGCACGTGGGCTTCCATGAGAGGCACATGCTTGAACGCGGCCGCATGCAGGACGACCTCGGGGGACTGCCGTTCGAGCAGCGCCTCGACGTCGTGCGCCATGCGCAGATCGACGATGGCGGGCACGAGCTCGAGCCCGGGATGGAGCTCGCGCAGCTCCCGTTCGATCGCGTAGACGCCGTTCTCGTGGTGGTCGAGCAGGATCAGGCGCCGGGGGCCACGCGAGGCGACCTGCCTGGCCAGCTCCGAGCCGATGCTGCCCCCGGCCCCGGTGACGAGCACGACGGCCCCGTCGAGGTACCGCAACCACTGCGGATCGACGTGGACCGGGTCACGACCCAGCAGATCCTCGAGCTGGATGTCGCGCAGCATGCGGAGGTCGACCTCGCCACTCACCCGCGCGTGGAGGTCCGGCAACCACTGGACCCGGGCATCGGTACGCGAGGCCTTGCGAATGAGGTCGCGCTGGACGCCGAGCGGCACGCTCGGCATGGCGAGCACGACCAGGCCAACCTCCAGGCGCCGGGCGATCGCCTCCAGGTCGGCGGTGGTCCCGAGGACCTCGGTGCCATGGATACGCACCCCCTGCAGGGCCGAGGAGTCATCGAGAAACCCCACGGGGACCAGACCGCGCCCGGGGTGCCGGCGGATGTCCCGGACCAGCATCTCGCCCGCATCACCGGCTCCCACGATGAGCACCCGGGTGGCCCCGCCCGGACCGGCGCCGCCGCCCGAGGCCTCGTGACGGAGCCGGAGCAGCAGGCGAGCCCCCCCCTGCAGGATGAAGGCGCAGAGGCCCTCGATGATGACGACGGTCCGCGGGAAGCTCCCCTGGGCCGTCAGGTACAGCAGGAGGGCGAAGCAGGCGCTACCCGTCAGCGTGGCCAGGGCCAGCGAGACGAGCTCGCGGATGCCGACGTAGCGCCAGACGTGGCGATGCAGGCCCCAGGCCAGGCTGCACACGAACCGGACCAGCGGCAGAAGCGCGAGGAACAGCCAGTACTGGGCGACGTGGGCCCCCGGGATGACGCGATCGAAGCGCAGGAAGAAGGCCATGGCATAGGCGATCGCGAACAGCGGCAGGTCGATGGCGGCCAGACCGATCCGCTGGAGGGTGAGGCTCCTAGCCATGGCGGAGCACTCCCCAGAGGTGGCCTCGCAGGAACGGCAGGGTCTCGAGCAGGTGACAGGCGGCGAGGCTCCACGGTGCCACCAGGCGCGCCAGGGGTGGGAGCAGGGACACGCGCTCGAGCCGGATCCGCATGCCCGGGAACAGGGCCCGGACGTCCCCGGAGGCGAGGGGACGGAGGTCGGGGTTCCAGGGATTCGGCACCGCGATGTCGTACCATAGCATCAGCCCATCCGGGCGGAGCACGCGTCGCATCTCGGCAGCGAGGGCTTGCCGCAGATCGGCCGTGTCGAGCGAGGTGAACACCGTCCGCTGGACGACGAGATCGAAATGGGCGTCGGGAAACGGCAGGTGGTGGCCGTCGATGAGCTGGTGGTGATGATGCGGGGCGAGCTGTCGAGCCCGCTCGAGGCGCTCCACCGAGATATCCACTCCGTGGCAGGCCTCGGGTTCGGCCCCGAGGGCCCCGAGCCAGCGCAGGAAATGGCCCGAGCCACATCCGACGTCCAGGATGCGCCGCGCCCCGAGAGGCCAGGCTCCCTCGCGGACGAGCGTGCGGAGGAAGGCGCGTTCCTGACCGTGGACCAGGAACAGGTTGGCCCGGTCGACCAGGTCGTAGCGCCTGGCCAGGGGCGAGCGGTCCCGGCGGGCAAACCGGTCGGAGATGCGGGCGATCGTGTCGTCAGCGCACACCGCGCGGCTCTCCCCCGGAAAAGCTGACCTGACGGTGCGCGATGAAGCCGACGACGGTGGTCACCACCAGGCAGACGAGCTGGGCCAGGGCAGGAGACCACCCGCCACGCAGCAGGAGTTCCAGGAGCCCCGCATTCAGCAGCCAGACCCCGGTGGCCACCCCGAGGAAGCGCGGCAACTGGGCCTCCCAGCTCGAGCCATGATCCCGGAAGGTCCAGAATCGGTTCAGCAGGAAGGAATTCCCCGCCCCCACCACCGTTCCCGCCACCAGGGCCACCTGCGGGGGAAAGGACACGGCGAGGCCCACCAGGAAGATGGCATAGGCCACCCCCGTGTTGAGGACTCCGATGAGACCGTATCGCAGGGCCTGGACCGCGAGGGCAGGCAGTCGGGTCGGGAGGAGGCGCGTGATCATGGCGATATTGTAACACCGTGGTCCCGGGCCGGCGCCCGGGAACCCGCCGACCGCTGGCACTCCCGGAAGCCGTGCACGCATCCGGGATAGCATGTCAAATTTGCACGTTACACGACCCGATTTATGACCATTTTCACCAAAAAATCGTCAATTACTTGCAAATGAATCACGTCAATTGCTAGAGTCGAGGCATCTGGATGAAGCAGTGCAATGTAGTGCCTGTAATGCCCCCCTCTCTTCAGGAGAATGCCCATGCCCCGACCCAAGTCCATCACCGCCCCGCGCAATCGCAAGAATGGAAACGGCGCGGCGACGGCCACCGTGGTGAAAGCGGTGGCAGCGAAGCGCACCCGGCGGTCTCCCTACGAACTGGTCCAGGTCCTCAAGGATCAGCGCGAGAAGCTCCAGCAGTCCTACGATGCGAAGCTTGCACGCCTCGATGAGCGCATCCAGGCGCTCGAATCGAAGCATGAGAGCAAGATCAAGATCCAGGAACTCATCGCGAACCGGACTCCCGACGAGCTCGAGCAGGAGCTGCAGGCCATCAAGGCGCAGCAGATGCTCCTGCGCAAGGCCCTCAAGCAGGGCGTCAAGTAAGCCCGATCCGTATCGCAAGAAGGGCACCATCCCGCGCGGGATGGTGCCCTTCTTGCTTGCCCCGGGTCACGGTCGCGGCCCGGAACGAGCAAGGAATCAAGACTCGAGCAGTCGTTCGACCTTTCTGGCCAGCTCCGCATCGAGCCGCGTGAGTCCGCCGACATCGTGGGTCGTGATCGCGATCTCGAGGCGATCATATTGCCATTTCACATCAGGATGATGTGAAAGTTGCTCCGCTACGGGCGCCATCCGTTCCAGGAAGGCCAGTACCGCCAGATAACCACCGAACGCCACGGTTCTCACCAGACGCCCATCTTCGACGGTCCAGTTCGGTAGCTCTCCGGAAAGCCTGGCCACGGCCTCCGGGTCGAGTCGCGCAGGGAGCGGGCCATCCTCGCCGTTCACGTTCGGTGCGTCTGCCATCTCGATTCCTCTCCCATTCCCGGTGCCGCGACCGGTCCGGGTGCGCGAGCATTCCGGGCAGTCCGGGTATAAGGTTTCCCGTGTGCTCGTTCACCCCGGAGAGTCTACCCGCCGTTGTCCGCCCGTCACCTGCTGCTCACCATCGCCCTGGCCTGTCTCACCCTGTTGTGGGGAGCCCTGCCCGCTCCCTGTGCGCCCGTCCAGCCCCTGAAGTGGGGCCTGGATCTCGAGGGGGGTGCGCCGTACGCCTTCACGGACCCCGAAAAACCGGACCGGATCATCGGCTTCGAGAAGGAACTCTTCGATGAGCTGTCGCGACGCCTGAAGCGACCCGTCCAGCTGGTCCAGACCAACTGGGACAGCCTGCTGCCGGCACTCAATCGCGGAACCTTCGACGTGGCGGCTTCGGGCCTCGAGATCACGGACGCGAACCGCTCGGCGGCGCTCTTCACGCGGCCCTACTGCGTCTACCAGCAGCAGATCGTCGTCCGCGAAGACGACAACCGCGTGCTCGTGTTCGATGATCTCAGGGGCAAGAAGGTGGGCACCCTGACGGCCTCGGCCGCCCACCGCATGCTGGAAAAGCTCGGGGGGGTGGACACCAAGCTGTATTCGGACCTGTTCGCCGTGTACCAGGATCTCGGGATCGGTCGGCTCGACGCCGTGTTCATCGATCAGCCGGTCGCCTCGTACTACGCGAACAAGGTGCCGCATCTGCGGTTCATCGAACCTCCGCTCGGCGAGGGCTATTACGGCATCGCGATCGCAAGGGGCAACGAGGCGCTCAAGCGCGAACTCGACGTGCACCTCGAGAGGATGATCGCGGACGGGACCCTCCAGGCGATCCTGAAGCGATGGAACCTCTGGACCCCGGCCCAGGACAAACTGCGCGTCTACCATGACCCGCAACCCGTGAAGTCGGCCGAACCGGTCTCGTGGAAGCGTTACTTCCCCATGCTGGTCGATGGCGCACTCATGACCGTCCGCATCTCCGTGCTCTCGATGCTGCTGGCCATGGCCGTGGGCCTGGCGCTGGCCCTGCTGCGGATCTACGGCCCCCGACCGGCGCAGTGGTTCGCCACGGCGTATGTCGAGCTGTTCCGGGGCACACCCCTGTTGATCCAGCTGTACCTGCTGTATTACGGCCTACCGAACCTGGGGATCCAGCTCGATGCCTTCGTGGCGGGCGTGCTCGGCCTCGGGCTCAACTACGCCGCCAACGAGGCCGAGAATTACCGGGCCGGCATCCAGGCCATTCCCCGGGGGCAATCGGAAGCCAGCCTGGCACTCGGCATGAACCGCTGGCAGGTGCTCCGGCACGTGATCCTGCCGCAGTCGTTCCGCGTGACGCTCCCTCCCATCACCAACGACTTCGTGGCGCTCTTCAAGGATTCCTCGCTCGTCTCGGTCATCACCCTGGTCGAGCTCACGAAGGCCTACGGCATGCTCGCCTCGGCCACCTACGACTACATCGGGCTCGGCATCCTGACGGCCCTCATGTACCTGGCGATCAGCTACCCGGCCACGCTCCTGGCGCGCTGGACCGAGCACCGCCTGCGACGGGCCTGAGGAGGACCGCGATGATCGAGATCGAGGACGTCCACAAGTCCTTCGGGCAAAACAGGATCCTGGCCGGGGTGAACCTGTCGGTGGCAGCCGGCGAGAAGCTCGTGGTCCTGGGTCCCAGTGGATCCGGCAAGAGCACGCTCCTGCGCTGCATCAACCGCCTCGAGGAGGTCGATTCGGGAGCCATCCGGATCCTCGGTCGGGACATCGCCTCCGCCCGTCGTGGCGTGCACGACATCCGGGCGGACGTGGGGATGGTCTTCCAGGGTTTCCACCTGTTCCCCCACATGAACGTCTTCGAGAACATCTGCCTCGCCCCGCAACGCGTCCGGGGATGGGATCGGCTCGAGACCGAACGCTACGCCCGGGAATTGCTGGAGCGCGTGGGCATGTCCCACAAGATGACGGCGTACCCGTCCGAGCTGTCGGGGGGGCAGCAGCAGCGCGTGGCGATCGCCCGGGCCCTCGCCATGCGGCCCCAGGTGATGCTGTTCGACGAGCCGACGAGCGCCCTGGACCCCGAGATGGTCCACGAGGTGCTCAAGGTCATCAATGACATCGCCGAGGAAGGCATGACGATGCTCGTCGTCACCCACGAGATGGGCTTCGCCCGCAAGGTGGCCGACCGGATCATCTTCATGGACCACGGCCTCGTGCTGGAAGACGCGCCCCCCGAGGTCTTCTTCAAGACGCCCGCGACGGAGCGTGCCCGGAGCTTCCTGGCCCACCTCCACCGCATGCGCGTCAACACGGGCAAGCTGTCCACCGCCGAGTGAGGAGCCCTGCATGAACGCACGCCGGCACCATTTCCGGATCCCGGTCGACGTGACGGCCGAGGTCTACGACTTCGAAGACACGGCCTGGTACCGGGCCAGGGTCCTCGACCTCTCGGCGCGGGGGGCGCGGCTGCGACTCGCGCGCGCCCATCGCTGGACCGTCGGGGAAGAGGTCAACCTGCTCTTCGACTACGACGGCGGTGAGGAAGAGCCCACGACCATGGAGATATCGGGGACCGTGATCCGCCTCTCGGGCGAGACCGAGATCGGCGTGGAGTTCAGCCCGCTGAGCGAGACGCTCCAGCACCAGGTGGACGCCGTGCTGTACGGTCCCGTCTGGCTGGCGTCGTTGCAGGCCCGGCAGCCCGAGCGTGCCGGAGACCTGCGCGATCTGGTCGCACATGCCCCGGAGTCGGCTCTGGCGGATCGCCGCGACGAGGAGTCTCGCTCGCTGCAGTCGGCACGCGGCCATCTCCTGCGCGCATTCGTCCGATCCAGGACGGCCCCCCCCGGCCCCGAAGAAGTCTGAGGCGCGGGAGCCTCGCCAGCCGAAAGGGCCAGGTCGCGCGTGCGACCTGGCCCTTCATGCACGCGGATGGCGCGCGATTACTCGACGAACCAGGGCTCGTTGGTGCGCTCCCAGGCCAGCAATTCGCCCTCGGCGAAGAAGATGCCGAGTTCGCGCTCGGCGCTCTCGGAACCGTCCGACCCGTGGATGATGTTGCGGCCGATATCGCAGGCGAAGTCACCGCGGATCGTGCCGGAAGCGGCGTTGGCGGGGTTCGTGGCGCCCATCATGGCGCGGGCCGTGGCGATGACGCCCTTGCCTTCCCAGGCCATCGCGACGATGGGGCCGGAGGTGATGAAGCCGACGAGGCCCTCGAAGAAGCCCTTGCCGGCGTGCTCGCCGTAATGGGTCTCGGCCTGGGCACGCGAGACCTGCATGAGCTTGAGGCCGACGAGCTTGAAGCCCTTGCGCTCGAAGCGAGCGATGATCTCGCCGACGAGTCCGCGCTGAACGCCGTCGGGCTTCACGGCGAGGAAGGTGCGTTCGGTTGCCATGGTGAAACGTGGTTCCTTTCTTCGGACCGGCTCAGCCGCGCTTCATCGAGAGCGCCTGACGCGCCGCCTTGGCGACGTCACGAGCGGTCAAACCGTACTTGTCGAGCAGCGCAGCGGCCGTTCCCGACTCTCCGTAGGTGTCGCGGGTTCCCACCCGGACGACGGGCACCGGGCAGGCCTCGCCGAGTACCTCGGCCACGGCTCCCCCCAGTCCCCCGATGATGTTGTGCTCCTCGGCCGTGACGACGGCTCCCGAGAGGCGCGCGGCCTCGATCAGGGCATCCCGGTCGATGGGCTTGATGCTGCTCATGTTGAGGACGCTGGCCTCGATCCCCTCGGAGGCCAGTTCCTCGGCCGCCTGCAGGGCCGCCGAGACCATGACGCCGCAGGCCACGATCGCCACGTCCTGGCCGCGCCGGAACCACTCGGCGCGCCCGATGGCGAAGCCCGGATGATCGTCGGGACGCGGCAGCACGGGCACCGGAGGCCGGCCGAGGCGGAGGTAGACGGGTCCGCGATGCAGGGCCGCCGCCCGCACGAGGGCGCGGGTCTCGGTGGCATCGGCCGGCACGAGCACCGTCATGCCGGGGATCACGCGCATGATGGCGAGGTCCTCGAGGATCTGGTGCGTGGCGCCGTCCTCGCCGAGCGTGAGACCGGCGTGCGTGGCTGCGATCGTCACGTCGAGGTTCATGTGGCCCGCCGAGTTGCGGACCATCTCCCAGGCCTTGCCCGTGGCGAACATCGCGAAGGAGCTCGCGAAGACGCGCTTGCCGGCCAGGGCCATCCCGCAGGCCATGTCGACCAGGTTCTGTTCGGCTATACCCACGTTGAAGAAGCGTTCGGGGAACTCGCGCGCGAAGTGCATCGTCATGGTCGAGCACGAGAGGTCGGCGTCCAGGACCACGAGGTCGGGCAATTCGCGCCCGAGATCGCGCAGGGCCTCGCCATAAGCCGTGCGGGTGGCGATGCGGTCCGCCGTGTTGATGACCGGAGCCCCCATCAGGCCAGCTCCGCCAGGGCCTGCGAGGCCTCATCGGCCGAGGGGGCCGTGCCATGCCACTTCACGACGTTCTCCATGAACGAGACTCCCTTGCCCTTGACCGTGTGGGCGACGAGGCAGGTGGGCAAGCCGACCGGATCGTGGGCCATGGCTTCTTGCAACTCGGGCACGATCTGGTGGAAATCGTGGCCGTCGATCTCGACGACCCGCCAGCCGAAGGCCCGGAACTTGGTGGCGACGTCTCCGAGCGCCATGACCTCTTCGGTACCACCGTCGATCTGGAGACGGTTGCGGTCGACGATGGCCACGAGACGCCCGGCCTTGTAGTGGGCAGCGGCCATGGCGGCTTCCCAGACCTCGCCCTCCTGGCACTCCCCATCGCCGAGCAGCGTGACGACGCGCGCCGGGTTGCCATCGAGACGCAGCGCGAGCGCCATGCCGAGGGCAAGCGACAGCCCGTGCCCGAGGCTGCCGGTGCTGGCCTCGATGCCCGGGACCTTGTGCATGTCGACGTGGCCCTGCAGTCGGCTGTCGATGTGGCGAAGCGTCGCGAGTTCGCTCACGGGCAGGTATCCGCACTCGGCGAGGACGCCGTACAGCGCGGGCGCACCGTGCCCCTTGGAGAGGACGAAGCGATCGCGCTCGGCCCAGTCCGGTCGCTGCACGTCATGGCGCAGCAGGTGGCCATAGAGGGCCACGAGCAGGTCGGTACACGACAGGGAGGTGCCGGGGTGGCCGCTTTTGCCGTCACGGGTGGCCGTGATGATGTGGCGACGGACCCGCCGGGCCATGTCGGTGAGGCGGCGATGCAGGTCGTCTGGTGCGCCGGAGGCAGGACTGGACATGACGGGTTCTCCTGTCGCCCGACCGGTATGGCCAAGGCGACTTCATGGGGCGATCATACCACGTCCGGACTCGGGGCCTCTTCCGGGACCGCCCCGTCAAGGTCCACGGGCCGCACGTGGACCTCGACCTCGAACAGCCGATCCCAGGGGAAATGCGCCTGCAGATCCCCGACGGGAATCCGGTGCAGGTAACGGCGCCACAGCGCCAGCATCTGCCCCGAGAGTTCCGCCTGGAGGTCGGCGATCGAACGCCCCGAGGCCCAGGCCTGCTGGAGCGTGGGGCGCAGGTAGGCCTGGTAGAGGAGATCGTCGGCCAGCCGCTCCATGAGGAGGTGGCGGTGCGGTGCGGAATCGCGGGCGGCCGGATCGATGGCCGCCGAGGCGTGGGCCAGCACGGTCCCGAGCGTGTTGCCGGACGTGTTCCAGGCCGCGAAGGCCATGAGTTCCATGTGCTTCTTGAAGAGCTCGAAGAGGGCGAGGTCGGCCCCGTTGGCGTAGGCCACGTCGGCGAGCGCCACGGGGCTGTAGCTGTTCTGGATCGCCTCGACGAAGGGCTGCAGGTCGCGCTTCGGGGTATCGACCTTCTCGAGCCCCATGCGAAGCGCGAGGTCCCCCTGGGCCGTCGAGGGGGTGTTCACGAAGAGCGCGATGTCGGTGTTGAGGCCGCCCGCGGGGACGAGTCTCCCCCCGATGGCCTGGACGTGCGCGGCGATCGTCTGCTCGAGGGGCCGGTCCTCGTACAGCGAGGTGAGCCCCCCGCCGTAGGGCGTCGAGTACCGCACGGCCACGCTCGGGGTGCGCCGGCGGACCCGGTTGAGATGGCGGCCCACGAGCGTGGAGGCGACCTCGTCGGCTCCCGGATACATGAGCACGCGTGCGCCGAGGTTCGCGGCCTCGACATCCTGCCGGAGCTGGCGCATCTCCTTGACGTTGAGACCGTAACGGGCCGTGTCGTCCTGCGGGATGACGAGCAGGTCGAAGAGGTTGCGGCGCGTCCAGTCGACGAGCATGCGGTTGATCTGGAAGCGTTCCCGGCGCGTGTCGAGGTAGTCCTCGAGGACGGCCTCGGGAATGGCCTGCCGGGCCGACGTCGCGGCCGTCAGGTCCTCGATGTCGCCGTGCTGCTCGTAGCGGTCCTGATGGAAGGAATACCGGTAGATGAGCGGACCGTAGGTCGCCCAGTAGTCCTTCTCTTCCTCGATGGAGGCGTGCTCCGAGAGGCGCATCAGGGTGCTGAAGGCGTAGATGGGCAGGGCCGGGTTGGCCTTCTTGATCTCGAT
>JAYKJE010000034.1:0-31968 GCA_035285805.1 bacterium | reverse complement strand
ACACGGTCGTGAAACGCGCCAGCAGCGACAATATTGCCCGGGCGACCGGGTGAGAAGATAGCCCGCCGCCAGGAACTTGCAGCCCTCGAGGCGCCCGACCCCGCGAATCACGCGACTGGGACGGGCGTCTCGGGCCTTTTTTGCGAGGGCGCCTTGCAGACCTCGAAGAGGAACCGCCATCCTAAACATGCCATGAACCATGACAGCTCTGCGCTTTACAGGATCGGAACACCTCACGTGGCCTTCGAGGAACTCCCCTCGACGAACGCCCATCTCAAGGCCTGGCTTCGCGACCGTCAGCAAGCCCCACCGGGAGCGGGTACCGTGGTATCCGCTCGAGTCCAGACGTCTGGATACGGACAGCACGGCCGGACCTGGTTGACGGTCCCGGGTTCGGCTCTGACGTTCTCGGTCTGGCTTCCAGGACCGCCCTTGCCCCACCTGACCATCCGGGCTGCACTCGGCGTGGCCGAGGGGCTCGAACCCCATCTACCCGAAGGTCTCCTGGGCTTCAAGTGGGTGAATGACCTGGTGGTCGCAGGTCGAAAACTGGGTGGTATCCTGGCCGAAGGCATCATGGGGGCCGGGACAGACCGCTCCGGGACGGTGCTGGGCATCGGCCTGAACCTCTTGGCACCCGCCGAGGTCCCGCATGCGACGGGCCTGTTCGACCTCATCGGGAGACTTGATAAGCCTGTCGGCGGCCCCGACCTGGACGAAACCCAAAGGGCAATCCTCCTCGACGACCTGTTCAAGGGACTGACCCGCTGGATGTCCCCCGGGCGTGAGCCGCTGGAGCCATACCGGGAGCGCCTGTGTCACCTGGGCCAGCGCGTGGTACTCGAGCACGCCTCGGAATCCCTGGAAGGGACGGCTCGAGATCTGGACGCCCAGGGAAACCTGGTTATCGAGCTCGATGATGGAACCCTGAAGCCTTGCCACGCCGGTACCCTCCGTCTGGCGGATGGTCGATACGCCTGATGTGATGCAAACCATAGTCACCCGGTGGTCGGGGGACCTATCCTCCGATCATCGCCAAGGCAGAGGCACCCCGCAGAGGGGAAGAACCTTCCGCCACGGTCGCGCGCAGCGAAGGGGCAGACTGCATGGTCCGGATTCACGCCATCGACATCGAGCGCAGCGACGGCCCTTTCCTCTGTGGCACGCTTGAATTCGGAACGCGCAGGAGCACGGGGACGCTCCTCTGGAGCGTCGGTCAGGACCGGGCCTCGGAGCTCGTGGTCGAATTCTTCCCCGGAAGCGCCTTCGACGATCTCGATCAGGTCCGGGAAGCGCCCGAGCAGCTGATCGGCCCCCTGCTGGACACGCTCTGTGACCGCCTCGGTCGCGAAACCCTCTTCACCTGAGGCACCAGATGTGGGAGATTCCCGCCTGGTGGGGGTATAAGTGTGGTGTCGGCGCGTGCCGACGTCATAGCAGGCCAACCTTGCGGTTGCTGCCAGCACATGGAGGGCCCGTGAGACGACCGTCGTCTTCAAGCCACCCCGTGTTCCGTCCCTCGCTCCCTGCGGCCTGGCCGCGTCGGGAACGGGGGATTTTCGCTGGTGAAGGTTGGACGAATCTGGAAGCCACCGTGACGAGAGGAGCCCCTCCATGCGCGTGACATTTCTGGGTGCCGCCCAGCGTGTGACCGGTTCCGCCACCCTCATCGAGACCGGGAGAACGAGGCTCCTGGTGGACGCAGGTCTGAGCCACGACGGGACGCACCATCCCGGTGCTAAACCCCTGCCCCTGAATCCCCGCCACCTGGACGCCGTCGTCCTCACGCATGCCCATGCAGACCATTCTGGACTGGTTCCCTACCTGGTCCAGAACGGTTTTCGAGGGCCGATCTATGCTACGCCGGGCACCATCGACCTGTGTCGGCTCATCTTGCCCGACAGCGGTCACATCCAGGAAGAGGCGGCGGCGCAGGCCAGGCGACACGGGCGAGGCGGAGCCCTCCCGCTGTACACCCAGGTCCAGGCACACGCATCTTTGCGCCAGTTCGAGCGTCTTCCTTACGGGAAGACGCTCGTTCTCGATCGAGACATCCGCCTGACCCTGCATGATGCCGGACATCTGCTGGGCTCCGCACTGGTGGAGTTCGAGATCGAGGGCAGCCGGCTGGTGTTCACGGGAGATCTGGGTAGAGGCTCGGGCCCGCTGCAGAGGCCACCGGCCTGCCTGGAACGCATCGACTACCTCGTCACAGAATCCACTTATGGCGACCGGGAGCATGAACCGGCCTCCACGCGCCAGGAGCAACTCGCAGCGCTCATCCGGGAGACCCAAGGTCCGCTGCTGATCCCGGCATTTGCCGTCGGCCGAACCCAGGAAC
This sequence comes from bacterium, assembly GCA_035285805.1. Lineage (GTDB taxonomy): Bacteria > Cyanobacteriota > Sericytochromatia > S15B-MN24 > UBA4093 > JAYKJE01. Next base: position 29,627 of record JAYKJE010000034.1, on the reverse strand, counting down.
TCCTCTGGGACCTCATGGAACTCTCTGAACGGATGGAGCTTCCCCCCATCCATCTGGACAGCCCGATGGCCCTTGCGGCCACGCAGCTGTATGCCCGACATGCCGCGAATCTGGACCCCCGAGCCAGCTTCGCCGTGCGTAACGGGGCCTTGCTGGATATTCCCGGTCTTCGCATCGTGGAAGATCCGGAAGAATCGCGCCGGCTCAGCCGGAACGGGGGACGCCACATCATCCTCTCGGCAGGAGGGATGTGTGAAGGTGGCCGCATCCGCCACCACCTGCATCGTCAGCTCGGTAACCCGGACGCGACGGTCGCTCTGGTGGGCTTCCAGGCACCGGGCACGCTAGGCCGCCGGTTGCGTGAGGGGGCTCGGACGGTCCGGATGATGGGACAAACCCTGGGGGTAGCCGCCCGTATCGCCTCCGTGGGCGGTTACTCGGCTCACGCCGATGCGCGTGCCATCATCGACTGGATCGGGGGGCTCGAGGAGATGCCAGCCCTGACGTTCCTGACTCACGGCGAACCCCACGCCTCGCGCGAACTCGGCGATCGCCTCGGACGCGAGCTGGGTCTCATGCACGTGGCGCCCGGACCGATGGATGCCTTCGACCTGTTGCCGGTCCAGTCGCCCTCGGCACACCTGCACCGGGGACGTCGGAGCGCCTGAATCAGGCGGGAAGGAGCGTGTTACGATGGGGGCCGGGAGGTAGCTCGTGGCCCCGACCCCCATCGTTCGCATCCCGATCCGGGTCCGTCTTGCGCTGGTCATCCTGGGCACGGCCGCCGTGCTCCTGACCTCGCTGACGGTCCTGTTTCTGCGCGAGATGGATAACGTGCTGCGCGAACAGCTCGCAGCCCGCCTCGAGTCGATGGCCGCCTCGACCGCAGCCCTCTTCCGTGCCGAGGAGTTCGACGCGCTACGCTCCGAGCAAGATGCGCGCTACAAGACACTCCAGCGCATCCTGCAGGCCCAGCGTCGCGCCAATCCGGGTACCATCCTCTACACGATGCAATACCGACTCGATCCCCTTTCGGGGAAGAGACAGTGGGTCTTCCTCGTCGACTCGACCGAGGCCAGCGAGAGCATCCACAGCAATCTATACCAGCCCTACGAGACGGCCGCCCCCGTGAAGATGATGGAGGGGCTCTCCCATCCGGCCGGTGACCTCACCCTGAACACCGACGAGTACGGCACGTGGCTCTCGGGATATGCCCCCATCCTCACGCGCGAGCAGGCCACGGCCGACCTCATCGTGGGGGTCGACATCTCGGCCAGCGACGTCCTCCGCGAGCAACGACGCATCCTGAACATCGGGCTGGGCTTCCTTGCGATCGGCTGCGCGCTGGCCCTGGCCGTGTCCATCTGGCTGGGAAGGCGCATTTCAGCTCCGATCCTGCAGTTGCTGGAAGCCACCCGCCGGGTCGCCGACGGGGAGCTCGAGGCCCGGGTCGAGGCCGGACGCCAGGACGAGATCGGCGACCTGGGCCGCTCGTTCAACCAGATGGCGGCCGCGCTCGTGAAACAGCGCGAGGACCTGCGAGAAGGAGCCCGCATGGCGCAGGAGCTGGCCACCGCACGTCGCATCCAGCAGGCCATGCTTCCCGCCTCGGCCCCCCTGAACCGACGACTCAACATCGACTTCTACCTCGATACCTCCACCGAGGTCGGGGGCGACTATTTCGACTTCCTGGAACTCGGCCCCCACGAGATCGGGCTGGTGATCGGGGACGTCACGGGCCACGGGGTTCCGGCGGCCCTCCTGATGGCGGTCATCAAGAGTTGCCTCCACACCCAGGTCCTGACCAACCATCAGGTCGGCGAGGTCATGTCGATCGCCAACAGCATCCTTCACCAGAGCCGGTTCGAACGGCGGTTCATGACCTTCTTCTACTCGATACTCGACACCCGCGAGGGGCGCCTGACCTATGCGAATGCTGGCCACCTGTACCCCTTCGTGTATCGCCGGGAGACGGGCACCGTCGAGACGCTGGAGCAGGCCTCCTATCCGCTGGGGGTCCGGCCGACCCTGAGGGTGCGTCCCCGCGAGACCCTCCTGGCTCCCGGGGACGTGGTGGTCTTCTACTCGGACGGCATCATCGAGGCCACCAGTGGCGCCGGGGAGGAGTTCGGCTTCGAGCGTCTCGAGAGCCTGATCGCCACGCACGGCCACCTGCATGCCGAGGGGCTGAAGGCCGAGATCCTCACGGCCTGGCACGACTTCGTCTACGGCGATGACGACGTCGCGGCCGTCCGCCACACGCGGGCCGATGACGACATCACGGTCGTGGTGGTGAAGTTCGTGCCGATGGAAAAAGGGACGTCCCCGCTCAGCCCTGACGGGACCGAGATGGCGGTGCTGCACGGAGAGGACGCTCGCAGTTGAAGCACGGAAACTGAGTCACGTCCGCCAGCACGCGGTTCTCTTCCTTGCAATGCGGACACAGGATCCGCCGGGTCCGCGCCTGGCTTCCCCGCCAGACCTGGAAGCCCCCGACGCCCATCAGCATGGCGCCCATGATCAGGCTGGTGAGCCCCATCTGTCGGATCATGGGCAGATCGATCAGCGTTCCGAATCCCCAGACAACCCCTCCGAGCACGCCGGTGACGAGCCCACCGCTGATACGACCGATACCGGGGCTGACGAGATCGAACCGGGTCTTGGGGGCGGACGGTGGGGTCAAGGAAAACCTCGATGAAGGGAGTCTGGACGGTACCTCACCATGCCCCCGGCGTGCCGACCTTAATCCACCGGTGAACGCACCGGACACGCGGCTTGACGCCCGGGACCGCGATCTGTCATGAAACACCGAGTCGCGCCGTGCCGCGACGTGGACCCTTGGGGTCGAGAGAGGAACGTCATGGCTCGCCTGCTCACCGTCTTACAGGGCGGAGGATGGATGATCATTCCCATCCTCGTCACCTCGATCATCACGGTGGCGCTCATCCTGGACATCACGTGGTCCCTGCGCCTCGCCGCCCGGCGCTTCTCGGCCTTCGAACTGGACCCGGTCCTCTCTCGCACGAAGCTGAAAGGCAAGCCTGATGCCTTCCGGGACGTCCTCGGCCTCCTGGTGGACCACGAGGCTCCCCTGCCGCTTCATCTGATCCAGGAGTCCATCCGTCGGGGTCTCGGTCGCCTCGATCGCAAGACCAACTGGATCCAGACGATCGCGGCGATCGCCCCGCTGCTGGGGCTCCTGGGAACCGTATCGGGCATGATCCACAACTTCGATCTGGTGGCGACCACGCGCCCCACCAACCCGCTCGCCCAGCTGTCCGCCGGTATCTCCGAGGCGCTCGTCTCGACGGCTGCGAGCCTGGTCGTTGCGCTCATCGCAGCAGCCGGCCACCAGATGCTCATCAACATGCTCGACACGGCCAGCGAAAGCTGGGAGTGGACCCTGAGCCGGGCCACCCGCCCCTCGAAGGAACAGCGCACCCCGGAGGAGGCCTCGATTGGCTCGTAGGCGCCGGGACGCGATTCACTTCCAGATCATCCCGATGATCGACGTCTTCATGATCATCACGCTGTTCCTGACGGTCATGGCCTTCCTTCCCCAGATCACCGACGCCCTCAAGGCCGAACTGCCTGCCAGCAACTCGGCCGAGAAGGTTCCCCCCTCGCTCGTCGTCCAGTTGCTCGCTGACGGCACGGTCCGGGTCCAGAACCAGACGCTGGCTCCTTCAGGCCTGCAGGACCGGCTGCGCCAGGCCGTCACGGACAAGCCCGACCTGGCCGTCATCGTGGCAGCCGACCGGACGATCGCCTACGAGAAGGTCATCCAGATCATCGACCAGATCAAGGCCAGCGGCTGCAAGCGCCTGGCTCTGGCCACCGCCCCGGGTCAGGCGGGGCGCCCGGTCGAGCCGTAGCGCAGCCTCCACACCCCACATGGGCAGGCCTCCGGTGCCCGGTCGCGTTCATTCCTCGCCCGGGCTCGAGAGCGTCATGCGGGACACGCCCACGAAGTTGCCGTTCGAGACGAGCGCGACGCCGTGCGGGACCTCCCGGACGAAGGCCGGATCCGTCACGACCTCCCGAAGTTCGCCCTGGGCCTCGATCTGGACGGTCCCCGTCCGCGTGTCGACCTCGGCCGCGAGCGTGATGGGCCTCCCGACTGCGAGACTCGGGGTCGACACTCCCTGGAACCGAAGATGGGTATCGGCCTGCCAGGCGTCGCCGGGGGTGAGCCCGTCCACGAACCAGAGTTCCAGACGGTCCTGGACGGCCTCGAGCAGGACGTAATGCGTCGAGTCCAGGTAGTAGGGGATGATCCCGAGGACCCCGACCGGGGCGCCGGCCAGTTCACCCGGGCGGCGCGAGACGGGCCGCAGGGCCTGGAGCGTGACCTCCATCCGGTACCTGGATGGCGCCTTTCCATCGGCCAGCCCCAGTCCACCACCGACGTAACGCCGGAGGGACAGGCTTGGCATGGCCGCCTCCAGCGTCTGCTGGTAGAACCCATCCTTCACGAGCCATCGCCCCATCGCGAAGCGGCCGGTCCGGCGCTCGTCCTCGGTCGTCGGATCGACGAAGGGAGCGACGCTCGTGCTCGCAAAATCGAGGGTGACGAGGCTCGGGGAAACCGGCTCCCGGGATGGCACGGCTTGCGGCCGTGCGAGGGCTGGCCCACCCGGAGGTGAAGGCTGCCCACCCGGAAGCCCTGAACCGAGCGAACAGGCCGTCAAAAGCGCACCTGCGAGAATCCATGCGTGCCCGTGCACCGGTCGCACCGTCCCCTCCGGCGATCGCCTCGGTTGCCACGCCATCCCCGCCTCCTTCCCCGTCACCAAGCCCCTCCATCGTCGGGGCGATGCAGGGCGAGGGTCGTCGTCTGGATCGCCGGATCCCGTGTCCGGGGGCCAGCCAGGCCCGCCCCTCCCGGGGGCGCCCGGGTGGTTTTGAAAATGTGACGACAGGGTTTGATGATCCAGCGGTGTCATCATCTTGTAAGGGAGCCCCCCATGCCGCTCGTCCGGGAAGCCACGTGCCTCTCCTGCATCCGGCGCTGCAACCTGCAGGAAGAGGCCGCCTTCTGCGGGGCCTATCGCTGGACGGGGGACGCGATCGAGAACGTGGCCTGGGGACAGGTCGCGGCATGGTCCCTGGACGCCATCGAGAAGAAGCCCGTCCACCATTACCGTCCGGGCACGCGCGTGCTCTCACTGGGTTCCTGGGGATGCTCGTTCCGATGTGCCTACTGCCTGAATGCCGACCTGGCCTGGCGTCGTGAGGCTCCGCAAGAGGGGGTTCACCGCTGGACGCCGGAAGCGGTCGTGGCGCGCGCGCGCGAACTCGGAGCCGAGGGCATCGCGTGGACCTTCAACGAGGCTGCCACCTGGCTTCCGTTCGTGATCGCCACCAACCGCCTGGCTCGCGAGGCCGGCCTGTACACGGTGCTCGTGACGAACGGCGCCTACCCGGATGAGGCCCTGGACGAGTTGCTGCCCACCCTCGACGTCTGGCGCGTGGACGTGAAGGGCTGGACCGACGACCTGTACCGCGAACTGCTGGGCGTGACTCACCCGGCACGGACGGTCCGTCATGCGACGGAACGTGCCCGGCAGGCCGGGTGCCACGTGGAGGTCGTCACATGCATCGTTCCCGGCCATCACGACGACTGGGAAGTGCTCGCGCCCCTGGCCGCCTGGATCCGGGATGCGCTCGGCGCCGAAACCCCCTGGCATCTGCTGCCCTTCCACCCGCAACACCGGATGCGTGACGAGACGGCCTTCCCCCGGGAACGCCTGCATGCCCACCTCGAGGCCGCCCGGGCGACGGGTCTGCTCCACGTTTTCCCGGGGCGAGACGGCGACAGGAGCACCTCTGGCGGGAGACAACGCCACTACGACTTCCGGGGTCCACGGGGAGAATTCGCGCGCGTGAGCATCGATATGGAATCGGGCACGATAGGCTTCGTCGGAGACCCGGATCTGCTCGATGAGGTCCTGGATGCCTGCGGCGAGGAAGGCACGCCCCTGTCCGTCCTGAGCCGGGCGCGTTGCGGTTGAAGAGGAGAACGGCACATGACCACCCCGACATTCACCTCGTCCGTGCCAGGAAGTCCGGCGGGTTCGACCGCGGGAACCCCACCAGCGACGGGCAGTACTCCGCCCGCCCCGGCCTTTCCGCGCTGGTACCAGACCATCCGCGACCAGTACATGTCGAAGTCGGCGCACCAGTTCCTGCTGCACTTCAACATCCACGACTACGTGCTCATCGCGGGCAAGGTCCAGTCCATCCGCGATTACCTCATCACGCAGTTGCAGGCGAAGTTCCTGGTCGTGACCTACTCGCTCTCCCGCGGGATCGATTTCCCGGTGCCCGACCAGGAAGGCCTCAAGGACCTCCAGAGCGTGAAGGGCGCCGAAACCCTGCTGGGTTTCCGGGAAGAGGCTCCCCCCGGCCCGGAAGGGCGGCGGCATGACGAGCGAGACTTCCAGAACCTGCAGTCGCGCGGCCGGCGTGGCCTCGTGCAACCGCCCGGTGAAGCCCTCCCCGCGATCGAGCGCGCCCTGCGTCAGGACCGTCGCCGCTTGCTCGTGATCATCGAGTATGCCGAGAAACTGGCACCTGCGGGCAATCCGGACCGCGAGCAACTGCTGGCCGTCGAAACCTTCCAGCGCTGGGCCATCGACCCCGAGATCGCCCGGAACGGCCACATGGTGATGCTCTTCGCCCCCGAGCACGGGCACGTGGCCTCGTGCGTCTACGGGGCCAACAGCGGCACGGTCGAGGTCCAGGTGCCCCTGCCCTCGGCGGACGAGCGCAAGCAGTATCTCCAGCACCTGATGGGCCAGGAGGACTTCCAGCGACTCAAGGTCGCCCCGGACCTGGACGTGGACAAGCTGGCGGGACACACCATCGGATTCTCGCTCCGGGACATCACGAACCTGGTCCGGCAGGCGCTCGCGACGGGAACCTCCCTCGACGAGGCCATCATCACCGACCGCAAGAAGGAGATCATCCAGCTCGAGAGCCACGGTCTCCTGCAAGTGATGGAGACCCGCCACGGCCTGGCGGACATCGGAGGGCTCGGCCACGTGAAAGCCTTCCTGGAGCGTCAGATCGCGAACATCCGGGCCTACCTCGACCTGAACGTCGAGAGCCTCGTCTCGCCGGAGGCCCGGGCCCAGCTCCGGCGCGCCGCCTCCCGCGTCCCCAAGGGAATCCTCTTCGCGGGCCCTCCGGGAACGGGCAAGACCATCCTGGCCGAGGCCCTCGCGCACGGCAGCGGCCTCAACATGGTCAAGCTGCAGGACATCCGCTCGATGTGGGTGGGTGAATCCGAGCGGAACCTCACGAAGGTGCTCGACCTGCTCGTGGCGCTGCAGCCCGTGCTGGTGTTCGTCGACGAGATCGATCAGTCGCTGGGCAGCCGCGGTGGCCCCTCGAGCGGGGGCGGGCATGACACCGACAAGCGCCTCTTCGGGAAGATCCTCGAGTTCATGGGCGACAACGCGCACCGGGGCAAGGTGCTGTGGGTGGCCGCGACCAACCGCCCGGATTACCTGGATGCCGCCATGCTCAGGCGCTTCGACCGCGTCATCCCGATCCTGCCGCCGGACGCGGGTGAGCGGGAACTCATCTTGCAAAGCCTCGCGAGCCGCATGCAGATGCGTTTCGCCCCGGACGTGGACCTCGCGGGGCTGGCCGAACAGACGGAGGGCCTGACGGGTGCGGGCCTCGAGGTCATCGTGCGGCGCGCGATGGAACTGTCGCTCGATGACCTCCTCGAGGTACATGAACTGGCCGACGCGATCGCCGACTACAAGCCCAACCACGATCCCCGCACGTACGAGTTGCAGACCCTCTACGCCCTGCAGGCGACCAACTTCTACTCGATGATGCCCGGACAGCTCCCCGAGCATCTCGAACGCATCCTCGAGGATTGCCGCCAGCAGCGCAGCAACGGCCCCCTGGAGGCGGCGATCGCGAACCTCCGGGGCGGCCTAGGCGGGAGCCTGGCCGGGGGGCTCCCGTGAGGACGTGGCAGGGCATCTGGTTCACGGCGGCGATCGCCGTCTTCGCGTGGTTCGTGGCCACCGAACTCGTGTGGCTCCTGCCGGCGAGCCACGAGCCGGGACTGGTTCGCCCGCTCGTGACGGGCGGGATCTTCGGGGCCCTGATGGGGGGCCTGCTCGGTCTGATCGAGATCGGGCTGCTCGATGCCGACCTGCTGTCCCAGCCCATCCACTGGCTCGAAAAGACCTTGCAGGGGCTGGTCCTGGGCGCCGTGCTCGGAGCCGGCGCCTTCGCCCTCGCGGACACGGTCTTCGCGGCCTCCCACTACGCCCCCTGGGCACGAGCCCTGCAGTGGGTGGGGGCCGGAGCCGCCCTCGGCGCGGTGGAGGGGGTCAAGGCGAGCTCCTGGAAGCGCGCCCTGACGGCGATCGCCGGGGCGGCAATCGGAGCCATCCTCGGGAGCGGGTGCATCGGCATCGCCCCCTATCTCGTGAACCACCACGAGGAAGCTCTGAGCATCCTGGCCGTGAAGGGGCTCTCGCTGGCCGTGTTCGGCGGCTTGCTGGGCCTCGGGATGGCCCTGTCGCTCACGCTCAGTCGCGAGGCCAGCCTGACGGTCCTCGCGGCCCCGCTGCCCAAGCAGCTCGATCAGTCGTTTCCCGTCGGGAGCCACGGCCCCCAGGAGACGCTCGGCTCCCTGAAGGCGACCTGGACTCTCACGGGAGACCCTTCCATCCAGCACCGGCATGCCATGCTCGCACGCAAGGGCAGCGGCTACGTCATCCATCCGCTGGAGGAGGCGACGGTCGACGTCAGCCTCGAGCCGCTCGAGGCTTCCGAGCTCGATCGGATCCACGACCTTCCCTTCCAGACCCTCGCCGACCCCACGGACCACCACGAGCTGCGCCACGGCGATATCTTGCGCCTGGGGAGCGGCACCTACCTGTATTTCGAGTACCGACGGTTGCAGGAGGCCACGGCGGCGGCCCGAGGCTTGCTGCCCTGGGTCCTCGCCCTCTCGAGCCTGCTGGCCGGGACCCCGGCCTGGGCCCGCCTGCCCGACATGCAAGCCCCCCACGTGCTGGTCCAGGACGTACGTCCCCTGGACTTTCCGCGCATGGAAGCGGACGTGCTCGTCCTCGACGGGGGCGAGCCCATCAACGGCCTCGCCCCGGAAGACTTCCGGGTCCAGGTGGACGAGTACCTGGTCCAGAAGGCGACGGGGCTCTCCCTGGCCGCCAGCGAACCGGGGACCAACTACATCGCCCTCGTGCTGGACCGCTCGGGGAGCATGCGGTTCCCCTCGGGCCCCCGGGAAAAAACTAGCCGGCTGGAAGCCGCCAAGGCCGCGGCGCACGCCTTCGTGAATCAGATGGGCCCGCAGGACCAGGCCGCCCTCTTCAGCTTCGATCAAGAAGTCCAGGTGGGAACCTTCACGCGCTCGCACGAGGAGTTACACGCCCAGATCGACGCCGTCGAGATGCGCAACCACCACTCGGGGATGACGAACCTGCTGGACGGCGTGGGAGAGGCGTGCGACGCCCTGAAGCGCCTGGGAGACGGGGATCCGTTGGCCCGACTCTCGGTCGTGGCTCTCACGGATGGTGCCCACAACGTGAAGGCCGAACACGACGAGGCCGAGATCGGTCAGGTCGTCCGCGCGGCGAAAATCCCGCTCTACACGGTGGGCTTCGGCGCCCAGGGCAAGCAGAAGGCGAAGCGTGGCCAGGATTTCGTCGATGTCGACCGGATGATCCGCCTCGGAGAACGGGAGAGTCGCGGCCACTACTACCCCGCCGTGAACGGCGAAGAACTGAACCAGGCCTTCGATCGGATCCTGCGGGCGATCCAGGGCCAGTACCGCCTCGAGTTCACCTTGCCGATGGCCGAACCCGACGACTACGGTCACACGGTGACGATCGGACTGGAGGGCCTGAAGGCCGAGACCTCGACCGACTTCACCAATCCCCTGCCCGACCTGCCGGGGACGTGGCCCCTGCGCCTCGGCATCAACCTGACCGTGGTGGTCCTTCTGGGGGGGCTGGGCTTCCTGACGGGCCCGTGGTCCCGGTTCATCGAGCACGCCTTCCGGCCGACCGAGAAACCCGGGTCGCTGCGCGAGGTGGCCAGTGCCGTCTGGCACGAGCCGGAAGGTCGGTGCGCGCCACCGAGGCCTACCCGCAAGGAAACGAACCCGCCGCCCGCGGCAGAAGTGACAACACCCCGACCCGAGGGAAGCCCGGATGCGGCCCCCGGGTCCCCGCGGCCGCCCCGCCGCAAGGTCGTGAAGTCCATCCGTCCCGTCGATCCGGAGAAACAGTCATGACCCACTCCCCGGAAACCGCAGGCCCCGCGGAACCCGATCGCTATGCCCGGTTGCGCCTGATCCCGTGGTGGAGCCAGGAGGTCCTCAGGAACGCGACCGTCGCCGTCGTGGGAGTGGGGGCCGTGGGCAACGAGGTGGTCAAGAACCTCGCCCTGATGGGGGTGGGGCGCCTGATCCTGCTCGACAGGGACACGATCGAGCTCACGAATCTCACGCGCTCGGTGCTTTTCCGGCGCGAGGACGTCGGCCAGCCCAAGACGGAGGTCGCTGCCCGGCGTGCCCGCGAGCTCGATCCATCCGTCGAGACGATCTCCCTCACGGGAGATCTCGCGGACCTCGGCGTGGCCGCCCTCGCCGGGGCGGACGTGATCATCGGCTGCGTGGACAGCCTCTACGGCCGCATCCTTCTGAACCGCTACGCGGCCTGGCTGGGCGTGCCCTGGATCAACGGGGGCCTGGGGGACGCCACGGACGTCTTCAAGGGCATCATCGCGGTCTTCCACCCGCCCGAAGGTCCTTGCTTCGAATGCGGACTGCGGCCCGGGCAAGCCGAGCAAGAGCTCACGGCGCGCCTCAGCCGCGGGGGTTGCGGAGAGACCGAACGCCAGGCCCAGGAGGCACGCTCGGTCCCCTCCACCCCCACGATGGCCTCGATCATCGGGGCGATGCAGGTCCAGGAAGCCCTCAAGATCCTCCACGTCGGACTGCGCCCCGACGACCCCGACCAGGTCTGGCCGGAACCCGCCCTCGGCGCCTTCGTGGCCTACGAGACCTGTGACCATACCGTCAACCGGTTCAAGCGGAAGGTCCGCCCGGACTGCCCGAACCACGTCCCGGGGCGCCTGCGGGAGGTCGAGAGGTTCGACCGTCATCGCCCGCTGCGCGAGCTGTGGGCGATCGCCGACCTCCAGACCGAGACCTGGATCGGCCTGGCCCGCGGTACCTGGGTGGAACCCTGGACCTGCGAGGCCTGCGACCATGCGACGACCACGTGGCGCTGGTCGGAGGGTCACGAGGTGGTGTGTCCGGCCTGCGGCCATTCGCCCCGTCCGCCGGGTTCGAGCTGGGCCGTGGGGCCGGACCACCCCGTGACGGCCTTTTCGCTCGCGGACCTCGGCGTCCCGGGGGGCCTTCCGCTGCGCCAGCTGACGGATCCCGAGATCACGCTCTGGTGGCCGACGATCGCGAGGGAGGCCGCGCATGGCTGAGACCCTCTGCCGCACGTGCGGCGCCACCACCCGCATCCAGGACGGTTACCGGATCTGCAACCAGGCCGGTCGGCGGCACGGGGCCGTCCGGGTGCTCGGGGGAGGAAGCGGTCGGCCGTCGGGAAGCCTCGGCTGGTCCATCGGGCTGGGCCTGGGAGGCCTCGGGGCATCGGCGGCCGTGCTCACGATGCTCGCGGTCCCGTGCCAGGAGGAACCGCTCATCCGGGCCGTGGTGCTGGGCCTGGGTGGACTGGCGCTGGGCTTCGGGCCCGCGTTCGGGTGGCGCATGTGGCGGCCGAGCATCCTGGCCTGGAAGCGCCCGGTGGCCATCGGGCTGCTCGCCCTCGGCTCGGGGGCCCTGGCCGGGGTTCTGGGCTTCTGGCAACGCACGCTGCCTGGTACTCCCGGATGGGCGATCGCCCCCGTGGTCGTCGGCTGGCTGGGCGGCTACTGGGCCGGGGTCGTGCCTCGCTCGATGGTCACGGAACATGCCGGGTCCCGGCTGGCCCGGGCGCTCAAGGAGCGCCTGGGACGCACGCATGAACGGGTGGCATGCCAGGTCGCGGAGTGCAACCACCAGGGTCTCACCTGTCCAGGCAATCGCTGTGAACGCCGGCTCTGCGGAACCCACTGGATCTCGCAGGAGGGACGGTGTCCCGGTTGCGGTACCCGCCTCGTCCGGAGCGGACGCCAGGTCGCCCGCCTCGACTGGACGCCATGGCTCGCGGGCCTCGGCATGACGGCGGGAATGGCGATCGCCCTCGCCCTCGGGGGGCCAGGCCATGGATGAATCACGGATGCAGCAGGCTCCGGAAGCCCCGCTCCCGCCCGTGCGCCTCCAGCACGAGACGCTCCGGGTCTCGATGCACACCTCGCTGCTCGACCGCCTCTGGCACCGGGCCCGGGAGGCCCTGCCGGCGGAATGCGCCGGGGTCCTGCTCGGACGGCCGGGCGAGGGGGACGTCGAGGTGGTGGAGCACTGGCCCCTCGAGGCCAGCTCGGCCTCGCACGTCCATGCGGCTCTACCGGCCGAGAGCTGGATCAGGGCCGCCTGGGATTCGCGCCAGATGCATCCGGACCTCGAATGGGTCGGGTGGTACCACACGCATCCCGGCCACGGCATCTTCCTCTCGGAGACCGACCGGGAGCTGCACCTGACGAAATTTCACCCGGTCGCATGTCCCCGTGCGACGGCCTGGGTGCTGGATCCGGTGAACGAGACGTGGGGAGTGTTCAGGGCCCTGAACGAGGGCGAGGCCCTGTTGCGCATGACCCGATTGATGGAGGCTTGAAACGCGATGGGACATTACGTGGTGGAAGTGCTCGACCGGGGCCTGAAACCGGGCGCACAGGGGCGGCACGAACTGGAGCTGGAAGACAATGCCACGGTGGACGAGACCCTGGGCGGGATCGTCGAGGCCCTCGAGTTGCCCCATCTCGACTCCCGGGGAGAGGCCCGCCGGTACATCCTGGCCTACCAGGGCAACGTACTGACGGGCGAGGACGTGCTCGCGGACGTCGTGCCGAACGGTGCCCACCTGATGCTCTCGAGCGATGCCAGCGTGGCGGCCGGGAGGAGTGCATGAGTCTCGCGACGGTCCTCAACCAGCAGCTCGCGCGGCACCTCGAGAGCATGAAGGCCATCCGGGATGCCAACTTCGATCGGGACTCGAACACGGGGCTGCTCGGTTTCACGGTGCTGGAGTTCCTCGACCCGGCGACCCGGAAGGCGCCCAGCAAGTACCGGGTCGAACTGCGCGGCGTGGCGATCGGGGACATGGTCGTCAAGGGCAAGAGCCTGTCGAAGGACTATCGCCACCAGGTCGATCGCTTCGTGCAGGAGCTCAAACCCCGGGCCTTCGACTGGGAGCCCGAGATCCTCGACCCTCTGGGCGAGCGGCAGCAGCCCCCCCTGGTGCTCGAGATCTTCCTGCCCACCGACCCCTTCAAGCCGCTGGCCCCGGAGGTCTACTTCCGGACCAAGGTCTGGCACCCGAACATCCGCTGGGACAACGGCCACACCTGTTACGGCAGCAAGCAGGACTGGGCGGATCCTCAGCTCACGCTGGCCGACCTGTGCCGCCGTCTCTACACGATGACGGCCTTCCTGGGGCAGGGATCGGTGAACCCCGGGGCCGAGCACTTCCTCAACCAGGCGGCGGGCACCTGGCATCGCGAGATGATGGAGAAGCTGCCCGAGATGTTCCCTCTCTCGACCCGCATCCTGACGTGACGGCGCATGGCTGACGTGACGAGCTGGTGGCTCTGGGACTCTCCCGAGGGATGCCCCCACCGCATCGCCGTGGACGAAGCGGTGTGGGTGCGCCTGCATGAGGCGGCAAACGAGTCGCGCGTGGCCGGGGCCGAGACGGGTGGCTTTCTCCTGGGCTCGGTCGTGGTGCATCCGGATGGTTTCACGATCCTGATCGAGGATCTGTTGCCCGGGAAAAACGGGCTCGGCACCCGCGACGAGTTCACGCTGCGCGCCGAGGACTTCATCTCGGTACGGGAGCACGGCCTGGCGCCGGGCGATTCCGCCAGCCAGGCCCTCCAGCGGGTCCTGGGCACTGGGTCACGGGAGGCCCGCCACGTGACCCGGCCCGGCCAGGCCCGTTTCGCGAAGCCTCACCCGACGGCCGGCCCAGGTTCGGCCACGATCCCGAACGTGGTCGTGGGGTGGTACCACACGCACCCGGGCCACGGGGTATTCTATTCCGAGCCCGACCAGGAAACGCACCGTGAGCGTTTCGAATGGCCCTTCCAGGTAGGCCTGGTGATCGACCCCGAGCAGGAACGTGCCGGCTTCTTCACCTGGGCGACCTGGCAGCAGGACGTCCGGGGCGACTGGCTGGGCCACACGCTCTCCCCGACGCGGCTGGCCCAGGTGAAGGGCACGTTCCACCCCTGGCGTCGCGAGCGGGCGAGCGCGGGCAAGCCGCCGTTCCCGGCCCGGGCGGCCGAGCGCCTCGTGGCTGTGGCCATGGTCGGGGTCGGGTTGCTGGCCCTGGTCATCAGCATGATGACGAGCTTGCGCGAGCCTGATGGGTACATGGACCGACATGCCCCCCTGAGGCTCGGAGGAGGCAAGGCCTTCACGGGGGCCTTCGCCGTGCGCCTCGAAGACGATGATCGATTCGTGAGCCTCGATTCAGGCACGAGTCAGCCCGGGTTTCTCGGCATCGCTCTGGCCAAGCTGCCAAAGCCCGATGGTCCGGAACCCCGCTCGGGTGATCAACTCGCCCTGACCTCGGATGCTCGGGGCCAGATTCTCCTCGTGCCCATCGAGCGTGTTCGGCGGTTGCAGGGTCCAGAGCAAGGCCAGGTCCGTCTCTGGCTGGGTTCTGACGCCCGGACCGTCGATCCGGCATGGGACTTGCCCGGAGTGGTCGCAGCGGGAGCATTCGAGGACAAGGACCGCGATCAAGGATCGGATCGCTCCTCCGGCGACACCGGCTGGTACGACGTGGCCAGCGGGAAGCGCCTCGAGGAGGGGCGACAACCGGCACCGGGCCTGTATCAGGAAATCGGGACCGACCCGCGGGGCCGGCTGGTGGCGGGGCGGCGCCGGGAGGTGGTCCGATGATGTCGGGCTGGCGCTGGTTCCGTGGCCCTGGCAACCGTGTCATCGCGGTGCACTGGCCAGCGGAGATGCCCACGGGGGGAGCATGGCAGTTGCGGCCGCTCGGTCAGGCGCTGCCTGAGCGCTTCCTGGCCGTGCCTTTCCATGGCCACGCCGGAGACGAGCCGTCGGGGGAAGACGCCGGAAGCCTCCCGTGGTACCTGACCCGTGACCGAGACCGGCACATCCTGGTCTCCCCGCAACATGCCGGGTTTCACGAGCTCGTCCCCGCGACCCGGAAACGCCTCGTGTCCAGTCGTGTCATGCAAGGGAGCCTTTCCCTGAGCCTCTTGCTCGGGGGGCTGGCCTGGCTGACCCCGAGTGCCATCCGGGCCTGGCGCGATCGCCCCGTCCCCCTGTACGAGCAGGTCGTGGATGGGGCGATCGTCCTGAGTCCGGACGAGCCGAATTCGTACCGGGCCACATGGATTCGAAAGGGTGAGACATGGGCGCGTGTCCCCCCCGCACCGGCCCCCTCCCCCCGCACGTCCACCCGGCCGGAGAAGGCCCCCGGAACATCCGCACGACACGTTCCACGGCCGAGCACCGGACCGGCCCCATCATCGAAAATGCCCGAGGTCGACAAGGATGGGAGACGTCCATGAACGAACGCAGACGACAGGTCATCAAGAAGATCGACGGGATGCCCGTGGTGCGCCGGTCCCCGGACCCGGCCACCGGAGCCCACCCTGGAGTCCCCACGTCCGCACCTCAGCCCCTGCTGGCCGCCAGCCTCGAGCAGGGCCTGCGCACCCTGGAGCTGCGCGAGGAACGCATCCGGGCCCTCGAGAAGACGACGGCCGAGCAAGCCTCGGAACTCGCCACCCTGCGCCTCGATCTGGCATCCGCGACTTCAGAGGTGACGCGCCTTGAAGCAGAAAATGCGTCCCTGCGCGCGACCCCGGCCCAGGACCCCATGCTCACCGAGAAACTTCACGACCTCGAGAAACAGGTCGCTGAATACCAGCCGGTCCTCGAGCAGCGTGGCAGACAGGTCCAAGATCTGGAAGCCAAGGTCCGGGAGCTGGAGGCCCGGCTGAAGAAATTGCACCTGGATGAAGGTATCGACATCGGGGGCGGCCTGCGCGATTTGTAGGAGGGGCGTGACCACACCATGGATTTCCTGACCGGCCTCGTCGGCCTCATCCTCATCTGGAGCCTCATCCAGGCTTTCTCGACCGCAGGGCCCTCCGGCAGGACGGGCCTCGCGGGGCGGGCAAAGCGCGTGCTGGTCTCGCTGGCCATGTCCGTCCGGAAACTCCCCATCGGCAAGATCCTCTTCAATCGCCTCGGGGAGTCGGCCACGAACCTCCTCGAGTACGCGGAAGCCCGCATCCGGGAACTCGAATCGAAGGTGGCCGAACAGGCCTCGGAACTGGCCACGCTGCGCCTCGAGCTGTCCGCGGCCAGAACGCGCGTCACGCACCTCGAGCGGGACCGGGTCACACCGTTCCCGCCACCCGCCCCTGCGGCCGAGGACCTCTTGCTCAAAGAGCGTCTCGTAGACCTCGAGAAACAGGTCCAGGAGTTCCAGCTTGCTCTTGAGGCAAGGACAGCAGAGAACAAAACCCTTCGTTCCCGCGTGAACGAGATGGAAGCCAGCGTGAAGAGCACCCGGTTGCAGACCGGCGTCGATGTCGGTGGCGGCATTCGCGAAATCTAGGAGGTCCTCGATGAGTGCGGAAGGGATGATCTTCGTGGCGGCAGCGCCCGTGGTGGCACCCGCGATGGGAGCCCTCGTGGTGGGGGCCGGCGTGGCCCTGGCGGCCACGGCCGCCGTCGCCGTGGCCGCCGTCGTGGTCCCGGTCGCCGTCCGCGGTGCCATCGCCGGCACCGAGCTGGCCCTCCAGGCCGGCGAAGCCCTCGCGAAGGCCGTGGATACCGCCATCACCGACGAGATATCCCGCCAGGAACACGCCTATGAAGCCCGCTTCGAGCGCGCCACGGCCGACCGCCAGGCCGCGATCGCCCGGCTGCAACGCACGCTCGTCCAGGGCACCGCCCCGGAAAAACCACCCAGCCTGACCTTCCGCACCGCGGATGCCCCCGTGCCCGTCGAACGGCAACGACAGATCGAGACCGACTGGAACCACCTCGCCGCCCTCGCCAGCCGCTCCCTCCAGCAGGCCGACCACTGGCTCGAAGCCGAGGCCGGGCGCGGGGAGCGCCTCGCAGCCGCCCTCGCCTCCGCCGTCGAGTGGATCACCTCCCACCCCGGTGGCACCGGAGCCGGGACCCTCCGGGGCCTCGTCGAGGCGGCCCCCGGGCGTCTGCAGACCGGCTCGGACGCCGACAGATGGGCCCTCATCCACGAACTCGAGACGACCGTCCGGGCTCTCCGGGAACGCGACGAGGAGGACCGACGCGCGCTGGAACGGCCCTGGCAGGCGGCTCTTGCCCGGGTCGAACTGCTCGAACGCGCCGTCCGCGAGGAACGGCTGCCGGCCGAGGCGATCGCCCCCTGGCGCTCGCGGGTGGCCGACCTCACGCGCCTGGTCGAGGACGACCCCGGAGGCGCGCTTCCTGGTGTCGAGCGTCTCGTCCGGGACCTGGATGCCTTCCTCGCGGCCGGACGCCAGGAGATCCAGACCCGCCAGCGGGACGGGCTCGCCGGGCGGATCCGCACCTCGATGGAGCGCCAGGGCTACGCGCTGGTCAGCGAGGGCCCCTTCGGGACGGACCTGCGCCTGGCCTTCACGCACCCGGTGCTGAAGCGGCGCGTCGTGTACCGGCTCGACCCGGAACTCCGCCTGCACTTCGACCTGATGGACGGCCACCACGGGGAAACCTGCGCCGAGTTGCTGGACCAGCTCTGGAAGGACCTGGAAGCGGGCGGGGTCGTCCTCGGACCACCGCAGTTCGACCGCCTCCACGAGACCCTCATGAAGGTCGGCGAACGCTTCAAGGAGCGTTTCTTCCACTTCGAGGTCCACGACGAGCCGGAAGAGGGCGTCCGACGGGGCGATCGCGACCGTCTGCGGTGAGCCTCCTGAACGGCACCCGGTACGGTCAAAAATGACTTGCGGCGCGAGGATTCCCCCGCGCCGCGAGCCGAGTGTACGGTGGTTCCCGGAATTCAGGCTCCGGGAAGCAAAAACAACGAGGCTGGAGCGGGCAGCAGGATCGGATCGCGTGGCGCGGGCAGCAGGGCGATCACGGTGGCGGGCGGCAAGGCAAGAACGGGCTTGCTGATGGTGTTCATTCATTCACTCCTGACGTCGTCTCGCGTCAACCGGGCAGTTACCATCCCCGGGAAGCGACGGAGGGCAACGGGCCCGTTCCGACTTCCCGTGTAAGGTACTTCGTGCCGTCCCCGCCAGCGGTGACGTGATTTCGCGGAAGCGTATCGAAGTCTTCACACGGAAGACGGGTCCTTAACCGGCCACAAACGTTTGACCGTCCACCCGTCCCTCTCGCTCAGGACCGCGTGAAGCGCACCGGGCGCCCGCCATCCCCCGAGGATTCCCCGAAGGTCGCGAGGATCTCGGGACGCGCACCGGCCGAGATCCGTCCTGCGTGACCCGCGAGGCGGCCTTCCGCGCCGAGCATCACGACGATGCCGTCCCGCAACTCGACCTGCTCGAAAAAGGCGATCGGGCCCGCATCCTCGCCGTTCTCGACGATGATCCGACCGACGAGACGACCGGCTGCGTCGTGTCCGACCTCGAGGTACCCGAGCCCGCTCGCGCAGTTCCACCGCCCCACCAGGTCGGAGGCCTGCGTCAGCGGGTGCTGACGCACGGCCTCCTGCTCCCGCAGGTAGTCCTGCTCGGCTCCCGGGTAGCAACGCGGCTCGCAGTCCGGATCGCGCTCCTCGTCCTTCACCGTACCCCCGCGGAGCCCGAAGGCCCCCTCGACGTGAGGACGGCCGCCCTGCTCGAAGCTGCCGGAAACAGGACCCTGACCCTGACCCTGACCCTGACCGGCCATCCCCGGAAGTCCGGCGTGCCCCTGTCGTTCGACGCTCGAGCCTTCGGCCGTCATCGCGGGAAGCTGTGCCCGGGAAGCCTGGGCGCTCGTCAGGAGGTCGCGAGCCACGAGGCTCAGGTTCGTCGCATCGCAACCGGTCATGGCGAGACCGAGGGCGAGCAGCAGGGAGTGGGGGGTGAAGCGGCGGGTGGTCATCGTCGTGTCCTCTCGAAGGGGGTGTTCCGTCTTCCGAGGACATCATCGGTAAGGCAGGGGAGCGGCACAGAAACCAGGGTCTCACCCGCTGCGTGAGCCTCCTCACACGGGGACGCGAGGCCACTCCCCCGCCACGGGCAGGCACGATTTCACGGTGAGCCCAAAGCTCCCGGTCACCATGAGCCTGTCGCCGAAGCGAACGGCGTGGATTATGATCCATGCCTCAGGTACGAGGCCGGCCCGCCTTGCGGGGGCTCGAGGCGCTCGGTGGAGTCACTCAGGAAGGGCGGCTTCGCATGTCCCTGACCCCGACCGGATCCGGTGCGCCAGAATGGCCCGACCCCCTCGAGGCCGAGCTGGCCGCCCTCGCAAGCCCGTTCGACGAGGCGCTCGCCCTTCTGGGGGACACCCTCGAGCAGGCTCTGCCCGGGGACCTCCGACATCTGCTGGACGAACTCGAGAGCCTGCACTGGCGCCGGACGGCCGCGCTCGTGGTACGTGCCTACGCAGCGGGACTGGAGGCGAGGTCCGTCAGTGCTTCCATGACGGAAGATTCCTGAGGCCCTCACCCATGGCGACCCAGAACTGACGACTGGCCGCAGGTAACGAGCGGTAGAGGGCCACGAGGCCCAGTTCCTCGGCCGAGAGCCCGTCACGCGAGCTCAGATACCCGGGAAAGTGGGCGAGCGCGAAAAGGTGGTCGAGGGGAAGCCCGTAGCCGCTGGCCAGGGCCTCGAGGTTGGC
Source organism: bacterium (assembly GCA_035285805.1). GTDB lineage: Bacteria > Cyanobacteriota > Sericytochromatia > S15B-MN24 > UBA4093 > JAYKJE01. Next base: position 9,637 of record JAYKJE010000034.1, on the reverse strand, counting down.
CTGCGTCGGCACCACGGGCTTGCCTGTTCGCGACGAGACGCCACTTTCCAGCTCGAACAGGCGGCTGTGGGATAGCCCGACCTGGCGGGCGGCCTCCCGTAGCGTCCAGCCCTGCCGCCTCCGCGCCGCGCGCACGTAAGCTCCGAGACCCTCCACACGCCCCCGTTCTCCGGATCGTACCACCTGTCCAGCATCGTCCCAGATGCGCCGTTCAGTCTGGACCGAACGGATGGTACGATCTCGAGATCACGTCAGGAGGGAGACCATGCCCACCCTCACGATCCAGATTCCGGCCGACCTCAAGCTGGAAGTCCGCATCCGCTGCCGACTGGACCGGATGACGCTCTCGGCCTATCTCTGCGACCTGATCGCGCGTGACCTGGCGGCCCGGGGCCAGCTGGAGCCCGGGCCGACGACCTCGTTGCGGGAGAACCGGATGAACGGGTACAAGGTTCTCGGTGACCCTGCCGACCCTGAAACCGGGTGAGCGCCTTGAAGACGAACCGCGACCAACGCCCCCCCTACATGCCTCCCCTGCCCACGGGGGCCAGTCCGGCCTCCCGGAGCACGGAGATCGCTCGGATCGCTGGCGACGGTCACTCCGCCCGGCGTCAGTCCCCCACGCGGATCACCCCGGAAGTCCTCAAGAAGGCACTCGCAGCCACCATCCAGGCCGTGCAGTCCGGGGTCCAGGCCCGCCGCGATGCCGTCCATCTCACGCATACGGCCTTCGAGACGGCCCGCCGGCAGATCGACGCGATGGTCCCGGGTGCATCGGCCCGGGATCGGGCCGATGCGCTCGTGGCCGTGGCCTCGACCTGTCTGCTCTCACCCGACGATGTCAAGAAACTCGCCCTCGTGGACAGTGGCTTCACGAAGGTCGTCTCCCTCATGCAAGCGGCCCCCAAGGTGGAGGATCCCCGCAAGCCCCTTCTGGCGCGGGACCACACCGGCGGCCGGGGTCAGCTGGACCCGGCCTTCTCGGACGACTCGGACCTCCAGGCCCGCCACATCGGATTCTTCATGGCGGCCGGATACGTGGCCGGAGGACGCCCCGACCAGTCCCTCAAGACGATGATCGGAGCCCTGTACCACGAGACGCTCTTCGACCGGCAGATGCGCAAGCACGGGGGCGGGTCCACCGAAGACTACGTGGCATCGGTCTTCGCCACGCTCGCGGGGTCCCAGCTCCGGTTGCTGCGCAACCAGGGCAAGGGCGGCCTGATCCCCACGGTGGTCGCCGGGTTCATGGCCCGTTCGGCCGACATGGTGCCCCGCCGGCTCCCGCCGGCCCAGCACACCGAGGCCATGAAGGTCATCCTCGAGATGCGCGAGATGCGCAAGAACCTCATGCCCCTGGTCGCGAACCCCCTCGCGACGGGCATGATCGGCCAGGACAACGCCACGATGTCCGGCGTGGTGAAACACGCCGACTGGCTGGTGGATCTGCTGGTGACGCGGAACTTGCCCCGCTGACAGGTCCATTCAGAGCCCTTGCAGGCCCCGTCACGACACGCTCGAGGCCACCGGACGCACGGCCCCCACGACCGCCCCGCTCGCGCGTTTGACGGGCGTCTCGAGCCAGGTCCGCACCTCGGGACACGTGCGGTCGAGGATCCCCAGCGTGCCCAGCAGGTTCACGACCACGGGTGCAACGGCGCGCCGGTTGCCATCCGCGATCTTGAGAGCCCAGGCCAGCCCCGTGACGGGGTCGACCCCCGCATGGACCCCCTCGGCACCGGCCTTGGCGACCAACCTCCCCGGCAACAGGTGCATGAGCGCCGTATCGAAGCGACCGGTGCTGGCGACCAGTTCGGGATGTTCCTGCATCGCCCGGCGCAACGGGGCGAGCTCCGGGGAGTGCCCGAGGGCCGCGAAGGCCGTGGCGAGGCCGCGCAGCGAGAGCACCCAGGCCGGGACCCCGCATCCGTCCACGCCCCCCACGAAGGGGCGTTCTCCCGCGAAGCGGGCGATCGCCTCCCCGGTTGCCACCTGCAGCGGGTGGCCGGGCTCGGCGTAACTCTCGACCTCCCACCCGGCTCCGGCGGCCGCCAGCATCATGGCCGCGTGCTTGCCCGAGCAGTTGTGGTGCAGACACGCGGGCTCCGCCCCGTCACGCCGCATGGCCTCGGCCGTCGCCTCGTCGAGGGGCCATCCCCGACCGCAGACGAGTGACTCCCGCGCCGAGTGACGATCGCCCGCGGGAGCGAGCACGGCCCGCGCCCGGTCGACCCGCTCGAGCAGGTGCTCGACCCAGAGCAGATGCTGGGGCGTCCCACCGTGAGAGGCACAGGCGATCGCCCATTCCCGGGGGTCCAGGCGCCAGTCATGCCGACGGGCCACCTCCAGCAGGGGAGCGGCCTGGAAGGGCTTGAGACTGGAACGGGGAAAGATCTCGAGTCCGGGGTCCCCGCATGCGGACACGACCTCGCCCGCCGCATCCACCACGACCCAGGCCCCGTGATGCACGCTCTCGACGACGGCCCCGCGCGTCACCTCCGCCACGATCCGGAAGCCCATGGTCCTCCCCGGCGGGACGGGCCCGCTCACCATCCGCGATCCGCGCGCACGAGCCCGGCCCCCGTGAACAGGTCCCGGCCCGCCGGCTCGAGATCGTCCGCCCCCGTCACGAGCGCCTGACGCACCTCGTCGGGGCCCCATTCCGGGTGCGCCGCGAGCATCAGGGCCACGACGCCGCTGACCATCGGAGTGGCCATCGAGGTGCCGCTCGCGTACCCGTAGGGTGCCTCAGCCGAGGTGAACCGTCGAGGCATGGTCGAGAGGATGTCGACGCCGGGCGCGGCGATCGCCACGGCCGGATGAAAGCTGGAGAAGTCCGCCCGGACGAGCTTGCCCGTGAGCGAACCGTCGGAGGCGAGTTCACGCTTGAGCGCCGCCACAGAGATCACGCCCGAGAGGGCCGCCGGGTAGTCCGGCGTGTTGCCGGCCAGCGCATCGTTACCCGAGGCGGCCACGACCACGACCCGGCGCGCGATCGCCTTCTGGATGACCTCTTCCTCGGCGCGACTCGAGACGTTCGACCCGAGACTGAGGTTGATCACCCGGGCACCCTTCTGCAGCGCCCAGTCGATTCCCTGCACGACCCCCGCCGTGCTGCCCCCCTCGGTCCCGAGGACCCGCACGGGCAGGACGCGACAGCCCGGGGCCACCCCGGCGATGCCCGTCCGGTTGTTCGTCACCGCCCCGATGATCCCGGCCACGTGGGTCCCGTGCCCGTAGTCGTCGTCGACGGACTGGTCGGGCTCCAGGAAGTTCCGTGCCCGCGTGCGATCGAGATTGGCCGCGAGATCCGGGTGCTCGAGATCGACCCCGGTGTCGACCACGGCGACGAGGATGTCCTGGCCCGTGGAGCGGTCCCAGGCCTGCCGGACCTGCATGGCCTCGAGGCCCCACTGGCCTGGCAGGCCGCGACGCGGCACGCCGCCCGGTCCGGGCGGATCGGCCCCGTACAGCGGGTCGTCGGGTGGGGCTGCCAGCACCTGGTAGGGCCCGTTCAGCCCGGTATCGAACCCGGCGGGGCGAGGCCGCCCTCCGGGCACGGGCCAGTCGGTCGGAGCCGTGAGCGGGGCATCGGGCTCCACCCACCGCACGCCGGGGATACGCGACCAGGCCCTCACGGGATCGCCCCCTGTGCCGGGCCCGGCACCGGAAACCCGCCACATCGTGCCATCCGCGACCAGCGACTCGACCGGCAGCCCGACTCGGGCGCGGAAGGCCGCCGCCACACCCGGCTCCAGGCCCACGATCCAGGCCCCCGGGGGGGAGACGGCCGCGGGCCCCGGTGCGGACGCACACGCCGACAGCAGGGTCAGGACGAGCCCGAGACTCCCGGCCAGCCGCCCACGTCCGGTCATCTGGAAAACCTCATGCCGCTCGTGACGCTCTCGAAGGCCCGGGCCCGGAACACGCGTGCCGAGGGCTGGACCTCTGCTTCCATGCGGGTGGAGGGTGCGGGCAGGGAATCGGCATACACCGCCCGGACCGACCACGAGTAGGTGGCCTGCGGAAACAGGGCCCCGCCGTTGGCATCCCAGTCGAAGAAGCCCGGATACGCGATCGAGGTTTTCGAGGTGGTCCCGCGCCACCGTGGCTGCAGCGTGCCACCGCCCGCGTCCTCGAAGACGTCGACCTGGTACTGGACGGGGCGGTCTGCCGCGACGGGCTCCCACTCGAACACGGGGGTGCCGCCCACGCCCCGGGCCCCGTCCTGCGGACCTTTCGCGCGCACGGGAGGCAGCATCGGCAGGGTGAGGACGGCCGAGGGGTAGTCGGTCGTGAGGGACGCGCGGCTCACGGAACGCCCCCCTGCCTCGACGATGCTGGCGTCGACCACCAGCCGCGCGCCCTGCACGGAAGGGATGCGGACCGTGGCATTCGAGCTCAACGCCCGCGCCACGCGGACGGTCCCGAGCATGCCGAGATCGAGCCGGACCTCCACCCGGGGGGCCGGAGCCTGGAAGGCCGCCAGTCGCTGGAGGCCGACCGAGACCTCGGGGAAGGCGAGATCCTGGACCGTCAGGTCTGCCGTCACGCTGCGGCTGGCTCCCGGGTTACCGAGGGGCAGATCGAGGCTGCGCAGCCCGAATGACGCGTACTGGAAAGCCTGCGGGGCATTTCCGGGGGCCACGGGGCCGCCCACCACCTGTCCGCCGGCCAGGATGCCGGAGGTCACGGTCCCGGCACTTCCCAGGGTCTCGGCGATCGCGTAGCTGCCATCCTGGAGATTCGCGGGCGTGTCGGCGAGGGTCCCGAAGCTCACGGAGCCGTTGGCCGTGAGCGGCGAGCCGTCCCGGTTGCGGAGCACGCCCGAGAAGGCGACCTCGCGGTTCGGCATCGCCCCGTTCGAAAAGCTGGTCGGAGACAGAAAAAAGGTAGAGCCCGACAGGGACCCGTCCATCACCTGGGTCGTCGAGATGTATCCGGCACGCGCGATCGAGACTTCTCGGCCCGCCGCGAGATCCCAGTAGACCTCGAAGGTCCCGTCGGGAGCCGAGGCATTTCGCCCGAGCCCTCCCAGGACGGTGGCTCCCCCCACCCCGAGGCCCGTGCGGGCATCGAGGACGCGCCCCTTGAGTGGAACCCCGAATCCCGGGGCGAGACCCGGCATGGTGGGGGACACCAGCCAGAGGTCACACCCGCCGAGGGAGGCGACCAGGATCAGGCCGACGACGGATCGGCAGACACGGGATGCCAGATGGACGGGAGGACGGATCATGGGGACCGACGCGTGCGGGGGGGGACGGCTCCCTGCATACCCGGATCCCGCCGCAGCGATGCGAGCAGCCGCCGGGCCTCCCCGGGAAGGGCCGGATCCTCGGGTTCCCCACCGAACCGGATGGCCTCGTAGCGGGCGAGGAAGGCCCGGGCACGATCCAGTCCCTCCGGCGTCAGGCCCCGATGCTCCAGTGCCTGCAATAGACCCGCCGGGGTGGCGTTTCCGGGTGGATCGACCCAGCCCAGACGCACGAACGCCTCGCGACAGAACAGGTAAGCGCGGGTGGACGGCCGGTGGCGACGACGCCGACGCACGAGGGTGACGATCGCTCCGAGCACGAGCCCCAGGAGGCTGACCGAGAGGACGGGCCCGAGGGCCGCCGGATCCAGCGAACGCGCCCACTCCAGCAGGGGGACGCGGAGGCGGGCCCCGGTCTCGGGTGGTTCGGTCCCGCCCGGCGTCGGATCGAGGGCCACCCATCCTGCCCCCGGCACCCACGCCTCGACCCAGGCATGGGCGTCGCGAGTCCGGACCTCGTACATGCCCGTGAGCAGCCGATACCGCCCCGGGGCGAACCCCGTCACCAGGCGCGTGGGGACCCCGAGCGTACGCCCCATGACGGCGAGCGAGGTGGCGAAGTGCTCGCAGTAGCCCCGGCGGTTGACGAACAGGAACTGCTCGACGGCGCCCGCTCCGGGCGGATCGGCCGGGATGGACAGATCGTAGGAGCATGCCCTGGAGAGGTGGCCCGCGATCCGCGTCAGGGCGGCATGCGGGGTGGTCGCATCGCCAGCCCAGCGCCTGGCGAGCGTGACGACCTCGGGCGACAGGCCGGCTGGCAGCTCGAGATACCGGGCCCAGCGACGCTGCCAGGCCGGCGAGGGAAACGGCTGGCCCCGCCAGGGCGTCTGCCACGGTCCGCGGGACGGGTCGATCGCGACGGTGTAGTACATCCCCCGTTCGAGCAGGACCGGACTCCGGTAACCGTCCTCTCGATCGCGAAAGAGCACGGCGAGGGGGTAGCGGATCTGGCGCACGCCGGAAGGCACGGGTAGCAGGTTGGTCTGGTCCCGTTCGACGTGGATGACCACTTGCTCGCGCTCGCCCGGCAGGCCATCCAGGGGGGTCGGGTAGGTGAAGTCCTGGGCGGACATGGTCGCGACCCGCGCAGCCTCGGAGAGCGACCAGACCCGCCCATCGAAGCGGTCGAAGGCCATGCCGCGCAGGTAGGTCGGCCGCGGGGCCTGCACCCGCAGGGCCACCTCGGACGACAGCTCGCCGCGCACCTCCAGATCGAGCGTCTCCGAGAAGCCGTAGTAGACCCCGGGATTGACCCGGCGCCCGATCCCCCCGCCCGGACCGGAGCCGTCGTACGCCGGGTTGCGGATGGCGGCGCGCAGGTCGGAGGGCAGGGCGAGTGGACTCGAGAAGGGCGAGCTGCGCACGATGCCGGCGGGTGCGCGTGGAACCAGCACGACGAGAACCATGGCCCCCACCGCGACGACCGCCGTCAGCCGGCCGATCGCCCGGCGCACGGCCGGGGCGCGCAAGGTCAGCGGCTCACCCAGCTCGCTCGCGGCATCCTCGAGCCCCCACCAGGCCGCCAGCGGCAAGAGCCCCGCGAGGGCCAGCGCGAAGCGCCCCTCCCGGTCGATGGCCGCGACCACGACCACGAGTATGAGCGTGACCATCATCGAGATGCGGAGGTTATGCCGGCGGGGCAGGTCGAACGAGTTGAGCGTCGAGAGGCCCACGAGCAGGTTGGCCAGCGGGACCCGCGGATCTTGCCACTCCGTGAGCAGGGTGGCCAGGTACTGCCAGAGCCCGACGATCATCCCGATCGCGAGCAGGACCTTGACCCACCAGAGGCTACGACCGCGCAGGCGCGCCGAGAACGCGTGGCCCAGGGCCCCCGCGGCGATCGCCAGGGCGTGGACGGGTTCGGGGTGGACCAGGGCCAGCATGCCGACGCCCCAGCCGGCGGCCACCGCCGTGGCCAGGCGCAGCCGACCGATCGGGTCATGCGCCTCAGACGAGATGCTCATGCAGCACCTCCGCGAGCGCCTGGCCGGGACCGCAGGGAAGGGCCTCCCGGGGCAGCGTCCCCGCGCCGACGTGGAGCCACAGCCCCGCGGGGGGAGCGACCTCGCGCGTGGTCAGCACCGCACCCGGTGGCCAGGGCCAGACCTCGGAAAACGTCCAGCCGACCTCGAGTCGTCCGGCCTCGGCGAGCGCGTCGAGCTGCTCGTCGAGGCGACCGGACGTCGGCCAGGCGAGCCGGTGGGGCGTCCACACCTCGAGATGCCGCCCGGTGCTGGCGCACCAGGTCGCGAGCGAGGCGAGGACCTCGAGCGCGCGCTCGAAAGCCTCCTCGGACAGTCCCCCGTCCAGCACCACGCGCCAGCCCCCGGAGCCCCTGGAGACTTCCCGGTCGAGCTCGCGGACCCTCACCTCGCCGGTGCGCGCCGTGGCCCGCGCATGGACCATCCTGGGAGAGTCGCCGGTGCGGTACGGACGCACGCCACGGATCTGCTCGCTGGAAGCCAACGCAAGAGGCGTCACCCGTGGCCGGGCTCCGGCCCGGTTCTCGCCCGTCCCACCCGGGTCCACGCGCGGCACGCGCCCCAGGAGTTCGACCCTCGGATGGACCAGGAGGGTGCCGGGCAACGCCACCGGATGCAACCAGGCGCCCAGCCCCCAGGCCGGTGCCTGGAGCGCCCTTGGCGCGATCGGATGACGACCCCGACGGGGCCAGGAGCACGTCAGCACGACCCGGGCGCGTTCTCCGCGCGTCAGGGGGGGCAGCACGGGTTGGGCAGGGAGCAGGCGCGGAAGCCATATCCGGCGCCAGGTCGCACCGGGGTCGCTCACAAGCGCGAGCAAGGGGCCCGCATCGCGTCGTGCCCGCACGTCCACGGACACGCGCACCTCGGACCCCGCCATCGCCCGGACCGGCAGGTCTGGCTCGAAATCGAGCGCGTCACCCGCCCGCCACGCCGAACCGAAGGCCACGAGGCCGAAGACCAGCAGGGACAGGGCCACGAGGTACAGGGCCCCGGCCCCGACGTTCACGGCCGCGAAGGCGGTGGCCGCGGTCATGAGGAGCCACACCAGGGCCCGCGGACTCACGGCCCGGCCTCCTAGACCGGCAGCGGTTCGAGGGCGAACCAGGAAGCCAGGAGACGCTCGACCTCGGCCCGGCTCTCCCCGTCCCGCGGAACGATCCGGTGGGCAAGCACCGGCAGAGCCATCTCGCGCACGTCATCCGGAGTGACGTAGCGGCGGCCATGGAGATAGGCCCAGGCCTGGGCCAGCCGCTGCCAGGTGAGCGTGCCACGCGGGCTGACGCCGAGGGCTACCCGCGGATCGTTCCGGGTGCGGCCCACGAGCCGGACCATGTACGCCTGAAGCGACTCGTCGACCCGCACCTCTTGCACCTCGCGTTGCCAGGCCAGCAAGGTGGCGGCATCGGCGACAGGAGTCGGGACGGGAGTGTCACGGCGGGCCCAGGGTCCCCCCAGCAGGGCCTGCTCGTGAGCCGGGGACGGATACCCCATGGAGAGGATCACGGCGAAGCGATCGAGCTGCGCCTCGGGCAGGGGGAACGTGCCCTGGAACTCGACGGGATTCTGCGTGGCGATCACCCAGAAGGGCTGCGGCAGGTCGTGCGTGATGCCATCGACCGTCACGCGGGCCTCTTCCATGGCCTCGAGCAGGGCCGACTGGGTCCGGGGAGAGGCCCGGTTGATCTCGTCGGCGAGCAGGACGTGCGTGAACAGGGGACCGGGCACGAACCGGAACTCCCCCGTCGGGGGATGGTAGAGGCTCGAGCCCGACACATCCGAGGGCATCATGTCGGGAGAGAACTGGACGCGCCGGAACGGCAGGTCGAGCAGGGCCGCCACCGAGCGGGCCAGCAGGGTCTTTCCCACGCCCGGGACATCGTCGAGCAGGACGTGTCCGCCCGCGAGCAGCGAGGCCACGAGGCGTTCCACCGTGCGTTCTTGCCCGAGGACGAGCTGCTGGAGGGCCGAGACGAGCGCGCGAGGCATCAGGGGGCGCCTTTCTGTCGGGGAGCGGCGAGCCAGGGCATCCGCTCCCGGAGGGGGCGTCCGGCTCGCTCGATCGCGTGGTTGGCCTCGCGCTCGCGCGCGGCGAGCAGCGTGGGCAGACCGGCCTCGCTCTCGGCCTGCCAGGCCCGCGCAAAATGCCCCGAACGAATCTCGGCGAGCAACTCGCGCATGGCCTCCCGGCTCGGCTCCCCGATGATCCGGGGTCCCGCGAGCTCGGCGCCGAACTCGGCCGTGTTGGAGATGCGGGCGCGCTCGCCGGCGAGTCCCTCGCGCTGGACGAGGTCGACCACGGCCTTGAGCTCGTGCAGGCAGCTGAAGTAGGCGATCT
>JAYKJE010000033.1:0-10961 GCA_035285805.1 bacterium | reverse complement strand
GGTCCCGCGAGCTCGGCGCCGAACTCGGCCGTGTTGGAGATGCGGGCGCGCTCGCCGGCGAGTCCCTCGCGCTGGACGAGGTCGACCACGGCCTTGAGCTCGTGCAGGCAGCTGAAGTAGGCGATCTCGGACGGGTAACCGGCCTCGACGAGGGTCTCGAACGCGGCCCGGACGAGTTCGTTGATGCCGCCCACGAGCACGGCCTGCTCGGCGAAGAGGTCGGTCTCGGTCTCCTCGGCGAAGGTCGTCTCGAGGATGGCGGCCCGCGCAGCCCCCAGGCGATGGGCGATCGCGAGCGCACGCGGCCAGGCCGTGCCGGAGGCGTCCCGGTGGACGGCGACCAGCGCCGGCACCCCGCCCCCCGACACGAACAGGGATCGCACGGCATCTCCCTGGGCGAGGGGGGCGACGAGCAGGACGTCGAGTTCCCCGGGTAGCGCGACGAGCCCGTGGTGCACAGCATAGCCGTGTGCGAAGACGAGCGCGGCCCCGGGGGAGACGAACGGCAGGATCTCCTCGCGCAGCACGGCCGGGATCACCTCGTCGGGCACCAGGACGAGCACCAGGTCGGCTCCCCCCACCGCCTCGTGGATGGGGAGCGGCCTGAGGCCCTCGGCCGCCACGGCGGCAGCGGATCGCGAGCCGGCTCGCAGGCCGACCGTCACCTCGAGGCCCGAGTCGCGCAGGTTGAGCGCCTGGGGACGTCCCTGGGCGCCCCAGCCGACCACCGCGACGCGCTGGTCGGCGATCGCCGCGGGATCGGCATCCGTGCGCATCCGGGTCAAGGCCGGGCCTCCTGGCCCTCGGGCGGCCTGCGGATGATGTACCCGTGCCGCGCGACGGTCTGGAGATGGACCGGATGGGCCGGGTCGGGTTCGAGCTTCTGGCGGATGTTGCGGATGTGCGTGCGGACGATCTCGGTGTTGCCGACGTTCGCGGGGTAGGCGAGCGCCTCCACGAGCAATTGCTCGGCCGAGACGACCGAGTCGGCGTGGGTCATCAGGTGGGCCACCAGGGCGAACTCGCTCTTGGTGAGGGCATGAAGCTGTTCGCCCACGGTCACATGGAAGGTCCGGCGATCGAGCGTGAGCGCGCCCACCCGGAGAACTTCCTGTTCCGATCGCCCGGCCCCCTGCTGGGCCCGCCGCAGATGGACCTGGATGCGCAGCACGAGTTCCACCGGGTCGAAGGGTTTGGTCAGGTAGTCGTCGGCCCCCTCCCGGAAACCGGCGTGCTTGTCGGCGGAGGCGTCGCGGGCCGTGAGCAGGAGGACGGGCAGGGCGGCCAGCGGAGGATGGGCCCGGACCCGGCGACAGAGCTCCAGCCCATCGAGACCGGGCATCCCGATGTCCGTGACGAGCACGTCGGGAGCCTGCTCCAGGATGGACTCCCAGGCCGCCTCACCCGAGGCGAGGGCCTGGACCTCGAAGCCCTCGCGACGGAGGATGATCTCGAGCAATTTCCTGAGTTCGGGCTCGTCCTCGACGATGAGGATGGTGGCCATGCTGCGCACGCTCCCATGAAACCGAGAACACAGGCCACGGGCCTGGATCCCGGCTCTTTATACACCGGTCGGGGCGAACCCTACCGGGGCGCCCTCATCTCGTGAACGTGTTGTAGAGGACCGCTCCCGAGGTCACGACCTGCGCGACGGCCTGCACGATCCCCGTGATGTCGGCCAGCGTGTTGCCGTACTCGATGCGCTCCGGGATCACGATCGCATCCCCGGGCCCGAGTTCGGACTCGAGCAAACCGTGCCCGAAGATTCCCCAGCCCTCGTGGTAGGAGCGCAGGGCGTGAACCTTTCCATCCGCCCGCACCAAGTACATGCTGTCGCCATCCCCCTGGGGAGTCGCCCCACCGGCCTCGCGGAGGTAATCCTGAACCCGCTTGCCCGGCACGTGCCGCAGGGCGTTCGGCGTGTAGACCGCGCCCAGCACCGCCACCGTCTGGTTGATGGCCGGCACGACGAGGCGATCGCCGTCGTCGAGGACGAGCTTGCCGGTATCCTCGGTCCCGCGATGCGCATCGAGATCGACGACGACGCGGCCGGTGGCCTGGGTGGCCCGGAGACGGCCCAGGAGCTGCCGCTGGGCCTCGAGCGAGACGACGTTCCGGTCCTTCGAGGCATCCGCCCGCGCCGAGGCTGCCACGATGGCGCTCTCGAGGCGATCGGCCAGGTCCGCGAGGTTGCGCTGCTGCTGGGCCTGGACGGCCTTGCGGGTGAAGACGGCAGCTCGCGGATACGCCCGGTCGGTGAAGCCTCCGGCGCGCGCGATCACCTGCTCGAGAGTCTCGCCGGGCAGCAGGGTGTAGATGCCCGGGTGACGGACCTCGCCCTCCAGGGCCACGGTCCAGGGCGCGTGATACTCGGCCGCCGCCCGCAGGCGCAGGACGTCGTCGCGCACCAGCTCGACGTTCTGCGCCGTCTCCCCTTTCAGGAAGCGCGACGGGACGAGCGGCATGCGCCGGACGGTGGCCTTGCCGTCCTGGAACTCGGTGCGCGTGAGCTCGGCGAACCCGGTGTCGGCCTCATCCTGGAGCCCCCCCGCCTGCTGGACGAGTTCTGCCACGTGCATGCCGGGGAAGAGCCGGTACTTCCCGGGACGCAGGACGGGCCCGTAGACCGTCACCTCGGGCAGGGCCTGGAACTCGGAGAGCGCGAACACGCGGATCGTGTCGCGCGGCTGCAGGACGAGGTCGTGGGACGCGTCTCGGGCCATGGCCTTGCCGAGATGAAAGGGCACGATCTCGAGGTGACGGTCCGGACCGACCTCGCGCCGGATCTGGGCGTACTCGAAATGGACCTCGGGCTTGAGATCCGCGAGCGTGCCCAGCACCTGCGACACGCGGGTGCCCGGACGGATCTCGACGAAGCCCGGGCGCTCGACGTGGCCCGCCAGGGTGACGGCGTTTTCGAGGCGATCGAGCACGGTCGGCACGATCACGCAGTCCCCGTCGACCAGGGGAGAGCTTGCCGCCTGGGCGAGATCGAGCGTCTTGACCTCGCGACCCGAGCGAGGCCGGACACGGCGCACCTCGAGGCGGGACGGATACGCGGTGGCCAGGAGGCCCCCCGCGAGGTCGAGCCCTCCCTGCAGGGTCGTGCCCGGGACGAGCTCGTAGATGGCGGGCTGCTGCACGGCTCCCACCAGCGCCACCTGGGGACCGGCAGCCGGGACGAAGATCACATCGCCGGCCTCGAGGCGGATGTTGCCGGCTGCTTCCCCCTTCATGAGGAAGTCGTACACGTCGAAGCGGGCCACCAGGCGCCCGCCGCGCCGCACCTGGATGTCACGGAGGCTCCCCGTGGGCAGGGGGCCGCCCGCCATCTGCAGGAGCGAGGTGAGGGTCGCGAGCGCCCCGATCGTGTAGGCGCCGGGGTGCTCGACACGGCCGGCGAGGTGGACCGTGAGCGTGCGGAGGCGGCCCAGGCGGACCGTCACCTCGGAACCGCGCGCCTTCTGCCGCACGAGGCGCTGGAAGCCCTCGAGCGTGAGCCCGCTGACGCCGAACGTGCCGAAGGGCGCCAGGAACACCCGGCCATCCCGTCCGACGGTCGCCCGGAATTCGACCGGGTTCATGGGCACGTCGAGGATGAGTTCATCCCCGGGACCGAGCGGATACGACGACGGAACGCCCGTATCGGCCGCAAGCCCGGCCCCCGTCCAGGTCCCCGTGAAGAGGTCCCGACCGAACTGCCGCATCCCGTCGTCCGGGACTCCGGGAAGCCTGGCGAAGGCCTGCTCGATGGGGGTTCTGGCCCTCGAGCCGCCACCGGGAGCGTCTTTCCGGATGATCTCCCCGACCGTCGGGACCAGGGTGGGGACCTCGAGGGGGGCGACGCTGCGCGGATCGGCCACCTGGCCCTGGGCCCCCGTGGTGGGGGCGACGTTGGCATCGGGCATCGGCTCGGCGCGAACGGGGCTCACGGGCACGGCCAGCGAGGTGAGCAGCAGGAGGGCGGGCAGGATGCGAGAACGGGGCATCGGCGGGGCCTGAGACCTTTCGAGACACGCGGTGCGCAGACGGCGCCTCATGACCGTACCGCCGCCCCCCCGCGGTGTCAAAATGGAATGCCGCGATTCTGCTAAAATCGACGGGAGTCCACCCCCTCACCCGCTCCCTCGACCGGAGGCCGCATGCCCGCCTACCAGTACGTCTACACGATGCACCGCCTCAAGAAGGTCGTGCAGCCCAATAACCGCGAGATCTTGCGCGACATCACGCTGGCCTTCCTGCCGGGAGCCAAGATCGGCGTCCTGGGCCTCAATGGCGCCGGTAAATCCACGCTGCTGCGGATCATGGCGGGCATCGACACCAACTTCCAGGGCGAGGCGCGTCTCGCGGATGGCGCAACCGTCGGCCTGCTGGCGCAGGAGCCGCAACTCGACCCGGCCAGGACGGTTCGCGAGAACATCGAGGACGGCCTCGGCAAGATCCGCGACGTCATGAAGCGCTTCGAGGAGCTGGCCGCCAACTACTCGGACGAGACGGCCGACGAGTTCGCGGCCCTGCAGGACCAGATCGACGCGATGGACGGCTGGAACGTCGACACGAAGATCGACCTGGCCATGGAAGCCCTGCGCGTGCCGGCGGGCGATGCCGACGTCACGAAGCTCTCGGGCGGGGAACGCCGCCGGGTGGCCCTCTGCCGCCTGCTGCTGAGCGAGCCCGATCTGCTCCTGCTCGACGAGCCCACCAACCACCTCGACGCCGAGTCGGTCGCCTGGCTCGAGCGCCACCTGGCCGAGTACAAGGGGACGGTCGTCGCCGTCACCCACGACCGCTACTTCCTCGACAACGTCGCGGAGTGGATCCTCGAACTCGACCGCGGCGCCGGCATCCCCTTCAAGGGCAACTACACGGCCTGGCTCGAGCAGAAGCAGGCCCGCCTCGACCAGGAAGAGAAGCAGGCCTCGGCCCACCGCAAGACCCTCGAGCGCGAGCTCGAGTGGGTGCGCTCGAACCCCAAGGCTCGCCAGGCCAAGAGCAAGGCCCGTCTCGCCAACTTCCAGGCCCTCGTCGACCAGCAGGGCCCCGAGAAGCTCGAGCAGATGGAGATTCACATTCCGGCTGCCCAGCGCCTCGGGAACGTGGTCGTCGTGGCCGAGAACGTCACCAAGGCCTACGGCGACAAGCTCCTGTTCGAGAACCTCTCGTTCGAGCTGCCCCCGGGCGGCATCGTGGGCGTGATCGGGGCCAACGGCGCCGGCAAGACCACCCTCATGCGCATGATCGTCGGCCAGGAACAGCCCGATTCGGGGACGCTCCGCATCGGGGAAACGGTCCAGCTCGGGTACGTCGACCAGAGCCGCGACGCGCTCGACCCGGGCAAGAGCGTCTGGGAAGAGGTTTCGGACGGCGAAGAGAAGCTCAAGGTCGGCGCGCGCGAGGTCGCAAGCCGCGCCTACGTCGCGAGCTTCAACTTCAAGGGCTCGGACCAGCAGAAGCGCGTCGGGGACCTTTCGGGCGGAGAGCGTAACCGCGTCCACATGGCCAAGCTCCTCCGGCGCGGAGCCAACGTGCTGCTGCTGGACGAGCCGACCAACGACCTCGACGTCAACACCCTGCGTGCGCTCGAGGAGGCCCTCGTGAACTTCGCGGGCTGCGCCGTGGTCGTCAGCCACGACCGCTGGTTCCTCGATCGCATCGCGACGCACATCCTGGCCTTCGAGGGCGACAGCCAGGTCGTGTTCTTCGCGGGGAACTACGAGGACTACGAGGCCGACAAGAAGCGTCGTCTGGGGGCGGACGCCCTCAAGCCGACGCGGATCAAGTACCGCCCGCTGGTGCGGAGCTAGACGACTTCGGGAGACGCTCGGACCTTGATCGATTCCCCTCTCTCGATTCGCGAAGCCCTCACCTCCTCCCTCGCGGCCCGGACCGCGACGGTGGGGGTGATCGGGCTGGGTTACGTGGGCCTCCCTCTGGCCGTCGAGAAGGCCAAGGTCGGGTTCCGGGTCCTCGGGTTCGATCGCAACGCCGATCGAATCGACCAGGTGAACCGCGGGGACAGCTACATCGCGGACGTCCCCGCCGCGGACCTCCAGGACGTGGTGGGTTCCGGGCATCTCCAGGCGACGGCGGACCTCGATCGCCTGTCCAGCTGCGATGTGCTCGTCATCTGCGTGCCCACTCCGCTCAACGAGGCCCGGGACCCGGACATCCGGTACATCGTGCACGTCGCCGAGCAGATCGCCCCGCGCCTGCGCCCGGGACAGCTCGTCTCGCTCGAGAGCACGACCTACCCGGGGACGACCGACGAGGTCCTGCTGCCGCTCCTCGAGCGGGTCGGCCTGCGGGTCGGTCAGGACTTCTTCCTGGCCTTCAGCCCCGAGCGAGTCGATCCGGGTAACGCCCGGTACACGACCCGCAACACCAACAAGGTCGTGGGCGGCGTCACCCCGGATTGCCTCGAGGTGGCGATCGCCTTCTACCGCCAGACCATCCTCGACGTCGTCCCGGTCTCGAGCCCCCGGGTCGCCGAGATGACCAAGGTCTTCGAGAACACCTTCCGGGCCGTGAACATCGCGCTGGTCAACGAGCTGGCGCTGCTCTGCGACCGCATGGGCATCAGCATCTGGGAAGTCGTCGAGGCCGCCAACACCAAGCCCTTCGGCATGATGCGCTTCGACCCGGGACCGGGTGTGGGGGGCCACTGCATCCCCATCGACCCCTTCTACCTGGCCTGGAAAGCCCGGCAGTATGACTTCTCGACCCGGTTCATCGAGCTGGCGGGCGAGATCAACGTCCAGATGCCCTACCACGTGCGCGAGAAGATCCTCCGCGCCCTGGGCAAGCGACGGCTGAGCCTGGCCGGCTCGAAGGTGCTGGTGCTAGGAGCCGCCTACAAGCGGGACATCGCCGACTGGCGGGAATCTCCGACGCTCAAGCTGCTCGAGATCCTCGATCGGGACGAGGTCGACTGGCGCTACCACGACCCGCTGGTGCCCGAGATCGTGCATGCGGGCGCGACGCACGCGTGCACCCCCCTCGAGGAGGGGCTGGCCTGGGCCGATTGCGTCGTGATCATGACCGACCATCGCACGCTCGACTACGACCGGGTGGTGGGGGGAGCCCGGATCGTGGTGGACACCCGCAACGCCACCCGCCACGTGCAGGAAGGACGCGAGAAGATTGTCCTCCTCTGAGCAGCCGCGCGTCGCCTGCGTGGGGGGCGGATACTGGGGCCCCAACCTCATCCGCAACGTCCATGCCCAGGGCGCGCTCGCATGGCTCTGCGATCGCCACCCGGGCACCCTGGCGGACCTGGCCGAGCGCTATCCCGGCATCCCCTCGACCCCCGACTTCGACGAGGTTCTGGCCTCGGACGTGGACGCCGTGCTGCTCGCCACGCCGGCCGCCACGCACCATGACCTGGCCCTGCGCGCCCTGGAAGCTGGCAAGCACGTCTTCGTCGAGAAGCCGCTGGCCCTCACGGCCGCCGAGGCGCGGGCGCTCGCCGAGACCGCCGATCGCCTGGACCGGGTGCTCATGGTCGGGCACATCCTCGAGTACCACCCCGCCTTCGAGCGGCTCGTGGAGCTCGTACGGGAGGGAGCCATCGGCGAGGTGCGCCACCTGCGCTCGAGCCGCCTCTCGCTCGGCAAGCTCCGCCAAGAAGAAAATGTCCTGTGGAGCTTCGCGCCCCACGACCTGAGTCTCCTCCAGCGCATCCTGGGAGCGGCTCGCCCCGAACGGATCCGGGCCTTCGGCACGACCGTCCTGCAGCCCGGGATTCCTGACACCGTCCACCTCGATCTGGCCTATGCAGGTGGTGTGACGGCTCACGTGCACGTCTCGTGGCTCGAACCCGTCAAGCTCCACCAGCTCGTCGTGATGGGCACGGAGGGGATGCTCGTCTTCGAGGACTCGCGACCCGATGACAAGCTCCGCCTGTTCGACCGCGGCTTTCGCCAGGAGGCGGGGGGCTGGACCCTCAAGCGCGGCGAGGAACGCGTCATCCCGTTCGAGGAAGGCGAGCCCATGGCCCGCGAGATCGCGCACTTCCTTGACTGCATCCGGACGCGCGCCCGCCCGCGGACGGATGGCTGGAGTGGCGTGCGCGTGCTCGAGGTGCTCGAGGCCGCCCAGCAGGAACTCGACCTGCCCGTCCCCACCGGGAGCCCCGCATGAGCGACACCGCCACGAAACCCGCCTTCATCCACGAATCGAGCTACGTCGACGCGCCCTGTACGATCGGCGCGGGCACGAAGATCTGGCACTTCAGCCACATCATGCGGGACTGCGTGATCGGCGAGGGCTGCAACATCGGGCAGAACGTCGTGATCAGCCCGGGCGTGACGCTCGGTCGTAACGTCAAGATCCAGAACAACGTCTCGGTCTACACGGGCGTGGTCCTCGAGGACGACGTCTTCTGCGGCCCCTCGATGGTCTTCACGAACGTCACGACGCCCCGCGCCCACGTCCGGCGCAACGACCCCGAGAAAGACTACCTGCGCACCCTCGTGAAGCGCGGGGCGAGCATCGGGGCGAACGCGACCATCGTCTGCGGCGTGACGCTCGGCGAGTATGCCTTCGTGGGCGCGGGGGCGGTCGTGACCCGGGACGTGCCCGCGCACGCCATGGTGTACGGCAACCCGGCGCGGCTACGTGGCTGGGCCTGTGCCTGTGGCGTCAAGCTGAGCTTCGCCGACGGCCAGGCGACATGTGCCGGATGTGGCGATCGGTACACCCTGGACGGCACGACCTGCACCCGCGTCGCCCACCCATGAGGACCTGCGCATGATCCCCATCCTCGACCTCAAGCCCCAGTACACGGCCCTCCAGGCCGAGATGGACACGGCCATCCTGGCCGCCGTCCGGTCCGGCCAGTACATCAACGGGCCCAACGTGAAGGCCTTCGAGCAGGAGTTCGCGCGGTACATCGGCGTGAACCACGCCGTGGGGATGAACTCGGGCACCGACGCCCTGCACCTCGCGCTGCGGGCGCTGGGCGTGGGCCCCGGTGACGAGGTCGTCACGGTGCCCTTCACCTTCGTGGCCACCACCGAGGCGATCGGGATCGTCGGGGCGACGCCCGTGTTCGTCGACATCGACCCCGTGACCTGCAACATGGACGTCTCGCAGGTCGAGGCGGTCCTCACGCCGCGCACGAAGGCCATCCTGCCCGTGCACCTCTACGGCCAGAGCGCCGACATGGCGCCCTTGCGCGAGCTCGCCGACCGGCACGGCCTGTGGCTCGTCGAGGACTGCGCCCAGTCGGTGGGCGCCACCTACCGGGGCCAGAAGACGGGGACGATCGGCCACGTGGGCTGCTTCAGCTTCTTCCCCAGCAAGAACCTGGGCGCCTACGGCGATGCAGGAGCAGCCGTCACGGACGACCCCGAACTCGCGGCCCGGATGGTGGCCCTGCGAGGCCACGGAGGTCGGGTGAAGTACCACCACGAGACCCTCGGCGTGAACTCGCGCCTCGACGAGGTGCAGGCGGCCGTCCTGCGCGTGAAGCTGCCCCACCTGGAAAGCTGGAACGCCGCCCGTCGCGAGGTGGCCCGCCGGTACGACGCCCTGATCCGGGAGGCCGAGATCCCGGGTATCGTCACACCCGAGGTGCTCGCGGACACCGTCCCCGTGTTCCACCAGTACACGATCCGCGTGAAGGACCGCGATCGCGTCCAGAAGGAGCTCGCCGGGCGCGGCATCCAGACGATGGTCTACTATCCCGTGCCCCTGGACCAGCAGGCCGTGCACGCCCACCTGGGCCACGGACCGCTCGACTTCCCGGTCTCGGCCCGGGCTGCCCGCGAGGTCCTGAGCCTGCCCATCTTCCCCGAGATCACCCCGGAGCAGCAGCGCGAGGTGGTGGAGGGCCTGAAGGCCGCTCTGTCGCTCGGGGTCTGAGGCCTTGAAGCGCGCGCTCATCACGGGCATCTACGGCCAGGACGGGTCGTATCTCGCCGAGTTCCTGCTCGACCAGGGATACGAGGTCCACGGCATCGTCCGGCGATCGACGGTCGAGAAGGCCGCCCACAAGCTGTCGAACCTCTCCGCGGTGCAGGACCGCGTGGTCCTGCACGTGGCCTCGCTCGAGAACCACCTCTCGCTCTACAAGGTCATCGCCGAGGTCCGGCCCGACGAGTGCTACCACCTCGCGGCCAGCAGCTTCGTGAGCTACTCGTTCGATGACGAGTTCTCGATCCTGAACACCAACTTCCAGGGCACGCATTACCTGCTGGCCTCGCTCAAGGAACTGGCCCCCGGTTGCCGCTTCTACTTCGCGGGCTCGAGCGAGATGTTCGGCCATGCCCCGACGTCGCCGCAGGACGAGGACACGCCGTTCAACCCCCGCTCGATCTACGGGATCTCGAAGCTCGCGAGTCACCACCTCGTCCGCAACTACCGGGACCGGTACGGGATGTTCGCCTGCACGGGCATCCTCTACAACCACGAGTCTCCGCGACGAGGCTTCGAGTTCGTGACCCGCAAGATCACCTCGACGGCGGCCCAGATCGCCCTCGGGCAGAAGGACCGCCTCCAGCTCGGCAACCTCGACGCCCTGCGCGACTGGGGCTACGCACCGGACTACGTGCGGGCCATGTGGCTCATGCTCCGGGCGGATGAGCCCGGCGAGCACGTCGTGGCCACGGGAATCCTCCACTCGGTGCGGGACTTCGTGCGGCTGGCCTTCGAGGAAGTGGGCCTCGACCCGACGCGCCACGTCGAGACCGATCCGCGCTTCTTCCGCGAATCGGAGCGGGTCCCCCTGTGCGGCGACGCGAGCCGCACGCGGGAGTTGCTCGGCTGGGAACCGACTCTCACCTTCGACCGGATGATCCAGGAGATGGTCCGGGCGGACCTCGCACGCCTCCAGGCCGGGAGCGACGGGTGAAGGTCCTGTTCGATCACCCGATCTTCCAGATGCAGCGGTTCGGGGGCATCTCGCGTTACTTCCACGAACTCATCCGGCATCTGGTACTCTTGCCCGAGGTCGAAGCCCA
>JAYKJE010000032.1:0-13638 GCA_035285805.1 bacterium | reverse complement strand
TGCAGGCCGTGCGCGGGCAGTCGCGGGTGACCGACCAGAATCCGGAGGAGAAGTTTCAGGCGCTCGAGAAGTACGGCGTCGATCTCGTGCAGCGGGCGAGCCAGGGCAAGCTCGATCCCGTCATCGGCCGCGACGCCGAGATCCGGCGAGTCATTCAGGTGCTCTCGCGCCGGACCAAGAACAACCCCGTGCTCATCGGCGAGCCGGGCGTCGGCAAGACGGCGATCGCCGAGGGCCTGGCGCTCAAGATCAGCGCCGGCGAGGTGCCCGACATCCTCACCGAGAAGCGCGTGGTGACGCTCGACATCGGGTCACTGGTCGCCGGTACGAAGTACCGCGGCGAGTTCGAGGAGCGCCTCAAGAAGATCATGGAAGAGATCCGCGGGGCCGGGAACATCATCCTGGTCATCGACGAGCTGCACACGCTCATCGGGGCGGGCGCCGCCGAGGGGGCGGTCGATGCGGCCAACATCCTCAAACCGGCGCTGGCCCGTGGTGAGCTGCAGTGCATCGGCGCCACGACCCTCGACGAGTACCGCAAGCACATCGAGCGGGATGCCGCGCTCGAGCGGCGCTTCCAGCCCGTCATGGTCGGGGAGCCGAGCGTGGACGAGACCATCGAGATCCTCCGCGGGCTGCGCGAGCGCTACGAGGCGCATCACCGCCTGCAGATCACCGACGAGGCCCTCATCTCGGCGGCCAAGTTCTCCGACCGGTACATCTCGGACCGGTTCCTGCCGGACAAGGCCATCGACCTGATGGACGAGGCCGCCTCGCGGGTGCGTCTGCGCTCGAGCAGCCTGCCTCCCGCGGCCAAGGAGCTCGAGAAGGAGCTGCGCGCCTTCACCAAGGACAAGGAAGCGGCCATCCGCGCCCAGGAGTTCGAGCGGGCCAGCCAGCTCCGGGACCAGGAGCAGGCCGTCCGCGAGAAGATTCGCGAGATCGCGGCCGACTGGCGCTCCGAGAAGGGCACGACGGTCACGCCGAGCGTGGGATCCGAGGAGATCGCCGAGATCGTCTCGAGCTGGACGGGCATTCCCGTGTCCAAGATGACCGAGGGGGAGACCGAGCGCCTGCTCAAGATGGAGGACGTCCTCCACGAGCGCGTGATCGGCCAGAAGGACGCCATCCACGTCATCAGCCGGGCTGTGCGCCGGGCACGCGTGGGTCTCAAGAACCCCAAGCGGCCCATCGGCTCGTTCATCTTCTCGGGCCCCACGGGCGTCGGCAAGACCGAGCTCGCCAAGGCCCTGGCCGGATTCTTCTTCGGTCAGGAAGACAGCCTCATCCGCATCGACATGTCCGAGTACATGGAGAAGCACGCGGTCTCGAAGATGATCGGCTCGCCTCCCGGCTACGTCGGGTACAGCGAGGGCGGACAGCTCACGGAGGCCGTCCGTCGCAAGCCCTACTCGGTGGTGCTCTTCGACGAGATCGAGAAGGCGCACCCGGATGCGTTCAACATCCTGCTCCAGATCCTCGAGGACGGGCGGCTCACGGATGCCAAGGGTCGCGTGGTGGACTTCAAGAACACCATCGTGATCCTGACCTCGAACATCGGGGCGCGTGCGCTCGAGAAGGGTGGATCGCTCGGCTTCCAGACCGGTGGGGACGATACCCGGTACCGGAAGATGAAGGACATCGTGATGGACGAGCTCAAGCAGGCGTTCCGTCCCGAGTTCCTGAACCGCATCGACGAGATCGTCGTCTTCCACCCGCTCACCAAGGAAGAGATCCGCGAGATCATCGACGTGATGCTCAAGGAGATCTACCAGCGGATGAAGGAGAACGAGTTCGAGCTCACCGTGACCACGCCGCTCAAGGACCGTCTCTGCGAGGAGGGCTACTCGCCCAGCTACGGAGCCCGTCCGCTGCGCCGCGCCATCCAGCGCATGGTCGAAGATCCGCTCGCCGAAGAGATCCTGGCCGGCAAGGTCAAGAAGGAAGGCCTCATCCAGGCCGAGTGGGATGGCGAGAAGGTCCTGTTCTCGAACGTCGAGAAGCAGCCCGAGCCGGTGGCAGCAGCGGCCGGCAGCGAGGCCTAGCTCCCGCTGAATTCCTGTAGCACGCTCAGGGGGACCGGCACGACCGGTCCCCCTTTTGCTTCAAGCGTGAGGCTCCAGATCGTTCCTGCATGTCCACCTGCACTGGATCGTGCCACGCGTCAGAACGGTGCCCGTGGGGGTAGGCCGCGGAAGTCCTCTTCCTGACAGGACATTCATGCGCGTCACGCTCAGGTGACCGAGGCGAGATAGCCGGCCAGCTCGGCCCGGCAGTCCTCGCCGAGCAGGTGGAACACGTCCACCACGGTGCGTTCCGGGACCACCAGCCGGGTGGCCGATTCCGCATCCGTCACGACGTGCGTGGCCAGACGGAGCCGGCTCCGTGCGAGGTCCGGGTCGTCGAGCGGCACATCCAGTAACCGATCGTCGTCGCAGACGGCCGACAGCATCTCCCGGAAGAGCACCCGGAAGCGTTCCGACGATGAGGCGATGGCCAGGAGGCCGTCCGCAGGCAAGGTCCGTGCCCGATCCAGGAGCGGCTGGATCGAGGCGAGCGTCATCAGGATGAGCTTCCGTTCGTCGCCCAGTTCCTCCCGCACGCTGCTCGCGTGGTTGGTCGAGGTCAGAAAAAGAGTCCGCTCCCTCCAGCTCCCGGGGGCGGCCACCAGCTCCTCGAAGGTCATGCCGGATGTCGGAACGTCGGTCATGCGGGCCAGCTCGTGCACGTAGATCCGGAGCAGATCGGGATGCGGGTTGATCACGACGATCCGCTCGAGCGGCCGGTCCGCCAGGGCTCGCTCGAGGGCCTCGCGCAGGGTGGTGTCTGCGTGGCCGAGCTCTCGCGCCCGGGCGACGAAGCGTTCGGCGAGGACCTGCACGGAGTCCGGTTCGCCGGGTATCGCCCGTGGGTCGTCATGATCCACCACGCGGGTGCCACTGCCCTTGCGACTCACGATCACTCCCAGGGCTTCGAGGCGCTGATAGGCTGCCCGGACGGTGTTGTGATGCACCTGGAGACGGCCAGCCAGGGCGCGGATACTCGGGAGAACCGAGCCTCGTGCCACGTCGCCTGCAGCCACCATCTGTCCGATCTGGGCAGCCAGCTGTTCCTGGAGGGAGACGGGGCTGGTGCGGTTGAGGAAGACCTTCATGCCGGTGTTATCCGGGCCGGGCCGTCCGTCCTTGCCTCCGATGGACACCGGTGAAAGTGTCACAGGGCGGCATGTCACGGGCCAGGCTCTCCGTTACGGTGGAAATCGTTCCCCCCTCTGACCCCGAACGGATATCTCGATGACCCTCTCACGGCTTGCGACCCTCGTCACCCTCTCCCTGGCCGCTTTCCTCGTCTCTTCTTGCGGCCTGCCCGCGACGGCCGGTCTTCGTGGCCCGGACGGTCATGAGCACCCGTCCGTCACCAGGACCCGCTCGGCTGAACCGCTCGATCCCAGATTTTTCGCACGTCGTGACATCGAGGCCCGCGCCCCGAAAGCCTTTTCGTTGATGCCCGAGGCCCAGGCCGGTCTCCGCGCGATCGAGGCCGATTCCACCGTCGCGCGCTCGAGGGTGCTCGCGGCGATCCGGGCCAATCCGGATCTGCTCGGCCGGGTCCGCACGTTTCCGACCCTGACCTGGGAGCAGCGCCTGCCCGTGCTCCGTGCCGTCTTCGACCTCGAGTGCCGGACGCTCGAGATCACGCCTCCCGAGCTGGTCATCAGCACCACCGAGATCAAGGGGCCCGCCTACTTCGATTTCGATCCGGCCAGGCCCGGGACGGGCCGGGTCATCCTGAACCCGGAGGCGATCGCCCGGGATGCCAATCCCTGGACGGGCCTCCTGCTGCTGATCCACGAGACGCGACACTCGGCGCAGTTCCAGCTGGCCTTTGGCGAGGCCGTGGTGGGGGCGTCCGCGTTCGATCCGATGCAGCCGCGTCGCCTCAGGCAAGCGCATTACCGGGCTGCGTTCGTCGCGCAGAAGGCCTTCTCGAACGACCTCAACTTCTCGGATTTCTGCAGCCTGAACCACGAGTACGATGCCTTCCGGTTCGGCAACTTCGTCGTCGGGGCCCTCACGGACTGGAAGGCGGACACCCTCGACATGGGCTGCTTCAGCAGCCAGTTCGATGCCCACGGCGTGCCCCGCATCGACCTCATCAAGCTCGGAAACCTCGTGGGTTACGAGAACCTGCTCGATGCCTTCAACGAGCTCGAGCGCGAGCAGCACCGCTTGCTCAAGGGCTCGAACTGACCATGTCGGTCACGCACCAGGGTGTGATCCGGCGGGCGTGACCACGTCACGACGGCTTGCCATCCGTACACTCGATCCGGTATATCACAGCAGACGAGCCCGATTCCGGACGAGGGGGCCCCATGTTCCGTTTCATCCACGCAGCCGACCTGCATCTGGATACGCCCTTCGCGGGAATCGGCAAGGTGTCGGAGCGGGTTGCACGCTTGCTCCAGGAGGCCTCTCTCGAGGCCTTCGATGCCCTCATCGAGCTGACCCTGGCCGAGGACGCGGCTTTCCTGCTCCTCGCGGGGGACCTCTATGATGGCGCTCAGCGTGGCATCCGGGCCCAGCGTCGCTTCGAGCAGGGCCTCCGCCGCCTCGATGAACGGGGCATCGCGACCTTCATCGTGCACGGGAACCATGATCCGCTCGGCGGCTGGTCGGCCGTCCGCGAATGGCCCTCCCGGGTCACGGTGTTCGGCTCGGCGGCCGTGCAGGCCGTGCCCGTCGTGCGGGACGGTGAGACGATCGCCACCGTCCACGGCCTGAGCCACGACCGGCCCCACGTCACCGAGAACCTTGCTCTACGGTTCCGTCGGACCGAGGCACCGGGCATCCACATCGGGTTGCTCCATGCGAACGCGGGAGCCCAGGGGGAGCATGCGCCTTACAGCCCGTGCTCGGTCGAGGAGCTGGCCGCCATCGGGCTCGACTACTGGGCCCTGGGGCATGTCCACCGCCGCCAGATCCTTTCCCGTCAGCCCTGGGTCGTCTATCCGGGCAACCTCCAGGGCCGACATCCGGGGCCGGGGGAGCGGGGGGCCAAGGGGGCCCTCGTGGTGGAAGTCGAGGGGACCCACCTCCGGGAGCCGCGTTTCGTCGCGTGCGATCGGATCCGCTTCGAGACGTTTTCGATCGACATCGCGCCCTTCGACGATGTCACCTCGCTGCTCCGGGCCTTGCAGGAACGTGCGGACGAGGTGCTCGCTTCGCATGACGGGCAGGGTCTGATCCTTCGCGCCGAGCTGGTCGGACGCGGACTGCTCTACTCCGACCTCCGGTATCCCGGCCGGCTCGAGGAGATGATCGACGACCTCAGACGCGAGTACGACCGTCCGGGGTCTCTGCTCTGGTGGGAAGACCTCCGGAACGCCGCCGCGTCCCCGCTCGATCGCGATGCCATTCGCCTGCGGGGAGACTTTTCCGCCCGCCTGCTGGAGCATCCGGCGCTCGTCAACCCGGAACTTGCCCTCCGGACCCGCTTCTTCGCGGAGACGTTCGAACCTCTGGACCGCTTCCGGGACCTGCTCGGGCCGAGCTCCGCGACGGACCAAGACGCGCTGCTCGAGGAGGCAGCGGCCCTGGCCCTCGACCTGCTGGAAGGAGATTGATCATGCACCTCGAGGGATGGTCGATCGACGGTTACGGTCACTTTCGTGACCATCAGCAGCGGGGTCTGGGCCCAGGGTTGACCGTCTTCCACGGCCCGAACGAGGCCGGCAAGAGTACCCTGCTCGCCTTCATCCGGATGGTCCTGTTCGGGGCCGTGAAGCAATCCGAGGATCGCGTACCGCCCCTGAACGGGGGGCGTCACGGCGGAAGGCTTTTCCTCGAGACGGGAGAGGGGCTCGCGGTGGTCGAGCGTCACCTCGATCGCAAGGATGGGGTCCGGCTATGGTTGCCCGGGGAGCGCGAGGGAACCCCGGACGACCTCTCGGCCCTCCTCGGCCATGCGAGCGTCGGCCTGTACCGCTCGGTCTTCGGTTTCAGTCTGACCGAGCTGCAGGACGAGAAGTTTCACAGACAGGACGGCATCCAGGATCGCATCTTCGCGGGCAGCCTCCAGGGGGCGCGCAACACCGCCCGCGAGGCCCTGTCGGTGCTGGCCCGGCAGAATGACGGGGTCCATCGAGCGCGTGCGCGCGTCTCGCTCCTGTGCGATCTGGAGCGCCAGATCCGCGAGGCACGCGAGTCGCTCGAGCATGCGAGGCGCGAGTCCAGCCGTTTCGGAGACCTCCGCAAGCAGGAAGCCGGCTTCGAAGAGAGCCTGGCGGCACGTTCCGCAGCTCTTTCCGGGGTGGAGCATGAACGTCAGATCCTGACCCTCCTGCTCGAACTCTGGCCGAGGTGGTCGGAGCGGACCGAGCTTGTTTCCCGGCTCTCCGAGCTACCGTCCGTTCCGACCTTTCCGGACCGGGCCGAGGTCCGTCTCACCGGGTTGCTCACCCGGCTCGACCAGGCGGAAGCGCAGAATCTCGCGGTCACCGCGGAGGTCGAGGCCTTGAAGCAACGGCTCGAGCCGCTCGTGCCAGACGACGGTGTCGAGGCACTCGCGGACGGATGCCTGGCCTTGCATGCCGGGGTGGCGGCGTTCCGCCAGAGTCTCCTCGATCGGACGGAGGCCCGTTCGAGCTGTCAGGACCTCACGACCCAGCTCTCGAGTGCGCTGATGCGGCTCGGTCCCGACTGGACCCGCGATCGCCTCCAGGCCTTCGATGCCTCCCCCGTCCGGCGTGACGAGATCCGCCGTCACGAGGCGAACCAGGCGGCTGCCGTCGACGCTCTCCGGGAGGCCGGTCGTGCCGAACGTGAGGCCAGGCAGGCCCTCGACCAGGCCCTTCGCGAGGCCGAGCACGTTCGCACGCGCCTCGGCGAGCTGGAGTCGGAAACGGAGGCCTGGCGTGAACGGGGCGAGCAGGCCGTCGCCGCGCACGCCCGCGCCCACGCGGAACCCGGGCGTCTCGAGCGGCTCATCGCATGCTGGCCCGCATGGTCAGGCCTCGAGCAGCTGCGTCAGCAACTGGCCACGAGCCCCGTCGTCGGTCCGGTCCCCGAGAAGGCCGAGACCCGCCTGGCCGAGTTCCGGACGCGGATCGAGGGCATGGACACCGAAATCGCCGCCGTCTCCGACGACCTGAGGGCGGCCCTTCGCGTCGTGGAGGCCCAGGGACCCGACCCCCTGGTGCACGAGCACGAGGCCGAGATCGAGGCGCTCCTGCGCGAGCAACCCGTGTTCGAGTCCTGGGCGAAGGCCCTGGGGGATGAGGCCGACCGCGTCGCAGCGGCCCGCCGCGCGCTTGACACGGCACTCCTGTCACTCGGGAGGGTCTGGGATCGCGAGCGCCTGGAACGCTTCGATGCGTCCTTGCCGCGCCTCGACGAGGTTCGCGAGCACGAGGCGCTCCTCGACCTGCTCGAGCGCAAGGTGGTCGAGGCGGGGCAGGAGTTGGCCGCTGCACGCGAGGCGCGCGATGCGGCCCACGTTCGCCATGCGCTGTCGCGTGATCGTTTCGAGGCCGGTGGGCCCGTTCCGGAGATCACCGGGCTCGAGAGTCGCGAGGAGGCGCTGCTCGTCCTGGTCCGGAGCCTGGAGGGCCTGAAAGAGGCGCGGGTCGTCGAGCGGGATCGGACCGAGCTGTTCCGGAAGCTCGACTGGATGGTCAAGGAGCATGCGCTCGAGACGGTCACGGCCTGGCCATCCGGGATCCGGCGGGGCCTGTGGGCGCTCGGAACTGCGCTGCTCCTCACGGCGCTTGTGCTTGCCATCCTCTTGCCGGGGCAGTTGCATCTGGCGGGCATCGTGCTGGTGTGCGGTTCGATCGCGGTGTTCGTCGCGTCCGGGCGGAAGGAGCCTTCCGCCGAGGCCGAGCGCGCCCGCCTCGAGTTGCTGGCTCAGCACGGTGACGAGGCCCGGGCCCTCGAGCAAGCGCGTGTCGCGCGTGAACAGGCAGAACAGCGGGTCTTGCAGGAGTGGCAGGAGTTCGGGGGAACGGGGCTGCCTTCGACGGGTGACGTGGAACTCGCGCGACAGCGCACGGCCCGCGAACTCGACCAGGCCCGGTCCCGGGCGACGGCCCGGGCGCAGCTCGTGGAACTCCGGGACGTGCTCGACCTCGCCGAGGCCAGACTGGACCGGGCGACCCTTGTCGAAACGGACGCCCGGGAGGCGCTCGACAGGGCCCGCGAGGTCTGGGAAGCGTGGCTCCTCGAGGCCAATCTCGAGTCGGCTCGCTCGCCACGAGGGGCTCTGGATCTGCTCAAGAGCCTCCAGGAGGCGCGCCGTCAGCTGGACCTGGTGGTCTCGGGAGAGGCCCGGATGGCCGAGATTTCAGGCCGCCGCCAGCAATTTCTGGCGCGTCTCGCGGCGTTACCGGTCGAGCTGGGTGGCACGCTCGAGGTCCTGCGCAGTCGCCTCGAGAGCGCGCGGACCATGCGTCAGGAGCGTGACCGTGCCGAGGAACGGGTGCGGAGTCTCGAGGTCCGTCTCGAGGGGGCGCGTCACCATCGGGATCGGGTTTGCGCCGAGCGAGCTGACTGGCTGGCTGCACACGAGGCGCAGGATGCCGACGACCTGCTCGACCGGCTGGAGCTGTTCAGGGAACGGGCGCGCCTCGAGGACCTGATCCGCGAGCGCGAGACGGCTCTCGAGGCACGCGTGGGCACCGGTGAGGAGGCCCGGGAGTTTCTCGAGGAGCTGAGTCTCGGGAACGTGGGGCGCTGGAAGGTCGACCTCGAGGCCCGCCGCGCCGAGGTCGATCGTTTGACGCGACTCCGGGACGAGGCCAACCTTGGCCTGGGTGAGCGGCAGCAGGAGCGCGAGACGCTGTCCGTCCGCCTGAACGGATTGCCCATCGAGCTGCTCGAGCAGGCGCTCGACAGGGCCTGCCAGGAGCACGAGGGGGCCCGTCAGGCCTCCGTCCTGGCGCAACAGGCCTGGGAGGCCTGGCTCCGCCCCCGCGGACTGGATCCGGCTCTGACCCCCCCCGGGACGCTGGTCTGGTTCCAGGAGGTTCGCGAGGCCCTCGGCCGGATTCCCGTGCTCGAGCAGGCGGAGGCGCGCGTGGCCGATCTGGAGCTGCGACTCGTCCGCTTCCGAGAACGCGCACTCGAGCTGCTCGAGCGCGGAGGAGGAGGCATGCCGTCTCCCGGGAGTCCCCCCGAGGAGGCCGACCGCGAGCTGCTTGCCGGGCTGGAGGCCCTTCATGGGCGGGTGCTCGCGGACCGGGAACTCCGGCAGCAGCGCGAGCGCCTGGTCTCGGAAGTCGCACTTGCCGAAGGGCGTCTCGAGGAGGCGGTCGCCGGGCTCGCCGCGCTGGAGCGGGAGCGCGAGCAGCTGTTGCAGGAAGGGGATGCGCGCGATCTCGACGAGTTCCGGCAGCGGATGGAGCGGGTCGCGGAGCGCGCGGATCTGTCGCGGCAGCTCACCCGGCTCGATCGGGAGCTCGAGGGGCGTCTCGGACTCGGTGAGGAGGCCGAGCGGTTACGGGAGCGCCTCGAGTCGGGTGACGTGCAGGGCTGGCGCCTGGCGCTCGTCCAGGCGGGAACGCGGGCCGAGGAACTGGGTCAAGAGCGGGATGCGCTCAATCGCGAGCTCGGAGCCTTGCGCGAGACGATGCGCGAGCTGGAGCTGGCGGCGGACGTCATCTCGCAGGAGCACACCTTGCAGGCGCTGATCGAGGAGTTTCGCCAGCAGGCGAGGTCGTGGCAGGTGCGCGCCCTCGCCCGGGCGCTGGTGCAGGATACCCTGCGCGAGGTCGAGCGGACGGCGCAACCGGAGGTGCTGCGGCATGCCTCGGCGCTGTTCGAGCGGGTCACGGCAGGGCATCACGTTCGGCTGGAACAGCACGAGACGGGAGATCTGCGGGTCGTGGATCGCCACGAGCAGCGCCTCGAGGTCCGTGACCTCAGTCGCGGGACGGCCGAGCAGCTCTACCTGTGCGTGCGCCTGGGGTTGATCGAGAAGTTCGCGCGCGAGCAGGTGGCCCTGCCGGTGGTCATGGACGACGTGTTCGTGAACTTCGATCCGGAGCGAGCGCGAGAGGTGGCCGGGGCGATCGCGCGGTTCGCGGAGCGTCACCAGGTGCTCGTGTTCACGTGTCATCCGACGACGGCCGAGCTCCTCACGTCCGTGCAGCCGGGTACGCCGGTGATCGAGCTGCCGCGCCACGGCGGGCATGCGGGTCCCCGGTTGCTGCGCCTTCCGGCCACGGCGACCGTGCCGGATGTCGAGCGAATCGGGCGCGAGGAGGGCGATGAGGATGTCCCCCGGACCGAGGCCTGCGAGCGGATCGTCGCGTGCCTGCAGCAGGCCGACGAGCCGCTGGGGAAGGGGGAACTGCTCCGACGGACCGGCTTGCCCGAGAGTGCGTGGGGCGGCAGCATCGGATGGCTCAAGGCGGAGGGTGTCATCGTGCAGACGGGCGATCGCAAGGGAGCGACCTATGTCCTCGCCTGAACCTCTCGAGGTGGTCGGGGCCGTCATCGAGGATGCACAGGGTCACATCCTGTGTGCGCTGCGGGGCCCTGGCCGGGCCCTGGCCGGGCTGTGGGAGTTTCCAGGCGGCAAGCTCTCGGACGGGGAAAGCCCGGAAAGGGCCCTGATCCGGGAGATTCACGAGGAACTCGGGTGTGCGATCGGGGTTGGCGACCTCGTGGCTGACATCGTGCATGTGTACCCGGCCGTGACCATCCGGCTGAGGACGTACCGTGCCAGGCTGGTCGAGGGGACCCCGGTCGCCACCGAGCATGGCGAGTTGCGGTGGGTGCATCCGAGAGATCTTGCCGGCCTCGAATGGGCACCGGCAGACGTCCCATCCGTGAAGGTGCTCACCGCGCAGGACGCCTGACGTGGCGGCACGTGGTCAGTACCCGGGGTGCACTCTGCCACGACACGGGCTTTTCATATGGCGATCATGTTTTTAATAAAGTTTTGTCGTCAGGGCTGAGCCGTGGCGGCGATAAGTCGGTCATCGGATTGACTCGTTGCTGGTAAAACATCTGGAGGTCACGCCATGATCGATTTCTCTCAAGCCTCACCGCTCTTTCGCGCTCTCGGTGAAACGAGCCGTGCCGTGGAACGTGCGCTGCTGCCCCGTGAACCCTACGCGGCTTCTGGCCATCGGCTGGCTCATGACAGGTCCTCCGTGGGTTCTCCGTTCCACTCCCGGATGGATCTGATGTCGACGCTTCCCCTGCACGGCTCGCAACTCGATCTGGTTCCGGCCAGCAGGTCACGCGTGTCGGTCGCTACACCGGAGATTCAGCGCCCGTCTCGCGCGGTACCGTCTCGCCGTCGGCCGTCTCGCCAGCGGTCCTCTCGCCCGATCTCGACTCTTCAGCAGCAAGTTCCCTCACGCGATCCCCTCCGCTCGTTCGGGCGGATGATGGGGGCGACCTTCGGTTTCGTGGGTGACGTGAGCCACTTCGTCGCGGATACCGGCATCAAGGCGGTGCAGGGCGTGGCGAACGGCATCGCAGGTGCGACGTCAGCGGTCGTGAATGCCGGCAAGACTCTGGTGAAGGGCTCGCTCGAGCGCACGGCAGACGTCATCCAGGGAGTGGGCCAGGCCGTCAGTGCCCCGTTCCGCTGGCTTGCCGGGCTGTTCGGCTGAAGACCGGGAAAGAATCGCGGCAAGACCCTTGCTCGGATGGCTTGTGTTAATGTACGGTTATCACAGGTTAAGTTCCGAAGTCGAAAGGGTGCTCATCGTGCGTCGCCTGGCCCTGGTCCTTGCTCTCCTCTCGTCCGGTTGCGGTCTCGTGCCCACCGGGTCGAGTCAGGATTCCGGGAAGGTTCAGGGCCTCGCGTCCGGCGAATGGTGGGTGAAGCAGACGACCGTCCGGGGTATCAGTCTCCGGCAGGCAGGATTCACGATGCTCTCGGCCCCGGATGAGCCGATCGCCGCGCTCGGCTGGTCCCGTATTCGCGCCTCCGAGGGCGACGTGCTCCGTCTGCGTGCCCTGCCGGGGGTGCAGGTCGTCGAACGGGCGCGGACCTTGCGGGTCGAACCCCGGGTAACCGCTCCCGTGCCCGACCTCGCAGGTGCGCTCGGGGTGACCTACAACGATCCCGAATCGCGCTGGCAGTATGCGATCGCAAAGCTTCAACTCGATGAGGCGCATGCCCTGACGATGGGAAGCTCCAGGACCATCGTCGCGGTGGTGGATACCGGGATCGACCGGACGCACCCCGACCTGGTGGCTCGCGATGGTGCGGCGCGTGTCCTGGCCGGTCGCGACTGGATGGCCAACTCGGATGACGTGACGGATCGCGGGGGGCACGGCACCCACTGTGCCGGCATCGTGGGCGCGACGGCCCAGAACGGTGCCGGGGTGGTCGGTATGGCCCCGATGACGACGTTGCTCGCCGAGAAGGTCTTCGACGACAAGGGCAATGCCACCTGGGCCAGCGTGTCCAGCGGGATCGTGCATGCCGTGAATGCGGGTGCGAAGGTGATCAACCTGAGCCTGGGCGACAAGAACTCGGCCAAGGTTCTGGAAGATGCCATCAAGTACGCGATCGCGAAGGACGTGCTCGTGGTGGCTGCTTCCGGGAATGACGGGCAGAACGATCTGGCTATCTATCCCGCGATGCTACCGGGGGTTCTGGCCGTCGGGGCGACCGACAAGAAGGATGCGCGCTCGACATTCTCGAATGCTGCGAAGTGGGTGAGCCTCTCGGCTCCGGGCACGGGCATCTACTCGACCTTCCCCGTCGCGCTCAGGTTCACCTATGGATATGCGTCCGGGACGTCGATGGCCGCTCCGCATGTGGCGGGTGTCGCGGCTCTGGTTCGTGATCGCTTCCCGTCGATGAAGGCAGCCGAGGTCAAGGCGCGTCTTGAACAGGCCGCGGACGACCTGGGTGCTTCCGGATTCGATCCCGTCTTCGGCCACGGTCGCCTCAACGCGCTCCGGGCCGTTCGCTGATCGTTCCGGTTGAAGCTTCCCCGGATGGGGCCTCTGGAGTTGCAAGGCTTCAACTGACCGTGCTATATTGGTTTTCCGGTCGCGAGCGTCACACGTTCCGCTGACTGGCCAGGGTGCCCACCCTGCATTCATCTCGGTGACATTCAGTTCTTTCCAGGTGAGCCTCGTCTCGAGGCGCAATGGTTGTCCGCAAGGACTGCCAGATTCGTATTGAATCGAACGGGTTGCTGGTTTCTGCACCGCGAAGGGTGCGGCATTCGCCTTCAGCTCATCGGGTTGATACGGATACACTCAATTGAACTGCCTGATTGGTACGAAATCGAGATGCGCGCGATTCGAAGAAGTGATTTGACAGTCCGGTGGGTGGTCTGGTAGATTGAAAAGGTGGTCGCGAGCAAAACGCGATGCGGCCCGGAACCTTGACAACTGGATAGCTTGATAAGCCAGTAGCTTGTAGCGAGCTCGCTTGAAGAATATTCTTGGCGAGTTCAGTACCCCGAGAGGGGTGCGAGCGAAGCCGGGAGCAATATATTGCCGAGGCGCACCGAAGGTGCGACGAGGAACGCGAAGGTGTTCCGAGGTAGGCAGATTGCAAACGGCCAGCGCGAGTCGATTTCCGAGCGCGCCCACAGGGCGGACGCCGCCGCGTACTTCGGTACGCAAGGTGTTCGACCGAGGACGCAAGCCGGAAAGCGGC
>JAYKJE010000031.1:0-4881 GCA_035285805.1 bacterium | reverse complement strand
GCGCTCGGGCCCGGACTGGCAGGGCTGGGCGCCTGGATGGGCGCGTCCCTCGCCGGCGTGGCCGGAGTCGCGACCGGCGCCATCGCCGGTACCCTGATGTTTCCCGTCCTGGCGATCGCCCTGCTGCTCAACGCGAAGTGGGGACCGGGGGATGCATCCGGTGGGGCCACGGTCGACGTCCCGGATCCGGCGCCCCTCATCGAGCCTCCGGCCCCCGAGCCCCCGGCCCCCGAGCCCCCGGCCACCGGTCAGCCACCGGCTGCCTAGCGAGGGCTGCGGGTCGGCGCGGCCTCGGTTCGTGAAATCTGGACAGGGATCGGCCTTCAGCCGTTCCCGGGGTTCGCCAGGGATTGCCGGATCGCCCGGACGATGGTTTCGGCGCTCTTCGTCTTCTGGGCATCCGCGCGGTAAACCAGGCAGAGGGTGTCCCTGAAAACGGGCAGGTCCTGGCCCGAGAGCGGGATCAAGGTCGGTCTGCCCGGCCGGGTCGCTACCCGCGCGGGCAGCAAACCCACACCCGCACCGGCGGCCGTCAGCTCGGTGACGACCTCGAGGTTCCCGCTCGCCACGATCCGGCGAAACGCGTGATGACGCTTCTTGAGCTCCTGCAGCAGCCACTGGGTCTGGAGCATGTCCGGATCACACAGCAAGACGCCTTTTCCGGGATCGATGACCTGCGTGGATGAGGGTGGAGAGGCGGTCCAGAACAGGACCTCGTCGGTGCAGAGGGTCAGGATCACCAGATCGGGGTGTCGGACCGGATTGATGACGAGCCCGAAGTCGATTTCGAAGCGGATGACCTGCTCGACGATCTTACGGGACAGGTCGTGGACCAGCTTGAGCTCGAGGTCGGGGTGGTCCTGCATCAGGGCAGGAAGGAAGCCTGACAGCGTGTAGAGCGCCACGGAGGGGTGGCAGCCAAGGATGTACTGGCCGCTGATGCTCGTTTCCCGTTTCTTGATCTCCGTCCTGAGCTGATCCCACTGGAGCAGGACGAGACGTCCCCGGTGCGCGAATTCCATCCCGGCTTTGGTCAGCTGCACGCCCGTCCGGCTCCGGAGCAGGAGTGTGGCGTCGACGGCTTCCTCCAGGCGTTTCATCGCCGCGCTCAGGCTGGGCTGGGCGATGCCCAGGCGCTCGGCTGCCCGGGAGAGGTTGCCGGTCGCGGCCACTTCCAGAAAGTACAGGATGTCCAGGTAGTTCGGTGTCATAGTTTGTAACTATGATAAGTAGAGTCAATTCCTTATTTCGTCAATGGATGGAGCCTGCTTCAATCAGATCTAGACACGCTGACGAGAGCCTTCGGAGGGTTCATTCCGGCGTGACCCAGTGGATGGAAGATGGCCATGCAACCCGCTCTCTCGATGAATCTTCGTGGACCGCTCCGGGGCAAGCCCGGTGCCTTTTCCGTTTCCGGGCGAGGAGCCCTGGACCGGGAGCCGTTGGGCACCTACCGGACGGCCCGAGCCATCCTGGGCGAGCTCATGCAGGCTCGTCACCTGGCCTCTGCAGAACCTGCATGTGCCGGGGCGAGTTGTCCGGCCTGCCAGGCGCCCCACAGGGCGAAACTGGTGGCGGCGATCCGCCGCCAGGAACCGCTCGTGTTCGTGCTTCCGGCCTTTCCAGGCAAATCTCCGAATCCCGCCAAGGTACTCGGGCCCCTGCCCGACCTCGGTGAGCGGCTGGCGCTCCAGAGCTTGCACGACCTGGCCGAGCGGATCGGGCGTTTCCATGCACCGGGGGCCCGAATCGTCCTGTGCTCCGACGGTCGGGTGTTCAGCGACGTTGTCGGGATGCATGAAGGCGACGTGTCCGCGTACCAGAGGGAGCTGGAATCCGAGATCGCCGCCATGGGGCTGGACACCCTCTCCGTGTTCTCATTGGACGACCTGGCCGATGCGGGCGACTTTTCACGCGCACGTGACCAGCTCATGGAGCGCCACGGTCTCTCGCTCGAGGTCTTGCGGGAACGGGTCCGGCGCGGGGGCGCGGGCTCTCGGGACCTCGACGATCGCGAGGCCCATCGGCTCTACTGCGGTATCACCCGGTTCATGTTCGAGGACTCGCTGCATCCCGGCCAGACCCGCAGTCGCACGGCCCTCCAGAAAGAGGCCCGGGTGCGGGCCTACGAGGTCATCCGCCGCAGCCAGGCCTGGGGCGACCTCCTCGCCGAGACCTTTCCGGAGGCCATCCGCTTGTCCATCCATCCGCAGGCATGCGGGGCGACCAAGCTCGGCGTCCGGTTGCTGCCGGGGGAACTCTGGATGACGCCGTGGCACGGGGTGGCCGTCCGGTCGCGTCACGGGATCGTCCTGATGAAGCGTGCCGAGGCCGAACGGCTCGGAGCCCTGTGCGTCACCGACGCGCGGGGACGGGCTGACCACTTCGTGCTTCCGCACCCCGTCGGGTTTCAGGGAGGGGCGTCGCGATGACCTTCGAGACCGAGTCCCTGGAACCGTTCGGCGTCCTCGTGACCCCCGGTCGCTCCGGCCAAGACGTGCATCGGCTGGACCTCGACGTGCTGCGTGGTCTGGTTGAGACCCATCACCTGCTGGTCCTGCGGGGGTTCGATGCGTTCCCGCACGCCGACGCCTTCGTCGCGTACGGAGAACGGTGGGGCGACATCAGCGTGTGGCCGTTCGGGAAGGTGCTTGAACTGGTGGAACATCTGACCCCCGAGGATCATATTTTCGACCACCGCGACGTGCCGCTTCACTGGGACGGGATGTACCGCCCGCAGGTTCCGGAACTCCAAATGTTCTGGTGTGTCCGGGCCCCGGAAGCGGATCAGGGCGGGCGGACCACGTTCTCGAACACCCGGCTTGCACTCGAACGTCTCGCGCCCGACCTGCGGTCGGCGTGGGAGGGGATCGAGGGCGTCTACGAGCGTCGCATGGCCTTCTACGACAGCCGGGCGATCGCCCCGCTGATCACCCGGCACCCCACCCGGGGGTATCCGGTCATCCGGTACGCGGAGCCTCCGCAGGAGGGCGACACGGGATTCATCAACCATCCGGCGATCGCCCTCCGGGGCCTGGACGACGACTCGGCCGCCGAGGTCCACCGGGTCTTGCAGGGCGTCCTGCACGACCCCGCCTGTCTCCATGCGCACGCCTGGCGCACCGGCGACCTCGTGGTGGCCGACAACCACACCTTGCTTCATGGCCGGGAGGCATTCGTCAGCGGGGCCCCGCGGCACCTGAGACGGTTGCACATCCTCGGAACCCCCCCGCTCGAGAATCCCCACCTGGTGTCTCACGCATGAACGTCCACACGACCGATCTCACCATCGTCGGCGCAGGGCCCGTGGGCCTGATGTGCGCGCACCTCGCCAGACACTGTGGCCTGCGCGCCATCGTGCTCGACCGGAATTCCGGACCGCTGGCCGTGGGCCGGGCAGATGCGCTCAACGCTCGCACCCTGCAGTTGCTAGCGATCGCCGGCCTGTTCGACGAGGTGTATCCCCTGGGCAAGCCCTGTAATACGAGCTCCATCTGGTCCGAAGGGCGCTTCGTGTCGCGGAACTCGTCCTGGTGGGAGTCCCTCGAGGGCTGCTTTCACAGGCACTTCCTCATGCTCGGTCAAGCTCACCTCGAGCGGATCCTCGACGACACGTGCCGGACTGGCGGGGTCGACGTGCGGCGGAACGCCGAGGTGGTCGACGTGGAGGTGCTCGAGGACGGATGCCGGACGACGCTCGCGGACGGGCAGATCGTGGTTTCACCCTACGTCATCGGGGCGGATGGCAGCCGGTCGATGGTGCGGGACCGATTCCGGATCCCGTTCGAGCCCGTCCGCCCGGAGATCACCTGGGCAGTGCTCGATGGGGTCATCTCGACGGATTTTCCCAAGGTGCCCGAGATCATCGTGTTCCAGAACGAGACGGCCGACGTGTCATGGATTCCGAGGGAAGGCCACCTCGATCGCTTCTACGTGCGCATGGACCGCCAGGACTTCACGCTGGACGAGGTCATCGCCCGGATCGAGCGGGCCGTGAGCCCGCATGCGCTTTCGTTCCGCGAAATCGTGTGGTTTTCCCGTTTCTCGGTCAAGGAGGCGGTCGCCGAGCGTTTCTGCGTCGGGGGACGGGTGTTCCTGGCGGGAGACGCCTGCCACGTTCATTCCGTCAACGGGGGACAGGGCCTCAACACCGGGCTCGGCGATGCCTTCAACCTGGTCTGGAAGCTTCACCAGGTCCTTCGGGATCAGGCGTCGCCCGAGTTGCTGGACACCTACGAGTCCGAACGGCGGCCCGTTGCCTTGAGCGTCGTTGCAAGTTCGGGGGAACTGGTACGCGCCACCAAGTTCTCGGATGGTGGCACGCACGGTCGCGATTACCTGGCCATCCTGGAGAAGCGGGCGGGCAACGTCACGGGCATGGGGGTGCGCCACGGCGAGGGCGGTCTCGCGGGCACCCGCGTGTTCGACTTCCTCGTGCGAGATGGCGAGATGGAGCAGCGCCTGTACCAGGTCCTGGACTACGCGCGCCCCACCTTGCTGTGTTTCGGGGCGCTTCCCCCCGACCTCGAGCCCTCGCCGGCCTGGCAGATTCTCGAGTTCCATGAGGGGCCCGGTCAGGGGAAGTGGTGGGCGTCCGATCATCCTTACGCCGGGAAGGTGGTCCTGGTTCGCCCCGATGGCGACATCGCGTGGATCCGGTCACGGGACGGCGATGTTCCCGGGTGATGGCGGGGTTCGTGGCCTGTCAGCGGGCCAGGTCCCCCATCGTCTCGACGAACTTCCGGACCTTGGGTGCGACGACGAACGCGCAGTACGGCTGGTCCGGGTGCTGCGCGAAGTAGTTCTGGTGGGTGGTCTCGGCCATCCAGAACGTCTCGAGCGGCCGGATCTCGGTCACGACCGGTCCCCGTCCCGGATGCT
>JAYKJE010000030.1:0-268306 GCA_035285805.1 bacterium | reverse complement strand
CGTATTCCAGTACGGGGAGACTCCTGAAAGGGAGGGAAGGATGCCCCCAAGTGAGGCGCGCGGCTCGCTCTCTGGCACCGTTGTAGCAAAATATCCAGTTACCGTCTGGTTGCCGAACAACCTCACTAAGATCGAACTCGTCCGACAACCAGCGGTGACGGTTTTCACCGGCGAGATAGCCAGATGGCCCATCGGTCCACGCAGACTTTCCCGCGGGCGCGACACGATTTCGATTAGCCATGTCGGGTTCAGCATCAGAGTCGCGGTCTAGATAATGCGCGGTGGAATCTGAGCCATATGGCTTCCACGTGGACCACGCAGTAATGATTTGCTCAGCTTGCTCATGGGTCAGGGCGAGCGTGATTCGCACGACGGCTTCCTCCTCACGGACACGTGGACAATTCGCGCTGTTTGTCGGCCGAGAGCCAGGGTAGGTACGCCAAGTAAGGCTCAGATCCAGACCTCTGGATT
Organism: bacterium; assembly: GCA_035285805.1. GTDB lineage: Bacteria > Cyanobacteriota > Sericytochromatia > S15B-MN24 > UBA4093 > JAYKJE01. The sequence goes on along the minus strand of JAYKJE010000030.1, from coordinate 267,835 downwards.
ATACCAATATTATTGATATTAAAAAAGTAGTATTTAGTAAACGCAAAACTACCTGTTGGTAGATTCTAAGCATCTCGAGTTGCCGAGGTCGGGAGAAGGAAAAGAGGGCAAGGCGAGGCACGGAAGTCAGGTCGAAAACCTGAATATGTAAATGTCAAAAAGCTCAGCAGGTGGTCGACAGTCGGCGAACCGGAGACGCGAGCAGACCCCCACTAGACCTCAAAGTATTTCCCCTGTATTCCCCGCCGGTGTTGCCCCGGCGTTGCCCCAGGCAACTTTTTCATGGGCGGCAAATTCGCCGAAACCTGCATCAAGCTTGAGTGAGACAGCCGGGGCTCGAACCCGGGACCCTCTGATTAAAAGTCAGATGCTCTACCGACTGAGCTACTGTCTCGCGCAAGACTGCGCTCTTTCAGGGTACATCGGGGATTGACGCGCGGCAAGCAGGAAAGCCCTGACGGGGCCGTGCCGCGCAGAACGCCACCCCGCGCAGAAGGAAACCGGGATGAAGACGACCGCTCGCTCGATCGCCGAGGCTTACCACGAGCTCACGAAATACACGCCCCTGTCGATCCAGCAACAGCCGCGCATCGACTGGTCCAATCCCCCGGTCCCCTTCAAGGCCTATCCGCACGCAGAGAGCATCGATCTCTCGCCTTACCTGAACGACCTTGAGCGTCCGCGACATCCCGAAACCCGGGCCAGGCTCGCCGGGAGGTCCGCCGAAGAGCGCGACCTGGCGGCGCTGTCGCACCTGCTCTACCGGACCAACGGGGTGACGGCCGTCGTGCCCTACCCCGAGAGGCCCCTCTATCTGCGGGCGGCACCTTCGGCAGGGGGGCTGTATCCCACGGAAGTCTACGTCGTGGCCCAGGGGCATTCGGCTTTACCCGATGGCCTCTACAACCTTGACGTGCGGGAGCACGTCCTGAGACGGTTCTGGTCCGGGCCCGTCATGGACCGGCTGTCAGAAGCCTGTTTCGAGCATCCCGCCCTGCAAGGTGCGGACCTGGCCCTCATCCTCACGGCAGAATTTTTCCGCAGTTCGTGGCGCTACCAGGACCGGGCCTATCGCCGGATCTGCCTCGATACCGGACACGTCACGGGAAACCTGGCGCTGGCCGCGCCGTGGTCCGGGCGGCGGGCCATCACCATCGGAAGCTTCGTCGATACGGCTCTCTCGGATCTGCTGTTCCTGGAACGCGATGGCGAGGAGGCGCTCGTGGTCGTGGCCTTGCCACGAGCCGATCGCCTGCCCGAGTCCCTCGCCGCGATGCCCGCTCCCGTCCCGTCGCAGGTGTCGACCCTGACGGGACCCATTCCGACCGGTCAGCGGAACACGGCGATCCATCGGGCGTCCCGGATCGAGGCTGGCCGGAAGGCTGCCGCCTCGCCGAAAGGCCCGCTGCTTTTCGCCCCAACCCCCGAGCGGATAAGCTGGCTGGAACGTTCCGAACTGGCAGGTTCGAGCGTGCCCTGGGACGACCTGCTACCGGAAGCGCTCGTCCGACGGCGTTCGACCCGGGCTTACGAGGAATCCCCGCTGAGCCGGATCGAACTCGCGACGATCCTGGACTTCACGTATGGCCCGGAGCGCGACGATGAACCCACCGTCGCCTGCGGCATGGACCTCATCGCCCCGGAGTTGCTCAGCACGTATCTGGTGGTCCACCGGGTCGATGGCCTCGAGCCCGGGTGTTACCACTACGATCCGAAGTCCCGTGAGATCCGACAGTTGCGGTTCCGTGACCTGGCGCGGCAAACCCAGACCATGGTGCTCGGTCAGGAACTCGGGGGGACGGCGGCGGCGGTGGTCATCCAGACCACGCGCCTCGCCTCTGCCGTGGCACGCCACGGGGACCGAGCCTACCGCCACGTGCATCTCGATGCGGGCCAGCTCGGCCAGAGGTTGAACCTGGCGGCGATCGCCCTGGGCCTGGGCGCCAGCGGGATCGGCGGGTTCTACGACGATGAGGTCAACGAGGCCCTCGGAATCCCCGAGGAAGAAGCGGTCGTCTACATCACGACGCTGGGTCGCCCCTACCGGGACCTCAAACTCCCCTGAACATCATGCCAAGGCACGCCGCAGGCAGCCGAGGCACGCCGCAGGCGGGCAAGGCACCCACCGAGGCACGCCGCAGGCGGGCCAACACCGACGAAGGTGCGCGCGAGCGGACGAGGAAGGATGCCGCAGGCATCCGCCGAGGTCCGCTCGACCCCGCCCCGGGAGCGGCAGCGAGGGGCGTGGAGGAGGGGATTTGCGAGCGCGCCCGCAGCGGACGGGGCGAAGCGTACCCGGAGGTACGTGAGCCACGTCCGCGAGGACGAAAGCCGCAAATCACCCCGCCACGCCCCTCGCGATCACTTGAAGCCGAAGAGTTCTTTGAGGCGGCCAGTAAACGGTTTGGTGGGGGCGCGCTCCCCGGAACCCGCCTCGGCCCTGGGAATCTGAACATCCGTCCACTCGGGGAAGAGGTTCATCATCTGCGGCTCGGACTGGAAACTGGCACGCAGGTTGCGCAGCTGGTTGACCTTGCCCGAAATCTGGGCGATTTTCAGACCCTGGGCCACCTTGAGCGCATCGCGTCCCTGCATCTGTCTCAGGCGCTGCACCTGACTGTCCTCGGCAGCCACGAGACCCTCGATGTCCTGGAAAAGTTGCAGGGTGGCACTCAGTCGCTGCTTGAGGAGCGGCATCTTGGTCAGACGATCGAAGAGGGGTGCCAGCTGCTTGCGCTCCTCGAGACCGACCTTGCCCGAGCCCAGCAGGACCAGGATCCGGCGACGGCTCTCGGCATAATCCACGAGGACCATGCGGGTGGAGGCGAGGACGATCTCGGCCTCGGCCGTGCGCATCGCCAGGGTTTGATCGACCAGCGAGGTGGCATTCCCGATGGAGCGTTCGAACCGGACCATCGCCTCGCGGGTGAAGGTGTACAGCTCGATCTGCGAGCGGAGGCGCTTGAGTTCGGCACCCGAGTCCGAGGAAGCCGGCTGGGGAGGCGGGGTGAGTGCACCCGTGCCGCGCCTGGGCTCTCCAGACAGAGGAGGAGCGCCCAGGCCTGGGGGCGGGGTCAGCGCACCGGTCCCACGTCTGGGCTCTGGCGCGGGCTGGGTTGCCCCCTGGGTGACCAGTGCCTGGTACCGCTCGAGGCTCGGTTTCGCGACCTGGTCCATGTAGAGGATCGCTGCATTGATCTCGGCCCGCTGGGCCTGGATGCTCTGATGCAGATTGGCGATGTGTTGCTCGGTCTCGGCCTTTTTCTGCTTGAGTTGCTCGACGAGTGCTCGCTTTTCATCGAGCTCGGCACGCTGATCGCCATCGAATCTGGACATGCAGGTGAATCCTTCTGCCTCAACCCCGTTCACGAACGTGATCGCACTGTTCCCCGAACACGGTGAAACTATAGGTTCCAAAAAAAAATCCCCGCCTCGCGGCGGGGAGTGGAGCTGAGGAGAATCGAACTCCTGACCTCTTCAATGCCATTGAAGCGCTCTACCAACTGAGCTACAGCCCCGAACCTATGAACTTGTAAGGAGTGGAGCTGAGGAGAATCGAACTCCTGACCTCTTCAATGCCATTGAAGCGCTCTACCAACTGAGCTACAGCCCCGGGTGCCCCTCGGGACAAACTTACTTTAACCCGTCGAGACGAGGCTGTCAAACGCTCGAGGCGCGCGTCCAACTTGAAAGCCGGAGGGGTCAGAAGCGCCTGGTCGTGAGTTCCCCGTAACGGAGGCCCTCTGAATGCAGGTAGCCGACGACCTGTTCGAGGGCATCGTCCTCGTCGAAAGCCTTCACGAGGCGCTGGTACGGTCCGCAGTCGGTGACGGCCGTGATGAGGAAGTGGTGGCCAACCAGTTCGCTGGGGTCGAACATCGGGGGGTCCTCCTTCCAGGCGTGCCTTTCCCGATTCCGGGTGGCGCAATAAGCTATATACCCAGTCATCGGCACCTGGATGCCCGACTTTCGGGACGGAGGGCCAAGTTGGCCATTCTCGACACCCGCATCACCCTGCTTTCTCCCGAAACACTCCGACTGGTGGCGCTGTTTCACGGCTTGACCGCCACGCTTGAGCCGGGTGGCGGGCCGGTGCATTTCCTGGAATCTCTGGGAGAATGGCTGGAATGCTCGTTCCTCGGCATCTGGCAGCCCTCGGACTCTCCGGGCGCCTGGGTCCTGACGGCCTCCTGCGGGACGAAGGTCGTCCCGTCGCGCGTCTGGCCCTGCGACGAGCCCCATCCGATGCCCGTGACGGTGGCCACGGATGCCGGTTCGGAGCTGCATCTGCCGCTCGTGAGTGGCCCCCGGCGCCTCGGCATGCTCGTGCTGGTCCGCGCCCCGGGAATTCCCCCGTTCAGTCCCGGGGTGGTCCCCCTGGTTTCCGCGCTGGCCACCCCGCTCTCGAACTTGCTCGACCACGAGCGACTGCTGACCAGCGAGGCCCGGCGGATGGCGGAGGTCGAGCGTCTCAAGGACGCATTCCTGGCCACGGTGAGCCACGAGTTGAAGACCCCGCTCACCACGCTGACGGGATTCCTGGAACTCCTCCTGCACCGGAGCTTGCCGCCCGGTGAGCAACGGGAGGTCCACGAGGTCCTGCTCACGGAGACGAGGCGGCTGGGACGGCTCGTGCACGACCTGCTCGACCTGTCCCGGATCCGCGCCGACCGCATGATCCTTCACCCGAGACGCAACCGGGTGGCGGGGCTGCTGGAGCGCGCGATCGCCCCGTTCCGCCTCCGACACTCCATGACCCACGACCTCACGGTCCACGTGGAACCCGCGAGAGGGATGTGGACCGTGGATCCGGACCGGATCACGCAGGTGGTGGTCAACCTGGTGGGTAATGCCCTCCAGGCGACGCCTGCGGGGGGGAGAATCGACATCCGTGGTGTTCGATCGGGCAGCGGCTGGCGCTGTTCCATCGAGGACGACGGCCCGGGCATCCCTGCCGGACACCTCGAACGGGTCTTCGAACGCTTCCATCGCGTCGACGAGCACCAGAACGAGGGCACCGGGCTCGGACTGGCGATCGCCCGCGAGATCGTGGAACGTCACGGGGGCACGATGGGCCTCGAGAGCACCGAGGGTCGCGGCACGACGGTCTCGTTCTCGATTCCGGGCATCAGGAAGGGGGGTCAGGCCAAGGGTGAGAACCCTGGCATGATCGCGTGACATCGGGCACAATGTCGCCGGGGTCGGGCAAGCACGGGTTTCGATCGACCGGGCGCCCCGGACCCCCTCAGAAGGAGGAATCATGCTTCAGCCTCAGATGAAGGCCCCCGACTTCACCGCCACGGCCGTGGTGAACAAGCAGTTCGAGCAGCTCACGCTGTCGCAGTTCAAGGGCAAGAACGTCGTCCTGTTCTTCTATCCCCTGGACTTCACCTTCGTCTGCCCGACCGAGATCATCGCGTTCAGCGATCGCATCGAGGAGTTCCGCAAGCGGAACACCGAGGTGATCGGCGTGTCCGTCGACAGCCAGTTCTCGCACCTCGCCTGGATCAACACCAAGCGCGAGGAGGGCGGTCTGGGTGACCTCCAGTACCCGCTCGTCGCGGACATCACCAAGGGCATCGGCCGTGACTACGGCGTGCTCCTCCAGGACGGCAGCGTGGCGTTCCGCGGGCTCTTCCTCATCGACAAGGAAGGCACGATCCAGCACATGGTCATCAACAACCTGCCGCTGGGCCGCAGCGTCGACGAGACCCTGCGCATGATCGATGCGCTCACCCACTTCGAGACCCACGGCGAGGTCTGCCCCGCCGACTGGCGTCCCGGCAAGGATGCAATGGTCGCGGATCCCGAGAAGTCCAAGACCTACTTCGCGAAGGTCGCGGTCGGCGTCTAGTCCCGACCGAGAGATTCCAGAAGGGGGGGGCCCGGTGCCTCCCCCTTTTCTCGTGCGCACATCACCTGCGAACGGTGAAGACGCTCAGCCCCGCAGGGAGACCACGGCGAGCGTCAGCCATGACACGATCCAGAGCGCCCCGCCGAGCGGGGTGATCGCGCCCAGGATCCCCACCCCGGACAGCACGAGCGCATAGAGACTCCCCGAGAAGAGCAGCGTTCCGGCCAGAAAGCCCCACCCCAGCCAGCCCGGAACCCGCAGCAGACCTGCATGGGCCGCCAGGGCCAGCACGAGCAGGGCCAGGGCATGCCACATCTGGTACTGAGCAGCGGTATGCCATGTCTCGAGACGCTCGGGCGCCAGGGTTCCCGCCGCGACTCGCGCTTTGAGGGCATGAGCCCCGAAAGCGCCGAAGCCCACGGCGAGCCCCGCCGAAAGTGCTGCCAGCCCGAACCAGATCTTGACCACGACGTGCTCCTGAAAGAACGCCCCGCCTCGAGAGCGAAGAGACGGTCCTTGTGGCCCGGGACCATGCCTGGGACGATGCGCCGCGCATCTGCTCGAGAACGGGGGAACAACCCTTGAAACGCTACCACATCGCGCACCTGGCCGGTGACGGCATCGGACCGGAAGTCACGACGGCGGGGCTGACGGTTCTCGAGGCCACGGCCCGGCGGTTCGGCTTCGCGATCGAGGTCACGCCCTCGCTGATCGGCAGGAGTGCGCTCGCCGGAGAGGGAAGCGTCCTCCCCAGAAGCACGATCACGGCCTGCCGGGAGGCCGACGCCGTGCTCCTGGGCCCGCTGCGAGGAGACCCGACCCTGCCTCTCATTGCTCCGCATCATCCGCTACAGGGGCTGACGGCACTCTACGGCTGGCTGGGGGCGCACACGAACTTGCGCCCCATCACCTTGCGCGAGCCCTTGCTGGAGCAGTCACCCATGAAGCCGGAGGTGATCCGGGGTCTGGACCTCGTCGTCGTGCGCGACGTCGCGGCGGGCCTTCCGCACGGCTTTCCGAGAGCCAGGGAGCTGCACGGGGGAAAACGGATCGCCATCAACACGGCCATTTACACCGATGGAGAGATCCGTCGGGTCGCGGAGGTCGCCTTTCACGTGGCCTTTCATCGACGCCGGCACGTCACGCTGGCCCACCAGGGAAAATGGCTGGAGATCGGACAGCTCTGGCAGGAGGTCACGACCGATGTCAGCCACCGGTTTCCCGCTGTCACGAGCGAGGCGCTCGACCTCGATACCTGCATTCTCGAACTGGCCTGGAACCCGTCACGCTTCGACGTGATCCTCGCCGACAGTACCTCCGGGGAATTCCTGGCGGCCCAGGCCGCCGGCCTGAGCGGCAGCTTCGCCCTTCATCCGCAGGCGATCCTGGGTGAGAAGACCCGCGGGATCTTCGGACCGGGCCACGGAACGGCCCCGACCCTGACGGGTCAGGGCACGGCCAATCCGGCTGCGACCATCCTCGGGGTGGCGATGATGCTCGGGATCGCCCTCGAAGAACACGAAGCGGCTCGCGCGGTCCGGTCTGCCACATGGGAGGCCCTCGTGCAGCTGCGGAAGCCCGTCGATCTGTGCCGGACCCGCGAAACGCCGCTGGTCACCCGGGAGATGGTGGAGTTCATCTGCAGGCACATCGAGACGTGTCCGGACGCCGAGGTGCGGGAGCCGGCGCTCAACCCGCTCGCGGCCTCCGGCGTGATACATTGACGAGGTCAGCCATCGCTCATCGGAAATGGAAGCCATGTCCTTGCACCCGAACGCCCTTGCGCGCCCGAGCCGGATCGTCCTCGCGATCGCCGGCCTGTCCCTGGTCACCTCGTGTGCCCGCATCGACGAGAAGCTGAACCAGCTCGGTCGGAGCTGGGACAACTCACCCAAGACCGTCACGCTGTTCAGCGTGTCGGGAGCGCCCGTCCGCACCTACGACATCGGACGCAGCAAGGTGACGCGGGCCGAGGGCGGCGACGGAAGCTACATCTACTTCTATGCGAACGGCAAGTACATCCAGACCAACATGCCGTACGTCGTGGAAGCGCGCTAGCGCGGCGCCTCGATCCAGGCCTCGACGGCCGCAGGCACGGGCATCACCGAGAGACGCGGCAGGCGAACCAGATCGAAATCCAGCCACCCGGCGGCCTTGAAATCGGCCAGAGGCAGGGGATGCGACAGGGCCCTCACGGGGACGAGCGGGACCATCGCATGCTTGCCTGCCGGATCGGACGTATCGGGCACGGGCTCACCCGCAGCCTCGGCCACGCCGACCACGGCCCTGACCTGGCCGCTGTGGTAGATGTAGCAGCGGTCACCCGGACGGATGGCCTTCAGATGACGCTGGGCGAGGGCGTTGCGAACACCGTCCCAGTCCGTCTTCCCCTCGCGCAGCAAGGTCTCGAAGGCATAGGTCTCGGGCTCGGTCTTCAGTAACCACGTGGCCATCGTGCCAGCATCCCCTTCCGGTCTTCCCCCTGGCGGGGTCATGTTCCCGCCGTCATCGTAGCATCGAGAGGAGAATCCCATGGCGTTCGACGTGACCCTCGAGGACGTGTCCTTCCTGCCCGGATCAGGCACGCGAGACGGCGTGCTGGCGCGCCCCGCCGGCAATGGAAGCCATCCGGCCATCGTGCTGATCCAGGAATGGTGGGGCCTCGAACCGCACATCCTGGACCTGTGCCGGAAACTGGCTGCCGGAGGCTTCGTCGTGCTGGCCCCCGACCTGTATCACGGAGAAGTGGCCCATCACCCCGACGAGGCGGAGCGCAAGATGCTGGCCTTGCGGATGGACCAGGCCGTCGACGAGATCGCGCATGCCGTGGCGTACCTCAAGATGCGACCCGACGTCTCGCCTCGCAAGGTCGGGATCGTGGGCTTCTGCATGGGCGGACACCTGACCTGGAAGGCCGCCGAACGACTCGGGGACCACGTGCAGGCGATCGCCCCGTTCTACGGGGGCGGCTACGCTCCCACGGAAGAGGACATCCGGAAGATCGAGGCACCGGTCCTGGCCATCTGGGCGGAGCACGATGGCTGGATCCCCGCCGAGGCCCGGGAACACATCATCGAGTTACTCCGGAAAACAGGACGATCCCACGAGGTCTGGGTTGCTCCGGCCGAACACGCGTTCATGAACGACACCCGCCCGCGGTACGACGCGACCTGCGCTCGCATCGGGTTCGAGAAACTGAACGCCTGGTTTCACCGGCACCTGGCCTGAACGCCCCTCGAGGGGGGATCTCCATTCGTGATACAATCGGAGCTTACCGCCTCGATGGAAAGCCTCCGGTGGACCGGATTCCGGCATCGTTCGTCATGCGGTACCCAGGGCGTTCGATGCCCGGAAGCAGGACCGATGACCACGACCCACCCCCCTCTCTCGTTCGCCGATCTCGGCGTTCGCCCCGAGTTGATGGACGCTCTGGCCCGCCAGCAGATCGCCGTTCCGACCGAGGTCCAGCACGAGGCCTGGGCGCGCGTGCAGTCCGGCAAGGACTGGATCGTCCAGTCTCGCACGGGCAGTGGCAAGACCCTCGCCTTCGTCCTGCCGCTGCTCCAGGGCCTTTCCAGCGAGGGAACCGGCGTCGAGGTGCTCGTCGTGGTGCCGACGCGTGAACTGGCCCACCAGGTGGCCGCCGTGGCCACGAAGCTCGGTCGCACGATCGGCGTATCCGTCGCGACCCTGACGGGCGGTGAAGCCTATCGGGACCAGGGACGGGCGCTCGATCGCGGCGCCCGCATCGTCGTCGGGACACCGGGTCGTCTCCTCGACCACCTGAACCGCGGCTCGCTCGATCTCACCCGGTGCCGCACCGTCGTGCTCGACGAGGCCGACGAGATCCTCGACATGGGCTTCCAGGAGGACCTCGAAAAGCTGCTCGGGTCGCTGCCGGTCGAGCGTCAGACCCTCCTCTTCTCGGCGACGTTCGACGAGCGGGTGGAGCGCGTGGCCAGCGGGTACATGCGGGAACCCGGTCGCCTGGCTCTCAGCAGCGGTGTCGCGGCCTCGACCACGCTCGTCCACCAGGTCCTGGAGGTTCACGCCACCCAGAAGACCGAAAGTCTCATCAACTGGCTCCACGTCACCCGCCCCACGCTGGTCGTCGTGTTCTGCCACACGAAGGCCACGACGGCCGAGGTCGCGGCTCGGCTCACCCGTGAGGGTTTCCGGGCGGCGCACCTGAGTGGCGACCTGGCCCAGGCCGCGCGGCACTCCACGCTGGAAGCCTTCCGCCGGCGCGAAGTGCCCATCCTCGTGGCGACGGACGTCGCCGCCCGGGGCATTGACGTGCGGGGCATCAGCCACGTCGTCAACCTCGACATGCCTCGAGGTGCGGAAACCTACGTGCACCGCTCCGGTCGGACGGGGCGCGCCGGCCAGGACGGGACGGTCGTCAACCTGGTCACGCCGCACGATCGGTCCAAGATCCGGAATCTCGAGCGTGAGGGACAGATCACCTTCGAGGTCCAGGAACTGCCCTCCGCGGCCCGCGTGGCCGAGGTCTCGCGGCAGCGGATGTTCGAGGACCTCGCCCTGCGCATCGAGGCCGACGAGCCGGGGGCCTTCCGCGACCTGGCGCGCGAGTTGCTTGCGAACCTCGATACCGAAGGCGTCGTGGCCTGCCTGCTGGAAGACTGGCATGCGGCCACGGGACGGCTCTCGGCCGGATATGACGTCAAGAGCCCCACGCGGGACCGTCGCGACCGCCCGGATCGGGCGCCCAGAAGCCCGAAGACCTCAGGCCGAGACGAACGTCGCGGCGAGGAGCGGCGCACGGACCGGACCCAGAAGCGTCAGGACAACAGGACCCCGGAGGTCGGGATGAGCCGCATCCGGGTCGGGATCGGCAAGTTCGACGTCAAGGGCCCCGGCCATCTGGTCCGGGTCATCTGCGAGGGAGCCGGCATTCCCGGCTCGGCCGTCGGCATGATTGCCCTGCAGCCCAAGCAATGCTGGGTCGACGTCAAGACCGAGCTGGCCGACCGGGTGGTCGAGGCGCTCGGCCGTCACGTCGACGAGAAGGGCCGGACCTGGTCGGCCAGGCACGCTTGAAACAGCAGGTATAAGCCGGATTCAGCCCGCGATGAGGGCCATCAGGGCGGGGCGGTACTGGTCGACGGTGACCATCAGGCACTCGAGCGAGATCTGCTGGATCTCGTCGAGTTCCCCGCCGTCGCGGGCACTCTCGAGCATGGAGATGTAATCGAGCATCTCCATCGAATCCATCGCGAAGTCAACCCGCATGTCCGCGGTCCAGGCTTCCCATTCCGAAGCTGCACGCTCGATCTCGGCCCACCCCCGGTGCGCCAGTTCGAGCAGGCGTTCGGCGGTCGTGGCTCCCGTGCCGATGGAAACAGCAGATAAGGCCATCAGGACCTCCTCATGAACGTCTCCGGGCCCCACGAACGGGTACCCGGTACGAGCCAAGCTGCTCATACCCAGAAATCGGGTTCAAGATGACAGCTATACATTTCTTTGTGATCGTGGACATGAAGCGAACCCCGAGACGGGCCGTTCGTTACCCGCTATGATCTCCCGTGTCGTCCGCTCGGACGAGGGCCGCACCCGTCGAAGGAGACGTTCTTGATAGCCCGGATGAACCGCGACAATCCCCCGATCGAGGCCGCTGACCTCGAAGACGCGCTCTGCGCGCTGCATGCGCGCTACACCGATTTCCGGGAAGGGGCCCTTCCAGCCTACATCCCCGAGCTGGCCAAGGTCGACCCGGATGGCTTCGCCATCGCTGCCTGCACCGTCGACGGGCAACTCGTGACGGTGGGGGATGCGAACCACCTGTTCACGGTGCAATCGATCTCGAAGCCCTTCGTCTACGGCCTCGCCCTCGAGGACCGAGGGCGGGACTTCGTCCATGCGCGCGTGGGCGTGGAGCCCACCGGGGACACCTTCAACGCGATCGTCCTGGACGAGCGCTCCAAGCGGCCGCACAACCCCATGGTGAATGCCGGGGCGATCGCCGTGACGAGTTTCGTGCAGGGCGATGGTCCGATCGACCGGCTGAACCGCATCCTCGCGATGTTCGCGCGCCACGTCGGCCACAAGGTCAACGTCGACATGTCGATCTACATGTCCGAGCGCACCACCGGGCACCGGAACCGGGCCATGGCGCACCTGATGCTCAATTTCGGCATGATCGAGCCGCGCGTCGAGGAGATCCTCGACCTGTATTTCCAGCAGTGCGCGGCGCTGGTCGATTGCCGGGACCTCGCCGTCATGGCCGGGACGCTTGCGAACCGCGGGGTGAACCCTCTGACCGGGGAGCGGGCCGTCCAGGAGGGAACCGTCCGGGACATCCTGAGCGTCATGTACACCTGCGGCCTGTATGAATATTCGGGTGAATGGCTCTTCCGGGTGGGCCTTCCTGCCAAGAGCGGTGTCGGCGGAGGCATCATGGCCGTCATCCCCGGCCAGATGGGCATCGCGGTCTATTCACCCCTGCTGGACGAGCGAGGCAACTCGGCACGCGGCATCCAGGTCTTCCAGGACCTCTCGGAGCGCTTCCGTCTGCACGTGTTCGACCACCACGGCTGACTCGAAGCCCACCGGCCTTGACCGGTGGGCTTCTCACAGGAACGTGGGCGGCGTGACGGGTTCAGGATCCCGTGACCCGCGTGTAGTTGGGCGCCTCGTTGGTGATGACCACGTCGTGGGCATGGCCCTCGCGAGCCGCGGCGGTGGTCACGCGGATCATGCGCGCCCCGGACTTGAGCTCCGTGATCGTCTTGAGACCGACGTAGCCCATGCCCTTCCGGAGACCCCCCATCAGCTGGTACAGCAGATCGGCCACGTTCCCGGACAGCGGGACCATGCCCTCGACGCCTTCCGGGACGAGGGTCCCGCCGGAGGACTTGCCGTAGCGGTCGTTGGTCTCGTTCTGCAAGGACCCGATGGACCCCATGCCCCGATACGACTTGAAGGGGCGTCCGCTGAAGAGGATCTCCTGCCCCGGGCTCTCGCGGGTACGGGCCAGGAGGGATCCGAGCATGACGCAGTCGGCACCGGCGGCGATCGCCTTGGTGATATCGCCCGAGTACTGGATGCCTCCATCCGCGATGACGGGAATGCCCGCCACCCGGGCCACGGACGCCACCTCGCGAATGGCCGTGATCTGGGGAACCCCGACCCCGGCCACCACGCGGGTCGTGCAGATGGAGCCCGGACCGATCCCCACCTTGAGCGCATCGGCACCGGCGGCGATCAGGTCTCGTGCGGCCTGGGCCGTGGCGATGTTGCCCGCCATCACGGGCGTGGACGGAAAGGCTTCCTTGATCTGCTTGAGGGCCTCGATGACGTTCCGGGTGTGGCCGTGCGCCGTGTCGATGACGATCAGGTCGACCCCGGCCTCGATGAGCGCCCGGGCCCGATCGAGTGCCTGTCCCACCCCGATGGCCGCGCCGCAGAGCAGCCGCCCCTGAGCATCGGTGGCCGCATCCGGCCCCGGCTCTTCGGATTTCACGAGCCTGACCTCGGCCGCCTGGGCCTCGATCGTGAGGTTGCGGTGGACGATGCCGATCCCGCCGGCCTGGGCCACGGCGAGGGCCATGCGGGCCTCCGTCACGGTGTCCATCGCGGCGGAAAGCACGGGAATCCGGATCGTCAGGCCGCGAGCCACCAGGGCCGTCAGATCGGCTTCACCCGGCAAGAAATCGGCGTACCCCGGCACCAGCAACACGTCGTCGAACGTCAGACCTTCAACCAGGCTGTCCAAGCGCCCCTCCTGCCTGATGGATCGGTCGATCCATCCCACGCTTCCCGATCCGGACGGATCGGCTCACTCCCACTCGATGGTCCCGGGGGGCTTCGAGGTCACGTCGAAGACGACCCGGTTGATGCCGCGAACCTCGTTCACCAGGCGCGAGGCGACCTTGCCCAGCACCTCGAACGGCACCGGATGGAAATCTGCCGTCATGCCATCGATGCTGTCGACTGCCCGCAGGGCCACGACGGCACCCTCGGTGCGACCATCGCCCTGGACCCCCACGGCGCGAACGGGCAACAGCACGGCGAAGGCTTGCCAGATGGCCTCGTACAGGTTCGCCTCGTGCAGACACTCCATGAAGATGCGGTCGGCATGCCGGAGCAGAGCCAGACGCTCGGCCGTGATCTCGCCCAGGATACGGACGGCGAGGCCCGGACCCGGAAAGGGATGCCGCATGAGCAGATCCCGCGGGACGCCCAGATGGCGCCCGAGGGCGCGCACCTCGTCCTTGAAGAGCCCGGACAGCGGTTCGACCAGCATGCCGGCAGCGCGCTTGGCCTTGACCAGCGGCGTCCCGACGTTGTGGTGGGTCTTGATCGTGGCGGTCTGGCTGCCCGTCGCCCCTGACTCGATGAGATCGGTGTAGAGCGTTCCCTGACCCAGGTAGACCGTTTCGCCGTCGAGTCCGAGCGACTTCAGGGCGCGTTCCTGCACCTCGATGAACCGGTCGCCGATGCGCTTGCGCTTCGTTTCCGGGTCGGTGATGCCGGCCAGGTCGGCCAGGAAATCCGCCTGAGCCTCGACCAGGTGGAAGTTCTGCAACCCCAGGACCTGCAGGGCGCGCATGACGCCCGCGCTCTCGTCGTGGCGCATCAACCCCGAGTCGACGTGGATGGCATGGACCTGCCCGGGAGGCAGGGCACGGGCAAGCACGGCCGCGACGACGGTGCTGTCGACGCCTCCCGAGACCAGGACGACGACCGGATTCGATCCCACCTGTTCCCGGATGGCCGCGATCGATTCGTCGAGGTAGCTGGCGACGGACCATCCGCCGCGACATCCACAGATCTCGAACAGGAAATTGTCCAGGAGCTGGCCACCCTGGACCGTGTGCGTCACCTCGGGGTGGAACTGCACCCCGAAATGGCGGCGGCCCGGGTTGGCGAACGCTGCCAGCACCCCGTCGGTGGTGCGCGCGAGGACCTCGAAGCCGGGAGCCAGGACCTCGAGGCGATCGCCGTGGCTCATCCAGACCCGGGTGTCCGCATCGAGTCCCCCCAGCAAGGGACCCGGATGCTCGACGGCCAGCCGGGCCCGTCCGTACTCCCGGTGCGTGTGGGACACGACCGTGCCACCGCCCAGATGGTTGAGGAGCTGCATCCCGTAACAGACGCCGAGCACGGGAATGCCGCGCTCGGTGACGGCCTCGAGCAACCCCTCGACGGGACGCGGGGACCCCGCCTCGTGGACGCTGGACGGACCACCCGACAGGATCAGACCCCGGAGGTCCGCCGTGAGGACCCGGTCGAGCGCCGCGTCATGCGGCAGGATCTCGGCGAGAACCCCCTTTTCTCGCAGTCGACGGGCGATGAGGGGGGTGTACTGACTTCCGAAATCCAGGACGGCGATGCGTTCGCTCACGGATCAGTCGCCGAAGTAGACGCCGGTGGCCTTGGCCGTCCGGACGAGTTCGCCCTCGGGGTCAACCAGCTTCAGGCGATCGAGTGCCTGGGACATCGGCACGGAGGTCACGGTGCTGCCCCGCAGACAGACCATCCGGTCAAACAGCCCCTCGGCGACGAGGCGACAGGCCTCGACACCGAGACGCGTGCCGAGGATGCGGTCGAAGGGGGAGGGCGTCCCCCCGCGCTGCAGGTGCCCGAGAACCGTCACTCGCGTCTCGAGGCCCGTCCGCTTGGCGATCTCCTGACCGACCCAGTTCCCCACGCCGCCGAACCGCGCGACGTTCTTGCTGACGTCGAAGTCCGCGTAGATGGCCTCACCGCCGAGCGGCGCCGCACCCTCGGCCACGACGACGATGCTGTAGCTCTTGCCCGCCTCGGACCGCTCGTAGACGACCTGGGAGACTTTTTCCATGTCGAAGGGAATCTCGGGCAACAGGATGACATTGACGGCGCCAGCCAGGCCCGCCTCGAGCGCGATCCACCCTGCCGTACGCCCCATGACCTCGAGGACCATCACGCGGTGGTGACTCTCGGCGGTGGTCAGCAGCTTGTCGATGGCCTCGGTGGCCGTGATGAGGGCGGTATCGAACCCGAAGGTCACGTCCGTGGACTCGAGGTCGTTGTCGATGGTCTTGGGGACACCGACGACATTCAACCCCTTGGCGTGAAGCTGGTGACCGATCCCGAGGGTGCCATCCCCACCGATGAGCACCAGCGCATCGATGCCGAGTTCTTTCGCACGGGCGATGACCTGGTCGGAAATATCGACCAGCCGGGTCTCGCCATCGACGACCGTCGGATACTTGAAGGGATTGCCGCGGTTGGTGGTCCCGAGGATGGTTCCGCCCCGGGCGATGATACCCCGGATGTCGTCGAGCCCGAGCGGCATGATGAGATCGGGTTTCACGAGACCATCAAAGCCGTCCCGGATACCGATGACCTCCCAGCCGTACTCCGAGATGGCCATCTTGGTGACGGCCCGGATGACGGCATTGAGGCCCGGGGCGTCTCCGCCTCCGGTCGAGATGGCGATGCGCTTGGTCACGTGAGTTCCTCCGGATCGGGCAAGGTTGTCAAGCAACCTACCCGTGACTATGATCGCAAAACGTGGCCAGGACCCGCCATCGCGCCCAGGGCCGCACGATTTCCCCGTACTGTACGCCAGGCCGCCCCCTTCCGCAACCGCACCGAGAGGACTCCATGCCCGAGACCCAGGAAACGTTCGCCCCCGACCAGTCCGGTTCGACCGGTGCGGCCCTGCGGCTGGATTACGCCGGCATGATGGCCCCCGTGGTGGGCCCCACCGGTGGCCTCGCACCGGATGAACTGGGGGCGATGCAGTCCAGTGCGACGCGCGCCCTGCAGCAGATCCTCGAGCGCACGGGGGCAGGGTCGGAGTTCCTGGGCTGGCTCGACCTGCCCGGCCAGTCCGACCACGATCTCGATGCCCTCCGGGCCGAGGCCGACCGTCTCGCAGCCCTGGGCGACTTTCACGTGGTCCTCGGGATCGGGGGTTCGTACCTGGGAACCCGGGCCACCATCGATGCCTGCTTGCCCCTGCACCGCGACCACCTGGATCGCGAGGCCCGCCAGGGCCGCCCGCGCGTGCTCTACGGAGGGCACCTGCTCGATGCCGATGCGCTCGCGGGGCTGCTGGCCCAGCTGCCGGAAGGACCGGTCAGCACCGCGTCCGGAGGGTTCACGCTGCACGTGGTCTCGAAGTCCGGCACGACGCTCGAGACGTCCGTCGCGACCCGGCTGCTGATCGGGCGCCTCAAGCAGGTGCACCCCACGGACTGGAAAGACCGCCTCGTCGTCACCACGGACCCGGAGAAGGGCGTCCTGCGCGACCTGGTCCGGCGAGAGGGGCTGAAGAGCTACCCCGTCGCCCCGGATGTGGGGGGTCGGTACTCGGTGCTGTCGCCGGTGGGCCTCCTGAGCGCCGCCGTCGCCGGCGTCGACATCCATGCGCTGGTCGCGGGAGCTCGCGAGATGGCCGCTCGGTGCCGCGAGACGCGCCTCGAGCGGAATCCCGCCCTCATGCATGCGGCCTTGCAGGTGCTGTCGGCGCGCGCGGGACGCACGGTGTCCGTCATGGCCGCCTGGACCCAGAGGCTGGAGACCGTGACGTTCTGGTATGACCAGCTCGCGGCCGAGAGCATCGGTAAAGACGGCCAGGGCCGCGTCCCCGTCGCCACCGTCAACACCCGCGATCTGCACAGCCGGGGCCAGGAGATCCAGGACGGGGCGCGCAACTGCGTGGTCACGAATCTCGTGGTCGAGCGGCCCGACACGGCCCTGCAGCTCCCCGACGCCGCCGGTTACGACGATGGCCTCGGCTGGCTGAACACCCGCGACCTCCACGAGATGACGCTCAAGGCTCATGCCGGCACGAGCTTCGCGTACCAGCGCGACGGGCGCCCCACCATGACCCTCTTCCTGCCCCGGCTCGATGCCCACGCGCTCGGCCAGCTGTTCTTCCTGTTCGAGTTCAGCACGGTGGCCGAGGGCTACATGCTCGGGATCAACCCGCTGGATCAGCCCGGTGTCGAAGCCTACAAGCGGTTCATGCTCGGAAACCTGGGAAAGCCTGGCCTGGAAGACGCCCGGCAGGAGTTCGAGGAGCGCCCCATCCCGCCGGCGGGCACGTTCGAGATCGGCTGACGAGCCGCTCGCTGCTTGCGATCCCCCCGCGGGCGTGGCGTTCTCTCCCGTGAGGACCACGCACGCGGGAGGATGGCCTGTTCGATTTCGACACCTCGCGATCGCCCGAAGCCTGGCTCGAAAGGCTCGGGACCCCTCCCCGGGGCCTGAGCCCTTCCGAAGCCGCCCGACGTCAGGCCATCCACGGACCGAACGAGGTCCGGCGCAGACGGCTGCCCCTGTCCCTGCGGGAAGGTCTGCGCTTCGTCGGAAATCCGATGGTCCTGGTGCTGGCCTGCGCAGCTGTCACGTCCGGGTTGCTGGGTGAAACCGGAAGCGCGACCCTCATCCTGGCCATCCTGGGCTCGAGCCTCATCCTCGACCTGCTGCAGACGCACCGGTCCGGCCGGGCGATCGCCTCGCTACAGGAACGGGTGGTCCTGCGGGCGATGGTCCTGCGGGACGGTATCTGCCGAGAAATGCCTGTCCGCGAGATCGTCCCGGGGGATGTCTTCCTGCTCGAAGCAGGCGATCGCGTCCCTGCGGACGGATGTCTCCTGGAATCGCGGGATCTGTTCGTCGACGAATCGGTCCTCACGGGGGAGTCGGTTCCGGCCGAAAAACATGTGAATCAACCGGGCCAGCTCCCCCGATGGCCGCCAGAAGTCGGATGGGTCTCGGCCGGAACCGCCGTCATCGGCGGCACCGCGCGCGTGCTGGCCATCCGGACCGGTAGAACCACGACCTTTGGCCACCTGGCCAGCAGCCTCGAGGAAACGCCGCCCTCCACCGAGTTCGAAAGAGGCCTGAACGAGTTCGCCGTCCTGATCCTGCGCACCACGATGTGGCTCGTGACCGCGGTCTTCGTCGTGCTCGCCGGAGGCAAGCATGAGCCGCTCGAGGCGTTCCAGTTTGCGATCGCCCTGGCCGTGGGACTCACGCCGGAATTTTTACCGATGGTCGTCACGGTCACCCTGGCGAGCGGGGCCTTGCGCATGGCGCGGCAGGGCGTGATCGTCAAGCAACTCCAGGCCATCGAGAACCTGGGAAGCCTCGACGTCCTGTGCTGCGACAAGACGGGCACCCTGACCTCCGGAGAGCAACGGCTTGAAACGGCGGTCGACGGGCAGGGCAAGCCGTCGCGAGCCGTACTCGTCGCGGCGGCGCTGACGAGTCGGTTCACCTCGGGAACACGCAATCCCCTGGAGACCTGTCTGAGAGATCAGGTGCTCGCTCCGGACGAGACCGCTTGCCGGATGCTGGACGAATGGCCATTCGATTTTCACCGCAGGCGCATGAGCGTCCTGCTGGATCGTGGCCAGGGCGCGACCCTGGTGTGCAAGGGAGCCCCGGAGGCGGTCCTGGAGGTCTGCAACCGGCTGCGGACCGACTCGGGGGATCGCCCGCTGTCTTCCTCCGAGCGGACCCGGCTCGAGACCCGGGTCCGGGAACTCGGCGGGCGCGGGCTCCGGGTTCTGGCCGTGGCCGAGCGCAGGCAGGAACGCGTGGGAGCGCTCACCCCCGAGGATGAGCGGGATCTGGTGTTCACGGGATTGCTGGGCTTTCGCGATTCCCCGCGCGCCGGGGGAAAGGAATCGCTCGAACGCCTCGCTCGCGACGGGATCCGGGTGCTGATCCTCACGGGTGACCAGCTCGAGGTGACCCGCCACGTGGCCAGGGAAGTGGGACTGGCCGGAGGAGAGACCCTGACGGGTCCGGAGATGGATACCCTGGAGGACCGTCAGCTCCTGGAGAAGTTGCAACGTGTGCATGTCGTGGCCAGGATGCGACCGGAGCAGAAGGTGCGGGTCGTGCGCCTCCTGAAAGACGCGGGACAGGTCGTGGGATTTCTGGGGGATGGGGTCAACGACGCGCCCTCGCTGCGGATCGCAGATGTGGGCATTTCGGTGGACCGTGCGGTCGACGTGGCACGCGAGGCAGCTCCCATCCTGCTGGGCACGGGCGATCTGCGTGTCCTGCACGAGGCCATCCTGGAAGGGCGGCGGAGCTTCACGAACGTCATGACCTACCTGCGCGCGGGGACGAGCTCGAACTTCGGAAACATGCTCAGCATGGCGATCGCGTCCATGGCCTTGCCCTTCCTGCCCCTGTTGCCCGCTCAGCTCCTGCTCGCGAACCTGCTGACCGATTCCGCGATGCTGGGGATTCCCGGAGATACCGTGGACCGCATGGATCTCGTGAAACCCCGGCACTGGAACCTCCGCCAGATCCGGACGTTCATGCTGGTGATGGGGCCCCTGAGTTCCCTGTTCGACATGATCACGTTCGTCATCCTGCTGGTCGGTTTCAAAGCAGATACCGGCCAGTTCCGGACCGGATGGTTCATCGAATCCCTGCTCACGCAGATCCTGGTGGCCTACGTCGTCCGGACACGCGGTCCGGCCTGGCAAAGCCGGCCGGCCAGAAGCCTGATCGCGACGTCGGTGGGCGCGTGTGCCGGGGGGATCGCGCTGGCGCTCTCCCCCTGGGGACATGTCCTGGGTTTCACCCCTATCGGTGGGCCCATGCTGGGCACGATCGCGATCCTGGTCCCGACCTACTTGCTGGTGGCCAGCTGGACCCACGTGCGCTGCTTCCGCTGAGACACGCGCGACGATTCAGAGTCCGTCGAACCCGGGGTCATCCGGGGCGATCGCATCCAGATCGTAGACGACCAGCCCCGGCTCGGGCTCGTGAAAGGGCCGATGTGGCCTGCCCGGATGTTCGACCAGGGCCAGCATCCCGCACCAGCCCAGGATGGTCACGTGGGGACCGTCCTCATCGCGCAGCGACCGGTTCCAGCAGACGGCGGCCTCGGCCTCCTGCCCCTTCTGGCGATAGAGATTGGCGAGATTCTTTCGGGGTTCCGAACGGCCGTCCGAGGCGGACACGGCTCGGACGAAGCATCGTTCGGCCTCGTCGAACGCTCCCCCGCACGCCAGCGAAATGCCGAAGTTGACCAGGCCCGGAGCCCAGGCTCGAGCGTGCCGCAAGGCAGCCTCGAGCGTCTGACGTGCCTCGATGGGCCGATCGAAGGCCAGATGGATCAGGCCCAGATTGGTCATCGGTTCGGGGCTCGGTGGCGCACCCGAAAGCACCTTGACCCAGCAATCCTGAGCCGAGCGAGGATCTCCGAGCATCCAGTACGCGACTCCGAGATTGCTGACGATGGCCGCACGCACGGTCGACGTGGCAGCGTCGTCGCTGGCCTGGTCGAGATCGAGGATTCTCGCAGCCCCCCCCCAGTGGTGAAAGGCGAGTTCCCAGTCGGATACCGTGGCCGCATGATGTCCCAGCAGGAATAGCGCAGCCGAATGCTCGGCTTCATCGGCATCACACGTGGCAAGCATCTTGAGCGCATCATCCCGCGAACCGCAAGCGGCGTAAGCCTCGGCGAGGCGGATGGTGGGGCGATCGAAGCCCGGCCATTCTGGCGTCACGGAACCTTCCTCCCGGCACGTCCCGGCTGCGGGCGCGTCCTGATTCAGGATGCACCGCCCGGCATCGAAGTGGCAATCCAGCGATGAAAGGGTATAACTGGGGGTATGAGCCGCCGACGCCTTTCCCGTTCCCTCACCGCCAGCACGATTGTGGCATGCCTCGGAGTGCTGGTGGCCTGCCAGGCACCGGGTTTCATGGGACTGAATCAGGACGCCAGTCTGGGACCGAGCCGGCCCGACGAGCGCCTCGTCCGCGTGAGGTTCCGCGTGCTGGTGCCGGAAACCCTGGGACGCGGGATGGCCATCCAGTCCATCCCGAGCCCGGAGGCCACCCAGGGCGGCTGGACGACGGACGAGCGCTCCATCATCGGCGCCACCGTGATGATCGATGGGCCCCGGGGCGCCAGCGATGTCACGGACGAGCAGGGCCTCGCCACGCTGGCCTTGCCATCCGGGCGGGTGATCCCCATCCGGGCGGAGTTCCAGACCCCGCGGGGCAAGGTGTCCCTCACCACGCTGGCCTGGGCCTCGACCGAGGTCGAGCGCGTGCCGAGCATTCTCGTGTCCCTCCCGGCGGCCCTCGTGACGGCACGGCTGGCCACCCGGTTTGCCTCGAAGGACCTGGCCCGCCTGGATCGCGAGCGTTATCTCGCGGCGATCCGGACCCTCGATGCCCGCATGCGAGACGAATCTGGACGATTCGATCCGAGATGGCTGCCCGCATCTGGCCTCGGCTGGGGAATGGCCGATCTCGCGGCCTGGCTCCTCCGTCTCCGTCCCGTCCTGGACGACCTCACGACCGACCTCGTCCCGGCAGGCGTCTCCGCCGCCGGTGAGGCGCATCCCGTACCCTCTTCGACGCCATCCGTGGTGCCGGCAGGGTTCAGGATCCCCCTCAAGGCAAGCGCGGCCCCCGACCGGGCGGAATGGACGCTTGCGGACCTCGGCCTGCGGGAAGAACTCACGCTCGAGGGAACGGCGTCGCTGCCCGGTCACTCCCAGGAAGCGCGTTTCCGGCGTCACCTGGGCAAGCCCGGCCGTCGGGGAGGCTCGCTCGTCTTCCGGGGGACCGACACGCTTTTCCTGGCCGAGGCCACGCGCTCCTGGCATTTCCTGGTCCGGGTTGGGCCCGAGCGGATCCGCTGGGCGCATCCGGGCCTCGAACCGATCGACCTGGCGTGGCCACCCGTGGCCCCGATCGCGTCGGGCAGCGAACTCGTGCTCGAGCGAGGCCTCGGAACCGGGCGTCAGGATGTCTACCGGACGGGAGACGGCCCGATCCGACTGTCGATCACGGAACCTCGTTCCAGGCAGACCTGGACGGTCTGGCTCGACGAGGCGGCGAGCACTCCTTCCGCCTCTCCCTCGACTTCCCACGCTCACGTGCGCGAGACTCCTCCGCCGACCACGCGCTGAAGCGACCGTGTGAACGGACTTCCAGACCTCGCCTCCGGGCTCACTCTGCGATAGGGTGCGGCTCGTCGGGAGGTCCCCGTGAGTCGTGCTTCCGTGAGTCTCCATCTGGTCTGTCCGTCTTGTGGCCATCGTTCCGGCGAGAGCGATCGCCACTGCGTGCGATGCGGCGGAGCCCTCCTGCTGGAAAACCAGCACACGTGCCCGGTATGCGACCATCCGCTCCCACCGGGACAGGAGCCCCACTGTGGACGCTGTGGGGCCTACCTCAGGCGGTCGATGCGGGGGCACGAGCATCCGGCGAGATTCCCTCACCGGCTCCTGCTTGCGGGCCTCGTGCTGGGCTTGCTGGCGATGGCCTGGCAGCGGGCGAATGCCCCGCGACAGGACTCCGAGACCCTGGGCGGCGTGGCCCCCGGACTGGGCCCGTCGGCCGTAGAGAATCGCCTGGGACGTCCGGCCCGGCGCACCGATTCCCGGCGATTCACGGGACGGGACGGAAGGGAACACGTGGCCGAGACCTGGCTGTACGGGATGTCATCGACCCGCGTCCCGGGACTCGTCCTGGTCTTCCTGGATGGTCAGGTGGTCCAGATCGGGGCATCGAGGCCCGATTTCCCGACGGGCCGCGGACTGGGAGTGGGAGATGTCGTCCCCCGCGCTGAAACCCTTTACGGTCCGGGTATCGAGACCGAGGAGGGTGGGGGAATCCGTGCCTGGCGCGTGCGACGGGGAAGCACGGTCCTCGCGGCCTATTTCTTGGGGGAGGAGGGCGCGATCGTGTTCCTCACGCTGGAAGGTCCGCATCCAGCGGTGCTGCCCGACGAAGACTCCGACGTGACCGGACAACCTGACGCATCACCGCTGAGCACGACGCGCCGGAACGTCAGCCGGGTCACGCGCCCGGAGACTGGCACGTCGGGCACAGATGGGAACCTCGCTGCGCGACCCGGATCTTGACGATCGGAGTCTGGCAGACCGGACAGGGTTCCCCCGTGCGATCGAAAACCCTCAGGAAGGCCTGATTGCCACCGTAGCGCCCCATCCCGTCGCGGTAATCCTTGAACGTCGTCCCGCGATGCAGGATCCCGTGCCCGAGGACCTGACGGATGGCGGCGTGAAGACGTTCAGCCTCGTGGCGATCGAGGGCCCCCCGTCCGGGATGCAGGCGGGCGAGGTGAAGGGCCTCGTCGGCGTAGATGTTCCCGACCCCGGCGACGAGACGCTGGGAGAGCAGCGCGGCCTTGATCCCGCGGACGCGGGCCACCGCGGTGGCGAAGCTCTCGAGGTCGAAGTCCGCACCCAGAGGTTCGGGGCCCATGCGGTGCAGGGTGGGAATGCTGGTATGGTCCCCCCGGTCGACGACGACGAGCCAGCCGAAGCGACGCTGGTCGTTGAACCACAGGACGGAACCGTCATCGAGTGGCCAGCTCACGCACGGATGCCGGAAGGTCGACGGGGGTGCCGCCTGGACGGCGAGTTGCCCCGTCATGCCGAGGTGAATGACGAGCTCGCGTGCGCCCAGATCGGCCAGCAGATACTTCCCGCGCCTCGAAAGTCCGAGGATGCGATCGCCCGCGGCCCTTTCCAGGTTCCGGTGATGGGGATCGACGATATGGCGGAACGGAGTCTGGAGGCGCTTGCCGACCAGCAGGGGCAACAGGTCCTGACGGATGGTCTCGACCTCGGGCAACTCAGGCAACGGCACCTCCCGGGCGTCAGTCAGGGTATGCTTGCGACATCGGGAGGATGCCCATGAACACCGACCTGGCCCTGCAACTGGAATCCCTATTCGACCGGATGATCGTGCATCAGCGCGAGAAAGTGATCGAGATCGCTCGACAGCTCGTGCCTCATCTGACGCCCGATGACGTGCTGAATCCCCATGATTTTCCCCAGCTCGACGCCGATGCGCAATACAACTACGAGGACGGCATCCTCGCCGGGTTCATCTCGGCGCAGATGGCGATCCGGGCCGAGTTCGCGTCGCGCGACCTGCCCTGAGCGAGCCAGCCGTCAGGCGTCGAGCAACCGCGACCGGATGAGCTGATGCACCTTGCCGAGGGGCAGGCGAGTTAGCTCCGTGTCCGTCACCCAGCGGACGTCCTCTGCGTCCAGGTCGGACACCTCCAGCACCCGTGCGCGCCCGACGCGATACGTGGCCCGGATGTGCGTGAAGGCATGGGCGAGTTCTTGCCACGGCGCCAGGGCCTCGAAGATCCTGGGGGGAACCGAGGGGCCCGAGGCGGGCCCTTCCGGCAGAGGGGTCTCATCGGCCGAGATCTCGCGGGTGGGAAATTCCCAGAGCCCCCCGAGCAGCCCCCCATCCGGCCGCCTCATCACCAGGTATCGAGGACCCGGAGCCTCGAGCACGGCGACCTCGAAGGTGGCGAACCGCGGCTTGCGACGGGGAGCCCGGACGGGAAAGCGAGACACGGCACCCGCCTGGAAGGCCAGACAGTGGGAGGCCAGGGGACACCCCTCGCAGCGCGGATTCCGGGGCGTACAGACCGTGGCCCCCAGTTCCATCAGGGCCTCGTTGAAACGACCGGGCTCACGATCAGGCATGACCGAGGCCAGTCTGGACGTGACGCGCTCCCGGGTTCGCGGATGGTCGACGGGCTCAAGTGACGCCCAGAGACGGGACGTGACCCGCAGGACGTTGCCATCCACGGCCGGATGAGGAAGGCCGAAGGCCAGCGAGGCGATCGCCCCGGCCGTGTAGGGACCGATACCCGGTAACTCCAGCAAGGCCGCATGGGAAGCAGGGAGTTCTCCGCCGTGCCGGGCGACGACGATACCGGCACACCGATGCAGGGCGCGAGCCCGGCTGTAGTACCCGAGGCCCTCCCAGGACTTCAGGACGTCCTCGAGTGGCGCGGCCGCAAGCGCCCGGGCGTCCGGAAATCGCGCCATGAAGCGTTCGAAGTACGGGATGACGGTCGCGACCTGCGTCTGCTGCAGCATCGTCTCGGAAATCCAGACGCGATACGGGGTTCTCAGGGCCCTCCACGGCATCGGACGAGCCTCGGGGTCGAACCAGGCCAGCAGGGCATCGATCCAGGGTTCCTGGACATCGGAAACAGACATCCCGGCAGGATAGAGCAAGAAGTCCGCCCTGGCAACGTGCCAGGGCGGGCCTCGAACGAGACGTATCAGGCGAGGGTCGAGGGAAGCTCGGTGCGCCGATCCGAGATGAGGACTTCCTGCCTGGCCGTCTCGGCCTCCCGGGTGGCGCGCCGGAGCAGGCCGCCTTCCACCGCGCCGCCGAGTGCACGCCCCAGACCTTCGACGTCCTGGTTCGAGAGCGCCCGGAGGACCGGCTGCGCCTGCTGCTCGATGGCCCCGATCTGGCGGTTGAGGTCATCGGGCAAGATCCCCAGGGTGTTGGCAGCCCGGGCGATGCCCCCGACATCTCCCGTCCGGACCGCATCGAGAGCCGAACCGAGGCCCGCGAGCTCTCTGGAACCCGTCGCCTGAGCGACGCCACCGAGCGCGGCCGCGAGATCCCCCTGGACGGCCCCGTTGGCCGCGTTGACGGCCCCCTGGAAGATCCGGCCCGCATCAGGCCCCAGCAGATCGGCCACTCCGCCCGGCGCCCCGAGCGCACCGAGCGCACCGGCGACATCGCCCTTCTCGAGAGCCCCGATCGTCTGGCCAGCCGTTCCCAGGAACTTGCCGAAGTCTCCCCCGAAGAAGTCTCCCATCGCCCCGAGCCCGCCGGCCAGCCCCCCCTTCTGGAAACCATCCACGACGTTCATCCCAGCCTGGCCCATCTTGGCGAACTCGCCGAGCGGACCGCCGATGGAACCTGCCAGCGAGGTCAAGCCCCCCAGGGCGCCCTTGAGATCACCCTTCATGAGCGCCTGCATCGTGTCGGCGGCTGCGAGGGCGACCTGTGCCACCTTGACGGCCATGGCGAGGACGTTCAACCCGGGGATGAACATCGCGACCATCGACAGGACCGGAAGGATGGACTTGATGGCGTTCATGATGGAGCCGAAGAACCCACCCCCGCTGGGCTTGGGCACCTCGACCTTCTTCTGCTTGGCCTTGGCCGTCGTCCCCCCGTCGATGTTGACGTCCGTGTTGCCTTCGATCTGCTCGGCGCTGCGCTTGCTGGAGAGCTCGAGCAGCTGCGTCACGGCGTTCATCGCATCCAGCTCCTGCTGGCCGCCCGTCTGCGGGACGAAGGTGGAACCGGGACCCAGGTCCATCTGACTCTTGTTGCCCCGCTTGCGCTCGATCTCGTCGAGCACGGTGGCGGCGAGGCCGGGAAAAGGATTCGTGTTCGCGGGGCTGGCTGCAGCCGGTTCGCCAGCGGCGGGCTGCCGGAGAGGCCCCGTTCCCGAGATGTTCATGGTCATCGTTCGTACACCTTTCTGAGAGTACGGAACCACGGATCTTGTGCCTCTGACCTCATCAAAAGTTGTCGATGCCGTTTTAAATGTTCATTTGGGAAGGCACTGATTGGAGCTAAGAGCCTCGGGTCACGTTTGGTACAATGACCGCGTACACGCAGCCCATCGATGAGGAAGGGTCATGCTCAAGAAAGTCCTGATCGCCAACCGCGGCGAGATCGCCGTCCGGGTGATCCGCGCCTGCCGGGAACTCGGTCTCTCGACCGTCGCCGTCCACCCCGCGGATGACCTCGATTCCCGCCATGTCCGGGAGGCCGACCAGGCCTTTCTGCTCGAGAAGGGTTACCTCGACGTCGAGGGCATCGTGGCGCTGGCCCTGCAGGCCGGTGCGGATGCCGTCCACCCGGGCTACGGCTTTCTCTCCGAGAACCCTGCGCTGGCCCGTCGAACGATCGACGCCGGACTGACCTGGGTCGGCCCCAATCCCGACGCCATCGAGCGCATGGGGTCCAAGACCGTGGCTCGCCAGATGGCGGAGGCCTCGGCCGTTCCGGTGGTTCCGGGGCTGCTCAGTGCCTTCGAGACGGTCGAGGAAGCCCTGACCTTCGCTGCCGAACACGGCTACCCGTGCATCGTGAAGGCCGCCGCGGGGGGCGGGGGCAAAGGCATGCAGGTCGTCCGGGCAGCGGAAGAGTTCGAGCCGGCCATCCGAAAGGCCCAGCGGGAAGGCGCGGCCTACTTCGGTAGCGGCGAAGTCTTCGTCGAGCGGTATCTGGACCGTCCGAGACACGTCGAGATCCAGATCCTGGGCGATCGCCGCGGTCAGTTGCTGGCCGTCGGGGAGCGTGAGTGCTCGATCCAGCGCCGTCACCAGAAACTCGTCGAGGAATGCCCGAGTCCGGCGCTCGATGCGGGGCTGCGCGCCCGGATGGAAGCAGCGGCGATCGCCCTCGGCAGGGCCGTCGGGTACGACAGCGCCGGAACGTGTGAATTCCTCGTCCAGGATGGCCAGTTCTACTTCCTCGAGATGAACACCCGGATCCAGGTGGAGCATACCGTGACCGAGGAGGTCTACGGCCTCGACCTCGTGGCCGCCCAGTTGCGGGTCGCCGCGGGTGAACCTCTGGAAGCGATCGTCGGCGATCGCCTCGAGGCGCGAGGGTGGGCCATCCAGTGCCGGATCAACGCCGAGGATCCGGCCCGGAACTTCATGCCCGGTCCGGGACGCCTCACCCGTTACCGTCCGCCGTGCGGGCCGGGTATCCGCGTCGACGACGGGATCGAAGAGGGGGGGCGGATCAGCGAGCGCTACGACTCGATGGTGGCCAAGCTCATCGCCCGTGGCCGGACGCGTGCGGAGGCGATCGCCCGCATGCGCCGCGCGCTCGACGAGTTCGTCGTCGAGGGAGTTCCCACCACGCTGCCCCTGCATCGCGCCATCCTGGCTCACGAGGCCTTCGCGAACGGCGACCTGTCGACGCGGTTCCTCGAGTCGACCCTACCGCCGGCGAGCCTGCCCTTCGAACCCTTCGTTCCGGCGGCTGACGCACCGGTCGAAGAACCGGCTGAAAGAACGTTCGAGGTCCGGGTCAATCGCGAGCGCTTCGCGGTGTCCGTCAAGGAAATCGGGGGCGTGGCAGCCGTGACGGGCGTGCAGAAACGCACGCGGTCGACCCGGAAAGCGGCTGCGCCGACGGCGAGCGCCGACGACCTGCAGGCCCCGATGCACGCCACCGTGCGCAAGGTCCTCGTCGAGGTGGGACAGGCGGTCGAGACGGGGCAGCCCCTCGTGGTGGTCGAGGCCATGAAGATGGAATCGGAGCTGGGAGCCCCCCGCTCCGGGATCGTGAAGGCGATCCAGGTGCAACCGGGGGACGTGATCGAGGCACGCCAGGTCCTCGTGAAGCTGGGGGATGCCGATGCCTGATCGGGACGTGAACGAGACGACGACCGACCTCCAGACCGAACTGGAGGCGATCGCGCGACTGGAGCGCGAGCATGCCGAGCGGGTCGCTCGCCTGACGGCGCGCTTCCCCGAGCGGGCCGACGCCCCTTTCACCGGTTCCTGGACCGAGGTGAAGGGCCTCTATACCCCCTCGGACCTGCGCGGGCTCGACCACGTCCGTGATCTGGGAGCACCGGGAGAATATCCCTTCACGCGCGGCATCCAGCCCACGATGTACCGAGGGCGATTCTGGACGATGCGCCAGTACGCCGGCTTCGGGACGGCCGAGGCCACCAATCGACGTTTCCGTTACCTGCTCGAACAGGGACAGACCGGGTTGTCCGTGGCCTTCGACCTGCCGACCCAGATGGGGTACGACAGCGACCACGACATGGCGCTCGGTGAGGTGGGGCGCACCGGGGTGGCGATCGACAGCCTGGCCGACATGGAACGCCTGTTCGAGGGCATCCCGCTCGACCAGGTCAGCGTGTCGATGACCATCAACGCGCCAGCGACCATCCTGCTCATGATGGTCCAGGCCGTGGCCGAGAAGCAGGGCGTGAGCGCCGAAAAGCTCACGGGTACCGTCCAGAACGACATCCTGAAGGAGTACATCGCCCGCAACACGTACATCTTCCCGCCGGCGCCCTCGATGAGGCTCATCACGGACCTGTTCGCGTACTGTGCGACCCACGTTCCGCGCTGGAACACCATCTCGATCTCGGGCTACCACATGCGCGAGGCGGGCTGCACGGCCGTCCAGGAAGTCGCCTTCACGCTGGCGAACGCGATGGCGTACGTCGAGGCAGCCGTCGCGAGCGGACTGGCCGTCGATCGCTTTGCTCCCCAGCTATCGTTCTTCTTCGCCGCCTGGACCGACGTGCTCGAGGAAGTCGCCAAGTTCCGCGCCGCGCGCCGCATGTGGGCCCGCCTGATGCGCGAGCGCTTCGGCGCGACCGATCCGCGGAGCTGGCAGCTGCGCTTCCACACGCAGACGGCGGGTTCGAGCCTCACGGCCCAGCAGCCGGACAACAACATCGTCCGGACGACCCTCTCGGCGCTGGCAGCCGTGCTGGGTGGCACCCAGTCCCTGCACACGAACTCGAAGGACGAGGCGATCGCGCTGCCCACCGAAGCCTCGGCCCTGACGGCCCTGCGCACCCAGCAGATCCTCGCCCACGAGGCAGGCGTGACCACCACGGCCGACCCGCTGGGCGGTTCGTATTACATCGAGGCCCTGACGGACCAGATCGAGGCAGGCGTGCTCGCCTACTTCCAGGAAATCGAACGGCGCGGCGGCGTTCTCGCCTGCGTCGAGTCAGGTTACGTCCAGGCCGAGATCCACGAGAGTGCCTATCGCTACCAGCGCCAGGTGGAACGGGGCGAGCGGACGGTCGTCGGTGTGAATCGCTACGCCACCGTCGATGAAGCCCCGATCACCATCGAGCGAGTCGATCCCGCGCTCGAGACCGAACAGGTCGAGCGCCTGACCCGGCTGCGCGCCTCCCGGGACGGGGCCAGAGTCTCCTCGACCCTGGACGCCCTCGGGCAGGCGGCTCGTCGTGACGAGAACCTGTTGCCCTTCATCCTCGAGGCCGTGAAGGCCTACGCGACTGTCGGCGAGGTCTGTGACGTGCTGCGCCGGGCGTTCGGCACCCACCGGGCGACCGATACGCTCGGTCAGGACAGGGGGGCCTGATGGACATGGCCCCCTCTCTCCATGACCTGTCCGAGGCCCTTGGCTTCGAGGTCCTCAAGATCGACCACCTGGGCATCGCCGTGCGGGATCTCGAAGGGGCACTCGCGCCCTACCGTCTGCTGGGACTCGACGTACACGAGTTCGAGACCGTCGAGGACCAGGGCGTCCGTACGGCGGTCCTTCCGCTCGGCGAGAGCCGCCTGGAGCTGCTGGAGCCGACCCGACCGGATTCACCTGTCGCGAGGTTCCTCGAGAAGCGCGGGGAAGGCATCCACCACGTGGCCATCGGGGTGGACGATGTCAGTTCCGCTCTGTTGCATCTCGAGAGCCGCGGGGTCGAACTCATCGACCGCGCGCCGCGTCGCGGTGCCGGCGGCGCCATGATAGCGTTCGTTCATCCGCGCGCCATGCACGGCGTGCTGCTGGAACTTTGCCAGCGCGGGCCTCACTCGTAGAAGCGCGGGTTGAAGTCCGTCTCCTCGGCAAGCGTGCGCTGCGTGGCGGCCTCGAGGATGGCCATCCGGTACAGGCGGCGATCGCCGCGATCGGCCTGGAGGCGGACCAGGGTCGCCTTCAGGCCGCTCAGGAACCGGTGCTGCTCGAAGCGACCGGCGGCCCCGAGGCTCTGCCAGCGGGCTTCCGGGACCAGCACGGCCACGACGTCGTCAGGCAGATAAGCCACCTCGAACCCATCCCGACCGATCGCCTGAACGAAGGCCTGCTCGACGGCCGTTCCCGGCAGTCGCGGGGTGGCAGTCAAGGTACGGGGCTTCGGCTGGAGGAGGGCGATCGCCCCGAGCAGCACCAGGACCACGAGCAAAAGCCCGGCCATGACCCCGACGAGCGTGCCCGCGAAGGCGGGCGGAGGCCCCATCTCGTAGCTGGCGGGTTGCGCCAGGTAATCCGGCGCGAGCTCGTGCTCGTCCCCGGCAGCATCTCCTGCAAATCCGCGCGCATCTGACAAGGTTCACCTCGGGAATCGGGCCTACGGCCTCATTGTAGCCGATACGGCGAGGAGCACGAAATCGCGTGGCCGGGCGGGGCTGGTGACACCTGGGCGGTCGACCTACGCTCGTCTCGGGAGGTGCTCCATGACGGATGAACTGGCCAGCTGCAGCATCGTCACGGTGCTCTTCGCGGACATCTGTGCGTTCACGAGCAGATGCCGGGACCTCTCTCCCGAGGCAAGCGTGACGCTCGCCAACCGCTACTTCGAACGGCTGGCGGCTCCCGTGTACGAAGCCGGTGGAATCATCGACAAGTACATCGGAGATGCACTCATGGCCGTCTTTCCGGGCTCGATCGTCCGCGCGGCGCAGGCAGCACTCGAGATGCGGCATGAAGCCAACCGCCTGGGTCGCGACGCGGAGGCCGGGCTCTCGGTGCGCATCGGCCTGCACACCGGGCTCGTGGCCCGGGCACCGGTCGGTGACAGTCGCTTCCGACCGATGACCGTCATGGGCGACACCGTCAACCTCGCCCGACGGATCGAGAGCCTTGCCGAACCGGGAACCATCCTCGTGTCGACGGCCACCCGGGAGGCGCTGGGCGACCGGATGCGCTTCCGTTCCTGCGGACCGGCCACCGTCAAGGGCTTCTCCGTTCCCGTCGGCCTGCACGAGCTCGAGGGTCCCGGAACCGGCCGTGGTCGGGATGTCATCGGACGCGAGGCCGAACTCCGCGAACTGTCGGACCTGTGGCAAGAGGTGCAGGCAGGAAAGTCGCGGGCAATCTGCCTGGTGGGCCCAACCGGCATCGGGAAGCGAACCCTGTTCGAGGCATGGCTCGATCGGGCATGCCTCCGGCCCGTGCGCGTGGACGACGGGCCGTGCTGGACCGACGGGCGACGGCACGCATGCTGGATCGACCTCTCCACCGACGTGGACGCCTGGGACCGGCTGGCGCGACGTCACGCCGCCGGCGGATGGATGATCGTGGCGAGTGCCCGTGGTCGCGAATGGGAAGCCCCTTTCCAGCGACTGCCCTTCCGGAGGCTCGAGGTATGCCCCCTGGATGACGGGGCCAGCCGCGACCTCCTGGCCCGTTCGGGGCGCCCGGTGATGCCAGGCTCGAACGGGCGTATCCTCGAGATGGCCTGTGGCAACCCCCTGGCCCTGGTGGAGCTTGCCCGGAACCGGGAGCACGGACCGGGTCTCGAACTGGTGAGCCGCCTCCAGGACCGGACAGCACGTCTGGCCGAGGACTGCCGGACCTGGCTGGAGCGCTTCCTGCTCCGGGAGGGCCCCTTCCCGGACGCCTGGCTTGCGGATCCGCACCTGCAGAGCGCGCTCAGGACGCTGCTCGAGGAGGGGCTGATGCGTCTCGATGCGGACCAGCTTCCCGAGATCCTGCCGTTCGTGCGTTCGGCGCTCCTCCGGGATATGTCCCGCGACCGAAAACAGCGCGTTCACGCGTGGCTGGCCACGTTCCGCTCGTCCGGAGGCGGACACGAGGCACTCGTCGCCTGGCACTGGATCCACTCGGGACGCCCCCTGGAAGCCCTGCCCTGGCTGGACCGTCTGCTCGGCGTCAAGGCTCCCCGTGAGGTGGCCTGGCTCGCGACGGCGCTCGAAGCGAGCACGCGCGGAGTGCGACGCACCCTCGAGCGCGTCGAGGGCCTCCCGGAGCGGCTGGCTCGCCTGGCTCTCCGGACGGGTAGCGTGAGCCGGGCGCGTCGCTGGCTCGCACGTGCCAGGCCACGGACGGGTTCGATCCGGCTCCTGGAGGCCGAGATCCGGATGGCCGAGGGCAACTTGCCAGGCGCCTCCCGGCTGCTCCGCGAGACCCGATCCGGCGACCTCGATGCGGAACGGGGGAGGCAAGCCCTCGAGCTGGCTTGCTGGCTGGCCATCCGCCAGGGCCACCCGGGCGAGGCGATCGCCCGGGCACACAGGCGGACCGGGGACGACGCGACGGGACACCTTCATGGTCTGTGCGGGATCGCGCACGCCCGGATCGGGGAATACGCGGAGGCCATCGCCCATCACCGGGAAGCCCTGCTCTTGCGATCCCGGCAGGGGAATCGCGCAGGACAGGTCGCCTCGCTGAACAACCTCGGCATGGTGGCTCGCGAGCGCCAGCGCCTGGAAGAGGCCCGCAGCTGGTACGAGCGCGCGGCCAACCTCTCACGCCGTGGAACCGATCCCCGGCCCGGTCCGGGACTGCTGGCCAATCTCGGGGATCTGGCGATGCGGTCGGGCCAGTTCGGCCTGGCCCGGATCCGTCTCGAGGCGGCCCTGGAAGGGTTCGCGCGGGTCGGGGACATGATCGGCGTGGGATCGAGCTGGTGCGCTCTGGGTGAGCTCCTGCGGCGACAGGGATGCCTGGATGACGCGGCCCGGAACCTGCATCGCGGCCGCCGGATCCTCGAAGGGACGGGGTGCGGGGAGTGGAAGGTCGAGACCTGCATGGCGCTCGGTGATCTCGCCCGCGATCGGGGGATGCCCGTCGTCGCAAGACGCTGGTGGCGTGAAGGTCTCGTCGCAGCGCGGCAGACGGGGAGACGGGAGGGCGAACGGACCCTGCGCGCCCGCATCCGGAACCGCACCGGGTCAAGCGGTGTGACGGCATGAAGGCTCGCCCTGACAAACGCCGTGCACGCTTCTTTCTGATCGCGGTCCTGGTGATGCCCATCGTGAGCTGTGCCGCTCCTGGCCGTACGCCGAACGTGGCACCGACGGTGCGGGGCGGTCTCGTGGGGTCGGTGATCGACGAGGCGGGAAGGCCCGTTACGGGCGCACGCGTGCGGGCCCACTTCACGCACGGGATTCCTTTCCAGGAACCTGCCGCCGAGACCCGCACCGGACCGGAAGGGCGGTTCCGGATCGCGGGTCTCGCTGCAGGACAGGTACAGCTCGAGGCCATCGAACACGAGGATCGCAAGGCCCTCGGGGGCCCGGTCGCGGTCGCTCCTGACACGGAGACGGACGCAGGCCCCCTGCGGATCGAGGCGACGGGGGAACTGGACGGGCGGGTCACGGGTTCGCCGACGGTCTCGCTCCTCGGCACGTCCGTGTACGTACCCGGTCTCCCCTATGGCGTCAGGACCGACGAGGCCGGGCATTTCAGGTTGTCGCAGTTGCCGCGGGGCACCTACCGCCTCGTGGCCGAGCATGCGAGCCTGGGGCGGGTCTCGCTGGAGGGGTTCGAGGTGCTGCCCGGAACGTGCACGGAAGGCATCCGGATGGATCTCCCGGGCGGTCCCCCCGCGGTCGATCAGGTCACCCCGACCTGGGTCGGCCCGGGCAGCTGGCTGGACATACTCGGAACCCGCCTGGCGGTCGCCCCGTACCAGCCGGTGGTCTACCTGGGCGGCCGTCGGCTCACCGAGGTGCAGATCGTCACGGGGGAGCACCTGCGCGTGAAGGTGGATCCGGGCAGCCCGGGTGGACGCGTGACGGTGCAGGTCGGGGATTTCTCCGGAACCGGGTCCCCGTCCGTCCACGTGGCCACGGGCCTGCGCTTTGATCCCCCGGCCCCGTGGCTGATGAGGACCGGGGCGGCCTTCCGGCCGCACGTCTTGGCCACCGACGGCGGCGAGGAAGCGCTCGCGGATGCCTGGGTGGCCTGGGAGGGGCATGGGACGGCTTCGACTCCCGTGCCCGCGGGCGCCTCGCCCGTCGTGGCCCGCCTGGGCGACCTGTCGGTCTCGGGCATCCTGCATGGAGCACCGATCGGCGAGCTGCTCAGAAGCCCGGAAGGGCCAGCAGACGGCGAGACGCTCGTGCCGGTCGGGGAGGGCGCCCTGACGGGTGGACCGGCGCCCGCCATCTGGACACCGGACATGGCCGGGCGGCTGACGGGACGACCGATCGACCTGTCCGCCCAGCCGGCCCCCCGCGCCTGGGGAGCCTCGGTGGACGGCCAGGTCGTTGCGGGCGCCTGGGTCGAACAGGGGACCCTGTCCCTCAGGGAACTGGCTGCCGACGGATCATGGAGGTCACCTGCCACGATGCTCGCCAGCGTGACGGCCCCCGCGAAGGAGTTACACGTCTCTGGCGGGCAGGACGGCACCTGGACCGTGACGTACCGCGATGCCCTCGACGAGCTCTGGACCTGCCGGACCGGCGAGACACCTCGCTCCTGGGGACGCGGGAACCGTACCGGAGCTTTCGGGGTCCCGGCAGGACAGGCGACCTGGTGTGGCTGGTGGCAGACGGATGCCTCCCCGCCCCGCCTCCTGCTCTCGGGGCCCGAGGGCGGCAGGGAACTGACGAGGTCCGTCACCCTGACCGGGAGGGTCCGGGTCACCGCGAGCCCCGGCAGCACGTGGATTGCCTGGGAGGAAGCCGTACCGGGGGCCTGGTGTCTGAAGGCCCACGAGATCGTGGGAGGCCAGTGGCTCGTGACGCCCGTCGTCTGTCCGCTTCCGGGCCCCCCCGTCCGATGGACATTCGACCGCGGAGCCACGGGCCCCTGGTGGGCCTGGTGCGATGAGACCGGAATCTGGCTGGTCCCGGTGGCCGAGCCGGGTGCGTCCATGACCAGGCCCTTTCCGGTGGAGCTGGGTGCGGGTGCGCTCGTCCGCGCGATGGCGATCGATGCGCACCGGAGCACCGCATGGTGGCTCGAGGAGGCGGCATCCGGTTCGACCCGGATCGCGAGACGAGCATTTGACCCCTGATCGAGCCCCGTTAATTTTCCGTTGGAGGTGCTTCGAAGGCGGATCCAGGGGGTAGATAAAGCCCATGGATCAGGGAGTTATGTTACAGTGCCCGGCGTGCCAGCGCCCCCTCCATCCCGCCTCGACGCGCCTGTACGAGTGCCGGAGCTGTCGGATCGTCGCGGCGGTTTACGCCGAAGAGGGAAACGCCCTCATCATCAGCAGCCAGGCCGGCATCTCCACCACCGTCCCCCTGAAGGCCCTGCTCTCGTGACGGCTTCAGTGCTCGGGCGCCGGCGACGGCGAGGGCTGGTCCGACTTGAGCGCAGAGGCCCAGGTGATGCAGGCTATCCGGCTCTCATCCCCCTCGAAGAACAGCCCCACCTCCATGTCGCCGACCTCGAACTCGGCGTAGTTCATGCCCACGAGGTTCAACGGAAGCGAGTCGGCCACGGAGGATTCGATGGTCGTGTAACGTTTCGGGATATCCCACTTCTCGCGAGCACTGGCATAATTCCTGGGCCAGCTGGGCAACGGAAGCCATACGCGAATGGCGTTGTGGGAAGAACCTTCGTCCACGAACAGTGGCCCCCGGGCGGAGCCGGAGATGCGACGCGCATCTTCGGGGCGGAGCCGGAAGCGATGGCGCTGATAGATGGGGACACCCAGCACGTAGACGGGGTTGACTTCCTCGTCACCGCCGAAGCGGTCCCGGAACTCGCGGATGCGTGCATTCGCCAGTTCGATACCATCGAGGTGTCGCTCGTCAGTGCGAGCCCCCCCGCACGACGTCAGCCCGAAGAGCAAGAGCCCCAGAAGAATTCGACCGTTCACGCTCCCTCCCTGCCCTGCTTGTACCCCGAGAAAGCTTCTCATGCCTGACCGTCTCGCCCGATCATGGACTTGCTTCGCCCTCGGCCTGCTCGTGGCATTCACGGGCCGGGCCCAGTCACCCGTACTCGCCGCACCGGACGTGACGGCCGCGACGCTCGAGAACATGACGCGAGAAAACCGACGCTCGCACCAGCTCCAGCTCCACCAGTCGATGGCCCTCACGACGCTGGGGCTGATGGCCGCCGAGGCGACGCTGGGACTGGCTTCCTCGCGAGACCTTGTTCCAGGTAGCTGGGCGCGGCCCCTGCATATCGCCCTGGGTGGCGGAACGGCCGCGATGTACGGCGTGACCGCCTGGATGGCCTACTCGACGGAACCTGCCGAGGGTGAGACCCAGGACACCATCGTCTGGCACCGCTGGCTGAGCTATGCCCATCTGGTCACGATGCTGGCCACCGTGGGCCTCGGATACGCGACCTCACTTCCCTCCAGCAGTTTACCGTCCGGATGGACGCGAGATTCCGTACAGTCCTGGCACGGAGCGATGGGTGGCACGAGTATCGCCCTGATGACCGCGTCTCTTGGAGTGCTGATCTTTGAATTCTGAAGACCTTTGCCGCCCCGTGACGTTCCTGGTCACGACCGGGATCGTCACCCTGATCCTCACGTCTGGCCCCGCATGGGCCACGCCCAGAACCTATCGCTTCGACGAGGGCAGTGAACTCGTCTACCGGGTGACCAGCCCCTTTCATACGATCGAGGGGACGAGCCACCGGATAGAGGGGCAGTTCCGCATGGATGCCGGAAGCCCGGTCCCCGTGATCGAGACCCCCGTGCGTCTCTCGGTGGATCTGACCTCCCTCGACAGCGGCAATCGCAACCGCGATCGCCACATGCGCGAGACGATGCGGGCGCCACTCTTTCCCCGCGTGAGCCTGCGTCTGGACCACATACACTGGGAAACCCCGACCTCGCGCGGGACTCCGGGGACGGCTTCCGGTTCGATCGAGATGCTCGGTGTCGAGCGACCGGTGGATGTGACGCTGCTCGGTCAGCGATCCGAGGACCGACTGACGGTGGAAGCCGCGTTCGAGGTCCGGCTGGAAACCCACGGGGTCGAACGTCCGAGGTTTCTCATGCAGCCGATCGACGATCGCGTGCCGGTCCGGTTCCGCGGTGTGGCCGTGAGCCAGCCATGAAACTCGGGTTAAGTTCGCGCCAAAACCAGGTGATGGACTTGCGCACGGAGGCCACCCGTGCTACATTGAATGCATCAAGCCCGATTCGTCTAGAGGCCTAGGACGCCGCCCTCTCACGGCGGTAGCACGGGTTCGAATCCCGTATCGGGTACTCATCCCCCCGACCGTGATGGCCGGGGGGATTTTTGTTTGGCGCCGGTCCGGCAGGACGCGCCCCCTGAAAGGATACCTGCGTGACCTCACGCTTCGATACGTTCCCGCTTCCTCCCACCTTGCTGGGGGGGCTGGCCCGGCAGGGCTTCGAGACTCCGACGGCCGTCCAGGCCGCATCCCTTCCGTTGCTGCTCGCGGGGAAAGATGCGATCGTCCAGGCCCGGACGGGGTCGGGCAAGACGCTTGCGTTCGGCCTCGCCCTGCTGGCCCGCCTGCGGCGTTCGGCACACCCCACCGGGCTCGTCCTCGTTCCCACGCGTGAACTGGCCATCCAGGTCGAGACGGCGATCGCCTCGGTCAATGACGATACCGGCCTGAGGACGATCGCCATCTACGGCGGGGTCAACATCGAACGCCAGGCCAGGGAACTTGCTCGCGGTGCCGATATCCTCGTGGCGACGCCCGGACGCCTCAAGGACCTCCTGGGTCGGGGTCAGGCCACGCTCGATCACGTCACGTTCCTGGTGCTGGACGAGGCCGACCAGATGCTCGACATGGGCTTCCGGCCTGACATCGAACACCTGATCAAGCGGATGCCGGCCCGCAGTCACACCGTGGTGTTTTCAGCCACGATGCCGACCGAGATCGAGGCGATCGCCCGGACCCATCTGCGCTCACCCGAGGTCGTCCGGCTGACCGGCGGGCAACCTGCTCCGATCGAGATCGAGCACGGCTTCGTGCGTGTCGAACAGGCACGACGCCTCGAGGCCCTCGTCGCTCTGCTGCGACAGGAGAACCCGGAGCGGGCGATCGTCTTCACGCGGATGAAGCACGAGACGCGCAAGATCGCTGCCCGACTCGAAAAGTACGCCAGCATGCAGGCCGGGTTCCTCAACGGGAACATGTCCCAGAACGCACGCAACACCATGCTCGAGCGCTTCCGCTCGGGAGACGTGCGCGTCCTGGTGGCGACGGACGTGGCCGCCCGGGGGCTCGACATCGAAGGCCTCACGCACGTGATCCACTATGCCGTGCCCGATGTCGTGGAAACCTACATCCACCGCAGCGGCCGGACGGGGCGCAACGGGGCTTCGGGTAAGACCATCATCCTCGTGACACCCGAGACCGAGGGGGACTTCAACCCCATCCTGCGCAAGGTGTCCGTCACGGAATGGACGATCCCCCAGGAGTTCTGGCCCAGCGGTGAGTCCGGCGAGATCGCGAGCGAGGCCGCGGCGATCCATTCGGGGCCACCTCCGATGCAGGGACGCCATCCCCGACCCCGGAACGGCCAGCCCTCCCGGGCCGAACGAACGAACCGCGACGAACGTCGTCCGTCAGCAGGTGCGTCCCACCAAGCAGCCGGGGCCTCGCAGCCGGCAGGTGGTCGTTCCAGGACCACGCACGAGCGGTCGCAGCCTTCCGGCGGCAGACCCCAGCCGTCATCGTCCAGGCCGCATTCCAGCCGGGCGGAAACTCCGAAATCGGAGACACGGTCGTTCCGGTTGAATCTCGAGCCCGACCACCGCTGGCAGGTCCCCGACCTCAAGCGCCACCTGGCCCAGCGTACCGGTATTCCCCAGCAGGCGATCCGCTCACTCAAGCTGGAAACGGATCATGCCGTCATCGTGGTCGATGCGAGCGAGGGCGACCGGTTCCGGTCGCGCCTGCGCACGCCGCGCTGAGGACTTCAGCCCCCGAATGCCCGGGTGACCCGGCCGGCGTAAGCGGAATTCAACCGGCTGAGCATCGTCTTGTAACGGTCGTTGGCCACCACCCGGTTCCGGAGCTTCTCTGCCTCGGCGACCGGGGCGGGGGGCAGGTTGACGGCATCGAGACGGGCCATGAAATCCTCGAGGGACATCGAGGTGGCCTGCCCCAGGCCCGGGTCCCACAACTCGACCATCCCGTTCTGGATGCCCGAGACCATGACCGCGTGACCGACGGACGAGCCATCCGGCGGGGCGAGCACGGTGGGTACGGGCCCGACATTGAGCGCCCTCTGGAGTTCGAGCTGCACCTGAGCCTGGTTGTCCTCACCGACCTCGACCGTCAGGTAATCCTGTCCCGTCAGGGCGTCGAGCAGGCCATTGAACTGGGCACCCGTGAGGCCCACGGGGCCGTCCAGCTCGCCTTCCCCGGCATAGGTGACGCGTGTCGCCGACCGGAACAGGAGCCCCACGCCGCCATCATCCTCGCCCGGGGGCAGGGAGCGCCCGAGGAGCATGAAGGCGCCCTGGAACGCATCGGAAAGCACGGACCGCCCCTCGTCGCCCCCGAAGGATTTTTCATCGATCTCTAGCCGCTGCCCCCCCTTGCACGTCGAGCCCCCCGAGATGGAGAGATCGAGCCCGATCCGGACGTACTCGATCGGCTCCGCAGCGGCCAGCAACTGCTGGGCGGAGGAAGCCGTGCACGTGTCGGTATCCTCTCCCTGGAAGATGGAGGCCGGGTTCGCGAGGTCGACCAGGATCTGGCTGATGACGGCCAGGGTCTCCATCCCCTTCATCCAGGCCCCGAGAACCGCATCAGCGGCTCCCTCGATCAGCGAGAAGACCGAGTTCCCGTGCTTGTCAGGCTTGTGCAGGGTCCCTGAACTTTCCAGGTCGTCATAGGCCTTGCGACCTTTCTCATCGAGCTTGTCGTAGTGCTTGAAATGGCCCTTGGCCTTCCCCTTGCCCTTGCTACCGAGCCCGATCGCTTCATCAAGATCGGCGAGTCCCGCAGGCGCCTGGGTGGTGACCGACAGGGACGGTACCGCCACGCCGAGGCTCCCCAGGTCGACCTCTGACAGGAGCGTGGTCCTCGCGGCCTTGTAGACGTCCTGGCGGGGTACGGCGGCGGATCCTGGCACGGCACCTGCGTCGATGGACGGGGCCGGGGCGAACCTGCCCGTCAGGAAGTTGACTGCCGTGTTGATGAAGGACAAGTCAGTCACGGAACCCCTCGATTCGGACGAACGTACCAGCCATGATACGTTCAATATGGCCAGAACCGGCGCCGAACCTTCTTTCCCGCGTGTCAAATGTCATTTAAAAGATGACAAGTTTGGCGGGATTCCGGTGGTGACGCAGGCAGGAGGACCCCCTCACCACCGCTGACGGAAGCTCGCTGCCGCCAGGTGGTTCCGGTAGGCCTCGAGCGCGCCCATGCCCACGACCCCGTGGGGTGGCATCAGGAGCCACCATCGTTCCCGCTCCACCACGAGCAGGCGCGATTCGCGAAGGATGGCCAGAGCTTCTTCCCAGCGGTAATGATTCGACCATCCGAGCGCCGAACGAGCCTCGTCCAGGGGAAGGCCGGGTCGCTCAGCCAGCGCCGCGTAGACGCGCTCGAGTTCGTCGGGAGTGAGCGGGGACTCCTCGA
Organism: bacterium; assembly: GCA_035285805.1. Lineage (GTDB taxonomy): Bacteria > Cyanobacteriota > Sericytochromatia > S15B-MN24 > UBA4093 > JAYKJE01. The sequence continues at coordinate 225,915 of JAYKJE010000030.1, read as the reverse complement.
GTTCCGTCTCCGGCTCGCGAAGCACGATCCGTTCGGCAGACATGCGCCAGGCATGCCAGACGGCCTCGGAGGGCGGAGGACCGACGAGCACGCAATGGCGGCCCGCCACCGAATCGGGCACCGCCGAACCGGGTCCGAGCACGAGAGGGTCCCCGAGGTGGACCTCGGATGCCGCCTGCGCCCGCAGATCGACGATCTCGGCCTCGCGTGGCGGAATGACGACGGGTGAGGGGGCCTGAGTGGGCTCGACCCGGTCGACGATGCAATCCACGTCGGAAGCTCCCCGCTTCCAGGGAGGGCGAACCGAGTAGGCGACGTTGACCCAGCCTTCCAGGGCATCGGCCTGCCCGGCGGCATTCCAGGCGACCAGCTCACGGACCTGGACCCCGTCCTCGAGCCTCAGACGCAGGTGTCGATCCTTGAACACCTCGCGACTCACGACCCGGGCGCCGAGCAAGCCGAACCGGGGCGGCGGATTCTTCTGACCGAACGGCTCGAGCTGGTCGAGGGCCGTCAGCAAGGTCGGATTGGCCTGAGCAAAGGGCAACTCGGCATCGAGATCGACCCGGTCCTCGGGGCGGGTCCAGCCCGTGAGCCGGACGTACTCGGCCAGCTTGGCGCGCAGCGCGTCGATCTGCTCTCCCATCGCCGAGCAACCCGCCGCCTGGGCATGGCCCCCGAACCCCACCAGGTGGGCCCGGGCGTGGTTGAGGGCCTCGTACAGGTGCAGCCCCTCGGGTGATCGACCGGAGGCCTTCCAGAGATCACTGCCTCCGTGCGTGGAGAACAGGAGCACGGGGACGCGGTACCGCTCCTTGATCCGCCCCGCGACGATCCCCGCGACACCGTGGTGCAGGCGTTCGTCCGCGTACACGATGAACGGCTCGGCGTCGGGGTCCCAGCGTCGATCCAGCTCCGCGAGCACCTGGGCCTCGAGTTCGGCGTTGAGGGTCCGGCGATCGCGGTTGATGTCCTCGAGCTGCCGGGCGAGGGCGTTCGCCTCTGCGCGATCGTTGGTCGTGAGGAGCTTGAACCCCACGTCGGGGTCTTCCAGGCGACCGGCCGCGTTCAACCGGGGGCCGAAACCGAAGCCGATGTCCTGGGCCCCGAAGGTCTCCCACTTGCTGCCTGCGACCTCGGCGAGGGCCGGGATCCCGACGATAGGCGACCCACGGGACGTCCGGTACCGCTCCAGTCCCGTCCAGACGAGCGGGCGATTCGGCCCGTCGAGGGGAACCATGTCCGCGACCGTCCCGATGGTGACCAGGTCGAGCAACGGCTCGAGCCGTGCGGTGAAGCCACCCTCGAGGGCAATCACGAGGAGCATCGCCACGCCCACGCCCGCCAGGTCCTTGAGATCCCGCAAATCCAGCCCGGGATGCACGATGGCATGGCACTCGGGCAGTTCCTCGGGAATCTGGTGATGGTCCGTGACGATGAGGTCGATCCCGCATTCGCGAGCCCGGTTCGCGGCCGCGTGTGCCGAGATGCCGTTGTCGCAGGTGACGATGAGCTTGACGCCCCGGGCTGCCAGTCGGTCGACCGCGTGAGGCGTGACGCCATAGCCGTCCCGGAACCGGTTCGGGAGAAACGCCTCGACCCGTGCCCCGAGGCCGCGCGTGAAGTACCGGTACAGGAGCGACGCGCTGGTCACGCCGTCACAGTCGTAATCGCCGTAGATGACGATGAGTTCCTGGCCGGCGATCGCCCGTCGGATGCGGGCGACGGCCCGCTCCAGGCCAGCGGTCACGGGCAGGTTTCGCAGGTATCCGAGGTTTTCACGGCTCTGACGGAAGCGGGCGAGCGTGACGGGGTCGTCGTACCCGCGGATCGCGAGTGCCCGGGCGATGGCCGGTGGCAGGTTCGTCGACCGGGATAGCTTCTCGACGAGGCGATCATCACTTGGCTTGAGCGACCAGATGGCCATCAGGCCTCCTCCTCCGTCAGCGCGAAGCGAGCCACGACAGGGCGAGCGGGGACGGGCTCGACCGTCCGGGCGTTGCACAGCGTGTCGTAGGGACAGCGCTCGCAGGCCGAAGGATTCCGGGGAAAGGCCGGATCGTCGTGCAGGGCGGGATCGAAGGGAGCGACCGCCGCCGTGGCCCGCCGCTCCAGTTCTCGCCGCGTCGCCTCGTGGCGAGCCGTGGAATGGTCGAGGCTCCACGTGTCGTGGCCTTTCACCTGGACGTAGACCATCTCGACCTGGTTCGGCGCGATGGGGCCCAGGCCGAGCGCCTCACCTGCCTCGACGAGCAGGAACGGATAGAGGCGCGTCTGCCAGTCGTCGAGCAGGCGCGCGTGGGCCAGGTTGCCGGTCTTCCAGTCCAGGATCTGCCAGCGCTCGCCGGTCCGGACGATCCGGTCATACCGGGCCATGACGGGAACCCCGGCGATCGTGGCGTGCAGGGCCTGCTCCGTCCATGCGGATACGCCGGGGGGGATACGCGTTTCCGGGGATGCGACGAACGTGCGCCACATCGCCTCGAGCTCGGGCAACTCCGGTAACCAGGCCACCAGAGATCGGGTGAGATCGAGCCCGCGCATCTGATATTCGACCAGCCGGTGAAAGGCCTCGCCCAGTCGCTTGCGTCGCTCCCCCTCGGCATCCTGGACGTGCCCCTCGGGGGCCGGCCAGTAGCGATTCAGCCGATACCGCAGCGCGAACTGGCGGGGACAGGTGTCCCAGGTACGCAAGGCGTGCACGCTCAGGCGGGGCATCAGGTCGCTCAAGGCCCTTCTCCCTTCAGGCAGGTCGAGGCGATCCGGGCCACGGGCTCGGAGAGGGCCCCGGGGTGCGGAGCGACCCCCGACAGATGGAGTGCGCGTTCGGCACGCGTGATGGCCACGTACAGCAGCCTCAGTCGCTCACGCACGCCCTCCCAGCCCGCCTCTTCGCGCAACGCCTCGACCCCGCGCACCTGCCTGAGCGCGAGACGTGCCTCCGCGATCAGGCGGCTGACGTCCTGGCCCATGGCCTGTCCCGGATGCCCCGGAAAGTGGTGACGCCCCCCCTTGAGCGGCCCCAGGCCCGGGATCCAGACCGCATCGAACTCATCCCCTTTCGAGGCATGCATGGTCATGATCCGGAGCTGCCCCCGGGAGTCGATCTTGCGAGAAGGCTCGGGGGTATGCAGCTTCGCCCGGACGGCGTCCTGAGCGAATCGGGCCAGATGCAGACGCAGGGATTCCCAGGGATTGTCGGAGAGGGCTCCCTCGCGTGCCATCACGCGGCGCACCCCACCGAGGACCCGCGCAGCGAGTGCCGCACCGTCGCGCGTCGCGACGAAGGTCTCGGCAAGCGTGGGCAACCAGTCGTCGATCGCCCGGGCACGATTCTCGAGGGCGAGGCGCATCCACTCCGCCACCGTCAGCATGACGGCATAGTCTCGTTCCGGCACGTCGGCCGGACGTCGCGGGGCATGCCCATGCTCGGGATAGACCAGGTCCTCGATCCGGATGGCCCGGCTGGCCCGATCGAGCGAGGCACGGTCCTGCCAGCCGGCACCCCGGAACTCCAGCCAGGCCTGGCAGAGCTTGCGGAACGAGCCATCGGCCTCCCGCGCTGGATGGGCCAGCAGGGCCAGGACCGTTTCCAGGAGGTCCAGAAACGGCGCAGTCGGGATGGTGGTGACGGCATCCTCGGGCATCGGGATGGCGAGCGTCTCGGCCACGCGGCTGTAGTGGGCCACGGCGGCATTCGAGAAGAGGAGCACGGCAGCCGTCCCCTCGGGATGCTCGCGGAGGAAGCGTCTGACGGCCAGCAAGACGGTGTCGCGTTCCTCGTCGTCGGAGCGGTAGAGCGTCCAGGTCGGGGGCTGGAGGGCCACCGGATTCGCCTTTCCTGCCGACGCCTTCCGGATGGGCACGTGCAGGAACGTCTCGCGAAGAGGCTCACGATCACCCCGACTTGCAAAATCGAGGAGATCGTTCGCCAGGTCGATCACCTCGGGTGCACTCCGGCTCGACTCATCCATCCGGATGTGGCGATCGCCCGTCTCGAGTTCCGAACAGAACTCGCGGAAAAAACGCGGATCGTTGAAGGTGAACGTCGTCGTGATGGACTGGTTGGAGTCCCCCACCCGGACCAGGTTGCCCGAGCCCCCGCGGTCCGGATCCGTGAGCAGGCCCACGAGGCGAGCCTGCATCGGCGTGGAGTCCTGGGCCTCGTCTTCGAACACGAAGCGATAGCGGGCCTGGATCCGGGTGCGCAGGGCGTCGTCGCGCTCGAGCCAGTCGATGGCCTGACGGACCTGGTCGTCGTAATCCAGGAGACCCTCGCGTTGCTGGGTCTCGAGATAGTGGGCGATGGCGCGTGCGTGGGGCAGAAAGTCCTGGCCAAGCCGCTGGATGACCTCCTCGGGGGCCAGTTGCTCGAGCTTCGCCAGCGAGACGAGGCGGGGCAACTCCTTCAGCCAGTCCTCGACCACCGGATCTCGGGACTGCCGCTGCAACCAGACCCGCCCTGCAGGAGAGGCAAGAAAACCTTCGAGTCCGGCCCGCAGGAGCTGGCGCTGCTCGATCTCGGTGATGACGGTCCAGGCGGATCGATCGCCCCCCGAGGGATCTTCCCAGGTCGACCGCTGCTTGATCAGGCCAAGGCAGAACGCGTGGATGGTCATCGCCTGGAGACCGTAGGCGCTCGAACCGGCCTCGGCGAGGGCCTCCGCGATCCTCCTGCGAAAGTTCTCGGCCGCACTGCGCATGTAGGTCAGGATGAGGATCTGCCGTGGAGGCACACCGACTTCGCGAATGAGGCGCCCGGCAAGCTGGGTCAGGATGAACGTCTTCCCCGCCCCGGGCACGGCCGAGATGGCCAGTCGCCCTCCCGTGTATGCCAGGGCTCGGGCCTGTGCGGGTCTCAGAGTCACGGGTGAGGCTTCCGTGCCCCCGGGCACCACGGATTCGAGACTTTCCATCAGCTCCCCCTCACCAGGGCCCGTTCGAACAGTGAAGGCAGTTCCCCGAGGTTCTCGCGTCCCTCCGCATCCGTCAGACAGGCATGAAGGTGAAGGTGGGTCCGGACCCGCGACAGCGACGCGAAGAGCACCCGGGCGAGCTTCACCCGCGCATCGGCCTCATCGGCCTCGAGGGTTCTGGGGCCACCCGACCAGGCGGGCGTGCAGACGCGCGGATGGACGAGCTCCCGGCGATCGTGTTTCCACCAGCGCTCGGAGCCCAGGTCCAGCAGGAAGAGATGCTCCAGGCGATCGCCTGGAGCCCTGAACCCGCGCTCGGCGAGCTGGCTGGCGGTGGCAAGCATGACGGCCTCGCGGTGCGGTGCCCGCCGGAAGAACGGACGCTCGGCGATGGGGTTTCCATCGAGGTGGGCCATGAACCGTTCACCGATCAGGTGGGGCCGGGTCTCCCCGAGATGGCGCTCGATGCGCTCGAAGTCGCGCGCCAGCTCGAGCAGCTGCCCGATCTGGCTGATGCCACGCTGCGCCGGCTCATCGATCGCTCCCGACGCGAGCCGGGTGGCCTCCAGCTCGACGAACGCCTCGCGGAAGAACCCCTCGATGCTGTGCAGGGGCGTTTCACGACGCCGCGCGAGCCATGCGCCCACCCGGTCGAGGCGTGAAAGGGCCTCCAGGTCCACCCGAGGCATCACCGCCAGCACCTGGTCACGAGACGGCAAGCCTCCATCAGGACCGACGAGCCCCGCGGCCACGCGAGACAGCCGGATGGGATCGAGCCCGGTCAGGACCTCGAGCAACTCGAGGCGCTCGAACTCCCCGCAGGGCCGACCCCAGGCCGGATGCGCGAGACGGGCCGCCGCAAGCATGAGGCGCACGGGACGATGGTCCGTGAGGCGATTCGTGCCTGCAAAGACGTGCAGCCCGATCCCGGCTCGCTCGAAGCGATGGCGGATCGACCAGATGATCAGGCTGTCGAGGGCCGGCACGACCAGGGCGATGCGCGAGGCCTCACCCTTCCGGGCTAGATCCGCCACGTCCGGGACGACGGCATCGATCATCTGGGCATGGGACAGATGGTCCATCCGGCTGGTCAGAGGGGGAACCTGCCGGACACGCGGAACCGCGTCCCCGGCCAGGCCCGCGTGCAAGCACCGGGCCAGCTCCAGATAGGGAAAAGCCCCGTCGAGCGTTACGCCTTGCACGGGCCATCCGGACACGAGGCGAGCGGCACGGGCGAGGTCTCCGCCCAGATGCTCGCGGAGCCCCCCCCGGAATGCGGGGTCGGGAGCGGAGTCATCGGGATCACCCGACGTGAATGCGTGGACCGTGATGCCGGATGCCCATCCCGACTCGAGCCAGTCGAGGAGGCAGGCCGGGAGGTCGTCCACGTTCTCGACGATCCAGTGGTCGGTGGATGCCCGGAAGGCCTGCCGAAACAGGGGCTCGGGCGCGAGAATGTGGAGAAACGCATCGAGGGCGAGAGCGTGGTCCAGGACACGGTGTTCGAGCATGCCCCGGACGAAATGCTCGAGCAAGACCCGCAACTCGCCGGGCGCGACGAGTTCGGGGAGTCCTGCCGCCAGGCAGCGTTCGAGCCCTTCCAGAGCGCCGGGCGCGAGAGCGGTGCCTCCGTGCTCGATCCAGCGGGCGAGGGCGTCGAGCAGCTGCACATCCTGCAAGTTTCGGGGCGAGCGCGCCCACTCCAGCAGGGTTCCCCCGGGAGGCCGGAGATCCGAGGTGAACCGGGCGAGCAGGGCCTGGGCCATCCCGATCGCCACGTGCCGCGGCTCGCCCGGGCGACGTGCGGGCACGAACCCGAGTCGATCGAGCGCCTCGTCGACCAGAGGCCACCAGGCCTGCAGTTCGGCCTGGACCCAGGCCCGTGGCGTCTGGACCCGCTGGGCCCCCGTGGGACGATCCAGCCCACCGGGTGGCTCTTCCGGACGGGATTGCGGGGCGATGTGCTCGGGCAACTCGCCCTTGAGCAGCGACACCCAGGCCGAGCGGCTCTCGCTCGAGAGCCAGACGAGGATCCGGTCACTCCCGACCCCGCTCGCCAGCAGCTCCCGGTAACGCTCCCAGGCGGCCCGGGCGAGGCCAGGACCGGGCAGGCCGACCGTGACTCGAGAGGCGATGTCCGACATCAGAGGGGCTAGCATGGCGCCTAGCTTGCACCCTGATGGAGGAAGCTGTCAATCATCACGGCATCAGGGCGCGTGGGCCGCTCGCCAGGCCACCTGGAGGGCCGAGGAGGCGATCGCCGCCGTGAGCAACAGGCGCAGGATGCCAGGCGAAAGCCGCTGCCCCGTCCGGGCCCCCAGGGGAGCTCCGTGCAGCGTCCCCAGAGCGAGACAGACCGCGACATCCCAGGCGAGGGGCCCCCCGACCAGCTTGCCCACGAGTCCGCTCAGGGCCGTGACCGCCACGATGGGAGGGGTGGTCACGACGAGCTGATGCGGTTCGAGGCGACGCGTCCAGCGAAGCACGGGAACCAGCAAGATCGCCCCGCCCAGACCGCTCACCCCCGAGAACAGACCGATCACCGCGGCGATCGCCGGGGTGACCGGGTCGCGCCGAGGGGGGAGAGTGACTCCGGCGTCAACCGGAGGCCCGGGCTTCACGGGCCAGGCGATGGCCAGGGCCGAGCACGACGCGAGGCCGGCGAACGTCCACAGGATGAGGGCCTCCGGTGCCCGACCGGAGACAAAGCCCCCGAGGATGGCCCCCGCGGCGGCGGCAATACCGAGGGGGCGCACCAGGGACCAGTCGATCCTCCCGGCCCGCCCGTGCTGCCAGGTGGCCAGGCTCATGGCGAGGGCCACCTGGACGAGCACGACCCCGGAAATGGTGGCGGGCGGCAGGGGATCGAGGCCGAACCGGGCCGGCCCCGCGAGCAGCAGGGGAAACAGGACGATCGCCCCTCCCACGCCGAGCATGCCCGCCACGAAGGCCCCCAGCCATCCCGTCAGGATCAGGAGGAGCACGCCCGGTAGCGAATATGTCCAGTCGAAAGCCATGGGTTCATTTGAACATGCTCGAGAGGCACGAAGCATCCTTGTCGCCTGAAAAATGGGACGCCGGGGGTTTTCCGGATGCCTCCCCGTCGCTATGATGTTGTGGCGTGTGGGTGGTTCGAGTTCCAGACGGGCTGACGGGCTGACCGGATGCCAGGTACTTCGATATCGTCATCCTGGTTCGTCTCCTGTCTGTGGGCGGTCCTCGTTGCGTGCGCGTGGGATCCCGCCAGTGGCCCGGAGGGTGTCGACCCGAGGCGTCGGATCCAGGCCGCGACACCGTCACCCTGGGAAGAAGCCGATCGCCTGTCGAACGCGACTCCGCGTCCGGCCCCCGACCTGTATCGGATCGTGACGGTTCGCCGGAAAGTCGATTTTCTGGTCTACGAATCGGGTTTCGCCGATTCCGACACGGTTCGCATCGCCGTCAACGGTCAGGTCGTCCCGGGGTTCGAGTCGTTCGATGCAGCACCGAAGCCGGCCACCTTCTCGGTCGACATCGCAGACGGTCTGACGCGCGTGACCATGACGGCACTCACGAACGGGGCCTGTGACCCCAACACCACCTGCATGGCGCCGCATCCGCTCGATGTCCGCGGCCGGAACGTGCGGGCAGGGGGATGGTTCCCGGAAGGTCACGTCGAGGGGTTCCTCATCGAGTACGTGGCCGCGTACAGCGAACTTCGCAACCCGTTGATCTATTTCACCCCGGCCCCTTACTGAACATGAAAAAGGGGGCGGCGAGCCTTGCTCGCCGCCCCTCCAGATACCGTTAACCGCTCAGGCGACCCGCCGCGTGGTGGGAGCCGGAATCCTGGAATTCTGATCGAGTTCGCGGATGCGGTCGTCATTGGACGATTGCTCGCTGTTCAGCTTCCCGATCAGGTCCGTGAAGGCCGTGATCTGGGCGAGCCAGGCAGGAATCTTGGTCCGCAGGTCGATATCCTTCTCGCTCAGGATGGCCACGGGCTCGGCCGCCAGGCGCTCGCCCTTCGCCTTCAGTTCATCGACCGTCTTGACGCCGGCCTCCTTGAGGGCGGTCTGGAGTAGCCCGCGACGATCCTGCCCGGCATCCGCCTCCTTGGTGAACAGCTGCTTGTTCTGCTGCTCGATGCCCTGGATCTCGCCGATGGCTTCGATGCGCTTGCGGATGGGCTCCTGCTGCTGGTTGAGAGCCTCGATCTTGCCATTGAGCGTCTCGAGCTTGCTCTTGAGGCCATCGAACTTCGCGATCATCGCGTCGTCGGCCTCCGTCCGCTCCAGCGGCTTGAGGCCGCGCAGCAACTCGACGGTCCCTTCCATCTCGCTGACTTCCTTGAGGATGGGCAGCCGCTCCTTGCCAAGCGCATCCTCTTGCTTGAGCAAGCCATCGAGCTGGCTCTGAAGAGCCTTCTTCTCTTCAGCGAACTTCGACAGATCCTCGGGCTTCTTGTCCAGCAGCGATTGCCCCTCGGCGGGTTTCCAGGAGTTGATGAAGTCGTTGACGTCCTTCGCCTGGGTCCCGTCCGCCTTGACCAGATCGTTCGTGGCACTGGTATCCGCGTCGAAGCGCCCGAGCGACCCCGTCACCTCACCATCCGCCCGGTTGGCCGAGATGGCTCCCTCGAAATCGAGGTACTTGCCGCGGTCCTGGATGGTGATGCTGTCGCCCTTGGCCGAGACTGCCGTGTAGTTCTCGCCGTTCCGGGTGACCGAGCCACCATCGGGGAGCTGGAACACTTCCTTGTCCTTGAGCTCGACCTTCTTCCCGTTGATCATGAGCTCGTTGTTGGCCGTCTTGTACGAGATGAGGTCGGTGCCGAACTGGATGGCGGCTTCCGTGTTGACCGTCGAGCCGTCGGCACCGGTCCCGGGAATGCTCTCGTGCTTCTTGTCGAAACGCAGGTCGCCCGACGCACTCTGGAGGGCCGTGAAGACCCCGAGCCCCATGTTATCGAACTTGAGGCCGTCGCCCGACACCTCGTGAGGGTCCCCCCAGCTCTTGAACGTGAGCCCCTGTGCCATGGGGGGAGGCGGGGGCGGGGGCGGCTCGATGATGGGTGACGACGTGACTCGCGGGGTGGACACCGTCGCACCGGACTGGAAAGTCTGGTTGAGGGCCAACCCCGAGTTGTCCCCACCCCCCACCGCGCTGCGGTCAGCCGGGGCATTCGTGGCTGGCGTCGAACCGGTGGGTGCACCAGCAGCACCTGCTGCAGGCGCATCGACCACCGTCGCCGTATTGGACGGGCGGGTCGTGATCGTCGGGTTGCTGGTGCTTCCTACGGTAGTCATCGTCAGGATCCTCCTGGCAGAATGCAAGAACGTCTCACCACGAGGTGTATCGCAGAGCGGACGGTCCGGATGCGCGACTTAATAGAGTTTTGATACAGCAGGAAACCTGGATTCACGGCCACGAACATGCCTTAATCGAACGCGATTCCAGGCTCCCGAGCGTCCCGAACAGGCCCGGAACCCGCAAGTCTGGCCGAGGCACGGGTCTCCAGACGTCCGGCCGCCCGCTCGATGACGGCCTTCCTGCCCTCATCGTCGAGCATGGACCAGCGCGCGATTTCCTGGCGCGTACGCCCGCACCCCGTGCAGACCGTGCCGGTGGTATCGAGTTCGCAGATGCGGATGCAAGGTGAAAGAACGGCCACGATTCCCCCGATTCGGACATCTCGACTACCATGCCCGCAATCCGGGCTCCGAACACCTGCCCTGTCACCCTGGTGAATGCGGGTGGGAACCCTTACCATGTACATGACGCGGACGGAGGACCTTCATGACACCCGATGAGATCACCTCGACCATCCATCATCTGATGCCCGATGCGGAGGTGGCCGTCTCCTACCGGCCCGGAACCGATGACCACATCAGCATCCACGTGGTCTCGGCAACTTTCGAGTCCCTGAAACCCCTGGATCGGCAGCGTCTCGTCTACCGTGCCCTGGCAGCACCCATGGAGAACCGACGGATCAAGGCATGTGCCGTCCGGACGAGCTTGCCGGGAGAGGGAGACCTCCGGCCAGGCCCTGCGAACGCCTGCATTCGCAAGGGAGCGCCGGAGTGAACAGGTCGCACCGTTCCCCCTCGCCGGGCACTGCCCTGGCCAGAACCCTGACGCTGGCAGGCGTGACCGGATGCCTCGTGATGGGCCCGACCCTGCCAGCGTGCGCGACCGAAGCCACGGCATCGGCGTCGCTCACATCCCGGGGCCCCTCGCTCACCTCACTCGAGCTCGAGACGGTCCAGCGGGACACGCTCGTCACCCTCGGAACCTGGTCGGCCCTGTCCATCGTCTCAGGCGGACTCGGACTGATGCTCGCCCCCGACCCGTTCGGTCGAGCCATCGCGACGCAGGCCGTGGCCTGGGGGGCCATCGATGGCGGCATCGCGGCCTGGGGGGCTCTCCAGCCGGGCGGCGTCCAGGACCCTGCCCGGCGTCAGGAAGACCTGGCCAGGCTGTTCGGTCTGAATGCACTTCTGGACGTCGGCTACCTGGCCCTGGGCGCGTGGCTGGCCAGTTCCGAACGCCCGGATCAGCGCGGACACGGGACGGGGGTGCTCATCCAGGGCACGTTCCTGCTGGTCCTCGATGGTCTGCGGACATGGCAACTCTGGCCCCGCTGAGGGTCGTCTGATGCACCCGTCTCCGCTCTTCGATGATGCGCTCGCCGCGCTGGATCGGCACGATCCGGGTCCCAGACGGTGGGTGTTCGTCCCGTATGACCAGCTGTCGGACGAGGTGGGCTTGCTGGCGCGTGAAGCCCCCGAGCGGATCGGTATCGTCCTGGTGGAGTCGGCCTGGAAACCCGCCCGTCGCCCGTACCATCCCCAGAAGCATGCGCTGGTGCTCGCCAACCAGCGCCACTTCGCCCTCGAGCAAGCTCGACGAGGCGTTGCCGTGAGGGTCGTCCGGCACCACGGACCCTACCGGGAAGCCCTTGAACGGGTACTGCCCATCACCGGGCCTCTGGTCATGATGGAAGCAGCCGAGCGCGAACTCAGGGCCGACCTGGCTCCTCTGATCGCTCGCCGGGATCTCCGGATTCACCCGCACGAGGGCTGGCTCACGACCCCGGACGACTTCGGGGCAGCAGGCGGGCCGCCCTTCCGGATGGACGCCTTTTACCGGGCCGTCCGCCGCAGGACGGGCATTCTCATGCACGGTGGCAAGCCCCTCGGAGGCAAGTTCTCGTTCGATACCGAGAATCGTGAGCCCTGGAAGGGTCAGCCACCGGCGCCCAGCCCGCCGACGTTCTCACCCGACCCCGTCACCGAGGAGGTCGGGGCCCTCGTCCGTCGCGTGATGGGTCCGCATCCCGGTCGGCTCGACCTGACGACCCTCCCCGTCACGAAGCAGGATGCCGAGCACCTGTGGACCTGGGCCTGCGAAGCCTGCCTGCCCCACTTCGGTCCGTTCGAGGACGCGATGTCCCGGCACCACCGGGGACTGTTCCATTCGCGAGTCTCGTCCCTCGTGAACCTTCACCGCCTCTTGCCGGGTCGCATCATCCGCGACGCACTCGCCCTGGACCTGCCCCTGGCGAGCCGGGAGGGTTTCGTCCGCCAGGTGCTCGGCTGGCGAGAGTTCGTCCGGCACGTGCACCTCGCGACGGACGGCTTCCGGACCATGCCGGGTCCGGACGGCACGTGGCAGGACATTCCCGTCCGGGAGTTGCCCGGTGACGGCGGCTTCTCGGGCTGGTCCGGCCAGGCCTGGACGGCTTCCACGTCGGATGGCCTCGACGGGGGAGCAGATCCCGCGTTCCTGGGGGCTCAACAGCCCGTGCCGCCCGCGTACTGGGGCAAGGCGTCCGGGCTCGCCTGCCTCGACGACGTCGTCGAGGCGGTCTGGGCCGAGGGGTACAGCCACCACATCACGCGGTTGATGGTGCTGTCGAACCTCGCCACGCTGCTGGACGTCTCGGCACGCGACCTGACGGACTGGTTCTGGGTGGCCTACACGGATGCGTTCGACTGGGTCGTGGAACCCAACGTCCTGGGGATGGGCACGTTTGCCACCGGTGACCTGATGACGACCAAGCCTTACGTCTCGGGGTCCGCCTACCTGGCCCGGATGGGGGATCACTGCGAGGGCTGTGCCTTCGATCCCCGCAAGACCTGTCCCATCACCCGCCTGTACTGGGCGTTCCTCGCCCGCCATGCCGAGCGACTGGCAGGCAATCCGCGAATGGCCGTACCCCTGGCCTCGCTGAGGAAACGGTCGGCTCCGGATCGCGAGGAGGACGCCCGGGTGGCCCGGATCGTCAAGGAGACGCTGTCGCACGGTCAACGCCTCACGCCAGGGGACCTGTCCCCGACGGCTCAGGAACGTTTGTTCTGAAACCCATCCCGCTCCCCGAAAGGAACCCCGTCATGTCCAGACTTCACGTGCTGATTCCCGGAGGTACCGGCGGCATCGGGCTCGCGCTCGCGCGGCGCCTCGTGACTCACGGGCATGCCGTGGGACTCTTCGCCCGCGACGGAGCGAAGCTCGAGGCCGCCGTGGCCGAACTCGGTTCCGCGGCGATCGCCATCGCCGGCGATGCACGCGAAGAGGCCGACTGCCAGCGCGCCGTCGCCACGATGCTCGAAACGTACGGGGCCCTCGACGGCGTGGCGCACGCCATCGGATCGATCGTGCTGAGGCCGCTTCACTTGACGCGGCTCGAGGACCTCCAGGCTGCGCTGGACGTGAACGTCCGGACGCTGTTTCTCGTCATGAAGGCCTGCCTCAAACCCATGATGGACAGGAAGTCGGGGAGTATCGTGGCCTTCGGCTCGGTGGCCGGTCAGACGGGCCTCAGCAACCACGAGGCGATCGCCGCGGCGAAGGCCGCCGTCGCGGGCATGGTCCGAAGTGCGGCGATCACCTATGCCCCTTATGGCATCCGGGCCAACACGATTGCCCCCGGACTCGTGGACACGCCGCTGGCGGCCCCCATCACGCGCTCGGCACCCGCACGCAGCGCCTCCGAAGCGATGCACCCCCTGGGACGGATCGGCACGCCTGACGAGGTGGCCAGTCTGGCCGAATGGCTCCTGGGTCCGGACTCCGCCTGGATGACGGGACAGGTGCTGGGACTGGATGGAGGGATGAGCGCCGGGGCGATGCCGCCCCGGCGCCCGGGATGATGACGGGGCAGGGCCCGCGAGCCGCTAGTGGACGTCCTTGCGGGCCTGCTCGATGACGTGTGGCACGGTTCCCGACTGGATGAAGTTGATGAGCCAGGCGGGCAGCCACGTGTCGAGGTCTGCAGCGACGCGGTAGGAAACCAGGGTCTTCTTGGCGCCGAGCTCCCGGGTCGCGTAGGAGCCACGCTGCTCTTTCACGTTCCCGCGCTCGAGTTTCCACTCGATGAAGCGGCGATCGCGGTTGGCGAACAGGTACAGGTTGAACTCGCGCTGTCCGATGGGCCAGGGCAGGCTGAGGTCGTAATGGGCCCGACGCCACATCTCGGCGCGGTTCTCCTGGACGACGTCGATCTTCTTGATCGCGTTCTGGAACTTGCGCGTGTTCTGGACATCGGCATAGTACTCGAGGATGTCTTCCCAGTTGGCGTTCACGATGCCCATCGCCGTGAACTCGTTGACGCTGGAATTGGGAAGCGTGCGGCTCGTGGTGATGATCTCACCCTTATCGAGGCGCGCCATCTCGGCATCGCTCGGGGACGCGAAGAACGGCTCGGCCATCCCGGGACCGACGAGGCCCATCACGCAAGCGGCGGAGGTGAGCAGGGCAGCGAAGAGAGACTTTTGGAACGACATGCGAACTCCTAGCTGGAAGGACTGGACGCGCCGGCAGATTGTAACACGCTCCCGCTGGCGATGGTGCGAACGAGGTGCCAGGCCACTCGAGTGGCCAGGGTGGCGGCGGTGATCTGGGGATTGACCCCCAGAGACGTGGGAAACAGGCTCGTGTCGGCCACCAGGAGGTTCTGCATGCCGTGAACCCGGCCTGCATGGTCGCAGACGCCGTATCCCGGGGTCCCCATCGGGGCGGTGCCCATCTGGTGAGCCGAGAACAGGGCGAACCGGCAAGGGTCCATGCGCAGCCGGTCGATTGCGGTCAGGTCCTCCGTACTCGTCACGGGCGCCGCATCCGCGTGCGGGATGACGACTTCCCGCGCCCCGGCAGCGAGGTAGATACGCGCCAGTTCGCCCCATCCCTTGCGGATCCGTGCCGCATCGCGGGGATCCAGCGCGTAATGGACGGCAGGAGTCCCGTCCGGCAAGGCCTCCACGCGACCGCGACCGTCGTCATGGGCCAGGACGATCGCACCAGCGAGATGATCATAGGCTGCCATCAGGCGCTCGAGCTCACGCCCCATGCGCATGGAGCTGGCTGCCAGCAGGCCGGGGTACGCGAAGACGTTCTCGAGCAGGATGCCTTCCGAGGCCCATTCGGACACGTGCGTGGTGTAGTGAATGCCGCGATATGCCTGAACGGGTTCATCGAAGCGCGCGATCACCGCACTCGTCGGGTGCAGCGTCAGGTTGTGACCAGCGCGGGGAGCCAGCCCACTTCGCTGGAGCAACATCGGGGTGCCGATGGCCCCACCCGCGACCACCACGTGACGCGCCGCGATCCGGAAGGGGTGACGTTCGCCCGTCCGCTCATCGCGGAGTTCGCCCTCGATCCCGGTGACGACGTTTCCACGCGACAGGATGCGGTCGACGCGCGCTCCGGGCAACAGGCGTGCGCCATGATGCAGGGCCCGGGGCACGTAGGTCACCAGCATGGTCTGCTTGCGATCGTAGGCACATCCGAGCATGCAGAAGCCGCTCTGGAGGCACTCCGTGCGGTTGTGTTCGAGCACGCCGGCCTCCAGGCCGAGGGCCCGTGCCCCTGCGAGCATCTTCTGGCCGGCCGGCGGAACCATGTCCGCGGGAATGGGCCGGACATTCAGGACATGCCGGACTTTCCTCAGCGCCCGCGGCAGGTCGTCGTCGAGCAGTTCCGGAAGACCGTGGTCGGAGGCCCATCGCGCGAGCACGTCCGCAGGGGGATCGAAGCAGATGGCCCAGTTGACGACGGTACTACCGCCCACGGTCCGGCCCTGGAGCAAGACGATGCTTCCATCCGAAGTGGTTCGCGCACCGGCATCCTCGTAGAGAAGGGCCATCATGTCGGGTTCCTTCTGCGTGAAGTCCCGACGCGTGTGATGGAAGCCCTGCTCGACCAGGACGGTCGGAATCCCGGCCTCTGCGAGTTCGCTCGCCACCACGGCCCCCCCCGCACCCGAGCCGACCACGACGACCTCCGTCGTCCAGTCCAGGGAACCGCGGTGATCTGCATCCACGCGCTTCAGCCAGTCCAGCGGTTCACCCACGGACCGCCTCCTCGTCGAAAGGCGCGAACACCCTGTCATTGACGGGTGCCGGCATAGAACCCCGATTGTCAGGTCCCAGACCCACATCCAGGCGCCCGACCCAGGGGCCATCGAAACCGATGCGGCCGTGGAGGCCGGGATCACCGAACGCACCCATCAGCACGGCCCGTTGCCAGGCCATGAAGGCCCGTCTCCCCGTGGGCCAGTCACCCAGCTGCCATGCCTCGAGCAGGCGCTCACGACTCGCCACGGGCAGGGCCGAGAAAGCACGCCAGTCCGGGAGGATGAGCGGCGAGCGGTCCAGCACGCGGAGTGACAGGGCCAGTTCACCTCGCAGGCGGGCAGGGACGGCTCGCTCCAGGCGACCCCAGACCTCACGGACGGCCGGAAAGGCATCGGCCGGCCGACAGAAGGTCGGCAGAAAGGTTTCCAGGAGGGCGTCCATCAGGGTCTGACGGGAATCAACCCAGGGGGAAAAGGGTCCCGCCAGCCAGGCAGCCGGGACCAGGGCTCCCAGGCCGAGGAACTGCCGCCGCGTGAGCCCGGCACTCACAGGTCGTGAGTCAGGTGCCCGCTGTCAACCTGACCTCCGGTGACACCGGATCCCCCCGTGCGCGAAGCCACGAGAGGCTCCTCGGCATCTGCCGTTGTCGGGGCCTCGGAGGCCAGGGATGCCGCCTCGGCAGCAAGCCTGCGAGCCCGACGATCGAGAATCATGGCCTTGAGGGTCCAGGCGACAGCGAACCAGCCGACCGTGAGCAAGAAGAGCGCGACATAGGGCAGCCAGCGGGGGATCACCAGGCGCCTCCTTCCAGGCAGGGTTCCAGTATACATCTCCTGCTATCATGCCGACGGAGGTGCGCATGAGCGAGGTCGTCGTCCCCCTCTTTCCCCTCGGTGTCGTGCTATTCCCCGGCATGATGCTCCCCCTCCACATCTTCGAGCCCCGGTACCGGGACATGGTGCGCCATTGCATCGACGAGCATCGCCTGTTCGGGGTGTTGCTGGCGGGCGAAGGCCCTGAGCCGTGCTCGGCCGGAGACATCGGCACGCTGGCGGCCATCCAGGAATGCCAGGCCTTGCCGGACGGCCGGTTCGACATCGTCACGGTGGGAGTGAGCCGGTTCAGGGTCCTCGAGTTCATCGAGACGAGGAGCTTCCTGCAGGCTCGAGTCGAGACGCTCCCCGACTCGTCTGCTCCGGATGACGACGGGGGCGTGAGAGAGGCCTTCCTGACTTACCTGCGTACCCTGGCCGATCTGACCGACACGCCGATGAGCGAAGCCGAGATCGCCGTCGATCCGGGACACCTGAGCTACCACGTCGCATCGACGCTGCCGGTAGAGCCCGCCATCAAGCAGCGGTTGCTCGAGCTCGAGACGACGGAACGCCTCGCTCACGAACGGGCCCTTCTCGAGGACGAGACCGAACAGGTCATGCGCTACGCCATCGCGGCACGCCAGAAGGGCTATTTCTTCTTCAAAGGCCGCAGGCTCTCCCTCAACTGAGGGGAGCCGCCTCCAGGTTCCCGGACATCCTGGCCATGGCCAGCTCCTCGGCTGGATAGGTCCAGATCTCGGACAGCGTCGGATGCAGGTGAGGCATCCGAGCGACCTGGGCCTCGGTTGCCCGGAACGCCATGGCCACGATCATCTCGTGAATCAGCTCGCTGGCCTCCGGGCCCACGCAAGTGGCCCCGAGGATCTCACCCGTCTCGGCGTGGGCCACCAGCTGCACGAAGCCCTGCATGGCCTGACTTCCGAGACACTCGGCCTTCCCGAGATCGGCGAAATCGTAGCGCGCCACCCGGTGTGGGAGGCCGGAACGTTTGGCCTGGCTGGCGCTGAGGCCCACGCGACCGACCTGGGGCTCGCTGAAGACGGCACTGGCGAGGAGGCGTTCGTCATGGACGGCCTGCGGGCGCCGGCCCAGCATGTTGCGAGCCGCGATCTCGGCTTGCTGGATCGCCACGTGAACCAGATCCCGCATCCCGAGGGCATCGCCTGCGGCAAACACGTGGGGGACCGAGGTCCGCATGCCGGAGTCCACGACGATTCTCCCGTCGCGAACGTCGATCCCCGCTCGAGCCAGGTCGAGGGAATCGAGGGCCGGAACCCGTCCGGTGGCGACGAGGATCTCATCAACGTCGAGCATGAATTCCCGATCCTCGGCGAGCCCCACCACGCGGCGAGACTCGCCTTCTCGCGTCACGAGCTGTGGACTGGCATAGCGCAGCAAACGGATGCCGTCCCGGGCGAGCGCCGTCTCGACGACTTCCTGGACGGCCAGATCCTCCGCACCCAGGACGTGCTCGCCCCGGAGGAGAAAGGTGACCTCGGAACCCATCCGGGCGAAGAACTGACCGAGTTCGACGGCGATGACCCCTCCCCCCCACACGAGCAAGCGCCGGGGCAACTTCTGGAGACGCACCGCATCGTCGCTGGTGAGAAATCCGACCTCGGCCAGGCCCTCGAGCGGGGGCACGTGCGGACGGCTACCCGTCGTCACGAGGAACCGGTCTCCCTCGACGAGGCGATCGCCGACCTGGACGGCATGGGGGCTCACGAAGCGCGCCGTTCCCTCGATCCGCTCGGTACCGGGAAGCGAGTCCAGCCCCTCGAGACGGTAGTCCTGGAAGCCCCTGACCAGGGAAGCCTGTCGGGCCATCACGCGGCCGAAGTCCACCGAGACCGGTCCGACCTCGACCCCAAACTCCGACGCATGCCGGGCGAGCTGGGCGACCTCGGCGCTGCGGAGCATCGCCTTGGTCGGCATGCACCCGCGAAGGATGCAGAGCCCCCCCCACGGTCCGCGATCGATCAGGGCGATGCGCTTGCCCTCCGCCCCCAGCAGCCGTGCCGCGTGGTAACCCGCGCTGCCTCCGCCGATGATCACGACGTCGTACCGAGCCATGGTCTGGTTCCTTTCCGCTGACGGTCACCGGTTCGTTCGACAACATAGTGAACGCAAGAACGCCTTCAAGACAACCCTTTTGCTCCCTTGTCGGGTGACCGGAGCAGGTTTATATTGAACCCGGTCGGACCCTGGCTGGTCCGGGAAGGCCCCCGTACGGGGGAAAAAACCATGATCCTCATCATCGGCTGTGGCCGCCTCGGTGCGAGCCTCGCCACCCGCCTCTGTCAGGCCGGGCAAGAGATCGTCGTCGTCGACCACCTGCGCGAAAACCTCGCCCAGAACCTGCCGCGGGACTTTCGCGGGCGCCCCATCTGCGGGCTGGAAATCGATGCCGACGTGCTGCGTCGGGCGGGGATCGAGCGAGCCGACCATGTCGTCATCGTCTCCCGTGACGAGAACACCAACATGATGGCTGCGGACGTGGCCCGGCACCTTTTCGGGATCGACCGGATCGTGGTCCGCATCGATCAGCCGGATTGCGCGCGCCGCTACCGCGAGGAGGGCTTCGAGGTCATCTCGCCCGT
Source organism: bacterium (assembly GCA_035285805.1). Taxonomy (GTDB): domain Bacteria; phylum Cyanobacteriota; class Sericytochromatia; order S15B-MN24; family UBA4093; genus JAYKJE01. The sequence goes on along the minus strand of JAYKJE010000030.1, from coordinate 206,227 downwards.
CCTAGAATCCGCCCGATGGGTCGAGGAGCGGATCCAGACCGCCCCGAAGGAGGCCTGACGATGTATGTCATCCTGGCCGGTGGTGGGAAGATCGGTCTGCATCTGATCCGGTCCCTGATGCAGGGGGGCCACGAGGTGGCCCTCATCGAGAAGGACCAGCGAGTCTGCAGCCTGGTCGTGGACGCCTTCCCCGAGGTCGTGGTCCTGGCGGGCGATGCCACCCATTACGAGTTACTGCGAAGGGCCCAGATCGAGCGTGCCGATTGCGTCGTGGCGGTGGCCGGTCGCGATCAGGACAACTACATCCTCTGCAAGATGGCCAAGTGCATCTTCGGCGTGAACCGGGTCCTGGCCCGCGTCAATGACCCGCGTAACGAGGAACTCTTCCGCATCGCGGGAGTCGATTTCATCATCAGCGTCACGAGCATGGTCACCCGGGCGATCGAATCCGAGATCCTGCCCCACACGATGATGACCCTCTTCAACTGGCACGGCCGGATGTCGATGGTCGAGGTCATTCTCCCCGAGACCTCTCCGGTGATAGGCCTGTCGATCCGCAAGCTCGACTTCCCGGAAGGCTCGATCCTCGCCTCGATCTGGCGTGACGGGGCAGCGATGATTCCCAGCGGGGAGACGGTGCTTCGTACCGGCGACGAGTGTTTCGCCATCACCTTGCCGGGCCGCGAAGAGCAGTTGCGCGCGATGCTGGTCGGCTAGGGCGATGAGTACGCAGAACATCCGGGTCACGGCGACGCTTCCCGTCAGGCATCACGCCATCGGCTGGCACCTCGCGGCGGGTCTCGTGGGGGCGGACATCGGAACCTCGGTGTTTTACAGCACCAGCGTCCTGTTCCCTCACGTCGGGTTCCTGGCGCCCCTGTTCATCGTCATCGTCTGTGCGGCGATGTGGCTGTTCAAGACCACCTACCAGGAAGGCACGGCCGTGAACCCGCTGAACGGTGGGGCTTACTCGATGGTGCTGCAGACGCTGGGACGACAGGTCGCCCTGGTCGTCGGAAGCCTCACGATCCTCTCCTACCTCGCCACGGCGGTCGTGAGCGCCCTCTCGGGGGCCTTCTATCTGTCGAGCCTCTGGCCGGAGGGTGCGTGGCCCATCTGGCTGGTCGGACTCGTGGCCGCCGTGCCCATCGTGGTGTTCGCGGTCCTGAACCTGTTCGGTCTCAAGGAAAGCACGCGTCTGGTGTTCGCCATCGCCGTGTTCCATTTCCTGATGCTGATCGGGATGGATCTCTGGGGTCTGTTCGTGGCCTTCACGCAGGGCGCACACTGGGAACGGCTGGGCTCTGCCGCGATGACGCTGTCACCGCAGGGGGCCATCCTGGGTTTCGCGAGTGCCTTTCTCGGCATCACCGGCTTCGAATCGGCAGCCCAGATCGTCGAGGAGGTCGAACGCCCCACCCACGTCAACATCCGCAAGGTCTACCTCACGATCGTGCTGCTCGTCAGCTTCACGGCCCCGATCTCGAGCCTCCTGTGTCTCGTGCTCCTGCCCGACGCGGATCTGCTCCACTTCAAGGACAATCTCCTCTCGGGTCTCGCCCTGCACCTGGGCGGTCGTCCCCTGCTCATCGCCCTGGTCATGAATGCCTGTCTCACGCTGTTTGCGGCCGTGAACACCGCCTACGCCGGGGCGACGGGGCTCATGACGACCATGGGCAAGCAGGGCAACCTGCCTGCGCTGGTCCTGGCGCAGTGGACCCGGCGGATCAAGGCCTTCACGGGCTACCCGTTCATCGCCCTGCCTTTCGCGGTGCTGTGCATCGGGATGCTGGCAGCATTTCCGGGATCCGTCGAGACCCTGGGCTCGGTCTACGGGATGGCCTTCCTCGGCGTCATGGTCAGTTACTGCCTCGGAGTGGTCCTGTTGCGGCTCCTCCAGCCACACAAGGTTCAACGAGCCGCCTACATCGCGCGCTGGACCATGAACTGGCGCGGGGTCAGGATACCCCTTGCTGCCGTGCTCGGAGGCCTGATCCTCCTGGTCTCTGAGGTCATCCTCGTGGTCTCGCAGCGCGAGGCGCGCGACCTGGGCATCCAGCTGTTCCTCGCGGTCCTGCTCCTCATGGCCTTTTACCGGCTGAACCAGGTCGAGGGGCGGATGGTCCGGTTACCGGACCTTCGCCTGGGTCTGGGCTTGCTCCAGAAGCTCGAGAACCTGCCCGACGACCTGCCCACCTACGTCGTTTGCACCTCGGGTGCACATCCACAGCGGCTGGTGACGCTGATCAGCTATCTGCTCAAGTCACACGGCCCCGATTACATCGAGATCGTGCTCTTTCACGCCGAGACCGACCAGCAAGGGCGTGGTGTGGTCTCGGAAGCGCTCGAGCGGCTGGTCTCGCAGCAACTCGAGGATTTCTTCCGGGAGCGTGATTTCATCCTGTCGGTGAAGGTCCTGCCAGGCAACCTGATCGAGGTCCTGCCCGAGTACCGGAAGGGCCGCCGGATCGACCGCATCTACGTGACCCAGGGCCACTCGAAGACACGGTCGGAAGAGATCCGCTCGACACTGGCCAACGAGACGGGTCTCGAGGTCATCTGTCTCGAGGAATCGCGGCTTCCCAAGGGTCCCGCGGCCTGGTTCACGCAGTGGGCCGAAGACTTCCGCCGCACGGAGAGCGAACTCCCCACCGAATGAACGGACGAAGAGAGAGGGCTGGCACCGCTGGTGCCAGCCCTCTCTTGGCCCGTGAAACCTTTCGGTTCAGCCCTGACTGAGTCCCTCGAGCGAGGCTGCCTCCACTCCCGCGTCGGCGACCATCGCCAGGCGCGAGAGGATCTCTTCGACCTCCGGACGGACGGGATCCCCCGCATCGACCCGGCTCATCAGGGTCCGCAACCCCTCGCGCGCCTGATCCGTCCCGTGAAACGAGATGCCCTCGAGCGCCGAAGCTCGGACCATCGGGTCGGGATCCTCGATGGCCTCCATGAGGCGCGGCAACGAAGCTGGCACCTGGAGGGAACCGAGCAGGCGTGCGGCCTGGGCCCGGACGATGGGATCCTCGTCAGAGAGGCATGTGGCTATCTGGGGCCACGCCTCCTGGCCGAGAGCCACGAGGGCGTCCAGAGCGATGCTACGCCCGTGAGCCGTGAGCGTGTCCATGCGCCGGGAAATCGTCTCGAGTTCCGCGGGCCCTCCCGCCCCGAGCTTCGCCAGCGCCATGCAGCGCACGGTGTCGAGTTCGGCGTGCACCTGCGGGCCCAGCTTCTGGATGTGGGAAACCGCCCGGACATCCCCGATGCGTCCGAGTGCCTCGAGGGCCCCGATCTTGATGCGAACGTCGCCCTGGAGCGCGATGATCAGCAGTTCCACGACGTCGGGAGACGGTATCTTTCCGAGAGCCTCGGCAGCGAACGTACGCAGTTCGGGATCCGACGACTGGATGGCCAGGAGCAGCGGCTGGATCCCGCTCGGATGTCCGATGTTGCCCAGGGCGATCGCCACGGACCGCTTGACGTGCAGGTCGGTGTCGAAAGCAAGGACCTGCATCAGGTACTCGACCACCATGGGGTTACGGGCCAGGCCGAGGATGGTGGCCGCCTGCGCACGGACGGCCGGATCGGCGTCTCGCAGGTCGGCGACGATCGGGTCCAGCGAGATCTCTTCGGGTAAGTTCACCGATCCTCCTGACGGTCGTCGGGACGAAAGACCGAGATGACCCGGAGCCCCGTCCGGGCTCGCAGGATCTCTTCGATTTCCGTGGCCTCCTCGCGATCCAGGTGCCGGAGCGGCACGGCTGGAAAAGGGGCCACGTCATAATTACCCCGCGCATCGAGAAACCAACGCCTCGGGACGGGCCGAGTCGGAGTATTCAGCTGAATTTCATCGGGTCGGATGCGCAGGTAGATGTCCACGAGTGCGTCGAGCTCGCGACGATTGGCCGGCATGAACATCGTCTGGATGCCGAGCAGCCCGCGATATGACTCCCGGAAAGTGGCGAGGCCAGCCACGACGCGGTCCAGGGTGACGCCATCAACCGGGCGGTCGACCCGCTGGAAGGCCTCCTCGGTGGCCGCATCGAGCTTCGCATAGACCCGGTCGGCAAGCGCGATTTCGGACCGGACGGCCGGGTCGTCGAGGGTGGTCGCGTTCGTGAGCACCAGGATCGGCTTGCCCGTCAGGGCCCGGACTCCCCGGATGATCTCGCCGAGATTGAGCGCCAGGGTGGGCTCACCGCTGCCCGAGAATGTGATGATGTCGGCCGATTGCCAGTCGTGACGGGCCAGGTCCGCGAGGATTCGCTCCGTGGGTACCCAGACGGAGCGCTGGCGCGTCGGCGTCTCGATCTGCCCCAGCTGACAGTAGATGCACCGGAAAGAGCAGACGCTGGACTCGAACAGGACGTCGATTCCCAGCGACATGCCGACCCGCCACGATCGAACGGGGCCGTAGACGGTGGAACGAGCGCTTTCGGTCGGGACGGTGACTTCGGACATCGAAACCTCGATTTCAGTTTATCACCGCGGCTGCTCGGATCCCAGTCGCTCGTGGATCCTCCCGATGGCCCAGTCGGAGGCTTCCCTGACGACCTCGTCGGCGTCGGTGTCGCGTGCCCGTTCCAGCGCCGGAAGCGACCTTGCGTCCCCGACGTTGCCGAGGGCGATCGCCGCGTTGCGGGCGAGTCCCTGACGGCGCGTCCGGCGAACGGCCGTATCCCCGTAGCGGCGCTCGAAACCGATCTCGTCGAGCACGAGCAACTCCTCGAGATCGACGCGCGCTGCTCCCGGGCGGGGCCGCAAGCGCGGCTCGGAAGCCCCCGGGGCGAAACGGTTCCAGGGGCAGACCTCCTGGCAGACATCGCACCCGAACACCCAGTCCCCGAGCCACGGACGCACGGCCTCCGGTATGGCCCCCCGGTGCTCGATGGTCCAGTAAGCGATGCATCGACGGCTGTCGATCTGACCCGGAGCCACGAAGGCGCCGGTCGGACACGCCACGTGGCAGCGCGTGCAGGTGCCGCAGCGATCGGGATGCGGACCGGCATCGGGGCTGTAGTCGAGGCTCGTGAACACCTCGGCCAGGAAGCCATACGAGCCCCGGCCCGGGACGATCAGACAGCCGTTCTTGCCGATCCAGCCCAGGCCCGCCTGCTCGGCCGCGGCCCGCTCGAGGACGGGCGCCGTATCGACGCACGCCCGCGCCAGCGGATCGCCCGACCAGCGCACGAGGTCACGCAGCTTCTGACGCACGACCCGGTGGTAGTCCTCACCGAGCGCATAGCGGGCGACCCGGCCCGTCGGACCAGCCCCGGAAAATTCCGGTTCTTCGGCCTGAGGTCCAGATGGGTAGTCCATCCAGAGCGAAACCAGCGTGCGGGCCTCGGGCACCATGCGCCGCGGATCGAGCCGCAGGTCGACGTGACGCTCCATCCAGGACATGGACGCGTGGTTGCCGGCAGCCAGCCAGGCTTCCAGCAAGCGGACCCGTCCGGAAGGCGTGACGGGGCCGAACGCGATGCGGGAAAAGCCGCGGTCGAGCGCCGCCCGGACGAAGGCATCCCGGTCGGGGACGGTCGTTGAAACGTCCATCACGGAAGCCCCCGTGTTCGAGCGCCGGGAGCCGTGCCATGATGGTGAGGGGTCGACAGCGACCCGACGCTGAAAGGAGTACTTCGATGCAAGCCGAGATCCTCTACTGCCAGATCTGAAACTACCTGCCCCAGGCGACCAGGGTGGCCGCCGAGATCCAGGAAGCGACCGGAATCGTGGTGCGGACCACGCCGGGAGGCCGAGGTCAGTTCGACGTCCGGTTGGGCGATCGGCTCGTCTTCAGCAAGACGAGCGCCATGCGTTTTCCCGACCCGGGAGAGATCGCTCGCCTGATCACGCCTGCGACGTGATCCTCAGGAGACCGTCCCGAGATAGGCCTGGACGGTCTCCCAGAAGACCCGGACCCCGATCGCCATGCCGCGTTCGTCGATGTCGAACTCGGGATGGTGATGGGGCCGGTCCAGCCCGTTCCCGGGATTGGCCGTCCCGACGAAGAAGTAGCAGCCCGGCACGTGCTGGAGGAAGTACGCCATGTCTTCCCCGCCCATCGTGGGCTCTACCTCGACGACCTGTTCGGACCCGACGACGCGGCTCGCGGCATGGCGAACCAGGTCGGTCATGGCCGGATCGTTGACCGTGGCCGGGTACACGCGACGGTAATCCACCTCGATCCGGGCCCCCATGGCCCGACCGATACCCTCGGCGATCTCGTGCATCCGGCGGGGCAGCAGCTCCGCCACCTCGGGCAGGAAGCTGCGCGCGGTTCCGGTTATCGTGACCTCGTGGGCGATGACGTTGTGCCGCTCGCCTCCGTGGATGGTCCCGAGCGTGACGACGGCCGAGGCCAGCGGAGAGACGTTGCGCGAGACGATCGTCTGGAGAGCGGGGATCAGCTGGCCGGCGACGGCGATCGCATCGACCGCGAGGTGCGGCAGGGCACCGTGTCCACCCTGTCCGTGGATGTGGATCCTGAACTCGTCGGTGGTGGCCATGAAAGCCCCTGCGCGAACACCGACCGTCCCGACGGGAAGATGGTTCCACACATGCAACCCCACGGCCGCATCCACACGCGGCCCTTCCAGGACCCCGTCCTCGATGAGCGGGAGAGCCCCACCTGGGCCTTCCTCGGCCGGCTGGAAGACCAGCTTGACACGTCCGCGAAACTGCTGACGGTTGGCGACGAGCGTGCGGGCCAGCCCCAGCAACGTGGCCACGTGTGCATCGTGACCGCAGGCATGCATCTTGCCGGGGTGCACGGAGACGTAGGTATGCGTGGAACGCTCGGTGACGGGCAGGGCATCCATGTCGGCCCGGATGAGCAGCGTCGGACCGTCACCGGTTCCCTCGACCACGGCGACGACCCCCGTCCCGCAGCGCACATGCGGGTCGAGGCCCAGGTCGCGCAGCGCCTCGAGAATGACGTCCCGCGTGCGGAACTCTTCGAAGCCGAGTTCGGGATGACGGTGCAGGTCACGTCTCCAGGACACGAGCTGGGGAAGCAGCGGATCGAGGTCGAGAGCCTTCATCGAGCGGGGCCTCCGGTGGCACGGGACACCCGTCCAGTGTAGCATCGGGGGCTCTCGGCGTCGCGCCATGGTGTATCATGAGTACCCGGAACCACAGGCCGCCTTGGCCTGCCCGCTGGATACCGTCCCTGGAAGGATTCTCGCTCGTGGCCGACAAGTCCCAGAAGTTCGCCGACAACGTTCCCGGCAAGTACTACGTCGACATGACCTGCATCGTGTGCGGGGCCTGCGAAGCGGCTGCGCCGTCCAACTTCAAGCTCGCCGACGACGGCAGCCACGACGTGATGTACAAGCAGCCAGGCTCTCTCGACGAGGAAGAGCAGTGCCGTGAGGCCATGGAAGGCTGCCCCGTCGGTTCGATCGGTGACGACGGCGACGCCTGACGGTCTGGAAGCCGGCGCCCGGACACTGAAGTCCCGGGCGCTCGCCGTGACCCTCATCCCCGGTGCCGGAGGCAAGATCCGGTCCTTCTATGACCGTGTACGCGAGCGAGAATGGCTGTGGGCGCATCCCACCCTCGCCCTCGAAACCCCGCGCATCCACGATTCCTACATCGCCTGCTTCGACACGGGTGGCATCGATGAATGCTTTCCGGGTGTTACACCTGGTGAGATGCCCGGTCATCCGGGTCTCCGGGTCCCCGACCACGGCGAGTGGTGGAGCCTCCCCTGGGAGACCCGTCTCGTGTCGGATTCCGAGGCCGAAATGGTCGCCCGGGGCGTCCGCTTCCCCGTCGAGATCCGGCGGAACGTGAAGCTCCTCGAAGGATCCGCGGTCCTGCGACTGTCCTACACGCTCCTCTCGCACGGGACGGCCCCCCTTCCCACCGTTTACTGCATCCATCCGCTCTTCGCGATCGAGCCCGGGATGCGGCTCGAGATCGACCCGGGATTCGCGCCGACCGTATCAGGTGGTGAGCCACCCGCCGGGATCCGACCGGGTGACGCCTTCGAGTGGCCCACGCTCGGCCCCCTCGACCTGTCTCGTCTGGATGCCCGCGCGGGAAGCGCCGTCAAGGTCTGGGGGGAGGCCCCGCCAGCGGGCCGGGTCGTGCTCTCGCATCCCGGCTCGCGCTCCCGTCTGGTCGTGCGGTGGGATCCGGCCGAGTTGCCGCATCTCGGGCTGTGGATCAACCAGGGGGGATGGGCCGGAGTACCCGGTGCGGCCCCGTATGCCAATCTCGGCATCGAGCCAGGATGGGGCGGCGTAGATGGCCTCGACGAGGCGGTGGAGCGCACGAAAACCGCCCGGTGGCTCGAACCCGGAGACCTCCATCGGTGGACCATCGAGGTCGCGATCGAGGAGGCCCCGTGACTCCCACCCCCACGCCGCAAGTGGAAGGTTGGCTCTCGGGACCACCGCTGGCGCTGCCCGGTGGACCGGTGCGCACGGCGGTCCTGATCCGGGACGGCCGCATCGTCGCCCTCGGTGAACCCCCGGCAGATGCACCGGAGGTGATGCACCTCCCGGATGAAGGTCTGCTCGCACCTGGCCTCGTGGAAACCCACATCCACGGCGCCCTGGGACGCGACGTGATGGAAGGGACGCCCGAGGCACTTGACACGGTGTCCCGCTTTCTCGTTCGCCACGGCGTGACGACCTGGCTTCCCACCACGCTGGCATGCCCGGCCCCCGACCTCGCGCGCGTCCTCGACGCGATCGCCACCCGGATGCGCGACCCCGCGCAGGATGCCGCACGGGTGGCCGGCGCCCACCTCGAGAGCAACTTCCTCTCCCCGCGTCACGTCGGAGCGCAGCCACCGGAATTCCTGGCACCACCAGACGACCCGGTGCTGGGGGAGGTCCTGGCCCGGCATGGCGAAGCGATCCGGATCGTGACGCTCGCACCCGAACTGCCGGGAGCCCTCGAGCTGACGTCTCGCCTGGTCGGAATGGGCATCGTGGTCTCGGTGGGCCACACGGACGCCACCCTCGAGCAGGTCCGGGCGGCGGTGGCTCACGGGGCGACCCGCGTGACCCATCTGTGCAACGCTCAGCGCGGCCTTCACCACCGGGAGCCGGGGGTGGTGGGTGCGGGTCTCGCGATCGACGCGCTCACCTGCGAGGTGATCGCCGACGGGATCCATGTCCATCCCCTCGTGTTGGAGATCGTGGCGCGATGCAAAGGAGACACGGGCACCGCCCTGGTCTCGGATGCATTGCCTGGAACGGGCCTCGCGCCAGGCCTGCACGCCTTCGGCGATCGCCAGGTCCTGATCCGGGACGGGGTGGCCCGCCTGCCAGACGGCACGATAGCAGGGAGCATCCTGACGCTCGACCGGGCCCTGCGGCACGCCCGGGACTGGATGCGGCTCGACGCCGTCGCGGCCATCCGGATGGCGAGCGAGACCGCGGCCCGTTCGGCTGGCTTGACGGACATCGGCTCGATCGAGCCAGGCAAGAGAGCAGACCTGGTCTGGTTCACGGACGACCTCCACGTGAGGGCGACCTGGATGGACGGACATCTGGTCCACGACGCAGCGGAGGAAAGACGGTGATCGATCTCGAACGAGCATTCCGGGAACGTGCGGGTATCCGCGCGACCCACGTCGTCCGGGCCCCGGGACGGGTGAACCTGATCGGGGAGCACACGGACTACAACGACGGACACGTCCTTCCGATGGCGATCGACCGCTGGGTGGGGCTCGCGGGCGCCCCGCGACAGGACGGCCGCATCGTGCTCCATGCGATGCATCGCGACGAGCGGCACGAGAGCAGCCTCGACAACCTGGCCCCCGTGGTGGGTTCCGGACGCCATGCCCACTGGTCGGACTACCTGCTCGGTGTGGCACACGTCCTGCAGCAGGCCGGGTATCGCATCGGGGGTTTCGAGGCCGTCGTGTGGGGCAACGTGCCCCGTGGCTCCGGGCTGAGTTCCAGCGCGGCCGTCGAGGTGGCCACGGCCACCCTGCTCGCCTCCATGTTCGATCTGAAGCTCGATCCACGAGTCCGGGCGCGTCTCGCCCAGCGTGCGGAGTGCGACTACGTGGGTGTCCAGTGCGGCATCATGGACCAGTTCGCCTCCAGTGCAGGCGTGGCCGGCCACGCCATCTGGCTCGATTGCCGGAGTCTCGAGAGCCGGGCCCTCCCGCTGCCCCTGGCCGCGCACGAGGCCGAGGTCTGGGTGATCGATTCCGGTGTCCGCCGGGGGCTCGTCGATTCCGAGTTCAACCGACGTCGTCAGGAATGCCAGCAGGCCGTGAAGGCGCTTGGCCTCGCCCTGGACCGCGTGGACCTGGCCTCTCTGCGAGACGTTTCCCCGGAGGACCTGAACCGGGTCGGAACCACTCTCGAGCCCACCCTCCTGAAGCGTGCCCGTCACGTGGTCGGCGAGATCGCCCGTGTCGAGCAGGCCTTGCGCTGTCTCGAGGCAGGTGACCTCGGGGCCTTCGGCACCCTGATGAACGAGTCCCATCGCAGCCTCAGGGACGACTATGCCGTCTCGATCGCGGAACTCGACTACCTCGTGGGCTCGCTGCAGGACACGCCCGGTGTGTTCGGAGCGCGTCTCACGGGCGCGGGGTTCGGAGGCTGCTGCGTGGCGATAGCCCGTCGGGAGGCCCGCGATGAGGTCGAGAACACGATCCTCCCCGCTTACCGGATGAAGTTCGACCGCTCACCGACGCTCTGGGCCTGCCAGGCCGTGGGAGGCGCCGAGATCCTCGTGCCGGAACTCCTCACCCCCTGAACCCGAGCCAGGGGAGTCACGGACCTCGAAGCGCGCGGGCTCTCAAGTTCGGCCCCGATGACCCGATCATCGACTCGGGACCGAGACCGGGGAGGTGGATGATGGCCCTGACGAACTGCCTGCGCTGCGGGAAACTGTTCCGACCGAACGGCGTCCGGGATCTCTGCGGGACCTGCTTCGGTCAGCACGTGTTCGGCGCGCGGCCTGAAAGCGCCACGAGAAGCCCTTTGCGCCCGCCGTCGGCACCGCCGGCCCCGAAGGGGCGGCACACGGAGCATGCCTTGCGTACCGACATCCGGTCGCAGGAAGCCCGCGCACACGGGCCATCCGTGAACCGCGGCATCAGCCGCTACTGAGACGTTTTTCCTGCCCGCTCAGGGCTTGCGGGGAAACGGATCCAGCGCCCGAAAATCCAGCCGATCGTCGCCGTTGTAGAGCACCTTCAGGGGACCGCCGTGGACCTCGGTGGCGCGCATGTGATCCGAGACCTGGTAGACCGGATACCCCATGAGGCGAGAGGGCTTGACGGTACCGGGCCGGATCCGGTTCAGGAACCACGACGAGACCTCGGTGCAGTAAAAGCCGGCCTGGCTGGCAGCGGTGGCAGTCTCGCTCGCCAGGAGGGTCCGGTCATAGGGCTTGCCCACGAAGCGTTTCAGGTCTTCGAGGGCTTCCTGCACCCGGCGGGGATCGGCTTCCAGCTGGAGCACGGCGACGGTATTCCGCCCCGAACGACGGGCATAGGTGGCCCAGTCTTCCTCGACGACGCCCTGCATGCGCCCGGGGGCGTTCCCGAGCCAGCGATCGAGCAGACCGCTCACGGCGCCCCCGAGACCACGCCGGTCCTCGGGAACCTCCGTGACCTGAGCGAGTGCCTGGGTGATGCGAACCGCCCCGTCGTCCCGGACACCCGAAACCACGAAGGTATGCACGGTCTCGCGGCCCGTGCCGGCGATCCCCACCAGGATCTTGCCTTCCTCGGGCCTGAAATGACGGGCCATGAGCGCCCGGGCTTCCTCGATGGTATCGGCACTCAGGGCCCGTGGCCCCGTGGCGGCGCCGGGAGCGGGGGGCGCATTGAAGCGGTGTTTGACGAAGGGGCCTGACAGATGGCCCACGGCCCGGTCGAGGGCAGGGGAACGCACCATGGCATCATGGGCCAGCGAGATGCCACTCTCGGTGACATGTCGGGCGGCCGACGACACCGTGTCGCGGGCCTTCCGGACGAAAGGAGCCCGTTCGAGTGGCGAGAGCAATCGGGATGACAGACCGGACATGGCCCCCTCCTGCAGACGACCGTACGGTCATGTCATCGCGAGACGGACAGACATTTCGATAAAGCCCATTCCAAGACCACTTGAAATCTGGACGAAGAAAAGTCCCCCCGTCCGGAAACGGGGGGACGTGGAGCGGCACCCGGAGGTCCGTCAGGGTTTCAGCGAAACCGAAGCGGCCGGAGCGGCAGCCGGCTGCGGGGAAGGAGAAGCGACGGGCGGAGCCGACAGGAGCTTCATCCAGCCATCGACCTTCCAGGACCCGACCTGGTACACGGCCGAGCCCTTGCTGGTTCGCGCATAGTAGGTGGACCCGTCGAGCGAGTCCTTGGCCCCGAGTTCGACCCAGTCCTGCTGGGGCTGCTCCTTCGAGCCGAGTGCGACCCGCAGGACAGGTCTGTCGAGCCCGAAATCGGAGAGCTTCTCGACCCGATCCCCGATCTTGCGATCGGCGACCAGCTTGCGGACATTCCCGAAGGGAGTGTCCCAGCCGAAGGTGTCGAGCGATCGCGAGGCATCGGGCTCGTAGCGCCAGTCACTCTCGCCCAGCCGGACGTAGACGGCGGAGCGACTCGCGTCGTCACTGACGGTCAGACGCTTCAGCGAGGCGTCCTGCGAGCGATCCCAGAGCGTGACCTCCTCGATCGTGGGTGCAGGGGCGTCCTTCTTGGCCTCGACGAAGTACGCCCAGGCCCCGATCCCGCCGGCGATCGCCACGAGGATCAGCGTGTTTCTCCAGCCCCCCATGATCAGGCGAGCCTCCGGCGCCAGAACACGAAGCCACCCAGAGCCAGCAGCAGACCGGGAATCACGAAGATCGTCGAGATCCAGACGCTCTGCGCCACGATGCCCGTCAGGTTGACCGAGCGGTCGACGTTGGGCTTGGACGGGATCGAGACCAGCTTGTCCTGATCGGCCGTCCAGTTGACGCTGTTCAGGAACAGGTCGCCGTTGCCGTAGGCACCGAACAGACCGTTCGAGAAGAACGTCGAGGCACCGAACACCACCATCCGCGAGGCCGGAGTCGCGCTCGAGGACGCGATGTCAGCGGCGATGGCGAGCTTGACGGGACCTTTGTGATCGGTGGCGGGATTGAACTCGACCCGCTTGTCCGAGAGATCGACCTTGCCGAAGCCGGCATCTGACGTCTCGACGAGACTGGTCAGGGTGACACCGTCCGGGTTCTTCTTGGCAAGAGCCAGAGACCGGGCAGCCTGCCAGATGGTCGGGTTGAGCTTGTCCGTGATCGGAGAGTAGCCGTACTGCTGCACGGCGACGGTCGCGAGGTCCCCCATGAGGTTCATCCGCGGATCGAGAACGATGTCGTCCTGAACCTCGATGCCACGGCTCGCGAGGAAGGGTTCGAGACCCGACTTCACGCCCTGAACCAGCGAGATGACGAGCCGACCGCCCTTCGAGGCATAAGCCGTGACGGCCTCGACCTCTTTCGGAAGGAAAGGCTTGCGCGGCCCCGGCACGACCACGAGATGGGCATCCGCGGGGATGGCGGGAGAGGAGAAGAGGTTGAGCTTCTCGACGAGGTAGCCCTGCTTCGTGAGGGTTTCCTTGGCCTGGCTCATGCCATCCTGGTCGAAGCCCTCGAAGCCCGCCTCGCCGTGGCCCTGCACGACGTAGATCTTGAGCTCGGCGGTCTGGGTCGCCTTGATGAGGGCGGCCGTCAGGTCCTGCTCACCGGTGCTCTGGGCCTCGACCAGCTTGGAGCCGTTTTCGACGAAGGCGACGTTGGTCCGGCGCGAAGCGGTCGGGTGGCTCTTGAAGAACAGCTGGACCTTGCCCGGCTCCCGCTGCGGATCGATCATCTCGATCGTGAGCTTGTCCGTGACGTACCCGTACTCGCGCATGAGGTCCTTGAGCTGGACGCCTTGCTGATCGAACGGGTTCACGAACGCGGTGATCTTGAGCGGGGTCGTGATCTCGCGGGCCACCTTCTTGCTCTGGTCGGAGATGCTGAAGGCATGGTTGCTGGTGAGGTCGAACCGCTTGTGGTAGCGCGTCCCCATCCAGTTGAGGACGACCAGGAGGGTCATGATCCCGAGGAACTGGATCAGGTACTGCCCACCCGACTGGGTCCGCTGGTTCCCGAAGAAGGCCCCGAGCTCGCGACGGTTCTGGTAAAGGCTCAGCAGCGCGAACAACGCCATGAACCCGAAGCCGGCATAGCCCGTGTAGGTGATGACGGGGGTCGGCACCTTGGGGAAGAACTGCATGCCGACCTTGGCGCCCAGCAACAGGGTTGCAAGGGCCCCGGTTCCGAGGACGGCGAGATCGAGCGTCCGCGTCTCGCTCGACGATTGAACGGGAGTGGTCATGACTACCTCCAGCGGGAGACGTTGATCGAGCGGACCGTCATGTAGAGACAGGTCCCGATGAACGTGACGTAGAACAGCAGGTCCGAAGTATCGATGATGCCGCGGCTGAGGCTGTCCTGGTGGGAGATGACCGACAGGTACTCGAGCACGCCACTGGCCTGCTGACCCACGATGCTGCTGGCCGAGGGCAGCAGCCAGATGACCAGGCTGATGGCGAAGGTGGCGATCGCCGCGACGGCGACGTTGGCCGTCAGGCTCGAGGCGAGCACGCCGATGGCCATGAACGAGGCTCCCAGGAAGAAGGTTCCCAGGTAGCCGCTGAGCATCGGATACCAGTCCGGATTGGCCTTGACCAGCAGGAACGTCACCGGGAAGACCAGCGTCAGCGCCATGAGGAACACCAGATACCCGAGGGCACCCAGGTATTTGCCGACGACGATCTGGACGTCCGTGATCGGCCGGGTCATGAGCATCTCGAAGGTCGAACGCGAGCGTTCGTCCGCGATGAGCCGCATGGTGAGCGCCGGGGTGATCAGCAGGAAGACGACGGCCAGGTTCTGGAACAGCGGCCGCATGTCAGCCTGACGCGTGGCGAACAGGATGAGCGAGAACAGGTAACCGGAGACGAGCATGAACAGGGCCGCGATGACGTACGCCAGCGGCGATGCGAAATAAGCCCTGAGTTCCCGTCCGGCGATGGCGAGCAACTTACCCATGGGTGAGCACGACCTCCGGGGCTCGATCCTCGCTGGAGGATGCGGCCGATTGCGACGTGACGTTGATGAACACTTCCTCGAGCGAGAGGCGGGAGCTCGACAGCTCCAGCAGGCCCCACTGACGACCGACGATCTCGGCCGCGAGGCGCTCGCGAAGGTCGACTTCCTTCGAGGTCTCGAGCAGGACCGACAGCAGGCCGTTCGCATCGGCCGCCACCTCGGTCTTCAGGACCCCATGCAGGCTGGCGAGCGTCGCCTGGACGTCGTGCTGGGGCCCCCGCACGATGGCCTTCAGGACGTTCCGACCGCGAGCCTTGGCCTCGAGTTGCTCGGGCGTGTCCTCCGCGACGACGGTCCCCTGATTGATGATCAGGATGCGCGAGCAGGTCTTCTGGACCTCCTGGAGGATGTGCGTCGAGAGGATGACGGTCCGCTCCTTCGCCAGACCCTGGATCAGCGAGCGGATCTGGATGATCTGGTTGGGGTCGAGACCGTTGGTGGGCTCGTCGAGCACGAGCACGCCCGGCTTGTGGATGATGGCCTGGGCGAGCCCCACGCGCTGCTGGAAACCCTTCGAAAGGGTCCGGATCTCCTTGGTGCGCTTCTCGGTCAGGAAACACGACTCGATGACCTCGTCCACGGCGAGACGCAGGGTCGCTCCCGTGAGGCCGTTGATGCGCCCGACGAAGCGCAGGTACTCGAGCACGCTCATGTCCGGGTACACCGGCGGGTTCTCGGGCAGGTAACCGATCTGGCTCTTCGCCGCGATCGGATCGATGGCCATGTCGACCTCGCCGATGCGGACCGAGCCCGTGGTCGGCATCAGGAAGCCGGTGATCATCTTCATCGTGGTGGTCTTCCCGGCCCCGTTGGGGCCCAGGAAGCCGAGGATCTCTCCGCGTTCGACGCGGAACGAGACATCCTTCACGACCTCGCGGTCGCCATACCGCTTGGTCAGATTATCGACAACGATCATGTCGCAGGAAACCTCCGTGCGGTTCCTCATCGTGCCCCATCCACCCGTGGATGGGTTCACGTTCCGTGCTGGGACGGTCCATCCGACGCTCGCCCGTTAAGGCGAGGTCAAGATGGGCTGCGCGATCCTACCACGGGGTGACGCGCATGGCCACGACGCGAGCGACCAGGATTTCGGTGCAAACGGGCGCCAGCTCTGAATCTGGCCGCTCGACCCTCAGGCGATGATCTCGAGGGCGGACGGGACGACCTGGATCCGGAGGTGACCGGAGTGGGCAAGGACTTCCCCGTCCCCGATGAAGGTCTTGACGGTCGGGCTCTGGATGTCGACACGCTGACCGGACCAGATACGCACGCTACGACTGTTCACGTGCGAACCGTCGAGCGTCATCCGGAGCGCCGTGAAGAGGCTCCGGAGACGACCGGACCGGGTGACGAGGCATACGCCCAGGAGGCCGTCGTCGTTGCGGGCATCCGGACAGGCCTGCACCCGACGGGCAATGGTGGGCTGGTTATGCACGAAGACGGCCGTGGAGGGGAACCGACCGCGCGGTTCGTCGTCGATGGACACCTCGACATCGTGGACGGGCAAGGCCCTTCCGAGCAACAGCCGGAGGCTGTACAGCACGTATACCAGGCTGCCCAGGGGACGCACGAGCGGGCGCGACCAGGCCCCCGGTGCCTTGATGCGGTTCACGCCGATAGCCGTCTCCGTGACGACGCCCAGACCGCCTGCCGTGACGTACAGTCGACCGTTGATATCCAGCAGGTCGAGGCGGCGGGCTCGCCCTGCCCGGATGCGCGCACAGGCCCCCTTCACGTCGGCGGGAATCCCCATGTGACGGGCCAGATCGTTGGCGGTGCCGGCCGGCACCACGCCCAGCCTGACCCGCGTATGGGCCAGCTGGTTGACGACGGCATTGACGGTTCCGTCCCCCCC
Source organism: bacterium (assembly GCA_035285805.1). Lineage (GTDB taxonomy): Bacteria > Cyanobacteriota > Sericytochromatia > S15B-MN24 > UBA4093 > JAYKJE01. The sequence continues at coordinate 189,267 of JAYKJE010000030.1, read as the reverse complement.
GACGGCGACGACGGTCTCGATCCCGGAGGCCACCGCCTCGCGGACGATCCCGACGAGGTCCTCGGGGGACGCGGGCACCCGGACCACCGCGCCGAGATCGGCGAGCTCGGACTGGATGCGACGGAGCCGCTCGAGGCCCGCGCCACCGCGCGAACCCGGATTGCCGACGACGAGGACCCTAGGCGACGACGGCTCGCGCATGGGCCCCCCCCGGCCGGTAGAGCGGGACGTGGCGGGAGACGATGGCCATCTCGGGGTAGGCATCGAGCGTCGCGAAGGTCATCGGGAGCGCCTCGCGGCTGTAGAAGTTGCGCTGGAAAGCCTCGTTGCGGTGCAGGTCGCGCAACTCGGCGACGAGGGCCGCCTCGTGGGGACGCAGGTGAGGCGAGCGCTCCAGCAGCAGCCTGAGCGCCTGAAAGGGCGAATTCGGGGAGACGAATCGCGCCATGATCCCTCCGAACAGCCGCGCATTGAAGGCGCGGACCGCCGGCGAGGCCGGCTCCCAGACCTCGCGCAGCAGGTGCTGCTCGATGCGGAAGTGGCGCGTCTCGTCCAGCATGTGGGCCCGATGGACCTCGGTGAACAGCGGATCGACGCCCGGGTCTCGACTGTATTGCCGGAAAAGGTGGACGGTGATCTCCTCGAACAGGAGGCCCATCCAGACCCAGGGCATGAAGGTCTCGGGCATCCGGGACATCAGTTGAACGAGCTTTCGGCCTGACGCCCGGTGGATGCGCATCCGACGTTCGGGATACCACTCGGGCCGGGCGGTCTCGAGGAGCCTCCAGAACATCTCGGTATGCCGGTGCTCTTCCTCGATGAGGTCGATCATGCAGCGACGGAGGTCGGCCCCGATCGCCCCGCGCTTGCGGGCCAGCAGATGCTCGACGGCCGGGATCAGGATGTCACCTTCGAGGTAAATGAACTGCTCGCAGATGCCGAGTGCCGCGAACTCCGTCAGGAAAACCATGTCGTCCTCCGCGAGCAGATGACGACTCGGAAGGTATGAAAAGTAGACGAGTGACTCGGGAGCCCAGCGCTTGCCCACGGTGAGGCCGGCACCATACGGAATCGACTCGATCGAGACGACGTTCTGGATCGCCTGCTGATGCAGGCGGGCCGGTTCGACGAGGCTGAGACTCACGGGTTCCCCACTTTCAGGATCTCGACGCGACCGGTCGTTCCGTCCATCCGCACACGCTGGCCTGCATCCAGGCGGGCACACAGCCCTTTTATGCCCACGATCGTGGGCAGTCCGAACTCGCGTGCGACGATCGCCGAGTGCGAGAGGATGCTGCCCTTCTCGACGAGCAACCCCGAGACCGCCGGATAGATGGCCACCCAGCCGGGATCCGTCCGGGGAGCCACCAGGATCTCCCCCGCCAGGCGCAGATCGTCGCCCGGCTCTCGCACGAGGCGCGTCACGGCTTCGACCTTCCCCGGACAGCACGGAGTCCCGGCCAGCTCGTCTGGCCCCAGGTCGGCAACTTCCCCCGTCCGGACCGTCCCGACGTAAAGGTCGAGCGCATGCGGCGGGCCGAAGGTGACGAAGCGCTCGTCGGGTTCGACCGTGCGGAAGGCCTCGAACTCGGCCCGGCGCAGGTCGGTGAGCGCCTGGAGGTTGCGTGTCACGGAGCGTCCATCGACGTACGCGACGATCTCCTCGACCGTGAGGTAGAAGATGTCGTCCACGGCCCGCAGCAGACCCTGACGGACCCAGTCGGCCCCGATGGCCCGGAACAGGCGACGCACGGCCCCGAACATCCGGGTGCGCGCGAAGCGCAGGTTCTCGCGATTTCGCACGTGCTTGCGCGTCCACCCGAGGACCTTCCGGAACAGCATCTGGCGCATCGGATGCCCCCGCAGGGCCTCGTCGGCGCGATGCTCGGCAGCCTGCCGCACGGCGCGCTCCCGGGCCTCGAGCGCCTCGAGATCGGTCGCCCCGGTGGCGAGATAGTTCCGGAGCATGACGGCGACGAAAGCCGGATTTTCCCGCAGAGACGGCTCCTCCAGCTTGAGCTCGTTCATGCCGCGATCGCCGTAACGGCGCATCCAGTCGGCCAGATCGGCGCGGAGGTCTGCCAGGCCCGGATCTCGCTCCAGGAACTCGAAAAAGGCTGCAGGCGACTCATCGAGGGCGCGTCGCGCCGGCGCATGGCCCCGCAGACGGGCGGCCATCTGCATGAGACGCCGCGTCGGCTGGGTGCTCTCGAGACCGCCCTCACCCGCCAGCAGATCGTTCTGGAAGGCTCCGTCGGCTGCGAGCCAGCTGGCACAGAGCCGCCCGAGAACGGCGTAACTGAGCATGGCCCCGACGTCGGTCATGATGGGCGCCTGCCAGTGCCGCGTCGTCGCATGGACCTGGTGCTCGAAAAGCTCGAGACAGCGCGCCGCATCCCAGCCCTCGAAGGTCTCGTCCGTCAGGTCCTCGAGGGCCCTGGCGATCCGATCCTCGAATCGCCTCACCAGACCGTCTATGGTCGCGAAGGTCCAGACGATGCGCCCGATCATGCCGAGCATCCGGGGCAGATCGCGCGTCCAGCGAGCGAGACCGGTGCTGGCCGGGGGAAGTCGGTAATCGAGGGACTCGCGGACCCCCATCATCGCTTCCATGGCCCCCCGGCTGAAGGCGAAGCCAGGTAGCATCGCGAGCGACTCGTACCAGGTCAGCAGGTTGTAGTAGACGCGACCCTGGATGAGACCGAGATAGGCATGGGTGGTCCGCTCGCGCTCTTCCCCGACGTGAAACGGCACGCCGAGCATCCGACCGAAGAGCGTGTACACGGTCTGGTACGAGCGCGACGCGAAGGAAAACGTCAGGGGCGTCGTGACGCCCGAGTAGCTCTCGACGATGTTGGAGTTGTCCCAGAGCAACTTGCGACCGCCGATGGGGCTCGTGATCGGACGGACCTGAAGACCATGAAGCTTGCCCTGGTAGAAAGCGCCTTCCACGTCCACGGGACGCCCGACGCGCGAGGCCGCCGTCGTGAGCAGAGCATGGATGGCCCGGCATTCGTCGTCGGAGAGCACGCGGCGGCCGCGCAACTCGACCGGGACCTCCACGGTGGCGACTCCGCCGTCACCGACGGGCACGACCATGTGCTCCTGGTCCGACGTCTCGTAGATCAGGACGTCACCCGTCGAGGCATCGAGCACGATCCGGTCAGCGTCCACCGCCCCCGAGACGAGCCCGTCCCCGAGACCGTGAGCAGCGCTGACGACCATCTCGGCGGGATCGCGCGTGACGACGTTGGCGCTGAACCCCACCCAGGACCGATCGGCCGGGATCATGGTCTGAACGACGACGGCCATCGAGAGTCCGTCGCATGACAGCCCGTGGCGGGTGCGGTAGGCCATGCCCCGATCCGAATGGAGCGACTGCCAGCAGCGGACGACGGCCTCGGCGATCGCCTCGGGGCGGTCCTCGACGTGGAGGAACGTATCGAGCTGCCCCGCAAAAGAGGCCTCGGTCCCATCCTCGTCCAGGGCGGAGCTGCGAACAGCCACCGTGCCACGTGGCAAGGCGGCGAGTTCGCCACGGATGCCGCCGACGAGGCGCGCAAAAGCGGATGGCTCGAAGGCGAGACGCGCGATGGTGTCGCGTCGCCCGGCCGGAGTGTCCCCCAGGTCGTGTCCCGCGACGATGGCTTCATAGAACGTGGACGGAATGATGAAAAAAGGCGGCACCTCGAGCCCCCAGGCCTCGAGCCGCAGGAGAGATGCGCCCTTGCCCCCGACCTCGCGGGGATCGATCTCGGGGATCGTCACGGATCGGGTATCGGTCGGAGTCATCGGAACATCCCCCAGTCGATGAGGAGTGCGAGGTTGAACACGAGCACGGGCAAGGCAGCGACCGCCTCGACACGCCGGCCGAGGTCACGCGGATATCCCGCCACTTGCCCCTTCCGCACGCCGGTCACGAGCACCCCGACGGCCAGAGCCCATGCCGCCACGGCGGAGAGCCAGGAGGCCACGTGGAGGTGCAGCGGACCCGAGAGGGCCGCTAGCAAAACCAGGGAAGCCGCCTGGAAAGCCAGCAGGGTCGCCACGGCGCGGGGAATCCCGAGCCGTCCCGAGTACGAATCGACCCCGGGCTTTTCATCGTCGGGATGCCAGACCTTCCGGGCGACCTCGAGCGAGAAGACCATGCCATAGCCGACGCCGGCATAGCCGAGCAAGGGCCACGCAAAGGGATCCGACGCGGGCGATAGCCCCGGCAGGCTCGCGTAGATGGCGAGCACCATGCCATAGAGGATGGCCATGTGGCTCAGGCCGTACACGAACAGGTGCCGACGAAGCCACGGGCCGATGCCGAATTCCCGGAGCATCAGGAGCGTGTAGCCGATGCAACCGGACACCAGCAGGAGGAACCGTCCCCCTACGAGCGCGGCGAGCCCGAGTTCGAGCGCGATGGCCGCGATCGCCAGGCTTCGCAGCTGCTCGAGCGTCACCCAGCCTCGCGAGAGGACGCGCCCGGGGTAGGCCACGCGGTCGATGGCATGGTCCTTGTGCTCGTCAAACACTCTGAGGTGAAAGAACATCAGGACGAGCACGAGGGTCACGAGGCCCAGCCTCCCCGCGATCGCGGGCTCCGGGGCGACACCGGCCACCGCATGCGCGGCGAGACCATGCGCCGCGACCATCATGCCCGTGGTCACCACGGTGGTGCCGGGCTTGAATCGCTCGTCGAGGTAGGCCTTGAAGCGCAGGGGCCAGGCAGGCCAGGACACGTCGGGGGTCATGAGGGTCTCCGGGACAGCCATTCACGCAGGCGAGCGAGTTCGACCTTGGAATTATGCCGCAGATCCCGCGGCATCCGGGGATGCCAGGCGAGGGCATCGAGGCCGAGTTCGGCTCTCAGAGGCTCGAGACGCGCGAGCAAGGCTTCCGGATCCACCCCGTCCTCTGGCTCCACGACGACCCAGGCCCGGCTTTCATACCCGACCAGACACGCGTCGCGCACGCCCACGACCTCCCGAAAACGGCGCTCGACGGGAAAGGGAAACAGGGGGCCCCCGACAGTCTGCACGATGGCGCTCAGCCGCCCCGTGAGATGCAGGCGACCCGCCGTGTCGAGATGACCGGTGTCCCCCGTCCGGTGCCAGACCCGTCCTCCGGGCTCGCGGATCTTGTTTTCCGCGAACGCGACGGGATCGTCGGCGTAATCGATGCTGACGTGGGGGCCAGCGACGACGATCTCTCCCCGCTCTCCAGGAGCCACCTCCCACCCGGACCAGCCGGCCTCCCCGAGCACGATGGGGCCCTCGTGCCGGCGGACGAGGCGCAGATCCAGATCGGGATGCACGGTACCGACGCAGACCCCGTCGACATCCGGAACGTCACGGGCTTCCTCGGCCGTCAGGACGGCGATGGGCTCGACCTCGGTCGACCCGTAGGCGGCGGCAGCCTGTGCCCCGGGCGGCAGCCGATCCTGGATCCGCTGCAGGAGCACCGGGGACACGAGGGATCCCCCCACGAAGGCCAGGCGCAGGGGCAGGAGCGCCCCCGAGGGCTCCAGATGAGCGAGCAGGCTTTCATAGAGGGCAGGGGGCCCCGTGAGGACGGTGACACCGCCCTCACGCATCTGCTCGATCAGCACCCCGGGGTCGGCCTCGGCGATGCGCCCGGGTGGAAAATCGGGAATGACGGCGCCGCGCCCGTGACACAGCGGGTCGAAGAGCATCACGGGCCAGGGAGCCATCTGGACGTCGTCAGGTCGCATCGCCCTGCGGGCATCGAGGTGGGCGAGCATCTCGATCACGTGTCCGTGCGTCCGACGCACGGGCTTGGGGCGCCCCGTGCTGCCGGTGGTGTAGGCGATGGAAGCGACATGGTCAGGAGTCACGGGAGCGATCGCCGGATCGGGGGCCGTACGCTCGAGCATGCGGCGGAAGGGGCGCCCCCAGAAACCCGGACCGACTCGCACGTGATGCGGGATGGCCCGGAAGGCCGGACTGACGAGCCGGAGCAGGTGCGCGCGAGGCACCCCGAAAAAGGCATCGGGCCGGGCCATCGCGCAGGCCGCATCGAGTTGCTCCCGCCCGGACCACGGATCGAGGAACACGCAGGAGGCCCCGACCTGGGTGGCCCCCATGACGATGGCATAGAACGCGATGGACATCGGGACCAGCACGACGATCCGGGAGCCGATGCCCAGCCCCCGGGCACGCAACCAGGCTGCGATCCGGTTGGCCTGGTCTTCCAGCTCAGCATACGTGACCCGGACCGTGCGGCCCCCGGCTTCGCGTCCGGACAGGGCGACGCGATGCGGCGAGCGCGCCGGCCCACGCAGCGTGAAGTGGGCCAGATTGTGCTCAATCGAGGGTGCAGCCATGGAGGACGTAGGTGCGCATCGTGCGTGCGACGCGACCGCTCATGCGGTTCGAGGCATTGTCGTCCTTCATGAGCGCATGGACGGCCTGCCCGAGGCCGCGCTTGAGGAGCTCGCGGTGAAACTGGAAGGTCAGCCCCATTCCGAGGCGCGTGTTTCGATGAGAGGGAACGACCCCGACGGTCTTGAGGATCCCGACGCCCTCGTGCACGTGGCCCGTGCAGAAGCCCACCAGGGCCCCCTCCGGATCGAACGCCCCCAGATGGATGGCACCCGTGGTGGGTCCACCGGCCAGCAGCGAGGCAAACTCGGCGGGAGCGATGGGGGAGAAATGGGCATTGCGCGAGAAGGTCTCGAGGACCAGGCGGTACACGGCGGGAAGCAAGGGAGGCAATTCGCCGGATTCGAGCGTCCGGATGGTCACGCGTGCGCCTCGCCGCAACCACTTCTCGACGAGGTCCATCCACCACCACGGGGGATTGCGCTTCTCGAGGTAGCGGCTGACGAAGCGGTCCGTGACCTCGAGGCCCATGAGGCGGTAGTCTTCCTGCCGGTGGGGAGGCTCGACCGTCTCACCCGGAAAGGGAAACGCCACGGGGCCCCAGTCCCGCTCGAGCACCCGGTACGGAAGCCAGGTGTTCAGGAAGATCGGCCCGAGCAGACGCTTGACCCCGCGTTCGAGGGCCCAGGAACGGCTCGCCGCGACGAGTGCGAACAGGATATCGAGCCGCTCGTCGCCCTCGCAACCGCTCGCGACCCGCAGCCCCGAGAAGGCCACGAACGGCTCATCCTGGACGGCCGGATCGTGGGATAGCAACCACCCCGCTCGATCGCCCACGAGTACGATGGCAGCCGCCCCACGCCTCAGAAACGGCCCCTCGGGGGCCAGCCAGGTCGAGACGAGGTCCGAAGGAAGATGCGCCGGCCAGGGCCCGATGGCCTCGAGACGGGCAAGTGACCCGGGCGAGACCGGGAGGACCAGCGTTTCAGGGAGCGTTCCGGCGTGCACGGCAGGTCCAGTGAAAAGGTGACGGGCTTGCGTGGCCATGTTCGCACGGGCCCCGGCCCGGGGCAAGGCGAAGACGGGATCACGGCCGGTCGGTGCCTTGGCCGCCTCCTGCAAAGTGCGCTAGGCTGTGAGGCATGGACTGGCTCGAACGCTGGGCACGCACCGCGGTCAAACATCACCGTCTCCTGCTCGTGGTCTGGGGCGTGGTGGTCGTGCTGGCAGGTGCCGTGGCAGGTCGCCTGGAGGGCCGTCTGCAGCCGGGAACGGGCGATCTTCCCGGAAGCCCGAGCGACCGGACGGCCCACCTCATCCGTACACGGTTCGCCAATCCTTACACCCAGTCGATGGTCGTGGTCGTGGACACCCGCGGCGAGGCCTCCCGGACCCGGGAGGTCGTGCAGGACCTCGCGACCGCGCTGCGCGCCCTCCCGGAGGTCCGTGAGGTCACCGTACCCGGCGATCCCGGTGCACCACCCGGCCTGGTCTCGCCCGAGCACCATCGACAGGTGATGCTCGTCGGCCTCGGGGCCGTCTCCAGGCGCGAGGCCGAACGGGTCGTCGAGGGCCTCCGGACGGCGATCGCCCCCGTGGTTGCCGGCGGACGTCAGGCCGACCCGACCCTGGAGGTCCTGGTCACGGGACAACATGCCCTCACGGTGGATCTCGACCGTTTCGGCACCGAGGACTCCACGGCGGCCGAGAACCGCGCCTTCCCGCTCACGGCGATCGCCATGGGCCTCGCCTTCGGCACGCTGGTGGCGGTCCTGACCCCCCTGCTCATGGGGGTGGTCGCGATCGTGCTCGCGGCCGCGGTCCTGTGGGCGCTGTCGCTTGCCCTCGACATCACGGTGTTCGCCCAGAGCATCGGCTCGATGCTGGGCCTGGCACTGGGCATCGACTATGCGCTGCTCGTCGTAAGCCGGTTCCGCGAAGGTCTCCGGGACGGCCTCGCCGTGGAAGAGGCCGTCGTCGGAGCCGTCCGCACCGCGGGACATGCCGTGCTGGTCTCGGGGGGGATGGTCGCGATCGGCTTCGTGGGCCTGGGGCTCACGCCCATCCTCGACACCCGGTCGATCGGGGCCGGGGGAGTGGCCGTCGTGGGGGCCTCGGTGGCGATCGCGCTCGGCTGGCTCCCGGCCTGGCTCGCCTTTCTGGGCCCGCGCATCGACGCGCCACGCTGGCTGCGCCTGCCCACCTTCGCGGACCAAACCGAACGGCTCAGGCAGCTTGGAGCTCGCCTCGTGGCGCACCCCTGGCCCTGGGCGGCGCTTTCCCTGGTGCTCCTGGTGCTCCTGGCCGCCCCCCTGACGACCGTGAAACTCGGCTTTCCGCTCGGGCGCTGGATGCCGGCCCGGATGGAATCCTCACGCGGGCTCGACCGCCTGACGGAGATGGGACTGGGAGCCACGCTCTTCCCCGTGAATCTCGTTTTCTCGGCACGCGAAGGGAAGGCTCTCGATGCGACACACCTGGGGGCCCTGATGCAGGTGTCGCGAACGTTACACGCCGATCCGCGCGTGGCCCGGGTGCTGGGCCCCGTGGACCTGCAGGCAGGTCTCTCGCCCCTGGCCTACCGGCTGCTCTACCGCGATGTCGAGGCGGCCCTGAACCGGTACCCCCGCATCGGCGCGTACTTCGTGAGCACCGATCGCCGCTCGGTGGCCTTCCAGGTCCTGCTGTCGGAACGGTTGACCTTCGAGGACTCCAAGGCCTTCGCCGCGGACGTCGCGCGGCTCGAGGCCCCTGGCTTCCGTCTTGACGTGGGTGGTCACGCCGCTTTCTTCAACGACTTCGAGCGCGCGATGACCCGGACCTACGGACCGGTGGTCGGCTTCGTACTGGGAACCACCTTCCTGCTGATGGCCCTGGCCTACCGGTCCCTGCTGGTACCCCTGAAGGCCGTGCTGCTCAACCTGCTGGCGGTCGCCGCCGGGATGGGCGCCGTCGTGGCCCTGTTCCAGTGGGGCTGGGGCGCGGGCTGGCTCGGCCTCGAAACAGGTACGGGGGCCATCCCGCACATCGTCCCGCCTCTGCTGTTCTGCGTCCTGTTCGGCCTCTCGATGGACTACGAGGTCTTCATGCTGTCGCGGATCCGCGAGGGCCTGAAGCAAGGACTGAGCGGCGAGGCCAGCCTCGTCGAGGGCCTGGCCCGGACGGGCGGCCTCATCACGAGCGCCGCCGTCATCATGGTCTGCGTGTTCGGAGCCTTCGCCTTCTCCCGGGTGGTCATGATCCAGATGGTCGGCGTCGGGCTCGCGGTGGCCGTCCTCGCGGATGCGACGCTCATCCGGGTCGGTCTGGTCCCGGCCCTGATGAAGGCGGCCGGGGACTGGAACTGGTGGCCGGGCAACACGGTCCGTTCACGGGGAGAGCACCTGTGACCCCGTCGGCTCCAGACCATCCCGCAGCCCGGCGACCTTTTCACCGGGAGATCGGCTACAGCAACTGCTGGGAAGATCCGCTCGTGTTGCTCGAGGCCCTGGCGATCGCCCCCGGTGACCACGTCTTCTCGATCACCTCGGGGGGTTGCAACACGCTGAGCTTGCTCGTGGCCGACCCCGGGCGGGTCGTGGCCCTCGATTTCAACCCGAACCAGAACCATCTTCTCGCGCTCAAGCAGGAGGCCTTCCGGCGGCTCACCCATGCAGAGGTGCTGCAGATGCTGGGCGTGCGCCCCTGCAGGACACGCCTCGACCTGTATCACCGGCTGCGCCCGGGCCTCGCACCGGAGACGCGGAACTTCTGGGATCGGCATCCCCGCGCGATCGCCCGGGGGGTCATCCACTGTGGCCGGCTGGAACGTTACCTGATGGGGTTCGGCCGCCTCATGCGCGCGGTGTACGGTCGGCGTCGGCTCGAGGCGGCCTTCGAGCTGGAGACGCTCGATGAGCAGATCCGCTTCCACGACGAGGTGATCGACGGGCGCTTCTGGCGCCTCCTGTTCGACGGCTTTTTCAGCCGCGCGATCATGACCCGCGCCAAGGACCGGGAGCATTTCCGGCAGGTCGCCGAGACCCGGTTCGGCCCCATCTTCCGGGCCCGGGCGCGCCGCGCGCTGGCCACGATGCCCCTCGGGACGAATCCCTATCTCGCTCTCATCATGCTGGGACACCATGTCGGGGACGAGAGCCTGCCTCCGTACCTGCAGGAACGCCACTTCGAGACCGTCCGGTCCCGCGTGGACCGCATCGAGCGCGTGACGGCGACCGTCGACCGGTACCTGGCCGCCGTCGAACCGGCCACCTTCGATGCCTTCAACTGCTCCAACCTGTTCGACTGGCTCGATCCGCAGGCCTTCATCGCTCTCCACCGGCTCATCGTGAGTGCGGCTCGCCCGGGAGCTCGGATGGCGAACTGGAGCACGCTGCTGGAACGCCCCATCCCCGCAGAGCAGGTGCCCGGACTGGTCCGGGACGAGGGGCGATCGCGCGAGTTGCTGGCGCGCGATCGGGCGTTCCTCTACGCCAATTTCCAGGTGGGTCGCGTACTCCGGGGTCAGCCTGGGACCTGATTGTTCACAATTTTTCACCCGGATGGTTGTTCCTTCCAGGGTCTGGACGGGCACAGCCTACGTGTAACCGTCGATGCGAGGTGCCCGTGAACCGCCCGAAGCGTCCCCGTCTGTTCGCTCTCCTGGCCTTCACATGTGCGGTGATGGGCCCGATGGTGCTCGTGGGGTGCGTCGATGGTCTGGCGGGACGGTTACCGATACCGTCATCCGTCGGACCGAAGGCCGAAGCCACGGGAATCGGCGGGCTCGTCGTCGACGAGACCGGAAAACCCCTCGCGGGTGCGCAGGTGGTGATCCGTCCTGCCCTGACGACCGTTGCGCCCCTGACAACCGTTGCGCCCTTGACAGCCGTTGCACCCTTGACTACCGTTGCCCCCTATCAGATCCGTCGCGTGCAGGCCGAATCCGGGAACGTCGAGACGGATGGCTCGGGGAGGTTCACGCTCCCGACCCTCGTAGCGGGAACGTACCGGTTCGAGGCGATCGTGAATGCCGGACGGAAAGGCGTCACCACAGCCGTCACCATCCCCGAGCAGGGTGGGCAGAGCCTCGAGATACCCGAGATCCGGGTTCGGCCGACCGGTACGCTGATCGGCAAGGTGACAGCACCTGATCAACCCCTGGTGACGGACCTGACGGGGGTGAGCGTCTATCTGCCGGGATTCCAGTATTCCGCCTTCACCGATGCGCAGGGGAATTTCCGGATCGACGGGATCCCGGAGGGAACCTTCGACGTCGTCGCCGAGAAGGACGGACTCGGACTGGCCGTCGCCGCGAACGTCCTTGTCCAATCCAGGATGGCCACGACCCTCACCCGGTTCGAACTCGGCCAGGACACTCCCGTCATCACCCGGGTCTCGCAGGCGACCATCGGTCTCGGGGGGACTCTCGAGATCGAGGGCAAACACTTCGGCGCGACCACGGGCAAACCCCTGAGCGTGTTCGTGGGGGGGCAGATCTTACCCACCTCCTCGGTGGCCCGGCTCGACGACGGGCGCCTCCGGATCGTCATCCCGCAGACCGTGACGGATGGTCGCATCGAGGTCATGGTCGGGACGTCCCGGAGCAATCCCGTGAGCGTCCGGCTGCTGGCGAGGTTACTGTGGCCCGACGACCTCGACGTGGTGGCCGTTCGCACAGGCACCCGGATCACGTTGCCGATCCAGGGGTTCGATGTGGCAGGCAACCTGGTCACGGACCTTCCGGTGACCTGGAGCGTGGACACCCCCGTGGCCACGCGTTCGGCAGACGGGCGCGTCGAGGGCCTCACGCCCGGGGCGGGAACGCTTCACGTGACACAGGGTGGCCTGAGCGCGTCCCTGCCCCTCGTCGTCATCGAGGCCACGGACCGGATCATCGAGCGCATCGCGGGTGGTGGCTTGACGTGGTCCGAGGCGGGCCCGGCGACACAGCTCAGCGTGAGCTATCCCGAGGGGATCGTCACGACCTCGGCCGGGGATGTCCTGGTGGCAGAGGGTGGAGCGTCGGTGATCCGGCAGCTGACGGGCAAGTTGCTCACGACCCTCACCCTGTCCTTTCCCAGGATACCGGCGACCACGCTCTCGAAACCCGTCGGCCTGGGCCTCCTGATGGACGGAGACCTGGTGGTGTCCGACTATGACCAACACGTGCTCTACCGGATCAACCCGCGCACCAACGAAGCCGACTTGCTGGCAGGCGCTCCAGGTGAAGCTGGCCTCCTGGATGGCAAGGGGGCCACGGCTCGCTTCCACTATCCGGCTGATCTGGCCGTGGGTCCTGACGGTCGGATCGCCGTCGCCGATGAATACAATCACGTCATCCGCGTGGTCGAACGGGATGGCGCCGTGCGAACCCTGGCAGGAACGGGGGAGCCGGGGTTCGTGGACGGGCCAGGGCCGGATGCAGCCTTCAATCGTCCCTATGACGTCGCGTGGGGACCGGACAGCACCCTTTACGTGGCAGACCAGTACAATCACGCGGTCCGCAAGATTTCACCGGATGGACGCGTGACGACCCTTGTCGGCACGCCGGAGACGGGTGGGGCACCCGAAGTGGCTGCGGGAGGCCTGAGCTGGCCAGCGGGACTTCTGGTCGACCCCGACGGGGATCTCTGGGTGTCGGACTACGAGACGGGAAATGTGCACGTCCTCGACCCGATGGCGCGTACGTTCCGGACCGTCAAGACCTGGACCGTGCTGCGCGACGGCACGCAGGCCTTCCTGGCCCAGCGCAAGCTTTCGGGACCCAATCAGCTCGCCATGGATGCAGGTGGGGTTCTGTACGTGACCGAGTACTCCTCGGGTCACGTGACGCGACTCCGATGAGCCCGATTCACCCCGGCGTCAACGCCGGGCGGCATTCGCCTCGAACTGTCCGGCATATTCCGGATGCTCCGTGCCGCACAGGCGATCCCAGAAGTTGAAATAGAGCCCGTGGTTGTAGTGGGTCGCCCGGTGGTGCAGATGATGATGCGTCGGGGAGTTGAGCCACGCGAAGAGCGGAGTCCGGACATATCCGGCCGGCATGTACTCGAGACCGAGATGGCCCAGCACGTTGAACACGAACAGCACCACCTGGAACATCAGGATGGAGGCGACCGGTACGGGCACCACGACGATCACGGCGTACAGAAACCCGACGGACAGGAAGGCATCCACCGGATGATGCGCCAGCACGGACAGGGGTGTGGGGTCCTTCGAGCGGTGGTGGTCGATGTGAAAATGCCGGAAGAGCCACGGCGTGTGCAACCAGCGATGCGTCCAGTAGAAATACGTGTCGTGTGCGAGCACCAGTACGAGGGTCATGAGCCCCGTGTAGGCCGGCCCCCCGCAGTCGCCATCGATGCAGACATGCACGATGCCCCGCTCGTTCAGGACGTTCATGAGGCCGCCGACGGCCCCGAAGATGATCATCGTGACGACGGACAGCCTCAGTTCGCGGTTGAGCTGGGCACGCGAGACCGGCTCGGTGGCGATCCGTCTGCGGCGGAAAACCTCGAACGGAGACGCGTGGACCAGCCAGAACGCGCTACCTGCGAGGATCACGTAGAGCGTGAACTGGAACAGGAAGGTGCCGACGGCGACTTCCAGGTGCCCGGGATGCGTGGCCATGATGGATGTTCCCCTACACCGAGACCGAATCGAGACGGTGATCGTATCACGGCATGACAGGGGTCGAAAAAAGGCCGATAAGTGCCCCGTGCCACCGGATGTCTGTCACGATCATGTGGCACTTGGTCAACATTTAAAAAAAGAGACGTCAGACCGGGTCACCGGAGGGGGAAAGAGTAAACATATCCCCGTGACGCCGGAGGCCCCATGGACATCAATGCGACCCACTTCCGGACTTGCGACATGCTGCAGGCGCTTGCCCGCACAGAGCAGGCGGACGAGGCCCTGGCGCATCTGCTGGCCGGGTTTTCGGACGAAGACCCGTGGGAAGAACCGGTCGTGTCCGGGTGTCACGCAGATGGGGCGTTCCCTGAAACCGAACCCTCCGTGGCCGTCACGGTCGGTGCCGGAGAGACTCCGACGGACCTGGCATGAAGGATCCGACGTGACGCCCCTCCATCAGGGGCGCACGGATTCCAGGTCGGCCGGGCGACGCAGCCCCCCGGCCCGACCGGTGGCTTCCAGCCGGCCCGCGATCGCCCAGGCCGGTTCGACCCGGGCGATCGCCACCTCCACGGGTTGCTCCAGCGCACACGACAGGGCGGCCTGGATGGCCGCGACGACCTCGGGACGCACGCTCACAGCGGGATGTTCCCGTGCTTGCGACGCGGGGTCGTGGCGCGCTTGCCCTTGAGCAACTCGAGGCCCTGGATGAGCCTGGGCCGGGTCTCGGCGGGATCGATGACATCGTCGAGGAAGCCACGCGCCGCCGCGACGTACGGATTGGCGAACCGCTCGCGGTAATCGGCCACCAGCTCGTCCTTGCGCGAGGGATCCGTTGCCAGCTCGCGCCGGAAGAGCAGCCCCGTGGCCCCCTCGGCGCCCATGACGGCGATCTCGGCCGAGGGCCAGGCCAGGTTGAGATCCGTCCGCACATGTTTGGACCCCAGGACGTCGTAGGCGCCCCCGTAAGCCTTGCGCGTGATGACGGTCAACTTGGGCACCGTGGCCTCGCAGTAGGCATAGAGCAGCTTGGCCCCGTGACGGATGATGCCGCCCCATTCCTGGGTCTTGCCGGGGAAATAACCCGGGACGTCCTCGAAGGTCACGATCGGGATGTTGAAGGCATCGCAGAAGCGGACGAAGCGGGCCCCCTTCACCGAGGCATCGATGTCGAGCGTGCCCGCCATGTGCGCGGGCTGGTTGGCGACGATGCCGACCACGTGACCGCCGAGCCGCGCCAGGGCCGTGATGAGGTTGGCGGCGAAGTGCGGCTGCAACTCGAACATCTCGCCGTGGTCGACCACGCGCGAGATCACGTCATGCATGTCATAGGGGCGGTTGGCCTGGTCGGGGATGAGCGTGCGCAGCTCCTCGTCCATGCGATCGATCGGGTCGTCGGTCGGGACGAAGGGCGGGGTTTCGAGATTGTTGGACGGCAGGTACGAGAGCAGGAGGCGCAGATCCTCGAGGCATTCCTCTTCGGACACGTAGTTGCGGTGCGCCACACCGCTGGTCTCGTTGTGGACGCGTGCCCCACCCAGCTCTTCCTGGGAGATCGTTTCACCCGTCACGGTCTTCACGATGTCGGGACCGGTGATGAACATGTAGCTCGAGTCCTGGACCATGGCGATGAAATCCGTCATGGCCGGGCTGTAGACGGCGCCGCCCGCACACGGGCCCAGGATCGCCGAGAGCTGCGGCACCACCCCCGACGCCTGGACGTTGCGCCAGAAGATCTCGGCGTAACCGGCCAGACTCTCGACGCCTTCCTGGATGCGGGCTCCCCCGGAGTCATTGAGACCGATGACGGGCGCCCCCGTCTGCACGGCCAGATCCATCACCTTGCAGATCTTCTCGGCGTGAACCTCGCCCAGGCTCCCGCCCCAGACCGTGAAGTCCTGCGAAAACACGAAGACCTGGCGACCGTCGATGGTGCCGTGGCCCGTCACGACCCCGTCTCCGACGACCATGCGATCGCCCATGCCGAAGTGCTCGCAGCGATGAGTCCGGTAGCGATCGAGTTCGACGAACGAGCCCGGGTCGAGCAGCAGGGCGATGCGTTCCCGGGCGGTCTTCTTGCCCCTCGCGTGCTGCCTGGCGATCGCCTCGGGGCCGCCGCCCGCCTCGGCTTCGGCCTGTCGACGGCGCAGGTCCTCGAGTTTCTCGGCGGTCGTCGGTTCACGCCGGACGGGGGCTGCCGGCTGGGGAGTCATGACGGGGGTGGAATCGGACATCGGAGCGGTCTCCTGGTTGAATCGCGAGAAACGAGTACGGTCACGCATGGGGGTCAGGTGCTCGCGAAGGCCTCGAAGCGCTCGCGCAGGGTGGGATGCCGCCGGACGAGATCGAGCGCGAAGGCCGCGTGACCCTCGGCGTACCCGTTGCCGACCAGCAGATCGACGTCGAGGCCCACGCTCTCGGCGCCGAGGGCGGCGGCCTGGAAGCTCGTCGCCATGCTGAACAGGTACACCTGACCGCGCGGCTTGCAGGCCAGGATCGCCGACATCTCGGTATGCGGAACGTTGACGCAGTTCACGACGACATCGGCCATCCGGCCGGCCGTCAGGCGCGCGACGGCCTCCATGACCCCGACCGCGTCGCGACAGTCCTGTACGAGGGGAGTGACGGGGCCGGGAGCTCCCTCGAGGCGCCGGGCCTCGTCCTCGGAACGGACGAGCGCGATGACCTGGCCGGTCGGTCCGACCTGCTCGGCCGCCACCCAGGTCCCCAGCAGACCACTCTTGCCGCCGGCCCCGAGAATCACGACGGTCCGGCCCTCCCGGGCCAGGCGGGCCAGCTGCGCGGGCGCACCGCAGACGTCGAGCACGGACATGACGAGCGACTCGGGCAGATCCTCCGGGATCCGGGCGAACAGGCTGCGCTCGAAGAGGGTGGCCGTCCCCGTGGCCTCGATCTGGTGCGTCGCGAGATGGACGCGTCCGAGCGATTCGAGGGCCAGGGGCGTGGTCGTCAGCGAGATGAGGGTCACGAGGCGATCGCCGACGGCGACATCCGAGCGAGCCGAACCCACCTCGGAAACCCGACCGATCAGCACGCCGCCCGACCCCGTCACGGGGTTCTGCATCTTGCCCCGGGCCGAGACGATGGCGAGCACCTGCTCCTTGAGGCGATCGGGATCGTGGCCGCTGGCCTCGAGCAGCTGGACGAACGAGGCCGAGTCGAGATTCAGCGCCTCGACGGCTACGCGGAACTCGGTCTCCCGCAGCGGGGAGGTGGCGTCCAGGACCTCGGCCGAGTAGGGCAACACGCCCTCGGGACTCACCACGCGGTGCAGGCCGAAGGGACTGGTCGGGACGGTCAGGGCGGGAGTCGTCATCGGGTCATCCTCGAACACGGGGAGGCAAGTGGAGCAGGGCCCGGGCCTGGTCGGGGGTGGCGACGCCGCGGTTCGACTCGTCGGCCAGGCGCGCCATGCGCTCGACCAGCTGGGCATTCGAGAGGGCCTGCTCCCCCTTGCGGTAGTACACGTTGTCCTCGAAGCCACAGCGGACATGGCCTCCGAGGGCGATCGCCACCATCCCCAGGGACAGCTCGGCCGCCCCGATGCCCGCGACCGTCCAGGTCGCCCCGGCCGGCAGCTGAGCGACCATGTGCAGGAGCGCCTGGGCCGTCCCGGGACTCGCCCCGGGCACGCCCAGCACGAAATCGAAGTGCAGGTGCCCCCTGAGCACGCCCTGCTTCACGAGTCGCAAGGCCGCCTGGATCTGACCGGGCTCGAAGATCTCGAGCTCGGGCATGATGCCGCGCGCCGCGAACTCGATGGCGAAGCGTCGGATGAGCGAGGGAGGATTCCAGAAGACCTCGTCCCCGAAGTTGACGGTGCCCATCGTGAGGCTGGCCATCTCGGGGGCCGGATCGAGCGCGAACAGCGGAGCCAGCCGCTCGTCCTCCGTGGCCGTGACGGCCCCCCCGGAGCTGATCTGGATGATGCAATCCACCTCGGAGCGGATGCGCGTGACCGTCTCCTGGAACCGTGCCGGGTCCTGGCTCGGCATGCCATCGTCCTCGCGCACGTGCAGGTGGACGATGCTCGCTCCGGCCCGGACGGCCTCGATGGACGCCTGCGCGATCTCGGCCGGCGTGTAGGGCACGCCGGGATGCTGGTCGCGCATGACTTCTGCGCCCACGGGGCAGCAGGTGAGAATGACGGGATCGGCCATGGTCACGCCTCCCTGGAGCCGCTGGAAGGATCGTCGGACAGGAAACCCTCCTCGGCCAGGCGGGCACGGGCCTCGCGACGGCGCAGCAGCTCCTGCGCGACGTAGGCGCCGACGTCCTCGGCATACGAGCCGGGGCCGAACCCTGCATCGAACCCGAGCTCGGTGGCGAGGTCGTGCGTGATGCGCGGCCCCCCCACGACCACGACGAAGCGATCGCGCACGCCCTCGGCCTCCAGGGTCTCGACGAGCGACGTGAGGGTCATGATGTGCAGGTTCTTCTGCGTGACGACCTGCGAGACGAGGATGGCGTCGGCATTCTCGGCGATCGCCCGGGCCACCAGGGTCTCGACGGGGACCTGAGCGCCCATGTTGACGGCCCGGAACATCTTGTAGCGCTCGAGGCCGTAGTGGCCGTTGTAGCCCTTCATGTTCAGGATGGCGTCGATCCCGACGGTGTGCGCGTCGGTGCCCGTGCAGGCCCCCACCACCACGAGCGGCCGATCGAAATGCTCGGCCACGAAGCCATCGACGCCCTCCATGTCCATGGCCTCGTACTCGCTCTTCGGCACGTGCAGGTCCGTGAAGTCGACTCCGCGGACGATGCTGCCATAGCCGATGAAGAAGCTCATCGAGGTCCCGACGGCCTCCATCGAGACGATCGACGGCTCCTTGAGGCCCATTCCGAGCATGAGCCGGCGGGCGGCCTCCCGGGCCTCGGGCCCGGCCGGCACAGGCAGCGTGAAGCTCAGCTGGACCTTGCCGTCGTCGAGCGTGTCCCCGTAGGGCACGAGGTTGGTCAGATCGGGCTGCCGGGGCGCCCGGGAAGAGGTCGCGAACATCGAGGTCACCTCCGGGTCACGACGGGATCCGGGCATCACCGAGGTTCAGGGCCTCGAGCCGGTCCATGAAGGGATTGAGGTAGCGCGAATCCCGGGTGAAGACCCCGGAGAGTCCCTTGCCGCCATCGGGCTGGCGCTTCACGTCCCCGAAGGCCCCCTCGCCGATGGCTGCCACGAGTCCCTGATCGGCGACACGCTCGAGGAGGCCCAGGGCATTCGTCAGCACCTCGCGCGCGCGCGTCTCGACGAGGCCACCGGCCTTCCACTCGAGGTCGGCGCCCATCTGACGGGCATAGTTGAACACGTAATCGGCATTCTTGAGGGCCAGGTGACGGTCGGAGGCAAAGGGCGTGTGAATGGCCTCCGTCATGATGCCGAGCAGGTGGATCTCCTGCCCAGTCAGGACCGAGACCAGGTTGAAAAGCGTGTTGTGGGAGTACGCCTGGAAGATGTCGCCCGTGATGTGCTTCGTGGGCGGCATGTACTTGAGTGGCGCCTCGGGAAAGCACTGCCGGACGAGCTGGGCCATCGCGATCTCGTGGCTGAGGCCATCGGGCGTACGCGGGTTCATCTCGAAGGCGTGGCCCAGCCCCATCAGGGACGGTGCCATGCCGGCCTCGAGGGCGAAGCGCTCGTTGACGAACTGGCTGGCGAGGACGGTGTGAGCCTGCTCGTAGGCATCCGCCGTCGTGAGGTAGTTGTCCTCTCCGGTATTGATGATGATCCCCGCGGCCGCGTTCACGAGGCGCGAGAAATGCTGGTCGAGCAGGGTGCGATACACGTTGATGTCCCGGAACAGGATGCCGTACATCGCGTCGTTGAGCAGCATGTCGAGCCCATGCCGGGCCGCCAGGACCGAGATTTCGGGCATGCACAGGCCACTCGCGTAGTTCGTGAGCATGATGTAACGACCGAGTTCCTCGCCGACCTCGTCGAGGGCCTCGCGCATGAGCTGGAAGTTGGCACCCGTCGCGTAGGTACCACCCGTGCCCTCGGTGGTGGTGCCATGCGGGACGAAGTCGATGAGGCTCTGGCCGGTGGAACGGATGACGGCGATGATGTCAGCCCCGGCCCGTGCCGCGGCGACGGCCTGCGGGACGTCCTCGAAGATGTTGCCGGTGGCGACGATCAGGTACTTCCAGGGTCGCGGGCCCATTCCGAGACGCTCGCGACGGTGCTCCCGACGCCCGTGACGTGCCTGGAGCAGCCCTTCCAGGGCCCGGGCGGCATGGTCGTCGGCCCAGCGACGCAGGACGGCCTCATCGACGGGAACGTCCCAGTCGACCTGCCCGGTGGCGATCGCCTCGGCAGCGCCCTGCGCGTCTCGACCGGTCCGGAGCGCCGCGATGGCCAGGGCCCGGGCAGCCCCGCCCGCGAGCCGTCCTTCGGCGACCAGGCGGTCGACCACGCGGTTGGGCCAGGGGATGTCATCTTCCGAGGCATCGACGCCGTCGACCCCGTACAGGCGCAGGACGGCGCGCTCGATGGCGACGCTGGAGTGGGCCCGGAAGTACTCCTGGAGCGGAGCCACGACCTGCCGGGCGAGGTCTCGGGCACGGGTGACCTGGGAGGTGTCGATGGCAAGGTGCATGGTGAACCCTCAGCGGACCGGGGCGAGGTCCCCGGCCACGACGTCGTGGACGGGAACGGGGTGAAGCGCGGCCCGCATGCGGGCCAGGAAATCGGCAGGAGGCATCGACGGGCCCCACGGACGGGTCGGGTTGACCACCACCCCGGCGAGGTCCACGCGCTGCCGCACGCTCAGGTCGTAGCCGGCAGTTGCCAGCCGGTCCAGGGAGGCCGCCGTCAGCAGAACGTGGGTCGCATCGGGGACGACGAGGGACCGTGGCCGGTCGGGGCCGGAGGCTGCCGCCCGGACCAGCGCCCTCGCGACCCCGTCGGTGAGTGCCCCCTCGATCCCGACGGCGATCGCCTCGGCGGGGAACCAGGCCAACCAGGCCTCGGGAGAGCCCAGGGGCGTGCTCCGGGGAAAGGCCTCCCAGGATCCGTCCGGGTGACGCACGCCCGTTTCCGCGGGCAGCAGGTCGGACTGGCATGCGGGTAGCGAGAGCATCCGGACGTGGTGCCGGGTCGCATCCACCACGGTGTCCGGATCTTCGTCGAGGGCCATGCCCGTCGCGAGGACCATGGCCGTCGCCACCCGCGGGGAAGCCGACGCGCGCCGGTCGATCGCCCCGTCGACGAGGACCTGCCGTGCACCGTGACGGTGAAGCATCTGCACGAGGACCACCGTGTCGGCCACGGTCACGGGACCGGCGACCTCGACCCAGCCCGGGCCGGCGACCTCGTAGATTCCGACGGGCCCGAGAGCCGTCCGGAAGGGCGTGGGGGCAACTTCCCGCAGGCGCGCGGCCGAACGGCGCGCCGAGACGAGCGAGGTGGCGACGAGGGAGCCCGTGACGGGGGTGATCCGGGGTTTGGGGCGATCCGTGACGGCGTCGAGGTCTTCACCGTCGCGCCCGACGGAGGTCAATCCGACCCGGACCCCGTCGCGCCCGAGGCAGGCGAGCAGGGCGTTGAGGCAGGTGGTCTTGCCCGCGTTCTTGCATGTCCCGACGATGGCGACCGAGGCATGGGAACGAAGGCGTTCGTGAAGCGCTTCGGACACGCGAGGACCTCTCCGGGAGCACGAACGACGTCGGTCGATGCATGTCGATCGTACCACGTCGCCCCGGCCCCCGGTGCGGTCTTGCAAGGCTCTCCGGAATCCCCTACCATGACGGTTTCAGGAGGATGGACACGTGATGAGGCGTGACCGGGCCCCGGGCCCGCGATCCAGCCAGGACCGCCCCCGGCGTCCCGACGCTGCATTCGGCGCCGGCGATCGCCCCTCCTACGGCCTCTGAGCCCCGGGCGCCCGCCGCCCCGCACCCCGCGACAACATGTCCCGCTCCCCGCGCTCCCTGGACGGTCGAGCGCTCCCTCGATGACGGAGGATTCCATGCCCGCGGTCGATCCGACCCTCGCTCCCGGTGCCGACGACGACATCGTCCACCTCAAGCCCCCGGCGCCCCCGGAGGCATTCGCCCATCGCCAGCTCAAGCAGGGCGAGTTCTGGCAGCACGTCCCGGCCTATCGCGAGGTCCCGACCGAGACCTTTCTCGACCACATCTGGCAAGGGCGCAACTCGATCCAGACTCCCGACAAGCTGCTCGAGACCATCCAGGATCTGGCTCCCCCCGCCTTCATCGAGGACCTGCGCGAGGGCTTCTTGCGTGCGCCCATGTCGGTGCGCATCAGCCCCTACATGATCGCGAACATCGACTGGTCCAATCCCGTGGCGGACCCCATCCGGACCCAGTTCCTGCCACTGGGGTCGCGCCTGCAACCCGATCATCCGGGCCTCAAGCTGGACAGCCTGCATGAACAAGCAGATGCCCCGACGCCCGGTTTGACGCACCGCTATCCGGACAAGGCCCTGTTCCTGCCGCTGGACATCTGCCCGGTGTATTGCCGCTTCTGCACGCGCTCGTATGCCGTCGGGATGAACACCGAGGAGGTCGAGAAGGTCCAGCTGTCGCCCAGCCCCAGCCGCTGGGCCAAGGCGTTCAAGTACATCGCCTCGCGTCCGGAACTCGAGGACATCGTCATCTCGGGGGGGGACACTTACCAGCTCTCGGCGAAGAACCTCCGCCTCATCGGCGAGACGTTGCTCGACATGCCGAACGTCCGCCGCATGCGCTTTGCCACCAAGGGACCCGCCGTCCTGCCCATGAAGATCCTGACGGACCACGACTGGTTCCAGGCCCTCGTGGATATCGTCACGAAGGGGCGGGAGATGGGCAAGGACGTCATGCTCCACACCCATTTCAACCACCCGAACGAGATCACCTGGATCACGGAACAGGCCATGATGCGCCTGTTCAAGGCCGGGGTCTTCGTGCGGAACCAGACCGTCCTCCAGCGCGGCGTGAATGACGACGCAGCCACGATGGGTCTGCTGCTCAAGCGTCTCGCCTATCTCAATGTCCACCCTTACTACGTGTACATGCACGACATGGTGAAGGGCGTGGAAGACCTGCGGACCACGATCCAGACGGGGCTCGACCTCGAGAAAACCCTGCGGGGCACGACGGCGGGATTCAACACGCCGACGTTCATCTGCGATGCCCCGGGCGGCGGCGGCAAGCGCGACATTCACTCGTACGAGTTCTACGACCGGGAAAACGGCATCGCGGCCTACACGGCGCCGAGCGTGAAACCCGGGCAGGTCTTCCTGTATTACGACCCGATCGAGAGTCTCTCGCCAGATGCCCAGGCGCGCTGGCGCGATCCGGTGACGGCTGAAGCCCTGATCGCCGACGCGATCCGCCGGGCCACGACCTGACGTTCAGTTGCAGGGCACGTAGTCACATGGTTTGACGAACCCCAGCGTGAGCTTCGGACTGCGGGCCCCGGCCAGGGAAGCCTCCAGCTCGGCGAGTTTCTGGCTGGTGCCGCCCGGCAGCGGATTCGATACGACGATGACCTCCAGGTCACCACTCGCGGTCAGGGTTCCGACGGTGTCCTGGACCAGCTTCCAGCCCAGCGGGGCCGAGGGGGTCGCACCGAGGGACGCGAGCGGGACGCCTGCGGCCGGGACGTAGTCGACGTGGCCCGTCACGACGCGTTGCCCCGGGGCCGAGATGCTCGAACCGGGCGGGATCGACTGGACGTCGAGGACCAGAAAAATGTTCAGGGCCACAGCACGGTCGAAGAACTCGGTGGGAGTGGTCAGCGCCAGGGACGGGATCCAGATGGGGGTGGCAAACCGCCTCGCCCCGAGACGGGTCTCGAGCCAGGGTATCCCCGATCCGGCTCCGGCGGGTACACGGACTCTCACGAGTCCCGGCACGACGGCTGACGGCGCGGCGGGGACCATCGGAACCCCCTCGAGGTTCCGGAGGTCCGGATCGGCGGCCCCGGGCCTGGCGGGGAACCACACGACGGGCTCCTGGGGCGTCTCCGCGCCCACGGCCAGCGCCAGCTCGTCGCCCGGAGCGGCGATCGCCGCTCCCCCCGTCCCCGTGACGGGTGCCGCGACGGCCCTCAGGTCAGGCGGATGGTCGGGAACCAGACGCAGGGCCACGGGCGCGATGCGACCGGGACGAGCGATGAAGGGCTCGCTGCTGGCCGAGGCGAGGCGCTGTCGTCCGGGCGCAACGGGTGCCCCGTCGAAGGCCTCGCAGCGGGCGACGTAGCCCTCACCGGGAGCGACCTCGAGCGTGCAGCTGGCCGTGGCCTGGTCTGCTCCCGCCCGGACGATGGAGCCCGTCGCGAGCGTGGTGCCGGTGGCATCGGAGATCGAGAAATCGAGCGAGCCGATGCTCGAGAGGAACATCTGGATCGAACGCCGCACCGGTCGGGGCCACGTCACCTCCCAGGTGATGACCGCCCTGTCGGACTTTTCGTGATTGGCCTGCCCCGGGCGCCGGACGCTCTCCCAGGTGGCCCCATCATCGCGCCCGGCAGCCGTGACGAGCGTGCCGACCCACGCGGCCTCACCGGGTGCGGTCGCGACTGGCCCGGACGGAGCGACGGACCGATCGTTTGCCGCCCTGGGCACGGCCAGGGGAGACATGCAGGCCTCCAGGGCCAGCACCGTGAACAGCATCGGGGTCGACGAGCGACGTCGCATGTCAGTCCACCTCCGGACGGATCACGGACCGGGGCCGCACGCGCACCTCGAACGTGGCCCTGACCTCGGGATCATCGAGACTCTCGAGGGTCAGGACGGTGGCCTGTTCACGGGAGACCCCCGGCCTGTGGAGCGCCCGGACGCTCCCGGACGACACCTCGACCATCTCGGGGTCCCGCACGGTCCATCGCGAGCGCGCCCCCGGACGCCCATCGTCGCGGACGACCGTTCCGGGCACGGGCGCTTCCGTCACGAACCCTGCGTCGGCAGATCCGGAAGGGGGGGGCATGTCGAGCACCAGCGACGAGACGAGCGTGCTGATCCGGACCGTGTACAGGTGAATGCCCAGTTCGAGACCCAGATTCCCGAACGAGGACCGGACCCGGACCTCGCCCGGGGAGTGACCGATCAGATCGATGCGATCCGTCTGCAGGCCGCGGGTGGCGGCATCGGTCCACAGGGCGGGACCCGTGACGGTCCAGGTGGCGGGGGGGGCTTCCGGCGAGAGGCGCGCCCGGTGGTCGAGCGCCTGGACCCCGAGGCGAATCGAGCGCTTCACCGGCAGATCGAGCGTCCCTCCGGGGCCGAGCCCCCTGGCCTCATCGGACCACACCAGCGCCCGCGCGATCCGACACGACGTGGTCGCACCCGAGTAGTCCAGGACTCGCGCGAAGAGCTGGCCGGCACTCGCGCCTTCCGGGACGACCACCTCGGCCCGGGAATCGTCGAGGGTCACGACCTTGCCGCAGTCGAGACCATCCATGTAGACCTTGAGTTCGTTGCCCTCCGTGCGTCCGAAGTGACGACCGGTCAGTCGCAAGGTCATCCCGGGGGCCACCAGGCCAGGCGAGACCTCGATCAGGTCGGGGCGCGGACGGTGCATGACCATGCTGCCCATGTCGGTGGTATGCCCGGCCCGGATCTCGACCTCTGATTGGACCCCTCGCATCAACAAGGTGGCGTGCCGGGCCACCAGGGCATAGGTCGCGACGGGCAAGGACGGGAACCAGAACCGCCCCGAGGCATCGGTTCGCGCCACGAGGTATCCGGGGATGAAGACATCGACGCCCTCGAGGTTCGTCACCCCGGGATCCTCGGGAAAGGTGACGCGACCGCGCAGACTACCCGTGGGACCGACTCTCAGGGCATCCCCGCCGAGCTCCGGGACGCCGGACGCCAGCCGGACGGAGCCCCGCCAGGCTTTCCGGGTCGCCGATGCCACGGCCTCGAGGTTATAGACACCGTTCACGCCAGCCGCGAATCGGATGCTGCCGGAGGCATCGGTCACGGCCTGGAGAGTCTCGGGAAGGTCACTCTGGATCCGGCCCAGCCACCACGGGGCGACCGTCGTGAGGGGCGCGACGGTCGCCAGGGGCGCGACGGTGGTGAGCGGGGCGACCGTCGTGAGGTACCCGTTGACACGTGCGTTCGCGAGGGGCACACCCGACTCGTCCAGGAGAGGTGCCACGGTCGTCAGGGGGGCCTCCGGTGAGAACGTTGCAGCGTTCGGCTGCGAACCGGTGGGGCTGACCGGTGCCACGGTGGCCAGAGAATCGGTAGGCTTGACCGGTGCCACCGTGCGCAAGGTCCCCGCGAAAGGTGAACCGCTGAGCAGATCAGAGTCAGCAGAGGCCGGTCGTGACAGCAAACCGTCCACGGGACGACAGGCCGCAAGACATGCGACCAGGACTGCCAGGTGATGCAGGCGCAAGCGTGTGCCCAATGGCGGCACCTCCCTGCAGCAGCTTACCCACCCGAGAGCGACACCTCACGGGCGGTCAAGGCATGGTTTCGGATGACAGCTCGGAGGCCCCGGCAGGGGCAAGGGGCGCAGGTGAAGCGTCAGAAGCCGTGAATGCCTGCCGCTGAGTCTCCATCCAGGACGAGAACAGGATGAACAGTCCGACGGCGCCGACGACGGCCATGTCGGCCACGTTCCAGATGGGGAAGACGTTACGGCCGGCCCAGTGGAGGTCGACCATGTCGCGCACGTAGCCCAGCGTGAACCGGTCATACATGTTCCCGACCGCCCCACCCACGAGAAGGCCCGCAGCCAGCGTGTAGAGCGGTCCAGTCGGACGGCTGCGCCAGTGGACGATGACCACCACGCTGACGACCGCGAGCCCGATCAACGAGAGGATGTTGCCGTGCCCCCAGAGCAGGCTGAACGCGGCGCCCTGGTTGCGGACGTACGTGAGATAGAGGAAGGGCTCCCAAAGCGGACGCGATTGCTGGTAAGCCAGCGTCGCCTCGATGTGGATCTTGCTGAGCTGGTCCAGCAGGAACACGCACAGGGCGATGAGAAAGAAAGTGGAGCTCTCGTACAGGTTGACCAGCTTGTTCATCCGGGTCCTCGACGGTTTGGGGACGCGGCGACCCGCGTGACCCGGCATTTTACCGCGGGAAGTCCCCGGACAGCCAGATGGTCAGCGTGGAATTCCCTCGGCCACCACGGCCGCTCCCCGGAACGGGAATCCGTCGGCATCCCAGGCCGGTAGCAGCCGCTCGACCGGCACGGTCCTGCTTCCGTCAGGAAAGCCCGCGATCGCCACCTGCTGCCCATCGGCCCCGTGAACCACCACCCAGAGCAGGGCCTGCGTGGTGGCCCCGAGGCGACTACCGTCGACGAGCATCGCCACCGGCCAGCCAGCGTCGACCCAGCGACGGACGCCCGCGAGGTCACCCTTCATCGAGTAATGCGCCGTCATGCCGCGAGCCGTGAGCAGCTTCACCAGCCCGAGCGGTGGCAGGCCACCGTACCGGGCGGCCGGATCGGGCCGGAGCACCGACGTGAATACCCCGATGACGGGTTCATCCAGCGGATAGGCACGTCCATCGGCCGTCTCGATCGGGCCCATCGGGAGATCCGCCGGAGCCCATCCCGCGTGGAGAGCCAGCATCGCGGCCGCCGCATGCCCGGTCTGCAACGGGTCCCGGACCTTCACCTCGTGCAGGCTCCGCCAGCCGACCTCGTAGCGCTGCGTGCCAGGGAACGGCAGGGGGGCCAGATGCGCGGGCTCGAGGGACGGGCGGAAGGCTTCGGGTACGCCCGACATCCCGCGCGCGTCGAACCAGACTCCCACGGGGCGCAGACCGTCCGCGCAGGCCACCAGCGTGCCGACGAGCAGCACTCCTGGAAGCCGGAAGAACTGGCAAACCGGGATACGGTTCACGGCAGGACCACGCCTTTCTCCGCATCGACGAGGCACGATGCCGAGGCCGCATCCTGCACCTGCCAGACCGGCGGTCCACCGCGGGAACGCTGGCGCAGGTCGAGCGCGTAGGGGCCGGCGCCCAGGCGCGCCGTGGCCAGGACGAGTGCCTGAGGACTGTCGACCTTCCACCGATCCAGGTCGATCGCGGGAGGCTGAGGCTCGGGTCTCGGCAGGGGACTCCAGGTGACGCGCGCCTCGCGGACCGTCAGACGGACCAGGTCCTGACCGGAGCGACCGGTGTAGTCCCAGCCGCTTGCGGCCGGCAAACCCGAGGTCTCGACACGCGCCGCCTGGACCGAGATCAGGGCTTCGGGGCGCGCGGGCCAGAGCGAATCCCAGCGGGCCCAGTGCTCGCGGGCCGTCCCGACCTTGCCCGTCGGCCAGTCGATCACGCGACTCCCGCAGGCCACGAGGGTCGCGAGAGCCGGGAGCATCAGCGGCCAGCCACGGAAACGACGGATTTCGGCTCGGATCGGGAACACGGGAACCTCGCACGGCACGCAACCGGAAGCCATAATGGAGCCGGTCGAGCCCGGATGTCCACCATCCTGGAGGCTCCCACCCGTCGCCCGGTATCGACGATCGTTCCAGGAGGCCCGTTCTTGAAAGCTCCCTCAGCCCGACACCTCGAGCAGCTGCTCCGCATCGTGCCCGACCATCCGCGCCCCGGCATCCAGTTCATCGACATCATGCCGTTGCTGGCCGACCCCGGCGCGCTCCGGTCGACCATCGATGCGCTCGCGACCCCCTTCGAGGCCAGCCCCGTCGACCGCGTGGTGGCGATCGAATCGCGTGGCTTTCTGCTGGGAGCCGGCCTGGCCGCGCGTCTCGGGGCCGGTCTCGTGGCGCTCCGTAAACCGGGCAAGCTCCCGGGCCTCACGACCCGGGTGTCGTACGCGCTCGAGTACGGTGAGGATGCGCTGGAGGTCCAGCAGGACGCACTCCGTCCGGGCGATCGGGTCCTGCTGGTCGACGACGTCCTCGCGACGGGGGGAACGGCGGGTGCCGCGCTGAAGCTCATCCAGGAGCTGCAGGGGGAGGTCGTGGGGGTCGCGTTCCTGATCGAGCTTGCGGAGCTGGGGGGACGGGCACGTCTGGGTGACGTGCCCCTCCACGTGGTGCTCGAACGGTGATGCACGGCCTGCACGAATCGAACTGGCACAGGGCAGTGGCCTCGACGCTCGTGCTCCTGACGTGGGTGGTGGTGACCTGCTGGATGCTGAGCCCCTTCGCGGATGGCATCGTGTGGGCCCTCGTCCTCGGGGGCATCACCTGGCCGGCCTACAGGGCCCTCCGGTCGCGTCTCGGCGATCGCCACGCGCTCGCGGCCACCCTCATGACCCTGCTCGTCCTGCTGTCGGTGGCCCTGCCCGTCACCTGGCTCGTCTCGCGGGCCCTGGCGGAGGCCGTCCCGGCGCTGAACGCCATGGCCTCGATGCTCCACGCCCCGCTGAACGTGCCGGCCTGGAGTGAAAGGTGGCCCTGGATCCGGCCCCTGCTGGAGCGCGGAACCGCGGAACTCGCCCAGCTGGCGCCCTCCGAGCTCTTCAGGACGCTGTGGCCTCGCGTGGCCGCACCCGGCACGGTCGCGCTGAAGTCCCTGGGCGGCGGCCTGCTGCAGGCAGTCGTCACGGTCTTCACCCTCTTCTTCGTCTACCGCTACGGGGACAGCTACCGCGACCAGACGGCCGCCGTGCTCCGCTTCTGGCTGGGCGATCGTGCGGACCGGCTCTGGAACCCCATCAAGCACGCGATGCGGGCCGTCTTCGCCGGGGTCATCCTGGCCGCCACGGCCCAGGGCCTGGCGGCCGCACTCGGCTACGTCATCGCGGGCCTGAAGGCTCCGGCCCTGCTGGGAGGCATCACGGCGATCGCCGCGATCCTGCCTTTCGGGGCGGTGCTCGTGTGGGGGGGGGCCGCGCTGAGCCTCTACCTGGCCGGTGCCACCTGGAAAGCGTTGTTCCTCGTCGTGTGGGGCCTGGCCATCGTCAGCACGGTGGACAACGTCGTGCGGCCGCTGGTCATCAGCGGGACGGCCCGGCTGCCCTACCTGCAGGTCTTCTTCGCCTTCCTCGGCGCAGCCACGCTGTTCGGCAGCATCGGCCTGTTCATCGGGCCTGCCATGCTGGCCGTATGGCTCGTCCTGTGGGAGGAATGGGCGCAAGGCGGACGAAACACGGTATGATGTGTCGTTGTGACGTGGATCCGGAAGGAGAGATGGATGCCCCGGCTGGCCGAATATCTCGAGGCGAGTGGTCCAGGACTCCAGGACATCGTGTTCCAGTCGCTCGACCGGGCTCGCCCCACGACGGCCGATCCGGGGCTCTGGCAGCGGCTCGCCCAGGACATCCTCGACTGGGACCACCTCGAACGGCAGCTCGCGGAGCTTTCCACCCTAGAGCGTGATCTCCTCGACGTCTGCCTGTTCTCGGCGACGGGCGCCTCCGACCGCGAATTGCTCGATCTGTCCCGGCGCCTGGGCGCCGAGCGCGGAACGGCGCAGGAAGCGCTGTACACGCTGTCCCGCACCGGCATGGTGGTGTGCACCCGCGGCTGGAGCAACGACATCGTCTGGATCGTGCCGGACGACCTGGCCGATCGCCTCGTGGAAGTCCGCAGACCGCATGCCGAGACGTGGGTGCCCCGGATCGAGGCGCCGGCCAACGCTCAGCCCCTTCCCGAAGCGGCCATCCTGCGCGACCTGCTGGCGCTGATCGTCCTGTGCGAGCGAGAACCGCTCCAGGTCACGCAGCAGACGGGGCTCCTCTACAAGCGCGCCCTCGAAAAGACCGTGCTGCCGCGCTTCGAGGTCAAGGAGCGCCTCCCTGCCGATGGCAGTCATCCGCCGCGGCTCGGCTGGATGCTCGAGTTCGCGCTCTCCAGCCAGCTCCTGGTGCGCCAGGAGAATCGTCTGACGCCGACGGCCACGCTCCAGGGCTGGCTCGCCCTCTCGCCGCTCGACCAGGCGCGCATTTGCTTCAACTTCTGGAGCAACCGGACGCTACGCTCCGCCCAGCGCCAGGAACATCGCGTGCTCGTCCGGCTCCTCCAGACCCTCGAGGCCTCGGTGTGGTACGACGCGGCCGGGATGCTGCCGCGGATCGAACACTGGTTCGGCAAGCCGGCCCAGTTCCCCGTGGAGGCCTTCCGAGGTCTTGCGATGCTGGGCTTCATCGACTGGCATCACTCGGCGGGGACGACCTTCCGGCTCACGGAGCTCGGGCACGCCGTTCTGCGCACCGTGCAGCGCGAGGAAGCCTCCGGAGCCTGGGCCGGTCCCGAAAGCCAGAGCGTCGTCGTGCAGCCGAATCTCGAGATCCTGGTCGGTCCCGAGGTCAGCCTGAACGTGAGATACCAGCTGGAGCAGGTGTCCGAATTCGTGCGCTCGGATACGCTCACGACCTTCCGCCTGACGGAGGAGGCCCTGCACCGGGCCCTTGAGCGCGGCTGGACCGTCGACCGCGTCCTCGAGACGCTGGCATCCTGGACCAGCATGCCGCTGCCCCAGGCCCTCGAGGTGATGCTGGCGGACTGGGCGGCACGCCACGGGCGACTGTCCTTCTGGGATGTCCTGGTCCTGCGCGTCTCCGAGCTCGGACTCGCCCAGGAGCTGGCCCAGCATCCGGCGATCGCCCCCTACGTCAAGGCGAAGATCACGCCTCAGGACCTGGTCGTGGCCCGCAAGGACCATGCGGCCCTCGTGGAAGCCCTCCAGGAGATGGGCCACACGCTGCGCGGGGGGATCATCCAGGTGGATCAGGATCCCGCCGCGGCAACGGCCAAACCCCGGAAGACGGACACGCTCGTCCAGGACTTCGGACAGGTCCAGCGGATGCCGGTGGCGATCAACCACCAGGTGCCCCGTCCCTCGTCCGCCCGCCGCACGGGCCCGCTGCGGCGTCGGACGCGCGGAGGCCGGGACCTGCCCAGCGAGGCCGTCGCGACGCTCGTGCATGAAGCCATCCAGGAAGCGCGCCACCTCGAGATCGAGTACTTCGCGCCCACCTCGGGGCGGACGCGCCGCACGATCGAGCCACGTCAGGTCCACGGGGACGAGTTGCAGGCCTTCTGTCACCTCAAGTCGGACGAGCGCCGCTTCGCGATGGCCAACATCCTGGAAATCTGGATGCTCGAGGGATGACTCCCTGGCTCGTGAGCCTGGCGACGGGATCCGTGATGGCCCCGGTCTGGCTGACGGTGGCCGATTCCGAACGACCGTCGCTGGTCGGACGACCCGCGAAGTCCTCGTGGCTGGCGCGCGTCCCCGAGGGGCGCCCCGCGCGTCTCGAACTCGAACTCTCGCCGCCGACCCCGCTCCGGCTGATCGTGCTCACGGGGCTGAGCCCGGGTGACGCGCCCGACCTCGCGTGCACCGTCACCGATGCCTCCGGGTCGGTGGCCCGGCGCACCTGGCCGGGAGCCACGACCGAACCCCGGCTGACCATCCCCCTGGGCTCCCTCGGGGCCGTCCGGTATGTGGCGATCGAGGCCTCGCGCTCGGTCCCGGGACCTCCTGTGGCGATCGAGCGGCTCGTGGGCTGGACGGCCAGCGAGCCCTCACGGGACGTCAGCTGGCCGGAACTGGCACGGCCCGTGCCGCGGCTGCACGGGCTGGTGATCGAACCCGGCCCGCTGCCCTCACGGGGCGTGGTCGTGGGTGAAGCCCTGCCCGCGACGGGAACGGTGACGGTCGACGGTCGGAGATACCGGGTGGTCGCGAGCACCCCCACGCAGCTGCTCTGCGCCTGGTCCGGGCCTGCCCCCGCTCGCCCCGTCCAGCTGATCCTGAGCGGCGGGGCGACCCCGCTCACCCGCCGCGTGCGGGCCGTGCGACGCCCGGTGGTCTGGCCGCCTGCCCGGGAAGAGGGAACCCAGCCATGAAAGACGACGTGACCGGGAGCTGGTTCCCCCCGATCGCCGGGATGCTTCCCGGTCCGGGGACGGAGCGCGATGCGCTGGCGGAGCTGAGGATCCGACCGCGCAAGCCCGTCGAGCGCCCGACTTCCAGGGACCCGAAACCTGACCTGGCCCTGGCCTGGCTCCTGGTGTTGCCCGACCCGCTCTCGGAAGACGAGGACAGCGTCCACAGCTGGTTCCGGTGGATGGAGGTCCTGCACGATCCGCGCGAGCCCGACGGCCTCACGGTGAAGCAGGTGGCGGCACGCATCGGGGTGCCGACGCACGAGCCGGAGGTCGAGGCCATCCTGCGGGTGCTGGCGAACCGGGACGACCTGATCGTCAAGCGGAGCGGGAAGATCCGGTACGTGGCACGCTCTCCGGAACGAGCGATCGGTCAGCGGATCCGGACGCACCTCGCCCGGCAGGCGCCGGTCTTCGAACGGTTCGACCTGGCCGTGCTGGAATATCAGGTCGATGGGCGCGCGCTGCAATGGAGTCGGCTCAAGGAGGCCTTCCTGGCGCTGGTGAAGAGCCGGACCGGCTGGCCCGCGGACGTCCTGGCCGCGGTGGAACGCGACCCGGAGCGGTGGTTGCTGGCCGCAGCGGAGATCGTCCCCCCTTCGCACGTCCCGGTCGAAGACGAGCTGACGCAGCTGCGTGCCGCAAATGCCCGGCTGGTCAGGGAACTGGCCGAATGGCAACAACCTCGGACGGAGAACGAGGGGACGACGCGAAGCGCCGAGGGAGGCAAGAAAGCCCAGCTGCGCGAGCAACTGGAGCGCCTGGAGCGCGAGGTCCGCGAGCTGCGCGAGCGCGTGACGGGGCTCGAGGAAGAGCTCGAGGATTACCGGCAACACGATCCGCGCGTCGAGGGTCCCGAGACGCTACTCGACGGCACGGGGCGGGGCGGCTGGCCAGGAGGCCTGAAGCGGGAGACGGTCGCGCACGTGCGCGAGCTCATCGTGGAGACGCGCGCGGACCGGCGGATCCAGCTTGCGATGGTCCGGAAGCTCGGCGAGATCTTCACGCAGCCCCGTCGCTTCACGCGCCTGACGAGCCAGGGCTTCCAGCAACAGCGCTACGACTCGGTGTGGCGCGCGCGGGTCGAGGGGTACCGGATCGTGTACGGGCTGACGGGAGAGCAGGTGACGATCCTCGAGATCAAGAAGCGTGCCGAGGTCTACGACGACGTCCAGAGCCGCCTGTGACGCCCTTGCGTGGTAGCATGGTGGCCTGAAAGGCGGACCTCTGATGCGTGTCAAGCTGGATTTCGAGAGACGGACCTGTGATCTGCTGGATGTGGATCCCCTGGAACTCGGCCTGCTGCAGGACGCCCTCGCGCATTACGTGGAGTCGCTGTTCCCCGAGGTGGCGGTGGCGCTGCAAGAGGGGCGATCGCTCGAGACGGCGCTGGCCAACCTCGACGAGCAGGATGCCGGGCGGGTGCGCACGCTGGTGGAGCGGCTGCATGACCGGCTGGAGCGACCGTTGCTGGTCCTCGAAGAGCTCTCGGATCTCGACGAGGAAGAGGAAGGCGACACGCACCGGGTGCGGATCGTCCTCGAGCGCGAGGAGGAAGCCCGGCTGCTTCACGAGGCGGCCCAGCTCCTGCAGGGCAAGGCCAGAGAGCCGCTGATCGAGGAAGAGGACCTGCCGCGGACGGACGTCGAGGCGCTGGTTCGCGACTTCGCGACCTGGTTCGACCCGGACGACATTCCCGAGTATCCGTACTTCATCGAGATGGCCGTCTCGGATGCCCGCATCATGGCGCATCTCGCCGAGCGGGCGCAGCTGGCCGAGCCACATCCGATGCTCGAGCAGCTGCTCAAGGTGATGCTGGCGGCCAGCGATGTTCCGGCGCCCGACGACGAGGAAGACGACGAGAGCCCCGACCAAGACGAGGCCTGAGGCCCGTCGAGGCGTGCGGGCCGTCGAGACATGAGCGCCAGGGAACCATGACGGCGAGCGGACCGCTGGCTTGGCTGGACGAGCCCCTGCCGGACCTCGAAGCGACCGGGGCCGCGACCGGTCGACCGCACGTCACCGCGCAGATGATCGCGAGCCTCGACGGCCACGTGCGCGTGGGTGGGCGGGGGCAGACCTGGGCGATGGGGTCGGAGACGGATCACCGGCTGTTCCGGGGCCTGCGGCAGCGGGTCGATGCCGTGCTGGTGGGCGCGCGGACGCTCGCGGACGACGATCTGCCCGGGATGCGCACGTCCACAGAAGTGAGGGCCGACCGGGAGGCCCGCGGCCTGCTGCCGGAGCCGCTCTGGGTCGTGATGAGCGGTTCGGGGTCGTGCGACGAAACCCTGAGATTCCTCCGGGACGGGACGGACCCGCGGCTCATCGTGACGGGACCGGAACTGGTGGAGGACCGGAGGCGATCGCTGGAAGCGGTCGGCGAGGTCGTCACGTTCGAGCCTTCTGCAGAAGGCCTCCGACAGCTGCTGACCTGGCTCCGGGACACGCACGGGGTGAGGCGGATCCAGGCGATCGGGGGACCGACGCTGAATGCGAGCCTGCTCGCGGCCGATTGCGTGGACGAACTGTGGCTCACGGTGTGTCCCGTGTGGTGCGGGGGCAGCCCCGACCCGGCGCTGGCTGCCGGACCGGGCGGCTTGGACCGTCGATTTCGCCCGGTGGCCGTTTGCCAGGGCGGCGACGAGGTCTTCGTGCGGTTCCGGCACTCGCAAGAGTGATCCAGGTCAGCAATCTGAAAGACACTCAAGATAGGGATGGGGCTGCAACGTCATCGCGACGGTAACACAGGATTTCGAGCATGTCAGGCATGACCTGAAAGCCCATTCTGCCCGCCGATTACACAATTCGATGCAGGCTCACCGCGGGCAATCCACATCCGAAGGTCAGTAACCGCCAAAAGCGTGACCAGTCCCAGACAACAGCTCACGGTCCGGCTTTCCAGACCAGTGGGCGTGTCGGATCGTTCGGAAGGTTCAATGAGCCTGACGGTCGAGCCAGGCGCTGAGTTCACCGGGGACCGTCATGTCGAACAGGCTCTCCAGGAGGGCCTCGAGTTCCTCGGTGTGCAGTGATTCGAGGCGCAGGCTCAGGTCAGGGTCAGGCATACCGAAGCGACGGGCGATCGCCCGCTTCACCATCCGGAGCGCTTCCTGTTGCAAACCTTCGGCACGTGCTCTGGCTGCGATATCCCGGGCGCGAGCCTCGGCCAGGGCCTCCACGCGAGCCTCGGCCAGGGCCTCCACACGCGCCTCTACCATGGCATCGGTGCGAGCATCGGCCAGCGCCTGCCCACGGGCTTCACTCTTGGCCACCAGCCACTTCCACATCGTGGAGCCGACCCGCGGTTCCAGATCCCAGAGATCATCCATCATGCGAGCCTCCAGAAAGACCTTGACCTGACTCAAATCTACCACATGCGCTGCCATGCGCAGCATGTCCTCGGCTACCTGCTCGAGATCGGGACGGGCGTCGATTTCGTTCATCAGCCGCTCCAGGACGTCGGGGGCATCCCCGTGCCGCTGAAGGGTATGAAGGGCCACCAGGGGCCGTCCATCCCCTTTTCCAGGATCTCACGCGCATCCTGATCGGCAAGGACGATCTCGACGGGCCTCACCTCGATCCGGGACCCACCCAGCTCGTAGCGGAAATGGGCGGAGCGTGCCTCTCCCGGCAGACTCATGTGGATGACGACCGGAATGACGGGGCATCCCCGGTCATGGGCCAGCCAGGTCGTGAGGGCCGCCAGGCGCCCGGGAAAGTCGGAATCGGTCTTTAACTGGACCTCGACGATCACGATGAGGGGCCCCAAGTCGGGATCGTCCAGGTGCATTTCGAGGTCGGGGGTCCGCTGCTTGATCTGGAGTTCACGCGTCTCCACGCGAATGAAACGGGTTCCAGCTTTCCCGGTGATCGCGACGGCAAGCTGGGGCCCCAGGGCCGAAAGGATGCGCTTGGCACCGAGATCGCGATGGTTGCGTGGATGCTCATTGCTCATGCATGAATTATATCATATTTTAATCATGTCCATGCACATGCACGGCAGGATGCATTCCGGCTATCAGAAACCAAAAACCGACACGTGCTCCAAAGTTTGCAAGTGAGGAAACTCCGGGAGCAAGCCGCCGAGGAATCACAAGGAGCATACGCGGCCGGCAAGCGAGGGCCGTAAGGAGCAAGCAAGCCGCCGAGGAATCACAAGGAGCATGCGCGGCCGGCAAGCGAGGGCCGAAAGGCCCAAGCAAGCCGCCGAGGAATCACGAGGAGCGTGCGCGGCCGGCAAGCGAGGGCCGAAAAGCCCGAGCAAGCCTACGCGTAATCACAAGGAGCGTGCGCGGCCGGCAAGCGAGGGCCAGAGGCCCGAGCAAGCCGGCCGCGAAAACAGGAGGCGACGGGTCACACGGAGGCGATCTGCGAGCGCGCCCGCAGCGGACGGGGCGAAGCGTACCCAAAGGTACGTGAGCCACGTCCGCGAGGACGTAAGCCGCAGAGCGCCCCGTGTGGCCCGTCGCCCGGGAGCGGAGGCGGTGAGATTCGAACTCACGGTGGCTTTCACCACGCTTGTTTTCAAGACAAGAGCCTTAAACCGCTCGGCCACGCCTCCAAGCTCCGTCAATCTAGCAGGTCGTGACCGGATTTTCCAGGGGGCAGTCCGCGACAGGCGGGGCTGCCCCCTGCAAGCGGTTACTCGGTGAGGATGGAGACCTTGTGGACCTTCGGCTTGCGGACGACCTGGGCCAGGGGGGCCTGGATCGTCAGCATGCCGTGCTTGAAGGTGGCCTTGGCTTCCTGGTCCTTGATGAGGTTGGGCAGGGGGATCTGACGCTCGAAGGTGCCGTAGTGGCGCTCCGACTGGAAGTAGCTGTCTTCCTGGATGTCCTTGGAGAGCTTCTGCTCGCCCGAGATCTGGACGCAGTCCTCCGAGATCTCGACCGTGACGTCCTTGGGATCGAGGCCGGGCAACTCGACCTTCACGACGACGTCCGTCTCGGTCTCGTAAACCTCGGTCGGGGGCAGGAACAGGCCCTTGAGGCCGAAAGTCGGCCAGGTGCGACCGAAACGACCGAACAGCTGGTCGAACATCCGGTCCACCTGGGTCCGGAGAGCATCGATCTCACCGAGGGGCTCCCATTTCTTGACGGTGCGCATGGCCGACCCTTTCGGGACAGGACTCTCCCGGTCGGGAGGTCCGGGGAAAACGACATCCGCGACTCTGCCCGTACCCGGGGACGGGGGCCACACCAGGGCGCACGAAGGGCGTGGTGAGCAGGCATGACGCGAACGAGGGACTTCCAGGCGGGATTGGGCGCCCGAGCGCGGGTACATGGGGCGCGGTCCCCTTCGAAGGTTGCCTGCATGCAGACCCACGCCCCCACCCTGATCCGGCGCAAGATCCAGGTACCCGTCCTCCCGGAGGAGTTCGTCCCGCGCCCCGCTGCCCTCGCGAAGCTCGCGCGCGGGCTGGATCCGGCTGCCCGGCTGACACTCGTGAGCGCGGGGCCCGGGTACGGGAAGAGCACGACCGTGGCCTCGTACGTGTACCACAGTGGCGTCCGCCATGCCTGGGTGGCACTGGAGGCCTGGGATGCGGACATCCCGGGTTTCATGAAGTATCTGGTCGGCAGCCTGGACCGGGCCCTGGGGGGCGGCGTGCTTCCACGGTCGCTCGAACGGCTGGCCACGCTCGACGGCGACGACCGGACCTGGCGACCTCTGGTGGACGGGCTCATCGAGGAGCTCGCCTATCACGAGGACGAGCCGCTCATCTGGGTGCTCGACGACTTTCACGCGGTCCAGGACAACCCCGCCATACGCGACGTGGTCGCGATGCTCGTCTCGTATCTGCCCGAGCGGTTCCAGCTGGTGCTCGTCAGCCGCCATGACCCCGACCTGCCCCTGCCCATGTTGCGGGTCCGGCGGCAGCTCGTGGAGGTCGGGATCACGGACCTGCGCTTCGAGGCCGGGGAGGCGATCCACCTGGTGTCGAAGCTCTCGGGGCGCGACTGGAGCCAGCGCGAGGCGGACGAACTGGTGACCTGGACGGATGGCTGGGCAGCCACGCTCGTGCTGGCGGCCCAGCAGCCTCCCTCGACGAACGGCCTGTCCTGGGCGGCCAGCTCGGCCTTCGATTACCTCGCCGAGGAGGTCTTCAGCCGCCAGGACCCGGTGATGCAGGACTTCCTGCTCGGTACGGCCCACCTGGGGGTGGTCGAACCCGCGACCTGCCGGGACCTGGGTTTCGAGGAACCCCAGACCCGGATCCGACGGCTGCGGGCCATGAACCTCTTGCTACGGCTCGACGAGGCCGATACGGGGGCCTATCACCCGATCTTCGAAACGTTCCTGCGAGTCCGGGCCCGCGAGACGTGGGCGAGCGATCGCCACGTCGAGCATCTGAGGCGCGCAGCCGGTACCCTGCGCCACCGGCGTCCCGAGATGGCACTCGAGTGCGCCGTGGCCGCCGAGGACGACGCCCTGGCGATCGCCATCCTCCGGGAGATGGCCCCCGTCTACCTGGCCGAGGCGCGGCACGAGGCCCTCAACCGGGCCCTGGGGCTGCTCCCCGGGGCCTGGCACGAGCGTTCCCCCTGGCCTCATCAGTTCCGGGCCGAGTCGGCGCGGCTCACGGGCCGCATGGAAGCCTCCCTCGCGAGCCTCGAGACGGCCGAGCGACTCGCCCGCGCAGGGAGCGAGACGAGCGCCCTGGGGTGGTGCCTCGCCACGCGGGCGGCATGCCTGGGTTCGCGCGGGGATGCCCGGGCCCGCGAGCTGGCCCGCGAAGCCCTGGGGACGCTCGGCGAGACGGAACCCGCCGCCCGCGCCTTCGCCTGGAACGTCACCGGGATGATGGCCCAGATGGCGCACGAGATCCGCGAGGCCCGCGACGCCTTCGAGCAGGCCGGGAGCCTGTACCGCCAGGCGGGGGATGCCCTCGGTGAGAGCAAGGTCCAGCACAACCTGGGCCTGCTGCTGGCGCGCGAGGGCGACTTCGAGCGGGCGGCGGCCACGTACCGGGAGTCCATCCGCCTGGCGAGTTCGGCCGGCCGGAGGGCCCACGCGGCGACGCACACCAACCTCGCCACGCTGCACATGCAGCTCACGGAGTACGAAGCCGCCTGGCAGGAAGGGGAGACGGCGCTGGCCCTCGCGGATCAGGCGGGCTCGCCGCGCGACACCGGATGGACCCGGCTCACGCTCGGCATGACGGCGGCGCGCACGGGTCAGCTGGCGATCGCCGACGAGCACTTCGAGGCGACGGGACGGCTCGCCCGCGATCTGGGCGATCGCCCGCTGGCCGCTCTGGCCCTGGTCGGTCAGGCCGACCTGGCGCGCACCCAGGGGCAGCTCGAACGCGCGAGGGAGCTGCTGGACCGCGCCGTGGCCCACCGGGATCTGCCCCTCGAAGCTCCAGGCATGATCGACTTTCAGGTCGCCCAGGGCCTCCTCTGGACGGCGTCGGGCGAGTTCGCGCGCGCCCGACACATCCTGGATCTTGCCCTGGAGACCTGTCGCCACCAGGGGTATCGATTCCGGGAGGCCGTGATCGCCGCCTATCTCGCCCGGGCATGCGAAGGGGAGGGGCACCCCGCGGCAGGAAGCCACCGGGAATGGGCCAAGCGCCTGTGCCGTGAGCATCGCTGGCCCTTTCCCGCCGAGCTGGAAGGGGGGGGCCGCGAGACCGCGGGAACGCCCCCCCGGGGACCGTCCTATCCCACGCCCGTAGAGCCCGAGGTACCCGGTGCCCGGCTCGTGGCCCGCTGTTTCGGCCCGTTCGAGGTCGAGACGCCCGACGGGGTCATCCCGGCACGGCAGTGGCAGGGCTCGCGCACCCGCCTCGTGCTGGCCTACCTGCTGCACCATCCCGACGGGGTCACGCGGGAGCAGCTGTCCGCACTCGTGTACGGTGAGGAAGAGGTCTCCCGGGCCGCGATCCTGATGATCCTCTCGCGGCTGAGACAGGCCCTCGAACCCGATCTCGAGAAGCAGGCCCCCAGCCGGTACATCGCGTACCAGGGGGGAAGGTACGTCTTCAACACGGCCGTCCCGGTGGATCTCGACGTCCGCGAGGTCGGTTATCGGCTCGATCAGGCTCGTCAGACCGCTGAGGACCCCGTTCAGACCCGACGACACCTCGAGGCGGCTCTCCTCCGTTATCGGGGACGATTCCTGACGGACCTGACGGAGTGGTACTGGGTCCAGACGGTGCAGGAGAACTGGCATCAGCGCATCCTGGCCGCCCATGACCAGCTCTTCGCCCTGCTGGAGCGCGACGGAGACGACGAGGCGGCGCTCGCATGGGCCGACCGCCTGATCGCCGTCGATCGATGTGCAGAGACGGCTTACCGGGTCAAGATGCGCATCCTGGCCGCTCGTGGACAGCGTCCCAGCGCCATGCGGCTCTTCCGGCAGCTCGAGGAGGTGCTGTCGACCGAACTGGGCGTGGAGCCGGACCCGGAATCACGGGCTCTCGCCGCGAGTCTCGGAACGTGACCTTCCGTGATCACGTGATCAAAAAAATTCCTCGATAACGTCTCGGCAGGCCGATTCCGTGATCGGGTCCGTGATCCAGGCCGGGCTATGGTCATCTCATCGGCCCCCGATTCCTGGAGGAACGCACCATGAAACGCCTCGCCGCCCTCGCCCTCGTGATCACCACCCTTCCGGGTTGCTTCGTCTGGCCCGTCACGACGTACGTTCCCCCCATGGGCGCAAAGCCCGCGCTTCCGCTCGGCGCCGTCTACGAAGCCGACGGTTCGAGCCTCGCCGATGCGAACCACGCGGTTCGCCAGTACCTGGCGCAGCTGGCCCCGGACGCGAAGCTGCTCGAGATCCACGCCACGATGGTCGGAACCAATTCCCGCATCGCCCGGACCAGCGCGTGGGAGTTCATCTTCGAGGTTCCCGTCGCCCAGCCGGCGTCCGGGGTGACCGCAGCGCCCCTTCCGTCGGCCACCCCTGCGCCCCAGACCGGCGCGATCGGGGCCGCGCCGAACGAGGCGTCCCCCGCGCCGGCCGTTGCGGCGAGCCTCCCGGCCGTGTCCACCCTGTCGGCTCAGCCTCCGAAGACGACCCAGCTCAAGATGGTCTACACCGGTCATGGTCAGCTGCTCGCCCCGCGCTACGGTGACGCGTTCAGCCGAAACCAGCCGATCGAGTTCTCGAAGACGATCCTGCTCGACGAGGCGATCGCCACGGCGCTGGACATCGGCATGGGCGTCGCCGATCCGGGGATGGAGGTATCGCTGACGACGACTCCTGCCGGACGCGTCGTCTACTCGATCGACTCGAGCTACGCCGAGCGCACGGTCATGGGCGTCCAGAGCAGCAGCAGCCTGTCCTGGCGCCAGACGGTCACGACCGGGTCCGGGGGGTTGTCGAGCAGCGGATCCGGGTATAGTTCCGATTGTTATGCACCGGACTCCGACCGGGCCTGGGCTACGCCCACCGGAGATGGATCCCGGGGCAACACGGCAGTGATACAGGCTCCCGCGAGCAACACCTCGTTCGATCGCGGGGCACCCGGCAAGGTCGTGTACCAGCCGGTTTCCCAGGCCCGGCCGATCTACGTCCGGGGCAAGTACCTGATCGATGCGCTGTCCGGCGACATCGTGCAGCGTCCCACGCGGCTCTGATGAGCCAGGAAGGCCCTCGGCGCGAGGTTTTCCGGATGAGGAATCGGCTCACCTTCACCATGCCACTGCTCGTCTGCCTGGGCCTCGTCCAGGGCGGTTGCGGGCTGCTCGGTGGGCTGTTCCCGGGCCTCGTCCCGGGTCCGACACCCTCGCCCGTGAACCCTCCGGTCCCCGTTCCGACCCCGGGGCCGAGCTTTCCGATCCGGGAAGCGCGCGACCAGCTGGGACAGCTGCTCGAAACGGCTCCGGTGCGTCGGCTCTTCGAACCGGGAACCCTGGTTCATGAAGGCGTGGGGATCTTCTCCCTGGGCGAAGCTCCCGTGCCTGACCTTCCTGCACGCTGGGGACGCTCGTATCCCCGGGGCATCCAGGGCCAGGCGCCGGTGATCGACCGCATGAGCGTCGAGTTCTTTCAGAACCAGGCGGACCTCGTCACGGCGGAAGCGACCTTCTCGGTGGAACGGGGGGGAACGCTCCTGGCGGACTATCCCCTGCAACGCCGGCTGGTGCGCAAGCCCTTCCGCGATCTGGCCACGCGCCGGGCCCGGTTCGACAGGGGCCCCTCGGGATGGTCGCTGACCGAGGTCTCGCCCTTCAGCCTCAGAACCGTCCCGGGAGGCATCGGAGTGGCCTCGTTCTCGGTCGTGCCGCGGGGCGGCGTCGCCTACAGCGGGGCCCCCGACCGGACGGCCCCCCTCTCGGCTTACCCGAGGGTCCTGGCAGGCCAGACCCTCGAGGTGACCCTCCAGCTCGACGCAGGAACGCCCGCTGCAGGCTGCCACGTCTTCGTGACCTTCCCCCCCCTGCGGGACCGCATCCTGCTCGCCGAGGCGGGCTCGGACGGCCTCCCTGGTCTGTACAGGGGTTCGTTCGAGGTGCCGTCGCCCCTTCCCGCCTCTCCTCAGCTGGTCCTGGACGTCATGACCGTGAAGACGCTCACGGATCCCGAATCGCTGGAGTGCGATTCGTTGCTGATCGGTATCCCCGTCGACCTCGTTTCCCCTGGAGGCCCCCGATGATCCCCCGCTGGAGCCAGGCTGCCTGCCTAGCCCTGCTGTTCGTCACCGCTTGCGAGTCCAGCTACGGCTCGCTCACGTTCCCGAGAACGACCCGGGGATCGTTGACCGGCGTGCCGGGCAACGCGCTCCTGCCAGGCAAGGTGGGACAACTCGACCCCGTCTCGTCCTCGGTCCCCGGCGAGACCGGTCTGCCTGCCGCTTCCTGGGCGCGGGACGTCGCGGCCCTGTTCGATTCGCCGAGCGGCCCCATCCTGGAAAACGCGGACGGCATCTGGCGCATCTCGCGGGGCGTGAAACAACTCCTGGCGGATCGGTTGCCGCCCGTCCACAGCCGCAAGGCCTATGCATTCACCCCCGATGGCAAGCACGGGTGGGCCGTGGGGAACGGCCTGTACAGCTGGGATGCCACGCGGAGTGTCTGGGTGGGCAGGGCGACCGAGCAGCTCGTCGGGCGGAAGCTGATGGACGTGTCGGTCCACGGCGACGGTGAGGACTATCAGGTCCTGGCCGTCGGCAACCGGGGCACGATGCTCGCGTGCGAGGGCGACGACACGAGCTGGAAAGCCCTGGTGCACGACGACCCCGGCCTGCAGA
This sequence comes from bacterium, assembly GCA_035285805.1. Lineage (GTDB taxonomy): Bacteria > Cyanobacteriota > Sericytochromatia > S15B-MN24 > UBA4093 > JAYKJE01. Next base: position 145,322 of record JAYKJE010000030.1, on the reverse strand, counting down.
TCGGCCCCGACACGGAATTCACGACCATCCGCTGGAGCAAGTCCGGCGACGCCTGGGTCGGAGGGAAGGACCTGTGGCACGTCCGGCACGACGCGATGGAACGCATCCCGCTCCCCGGCGCGGACGTCGTCGGGATCCGGAGCGTCGCTCCGGGTAGTCATGGCAACGTGCACGCCGTCCTCGTGAACGAGGCCCGCCTGCCGCGCGGCACCCGGCAGTGGTCGGGAGACACCCTGGCGACCTGGAACGGCTCGGGCTGGACGCAGACCTTCCTACCGGCCCGGACAGGCGTCGGTGATCCCCAGATCGTCCAGCTCGCGACGGCCGGCGACCTCGGGCTGGCGATCGAGCGGGGCGCACCGGGGGGCCGGCTGTTCCGGTACACCGAGCAGTCCGGGTGGACCATCCTGGAAGACCGGTTGCCCGAGGCCTACCTGGACACGCTGGTCTTCTCGGACAGCCACGACGTGGCCTACGCGCTGGACATCTCGGAACAGCGGGTCTGGCGGCTCGACGTGCCGGAGCTGCGCTGGACGCTCCTCGGGGAGCGCTCGGAGACGGTCCAGAGCCTCCGGTAGCGAGGAAACGTTCAGCGCGACCGCGGGTGGCCGAGACCGGGGTCGCGTTGCTAGAGCGTCTGATCCATCTGCTTCAGGGTCTCGAAGTGACGCTGCAACTGCCTGATCTGGCGCTCGAGGGCCTCGAGTTCGCGAGCCTCGCTCGGCTTTTCGAGGCGACGGGCGATCGCGTGGGAAAGTTCGGCCATCTTGCGACGCAGGGTCAGCAGTTCCTCGATCTGCTCGTACTCGTTGCGGACCACCTTCTCGGGGCCCTTGCCGAGTACCTCTTCCAGCGAGCGCGTGCGGAACTCGCCCTTGCGGAAGGTCAAAAAGTCGCCGGTCGAGTCATCCATGCGCGCCCCCTCCCTGCCGGACGTGATCGAGATCCTTGCGTCGCGCAAGCCGTTTGGATTTTAACCTATCATGTCCGCATGCGGTGACGTGCACCGGAGGAGCTGAGATGGAGTCGATCCGCCCCCTGAAGCTGATGATCGAGGTCCCCGGAGATCTCGAGACCCTGCGTCGCGTCCTCGTACGGCTGGCAGGACGGCTGGAATCGCGTCAACCCGGGATCATCCGGCGCATCGAGGAAGCCGACCTGACCCTGCCCGTGAAATGGATAAGCCCGACCCAGATGCCCGTGCGCGTGGCTGCCGAACCCGGCGACGAGAAGCTGGTCATCAAGGTGGACATCGAGGCGCCGCCCCGCATCAAGACGAACTTCCGGGCCTGGTTCTGGCGGTGGCGCATCCGCGTCATGACGCGCCTCCTGCTGCGCTCCCTGCGCATCGAGATGGAGCGCGAGGCCCGGGCCCTGCCGGCCAACCCGGGCTAGCCACTCACACGCGGCCCGGTGGAAAGCCCATCCGGGCCCGGATCGCTCGAAACGCGACGGATCGTCCCCCGTCGGCGTGACGCAGCAGCAGGGGACCCTCGTCCGGTTCCCCGGCGATCGCCCCGGGGTCGAAAGCCCCGGGACGACTGACGGACGCCACGATCAGCAGGGGCGGATCGCCCTCGCGGGACACGATCTCGCGCACGTTCAAGAGGTGCAGACCACTGGCGCGCACGGCTGACAGCAGGCGCGCGGACTGGCGCCCGTCGAACACGAGCGCCCCGATCCCCCGGGGGGCGAGCCACCGCCCCATGGCCTCGAGATACATCTCGACCCCGCCTCGTTGCTCGAACCGGCACGGACCCTTCTGGGGCGCATCGGAAAGGGTCCCCGTCTCGGGCGGCCAGTAGGGTGGACTGCCCGTGACCAGGTCCATGGAGACCGGAGGCATCGCCGCCATCAGGTCCGGGTCGCGCAGATCGGCTGCAAGCCAGCGCGTCCGGTTCGACACCCCGTTGTAGGCCGCGGAACGGCGGGCGAGCTCCAGGCTGACGGCCTGGGCTTCCACCCCCGTCAGGTTCAGCGACGGCCACGCCCACGCGAGCCACAGGCCGACCGAGCCGATCCCGCAACCCAGATCGAGCGCGCGTTCAGGAATGAGCCCGAGTGCTTCACAGGTGACGATCGCCCACCACGCGGCCAGCATGTCGTCCGTGCTGAACCGGTGACCGCCCGCGAGCTGGTAGAGGCGCCAGTGACCGGCGAAGGCATCCAGCGTCTGACCGGTGGCGGGGGCCCAGGACGGGTCGTCGGGGTGCCCGGGCGGGACGGGCCCGGGCGGGGTCCAGCCCTCCCGGAGGCGTGCCTCGCGCGCCCGCCGCGCGGACCCGGACGTCCGCATCGAGGAGACCTAGGGAGTGGGCCGCGCGACGGCCTGCGGCTTCGGCATCTTGTTGAGCTGCAGGAGATCGTCGAGGTCGAGGGGAGCCCGCTTGACCCACCGCTTCAGCCGCAGGATCCAGCGCGTGAACTTGCGCGGACGGAACTCGAAGGAGATGCGGGTGCGGTTCTTTTCCCGCGCCACCATCTGGACGACGCTCTCGTAGGGCCCGCGCGAGCTCTCGGTGATCGCCTTCTGGTTGGAGATGAAGGTGATCTTCTCCTGGAACCGCTTGCCGCGAGCCGGGACGACCTCGCGGACGAGGAGGTTCTTCTTCTGCTCGACCACCACGATCTGCTTGATGCCCGACTTCTCACCGGTCCGCGGGTGCTCGATCTGCTGGCGGATGGCGCGCCAGACCTGGTCATGCGGGGCATCCACCCAGATCGTGAACTTGTACTCCTCGGCTTCTGCCTCGGCCATGCGAGATCGTCCTTCCGCTCCGGAAACGGGCTTCGTGTCGAATGACCATCATACCAGATGGGCGGGCCAGGGACCGAGGTTCCCGGGCCACCCGGCAAGCCCCGGGGAGACGTCCGGTCGGGGGATGAGAGCCGTGACCGAACCATGACACGACGTGACACGGTCGTGACCCACCTCGGGCGCCCTCCGGGGATGATGGGCCCAGGCGAACGCGCGGTTCGCCGTTCCTGGAGGAGTCGGGAAATGGCCAAGCTTCACGATCCCCTGGCGTGGGCCCTCAGAGGCAACGAGGCGGCAGAGGCCGCGAAGGACTCAGCCGCCGAGGAGTGGAACCTCACGACGCTGAACTTTCCTGCCTTCCTGAAGGACCGTCCCTGGAACGTGCCGGTCGTCGCCACCGTCGGGGCGGCTCACCTGGCCGGACTGCTGGCGTTCACGCAGCCCTGGTCCTGGACCTATCTCCCGGTGGCGATCGCCTTTTACCTGTGGTTCGGCTTCAGCGTCACGCTGTACCTCCATCGCCACCTGACGCACAGAGGCTTCGAGATGGCGGAACCCCTGCGCTTCCTCGGCGCCGTGGGAGCCGTGGTGGGTCTGAGCGGGGATCCCGTGGGCTGGGTGGGTGACCACCGGCATCACCACCGGGCCTCGGATGCGACCAACGACCTGCACAGTCCGAAGCAGATCGGGTTCCTGAACGCGCATACCGGCTGGTTCTTCCGGGACATCAGCCCGGTTGCCCTGCGCACCCGGGACCTGGCGAAGGATGTCCGCAAGGATGCCTACAACCGGGCCTTCGAGAAGCCACCGGTCCTGTTCCTGACCCACGGGGCGGTCGCGCTGGCCGTCTTCGCCACGCTCGGACTGCCGGGCCTCCTGTGGGGGTTCTATCTGCCGCTGATGCTCGTGAACCACGTGACGTGGTGCATCAACTCGGTCACCCACCTGCGCTGGGCCGGCTACCGCAACCACGAGACGACGGATGACAGCGTGAACGTGCCCATCCTGGGCATCCTGGCCCTCGGCGAGGGATACCACAACAACCATCATGCCCAGCCACGAGCCTCGGCCCATGGCACGCGGTGGTTCGAGGTTGACCCGACGCGCATCCTCATCTGGACCCTCTCGAAGGTGGGCCTGGTCCGCAACGTCGTCTGGTGAACGCCCTCCAGGGGCCGGGCATGACGCTTGCCGCGAAGGCATGTCATCATGCCCCCATGCGACGTTCCGGCCCTCCCTCCCTGAAGCCCCCGATCGTCTGGGGAATCCTCAGCCTGGTGACCTGCCTGGCGCTGGTCGCGCTGTGGAACGTGGTCATCGTGTCGGACACCCGCCACCTGGAACGGGTTCCGTCGTTCTCCAGCCTGGCGCTCGCCTGGCGCTGGGTGGTCCTTGTGCTCGGATGCGTCCTGTTCGCGGCGATCCTGGCAGGCTTCGTCTTTTTCTTCGTGAGCCTGGTCCAGCAGATCCGCCTCAACCGGGCGCAGGAAGCGTTCATCGATGCGATGACGCACGAACTCAAGACGCCGCTCACCTCCGTCCGGCTCCAGGTGCAGACCATGAAACGTCTCCGGCAGGACTCCGAACGGCAGGAAGCCTGCATGCAGGCAGCACTCGAGGACCTGGACCGCCTGGACTCGATGCTCGACCGGGTGCTGACGGCAGCCCGACTCGGCAGGGCCGAGGCCCCGAGCGCCGAACCGGTGGCCCTCATGCCTCTGCTCGACGAGGTCTGCGGGGAGGTGCGGGAGCGCCACGGACTCGCGGCGGACGAGGTCCGCACGACCGGCTCGGACCGCGTCGTCCATTCGGTGCCGGAAGCCCTCCGGACGGTCTTCACCAACCTGGTCGACAATGCCGTGAAGTACTCGGACGCGCCCGTGCGGGTGACGGTCGCGTTGCAGGAAGGCCCGCGCGGGAGCGTCCAGGTCACGGTGAACGACGAGGGCCGGGGTATCCATCCGACCCAGGTACCCAAGATCTTCCAGCGCTTCTACCGGATCCCCGACCCTCGCACGGGGAATCGACCGGGAACGGGCCTCGGGCTGTTCATCGTCCGGGAGACCCTGCGCCTGCTCGGAGGTCGCGTGACGGTTCGCAGCCAGGGCCTCGGCCGGGGCAGTGCCTTCATCGTGACCTTGCCTGCGAGGCGCGCCGTTGGCTAGGGTCCTGGTCGTCGAGGACGAGGTGAACATCGCGCGAGGGCTGAGGTTCAACCTCGAACTCGAGGGGCACGACGTGCACGTCCTGCATGACGGGGACCAGGCGCGCGAGATGCTGATCGCCCGGAGGGAACCCTACGACCTGCTCATCCTCGACTGGATGCTCCCCGGGCTGAGCGGCCTCGACCTGTGCCGGGGGCTGCGCAAGCACGGCCTGCTGATGCCGGTCATCATGCTCACGGCCCGGGACCAGAGCGCCCACAAGATCGAGGGTCTGATGGTCGGGGCGGACGATTACGTCACCAAGCCCTTCAACATCGAGGAACTGCTGGCCCGGATCGAGACCCAGCTCAGACGTCAGCGCTGGCACGAGCAGGAACCCCCGTCCGGCAAGGACCAATCCCTGTCTTTCGGTCAGAATGTCGTCGATTTCGAGCGTTTCGAGGCCTCCCACCAGGGCCGCGAGGTCAAGCTGACGTCGCTCGAGTTCCAGTTGCTCCGCTACTTCGCCGAGCATCCCGGACGGGTCCTGAGCCGGCAGCAACTGCTGGAAGGGGCCTGGGGCTTCTCCGAGGCGATCACGCTGCGGACCGTCGACAACTTCGTGCTCCGGCTGCGCAAGGCCTTCGAGGACGTGCCCAGCAAACCGCGACACTTCCTGTCCATCCGGGGTGCCGGCTACAAGTTCCAGCCGTGATCGGCACCGGAACGGGAACTTCACGCGGGATCCGTCCGAGCGCAATCTGAAAAGCAACGAACCCGGCCACGATGAGGTCCACGGGCATCGCCACGGGGCGTCCCGCATCGAAGGAGGGCTCGTTGCAGACACACGTTCACCGTTCCCGGCTGGCTCTCGGCCTCTCGCTGGCAGGCCTGGCCGGTTGCCAGGATCTTCGCATCCCCCAGATGGCTCCGATGACCGCAGAGGTACCTGCGGGAGCACCCGCGCCGCGCGTCGCCGAGGTCGTACCCGGCCTCATCGTGACCCGTCAGGCCCCGGGCGCCCGGAGCATCCAGGAGTTCACCCTCCAGGGGGTGCGCTCCATCCAGAGCGTCCCGGGCCTCCCGGACACCCGCATCGTCAAGGTGGCCCCCGATCAGGACCCGCAGGAGGTCCTGCGCACGTTGCAGGCGGACCCCGGGACCGTCTATGCGGAACCCGTGTACCGGTATCGGGCCCTGGGCGATGCGACCCCGTCCGTTCCCGATGATCCGCGGCTGTCAGAGCTCTGGGGCTGGTCGAAGATCCGCACCTCCGAACTCTGGAGTCGCGCGAAGTCCGGAGCCAGCGTGAGGGTGGCCGTGGTCGACACCGGCGTCGATCGGGATCATCCGGACCTCACGGGCCGCGTCCTGCCCGGCTGGGACTGCGTGAACGGGGATGCGGATCCCCGGGACGATCAGGGCCATGGCTCCCACGTCGCCGGGACGATCGCCGCGATCGCCGACAACCGGCTGGGCATCACCGGCATCGCCCCCACGACGGCCATCGTGCCCGTGAAGGTGCTGGGGGCGGATGGTTCGGGCGAGACGACGACCATCGCCCAGGGCATCCTCAAGGCGCGCGAACTCGGAGCCCAGATCATCAATCTGTCCCTGGGGGGGCCCGAGCGGTCCCGCGTCCTCGAGGACGCGATCGCCCGCGTGACGGCCCAGGGCTGTCTGGTCGTGGTGGCCGCGGGGAACGACGGGACGACCACCCCCAGCCACCCGGCCGCGTTCGCGGATGCCCTCTCGGTGGCCGCGACCGATGCGAACGACCGGCGCGCGAGCTTCTCGCAGTATGGGTCGACCGTTGACATCGCCGCCCCCGGAGTGGATATCCTCTCGACGACGGAAGGAGGCTACAAGAAGCACTCGGGGACGAGCATGGCCTCCCCGCACGTCGCGGGTGCCGCCGCCCTGCTGCTGTCGCTGCATCCGGAGGCCACCCCGGCTCGTCTCCGGCAGGCCCTCGAGTCAGGCGCCGATCGTCGGACGTCGGGCTTCGGGTCGACGCCGGTTGCCCGCCTCGACCTCGTGGGTGCACTCGCTCAGCTCGAGACCTCGGCGAGCCCGGTTCCGAGTCCCGGCCCCACCGATCCACCGTCCGCCACCCCGATCGAACCGTTGCCCCCGCGACCATCCCCGAGTGCTCGGCCCGTCCCGGCACCCACGGCACGTCCCATCCCTTCACCGAGCACGCGTCCCGGGGAGGGAATCCCTCGACCGGGAGCCCCGGCACCGGGGCGAAAGGAACCGGGCCGGCGATCGCCCCTGCCGGGATGGCCCTTCTGGCCCATCTGGCCCTTCGAGAAGTGATGACAAAATCAGGGCCCCGCGAGGGGCCCTGACCATCGATTCGACCTCGAGAATCCTGACGACAGTCACGCCTCGGACAACAGGCTGCTGAAATCAACGAACTCCGGTGTTACGGAGACATGGTCGAGGAGAGCTTGTACCGGGCAAGACTCCAAAAATCGAACCGCTGAGGCTGCTCGACCTTTATCCGGACAAGGCATCACGTCCCACGAGACGCCTCCAGAGAGACATCACCCGAACCTGTGGTCACATTTACAAGATGGCGACCACCGCCGAGCTTGAAGGTCAGACCGCTGTCTCCTGCCGATGGTGACACCCCGTACAATCGATTGACGATCTTCCCGGACCCCGTATTAACCATGAAGCTGAGACCCGAGGTCGGATCGAACCTGGCAAGGACGTCGCCCGATCCGGTCTCGATCGAAACATCGTCCCTGGTAGGCTGGCTACAGTGGTAGGTCACATCTCCCGACCCGGCTTCCAGGTTCACGCTCCCGGCTACCCGATCCGTCAGCATGATGTCCCCTGACCCGGTACTGATGCTGGTCGACCCCGAACCGCCAGTGACCACCACGCCACCGGAACCACTCTCGAGAACGATCTTGCCGTCCAGGCCCTCGACTTTCAAATCGCCAGAACCGGCAATCACGCGCGTATCCATCTTCTTGCCCTGAGGGACAAGGATTGAAAGTGCCATTCTCCGCGAGGCGAAACGTATATTCCCCCGGTCGACCGAGATGCCTGCGTGGTCGGATGAATTCGACCGGAAAACAAGTCCATTTTTCGATTGAGCGATGGAGTATCGGATGGTACTCAGCGAACTGGAGGCCGCGGCCACATCGGATCCCATCCCCGTGCGTGTCACAACCAGTTCTATCTCGGACACCTTGCCCGTTTTCACCGTGACATCGGCAAACTCGGCATTCACATCCAAAGACGTGATGTGACCTTGGGGAAAGTGGCGCACTTCACGGGACTGGATGGTTTTGGCGTGCTTGATGCCGTGAATTGCCCGCTGCCAAAGCGAGTAACCGAACGTGGTCACGACGGCCAGGGATGAGATGGCCAAAAACCAACCCGTCAGGACTTTCAGTTTCACGGAATTGTCTCCTTACTCAACGAACTCCCGTGTTTCGGAGGTTCCTGGCGTCCGCCATGGTCATGAACGAACCGTCCTCGTTCTTGCGCCAGGGATGAAAGCCATATCCCTTCAGGATCTGGCTCGGCCGGGTGTCGAAATCGGAGAGACGCACCAGCCTGCCATCCGGCCGGGTCATGAAGGCCCCCTCGATGCTGGCGCGGCGGAGATCACCGAGCAACGCTCCGGGATGCTTTCCAGGAGTACCGAGCAGGGTGCCATGGAACGAGGCGTGGTCGAGGAGAGCTCCGCGCAGGTCCGCACCTCGCAGGTCGGCACCGCTGAAACCGGCACCGAAGAGCCGGGCGCCCCTGAAATCCGCCCCCCGCAGGTCCGTATCCTTGAAATCCGCGAGGTTGAGCTTGAAACGGGAGAAGTCCATGCCTTTCAGGCGCGCTCCCTGAAAATCCGCACCGGGCAAGATTCCGAAAATCGAACCGTTGAGGCTGCTCGGCCTGTATCCGGGCAGGGCATCGCGCAGCGCCCTTTCGCGGACCAGCTGGCCCCGGGTGACCTCGGCGGGGAAGAGCCCGGCGGCCGTCGCGGTCAGCTTCTGGCGACGCGTCCCGAGGACCAGCCGATCGGCGCCCTGCGACGCAGCCCGCTGGCCGATGGACTCACCGACGCGGAGGGAAGCCTTCTCGACGGTCCCTGCAACCTCGCGCTGCATCACGCGACCGGACTGCTTCATCAAACCACCGATGTTCATGAGGGTTCTCCATCCAAGGTGTTCAAGACCCGTTAATCCATAGCCTCGAAGGAAGGCGACCTGAATCCCGTCGGGGTTAACAGTCGATGAAGATTCGAAGAAGAGAGCTTGCAGACTAGAGCTTCGGACGAGCACGACGCAGGCTGGTCAGACGTCGGGCCTGATCGGGCGTGAGCGGCAAGCGAGCCAGGAGAGTGGCGATGGCATCGAACTCCTCGAGCAGACCGGAATCGAGCGCATCATTCGCCTCGGAAAGCCCGGCAGCGGCGGCCCGGGGCCCCCACTCCGCGAGGAGGGCCCGGACCTTGGGCTGCCATCCGGGCTCCGTGACGCGAGAAACCCGCTTGACGGCTTCCCATGCCCGACCCCGGGCGGCCAGATCGTAGGCCTCCAGGATACGTTGCTCGGGTCCGACGGCATTTCCGGAGCGCCGGACGGGTGGCGGTGAGGCCTCCGTCGCGGGGGATTCCACCGGACGCACCACCGGTACCTCACGGCGAACCTCGGGAAGCGGGAAAGGCACGGGCGGAAGCTCCCTCGGGCGAGCCCCCGGGCGATCGAGACGCTGGACCTCATCCGCGGGCGGATAGGGCGGTGCGGAAGGACGTGGCGAGGCGGGCGGGGCAGTCGCGGGGCCGAACCGGAAGGCATCGGCGACGCTGAAGCCTCCGACGACCAGCCACGAGAGGACCAGCCCCTGGAGGACCATGGCCGCCTGTTGCTCCGGGGGAACGAAGGAAGAATCCCGGTAGAACAGCGCGTTCTGGGCGGCCCACAGGCCCGTGGTCAGCGCGGCAGTCCCCCCGAGGTGCAGGGCGAAGGTCCAGGGTTCCCCGTGGAGCCCCTGCGCCAGTCCGGGCAGTGCCAGGCTCACCCAGGGAGAGGCTTCCGCGCTCATGGTCGCAGTCGAAACCGCCGGCACGGTGGCCGGTTCCCCGGCCCGAGCCGACTCCGGGAACAGCGGGCCGGGCGATGCGACGAAGGCGATCGCCAGGAAGCCCGTGAGAAGGCGGGAAGCGCCGGTCACGACCTGGGCGGGCGCTGGTCGGAGCGGACCCGCAGACCGATGAGGCGATAGAGCAACTTGGCGATCGCGAACTCGCTGACGTGCTGCCCCTCGAGCGGGGCGAGCTCGTTGAGGTCGGCACCCACGACCTCGCGACGCTGGAATAGCTGGTCGAGAGCCCACAGGGCCTGCTGCCAGCTGAGGCCACCCGGTTCAGGGGTTCCGGTGCCCGGAACCACGGAGGGGTCGAGCCCGTCCACATCGAAGGTGATGAGCACGTGACGGGGCAGGGCCTCGATCGCCTGGACCACCTCGGCGCGCCACTCGGCCGGCGACTTCATCTGACCACCGCCCCAGACGACCCGGAGGCGGTCCTCTCCCTTGAGGTAGAGCCACTCTTCCTCGGAGAGGTTGCGGATCCCGATGCTCGCCACCTGGCGCACGGGATGGTCGAGGATGCGCCGCATCGCGCAGGCGTGAGAATCACGATTGTCGTCATACGAATCGCGGAGATCCGCGTGGGCATCGACATGGAAGATGCCCAGCTCCGGATATCGGGCCAGGTAATGCCGGATGGTCGGGGGCACCACCGAGTGGTCTCCCCCCAGCAGGACGGGAAACTTGCCATCAGCCAGCAGACGGGGAAGTGTGGCGTCGATGTGCGCCACGACGTCCTCGAAGGTTTCCAGCGGGCGGTGCACGCGATCGAGGTCGACCGAGGCGATCCCGGCATCGGCAGGCGTCAGGCCGAGTTCATGATCGAACAACTCGACCTGACACGAGGCCTCGAGGATGGCCGCAGGGCCCTTCGAGGCGCCCAGACCGTACGAGACGGCCCCCTCGAAAGGGGCCGTGTACACCGCGGCACGGGCCCCGGCATATGCGCACCGGGCGGGTTCGAGACCGAAGAAGCTAGGAGAATCTGCAGCGACCAGCACAGGCACCTCGTGCGGAGAGGGGACGGTTCCAGGATAAGAGGCCGGAGCGAAGCCGACAACCCCCCGGCCCTTGATGCCCGGGGTCCGTTTGGTTACCATGGAGATATTCTGCTTCCGCGAGGTGCGCCCCCTTGGATTCCCGGACGATGTCCACACCCCTTCCCCGCCCGCTCGAGCCGCGCTCGCGTCAGGGTTTGCTGCTGGTCATTTCGGGCCCCTCGGGCGTTGGCAAGGGCACCCTCACGAAGATGCTCAAGGAAGCCGTTCCGAGCCTGAAGCTGTCGGTGTCGGTCACGACGCGCGCCCCGCGGCCGGGTGAGGTCGACGGTGAGCACTACTTCTTCCGGTCCGAGGAAGCCTTCCGCGACATGGTCGAGCGCGGTGAATTGCTGGAGTATGCACAGTTCGTCAACGGACTCTTCTATGGAACGCCCCGGCAGTTCGTCGAGGAGCAGCTCCGGCAGGGTCACGATGTCCTGCTCGAGATCGACGTCAAGGGCGCGATCCAGGTCAAGGAACGCTTCGGCCACGGCGTGTTCGTGTTCCTGTTGCCCCCCACGCTCGAGGAGCTGGAAGCCCGGCTGGTCAAGCGTCAGACCGAGGCGGCCGAGGCCATCCGCCAGAGGTTGAGCGTCGCCGTCGACGAGCTCAATTTCCTTCCCCTGTACGACTACCAGGTCGTCAACGATGACCTGCAGCGCGCCTGTCAGCGCCTGCAGGCGATTCTCTCGGCCGAGCAGTGCCGCGTGTCGCGCAACCTGCCTCGCTGAGCGAACCCACCCGAAAGGTCCATCCAATGCACAGTGAACTCCTCGCCGCGGCTTCCAACAAGTACCAGCTCGTGCTGGACGTGGCCCGTCGCGCCAAGTTCATCAAGGAAGAAATCCAGAACACGGGGATGGTCGAGGCCAACAAGCCCATTCCGCTGGCGATCACCGAGATGGTCCGCGAGCACGGCGAGCAGGCCGAGCTCCAGTCCTGACATGCCGACGCTGCTGCTCGGCGTCTCGGGCGGCATCTCGGCTCATCGCGCCCTCGATCTCACCTCCCGGCTGCGCCAGCGCGGCTGGGAGGTGCGTGTCGTGATGACGGAGCATGCCACCCGCTTCGTGACCCCGCTGGCCTTCCAGGCCCTCTCGCACCGCCCGGTTCGCGTCGATGACTACGACGGCTCCCCCGAGGGGGCCTTCGGCCACATCGATGATGCGCGAGCCGCAGACGTCGTGGCGATCGTGCCGGCCACGGCGAACGTGCTGGCAAAGCTGAGCCTGGGCCTCGGAGACGACGCCCTGACCACGACGATGCTGGCGAGCCGAGCTCCGATGCTCGTCGCCCCCGCCATGAACACGGTCATGTGGGAGCACCCGACGGTCCAGGAGCATCTGACCAACCTGCGCCGACGCGGGGTCGAGGTCGTCATGCCGCAGGCCGCCGGAGTGCTGGCGTGCGGGGAAGTCGGTGCCGGCAAGCTCGCGACGGTTGACGACCTCGAAGCGGCGGTGGTCCGGCTCTTCGAGCGCACGCACGACCTCGCCGGTCGTCGGATCCTGGTGACGGCGGGTGGAACCCGCGAGGCCCTCGACCCCGTGCGCTACCTCGGCAACCGATCCAGCGGCAAGATGGGCCAGGCGATCGCCCGGGAAGCGGCCCGCCGGGGAGCTCAGGTGACGCTCGTCTCGACGACGCCTCACCCGGCCGCTCCCGGGCTCGAGGTCGTCTCCGTCGAGTCGGCGCTCGAGATGCACGCGGCGGTCCTCGAGCGCGCCGCCACCACCGACGTCGTGGTGATGACGGCCGCCGTGGCCGACTACCGTCCCGAGCAGGTATCGGAGCAGAAGCGCAAGAAGTCCGACGAGCCCTGGGGGCTCACGCTGGTGCCCAACCCGGACATCCTGGCCGAGCTGGGCGCCAGCCGCAAGCCCGGCCAGTGGATCGTGGGCTTCGCGGCCGAGACCGAGCACGTGCTCGACCATGCCCGGGCCAAGCTCGCCCGCAAGCGCGCCGACTGCATCGTCGCCAACGACGTCAGCCTCCCGGGCCTCGGATTCGGAAGCGACGACAACGCCGTCACGATGGTCTTCGAAGATGGCACCGACCTGCCGCTCGGGCCATCCTCCAAGGACGCCCTGGCCCGGGCCCTGTGGGACGCCTGGTTGCCTCGCCTGCCGGTCGTCGCCGCTCCGTGACGTTCGCCGAGGTCCTGATCGTCTCGGTCCCGGTGGATCCACCCGTGGCCTACACCTACCGCGTGCCCGACACCTGGACCGAGCTGCCGGTGGCGGGAACGGCCGTGGACGTCCCCTTCGGCCCGCGGCCGGCCGTGCGCGGCGTCGTCGTCCGGTGTCCGGCCCCCGACCCGGGACGAACGGTGAAACCGCTGGTCCGCGTCGCCCTCGAGGGGCACCTCGATGCCCGTCATCGCCAGTTGCTCGCCTGGATCGCCGACCACTACCTGTGTCCGCTGGCCCGGGTTTACCAGGCGGCGCTGCCGCCCGGGGCCTCGCGGGCCCGGACCCGCACGGTTCTCGTGCGTGGACCTGCCCCGACGGAAGGGGCCACACCCCGCCAGCGAAGCCTGCTCACGACGCTGGAGGCCCATGGCGGACGTCTCCCGGTTCCCGAGCTGTGTCGCCTCGCCGGCACGACGAGCGGAACCCTCAAGGCGATGGTCACGAAGGGCCTGCTGCGCACGGAAGACGAACGCGTCTGGCGCCGACCGACCCTGCCGGATCCGGCGCGGATTCCGCGTCCGCCGCTGCTGAGCGAGCAGGCCGAGGCCGTCGCGGCGATCGCCGCCGGGAAGCCCGGGGACGTGTTCCTGCTCCAGGGCGTCACCGGAAGCGGCAAGACCGAGGTCTATCTCCACGCCATCGAGGAAGTCGTCGCCGAGGGGCGGCAAGCCCTCGTGCTCGTGCCCGAGATCGCCCTGACGCCCCAGACCGTGGCGCGGTTCCGGGATCGCTTCGGGGAGGCGATCGCCGTCCTGCACTCGGGCCTCGGCGAGGGGGAACGCTACGACGAGTGGGAACGCCTGGGCACGGGGGCTGCCCTGGTGGGCATCGGTGCGCGGTCGGCCATCCTCGCCCCGTTCCAGGACCTCGGTCTCGTGGTCGTCGACGAGGAGCATGAGGGTTCCTACAAGCAGGACACCGTCCCGCGCTACCACGCCCGCACGGTGGCCCTCGCCCGCGCGCGGATCGAGGGCTGCAAGGTCGTCCTGGGAAGCGCCACGCCCTCGCAGGAGACGCACCTGGCCGTGCTGCGCGCGGAAGCGACTCGACTCGAGCTGCGACAGCGTATCCATGCCCGCCCCCTGCCCCCGGTGGCCGTGATCGACATGCGCGAGGAACTGGCCGAAGGCAACCGCTCGCCCTTCAGCCGCCGGCTCGCCGAGGCGATCGAGCAGCAGCGGCAGTCCGGGGAGCAGACGATCCTGCTCATCAACCGGCGCGGTTACGCGACCTTCGTCATGTGCCGGCGGTGCGGAACGCCCGTGGAATGTCCGAACTGCTCGGTCTCCCTGACCTACCATCGTGTCGGAGACGCCCTGCGCTGCCACCACTGCGACCACCACGAACCTCCGGTCACGCGCTGTCCCTCCTGCGAGAGCACCGTGATCCGGCATTTCGGGGCCGGGACGCAGCAGATCGCCGAGGCCGTGAAGGAACGCTGGCCGGATCTGCGCGTCCTGCGCCTGGACCGGGACACGACGATTCGCAAGGGCGCGCATGCCGAGATCCTGGGCGCCTTCGCGCGCGGCGAGGCGGATCTGCTCGTGGGCACCCAGATGATCGCCAAGGGCCTGGACCTGCCGAACGTCACCCTCGTGGGGGTCGTCGCCGCCGATTCGTCGCTGAACGTCCCGGATTTCCGGTCCTCCGAGCGAACGTTCCAGTTGCTCACGCAGGTGGCGGGCCGGGCCGGACGGGGCGATCGTCCCGGACGCGTGATCGTGCAGGCCTATGCGCCCGAGCATCCGGCGATCGTCCTGGCGCACCGACACGACGTGCCGCGTTTCCTCGAACTGGAGCTGGCGGACCGCGCCGAGCTGGATTATCCGCCGCATAGCTCGCTCATCAGCCTCGTCGCGAGTGCCCCCTCGGCCGAGGTGGCTCGCGATGCCGCGACCCACCTGGCCACGCGGCTCAGGGGCTTACCGGACGTGACGGTCCTCGGACCGGCGGATGCCATCCTCAAGGAGCTGCGGGGCCGGCACCGCGTGCAGGTACTCGTCCGGGCTCGAGACCTCTCGCCCGTGCGGCCGCTCGTGAGACAGGCGATCGCGAGCTTGCCCCGCATCCCCGAGTTGCGGATCGCGGTGGACGTCGACCCCATCTCGATGCTCTGAGGCAGAACAAGGGACCAGCGACTCACTGAACCGGGATTGCCCACCTACTTATCAGACAAATCCATACAAAACGGGGTTTTTGTCGCGCTTTACATGCAAGGCCAATTTAAATACCTTGACAGATCACCGGTCAAGCAAGTTTTTGTTGTAAATCCGCCTCATCGTGCGCTACCATGGACACACCAGCGCACGATCGGAGCGTGTTCATGTCGAAGATCCTGATTGCCGAGGACGAAGAGACCAACCGGGAGGTCGCGGAGGTCATCCTTCGCAACCAGGGCTTCGAGGTGCTCGTGGCCACCAACGGTGAAGAGGCGGTCGAGCTGGCCAGGGCGCATCGGCCGACGCTCATCGTGATGGACATCCTGATGCCCCTGTGCGACGGACTCGCGGCGACGCGGAAGCTGAAGGCCCACGAGCTGACCCGCGACATTCCGGTCCTGGCCGTGACGGCCCGTTCCTCGAACAGCGATCGCCGCGCGGCCATGGACGCGGGGTGCGACGGCTTCCTGGCCAAACCTTATCGCAACCGGGCGCTGATCGAGGCGGTTCGCCAGTTCTTGCCCACCGCGGCCAGCTGAACCCCTGTCCGAGACTTGAGTCTCCCGCCAACGCGTCTCACCATGGCCCCGCCACATGTCCTCGAGAGGAGGCGGCGGGATGACCCAGGGACGCCCGGAAGGCGGCGGTCTGCTTCACGAGTTGCTGATCGACCTGGATGGTCCGGATCCGGATGAGCTGCTCGAGCTCGAAGGCTCGACGGACGGCCACGCCGAGGAACGGAGTGAACCGGAGGAACCCCTTCCCGGAAACGGTTCGCGGCTCCGGGTGTCCTTCCTGGACGTCGCCGAGGCGACGCCGAATGGGCATGCCGACGGCAACGGGACCCGGGCCGAACGAGCCCCCGCGGTCACCGATCCGGTCCAGGCCTACCTGAAGGCCATCGGAACGATCCCGCTCCTGCGAGCCGAGGAAGAGGTCGCCCTCGCCCGCCAGATGATGACCCTGGGCGAGGACGCCCGTCAGGCGCGCATCCGCATGATCGAGGCCAACCTGCGGCTCGTCGTGAGCGTGGCCAAGCGCTACATGGGGCGCGGACTGTCGTTTCTCGACCTGATCCAGGAAGGCAATCTGGGCCTGATCCGGGCGGTCGAGAAGTTCGATCCGATGCGCGGGTTCAAGTTCTCGACGTATGCGACCTGGTGGATCCGGCAGGCCATCTCCCGGGCCCTCGCCGACAAGGCCCGGACCATCCGGATTCCCGTGCACCTGGTCGAGACGATCAACCGCCTGCGTGCCATCACCCAGCGGCTGACGCAGCAGCTCGGACGGGCGCCCTCGGACGAAGAACTGGCCCTCGAGAGCCAGATCCCCGTCGAGAAGCTGGTCGAGATCCGGAAGACCGTGCGAGATACCATCTCGCTCGAAACACCGGTGGGCAAGGACGACGAGCACCGCCTCGGCGACTTCATCGTCGACCGCGAATCGCCGGGTCCAGCGAGCGCCGTCGCGAGCCTCCTGCTGCGCGAGGAGATCCGGCGCATGCTGGAACGGCTGACCGAGCGTGAGCGCAAGATCCTCGAGATGCGGTTCGGCCTGGATCAGGCCCCCGTGAAGACGCTCGAGGAAATCGGCACGGTCTTTGGCGTCACGCGGGAGCGCGTCCGGCAGATCGAGGGGAAGGCCCTGCTCAAGCTGAAGCAGGCGTTGCTGGAACGAGATGTCTCGGAATATCTGGACTGAACGCCGAGTCCCCTTGCCAATCGAACATCCATTCGATACCATGACCATGTCACCTCGAACGAAAGGACAAGCACCGATGCGGTCTGACCTCAACACCGACTCCCAGTCCGCCGAGAAGCGCCGCGCCCTCGACATGGCTCTCGCCGGGATCGAGAAGCAGTTCGGCAAGGGCTCCATCATGAAGCTCGGCGATCACGCCCGGATGAAGGTCGGGGTCGTCCCGACGGGCATCCTCTCGCTGGACATCGCCCTGGGCGTGGGGGGCCTTCCCAAGGGCCGGATCGTCGAGGTGTACGGTCCCGAATCGGGTGGTAAAACGACCGTGAGCCTCACGGTCGTCGCCCAGGTCCAGAAGCTCGGGGGCACCGCGGCCTTCATCGACGCCGAACACGCGCTCGATCCTCAGTATGCCGCCCGACTCGGCGTCGACATCGACAACCTGCTCGTCTCGCAGCCCGACACCGGGGAGCAGGCGCTCGAGATCGCCGATGCGCTCGTGAAGAGCTGTGCGGTGGACATCATCGTGGTCGACTCGGTGGCGGCCCTCGTGCCCAAGGCCGAGATCGAGGGTGACATGGGCGATAGCCACGTCGGTCTCCAGGCGCGCCTCATGAGCCAGGCGCTGCGCAAGCTCACGGCGACGGTCGGCAAGTCGAACTGCATCATCATCTTCATCAACCAGCTGCGCGAGAAGGTCGGCGTCATGTTCGGAAACCCCGAAGTGACGACGGGCGGTCGGGCCCTGCGCTTCTACAGCAGCGTCCGCATCGAGGTGCGTCGCGTCGAGACGCTCAAAAAGGATGGCGTCGAGATCGGCAACCGCGTCAAGACCAAGGTCGTCAAGAACAAGGTCAGCCCTCCCTTCCGGGTGGCCGAGTTCGATCTGATCTTCGGTGAGGGGGCGAGCCGCGAAGGCTGCATCCTCGACCTGGCCGTCGAGCATGAACTGGTTCGCAAGAGCGGGTCGTGGTTCTCGTATGGCGAGCATCGCATCGGTCAGGGCCGCGACGGGGCCAAGACCTTCCTGCGCGAGAATCCGGATCTTCTCAACGAGATCGAGCAGATGGTCCGGACCAAGCTCTCGTTGATCAACCAGACCGTCAATGCCCCCGACTCGGTCGAAGCCCTCGAGAAGGATGACGATCTCGGCAACGACTAGCACCAGGCCATCAAGGTCCGGATGGAGAGGGTCCCGTCAAGCAAGCGACCCTCTCGGTTCCGATTCGGGCACCAGACAAAGATGAAAGGGGGGTAGAGCCGGTTCTACCCCCCTTTCATCTCAGATTCAGACAGGAAGCCCCCGTCAACCATCCCCGACGGGTCGATCCCGTTCTGGCGGGGCACTCCAGCCGTGGAAACCTCCGCCCCCGGTCCAGCGTTCCCGCGCCGTGATGCCCCCGGAGTCGTCCCCCGCGATGACGCGCGAGAGGCGAGGCAGGCAGTGCGTGCGACACTGGTCCCCCTGCTCCACGAGGATCCACCGCCGACCCATCTTGTGGGCCACGGCAGCCGTGGTGCCAGATCCGCCGTACGGATCCAGCACGAGGTCCCCCGGACGCGTCGTCATGTGCACGACACGGCGCAGCAGGGCCTCGGGCTTCTTGCCCTGGCGGAAGGTGACGCCCCCTTCCTTGTCGAGCCCGGTGGTCCGGATGTCGTCCCAGAAATCACCTGGATGCACCGTCAGGTGGTCGTCGGCGAACAGGATGCGGATCCGCGGCTGCTCCTGGGCCCGGTCGTAGCCGTTCCGGATGAGGTAGTGCCGTCCCTGCGTGGTCCGCACGACGAAACATGCGGCCTCGTCGCCCACCTCGTCCCGCTTGCGATCCGCCACCTTGCGGGCCGCGGGAGTGGTGGCCACCGTACGCACGATGCGCCAGGCCTCCTGGAGGCACCAGGCCTCGTCGGGCGCCACTCCCCGCTCGCGCAGGGACACGGTGCGCAGGCTCTCGAGCACCAGGCCGCGGGCGATCGCATCGACCTCGGCCAGTCCCTCGTGCCGCAGGGCGTCGTCCTCCGAGAGCAACTGCCGGAGACGAGGGACGGCAGCCGGATCCGGATGCGTCAGGACCCAGCGATACTCGGCGTCCCAGCGCCCCTTGGGAACCCGGTCGGCGACCAGGCCCTTCACGCCGGACTTGCCCGCGAGGATCAGGTATTCCTTGAGCCGCGGCAACGAGCCCTGCTGGACGACCTGGGCCATCTTGACCCCGGTGGGTTCCGCCATCTTGACCACGACGGTCTTGAGTCGCTCCTCGCCGAGGGCGTGGGCGAGCCACAGGTACAGGCGGGCAAACTCGCGGTCGTCGATCTGCACGGCCAGGAAGCCACCCGGTTCGAGCAGATCCCAGCACCGGACCAGCGTTCCCCCGACCTGCTCGAGCCATTCGGAAGAGTCCTTGCGGTCCTCGAAGTGGGCATGCGAACGGCCGGTGTTGTAGGGCGGGTCCGCATACACGAGCCGCACGCGCCCGCGGTGCGTGGGGAGCAGGGCCTCGAGTGCCACCCGGTTCTCGGCATGGATAAGGTGGTTGCCGGTCATCCCCATCGGGAGTCGGCCGGGTGCGTAGCGCATCGTGAGGGTGGGATCGGCCAGCAGGGGGGCGCCGAGCCCGTCGAGGTCTTCAGACACCATGCACGCGACCGTCCTCGATGGAGATGACGCGATCGGCCAGGGCCGCGAGCGCCGGGTTGTGGGTGACGAGCACGATCGTCTGCCCGTGCTCGCGGTTGGCCTGCCGCAGCAGGGCGTGAATCTGTTCGCCGGTCCGCGTATCGAGGTTGCCCGTGGGTTCGTCTCCGAGCAGGAGGGCCGGGCGATGCACGAGGGCCCGGGCAATCGCGACGCGCTGCTGCTCCCCGCCCGACAGCCTGGACGGGAGATGCGTCAGGCGGTGACCGAGACCGACCTGCTCGAGCATGCCAGTGGCTTGCTCACTGGCCTTCCGGAAAGACATCCCACCGAGCAACAGGGGCGTCATGACGTTCTCGACGGCAGTCAGGTCCTGGAGCAGGAAGTGAAACTGGAAGACGAACCCGATGTGGCGCTGCCGGAGGCTGGCCAGATCGGACTCTCCCAGGGAGGACGTCGACTGGCCGCCGATGAGGATCTCGCCCTCGTCCGGTCGGTCCATGGCACCGAGCAGATACAGCAAGGTGCTCTTTCCGCTGCCACTGGGGCCGGTGATGGCCACGAACTCGCCGCGCCGGACCTCGAGATCGACGGCGTGGAGCACCTCGAGGGCCCCATCGGAGGCACGAAAGGCTCGCGTCACCCGCCGGGCCTGGAGCAGGGGCGTCGTCATCTGAAGTCGGGACCCACCACGACGGTGTAATCGGCCGAGTAGGGGGAGACGTCGTCGCTGAGCTGCCAGGTGGCATCCGGGACGACGTCTTCGAGGACGGGATCGAGCGTCGGGTTGCTGTTGCGACCGATGACGCGCGAGGTGGCCGACATGCCGGACGGCAGGATGGCGGTCCGCACGACGGTGAGGCCCTTCTGGCCGAGTGAGCTGGCCAGGGCGGTGGCTGCCGCTTCCATCCCCCGCGCGTGGAGAATCTCGATGGTGGCGGGAGATTCCTGGCGGGGAGGCTGCGAGGGGCGATCGCGATCGAGGCCTTCCATCACGGAGGCGATGCGCGCGATGCTGGGAATCCAGTAACCGCCGTGCCCGAAGTCTCCGGGAAGCGTCATGTAACTGACGGACGGCCGCTCATGGGCAAACTTCGAGAGCTTGAGGATCTCGTCACCCGTGATGGTGGTGTCGAAGATGGCCCGTGCGGAACGGGCGAGGGCCGGCAGGCGCCACCAGGTCAGGGGGTCGAACAGCTTGCGCTGGACCGCGTGAATCAGGCTCTGCTGGCGAGCGACGCGACCGATGTCCCCCAGGGCATCGTGGCGGAAGCGCGCATACCCGACGGCTTCCTTGCCCGAGAGCTGGTGCCAGCCCGGCTCCAGATGGATCGAAAGCTTGGCCGTGTGGTCGTCGTAGTGCATCGGATGCTCGACGTAGACCTTCACTCCACCCAGGTCGTCGAGGAAGCGGATCGCCTGACTCAGGCGGATGCTGACGGTGCGCTCGACGTCCACACCCGTGAGACTCTCGACGACCTCGGTGGTGCGCTCCAGCCCCCCGAGGGCGTGGGCGGCGTTGATCTTCTCCGTCCCGTAGCCCGGCACGAGCACCTGGGTGTCGCGGGGGATGGACAGGACGAAGGCCCGTCTGTCTTCGGGACGCAGGCGGACGAGGAGGATGGTGTCGGTCCGGGCGCGATCGGTCTCGACCCGGTGGCCCCTGGGGTCGTAGCTGTCGTCGATGCCGACGATGAGCAGGTTGTGGAACCCCAGGTCCATCGAGAACCAGGGAAGCCGGGGAGCGCCGGAGAACCAGTCGCGTGAGGCGAGACCGAAGCTGGCTCCGGCAAAGCCCATGAGAAGACAGAACGAGATGAGCACCGTCTGGCGGCGGCGACGGTAACGCGCTTGCAGACGAGCGCGCTGGAGAGCGGCAGTTCCGGGCATGCGACTTCCACGGGAAAGGGGGACGAACCCGATTGTATCATGGCAAGCGGAACGGGCGTCACGAGCCGTTTTCGCGGGTTGCTTGACAACCTCCTGGCCCCTTGGTACAAGGTTAATGTCGACACGTTCGACGGTATTCCGCGTTAGCTCAGTCGGTAGAGCGGGTGACTGTTAATCACTAGGTCGCTGGTTCGAGTCCAGCACGCGGAGCTTCAAAGAGAGAGGGTGGTGCAGTTACCACCCTCTCTCTTTATTTGCCACGTTACGGTCTGACCTCACGTCCCGTGCAGCCCGATCACGGTTCGCCAAGCCACCCGACGTGATGGAGGGCCTCGAGGATTCCCGCCGCGTGGGAAGAGCGTGCCCGGTAAACGTGCCCGGGGATGTTCCCGTGAAGTTCAGCCTGAGCATTGGCCACGACCGCAGCATGGCACCCCAGCCGGAGCATGTCCTCATCGTTTCCGGAATCGCCGACCGTCAGGACCCTGTCCATTGTCAGGCCCAGGTGACGGACGAGATGACGCACGGCCTCCCCCTTGCCACCTCGCAGGGGTATCAGATCGACGTCCCTGCCCGAACTGTAAACAACCTTTGCAGGAACGGACTCCAGCATGAACCTATCCCGGATGTCTTCCACGACCCGGCCGCAACCTGGCGGTCGAACGTGGAAGCTGACCTTGTGAATGGCCTGATTTTCCAGCGGCTGTGGGACGAGTGATCCGTACTGACGAGCAATCGAGACGACCCTCTCCCTGTCCCAGTCACGGGAAAGGTGGTCATGCCACGTCCAATCGCTGTCCCAGCTGGGAGCTCGGTAGATATCGGAACCGAGACCGGGCAGGATGAAATCCGGAACGGGTGCTGCGGTATTTTCGATCACGGACAGGACAGACCTGAGGCTCCTGCCCGTCACGTAAGCGATCAGGATGCGGTCCCTCGCGGGAGCCATGCACTCCACGAAGTCCTGGAGTGCATCGTGATCACCGATCAGGGTTCCATCGAGATCCGTCGCCAGCAGGTTCAATTTTTCACCAGATCTCTGAAAATAGTGCCGTTTTTGATGATTTTACGGTAATAATCCTCGACTCTTCCGGCAACCACCGACCAAGTGAACCCATCCGCGACCATTTTAGCGCAATTGATACCCATTTCCGATCTCATCCTGGAATCAGTGCACATATGCGCCATTGAATCGGCAAAAGCCTCCACATCTCCGGCAGAAACCCTCATCCCGGTGCTTCCGTTGATGACCGTGCAGGCAAGTCCACCCACGTCGCTTGCTACGACGGGAGTACCGCATGCCATGCTCTCCAGTGCAACGAGTCCGAAGGATTCGTAGTGACTTGGCACAACGCACGCATCTGCAGCGGAATAGAACTCGGAAAGTGACGCAGCATCCAGCTTACCGGGGAAAATGACCCTGTCGCCCAGACCAAGTTCCCCGACCAGCCCGACAATCTTCAGGTATTCGACGTGATCCCCGGTTTCCCGGTCGTAACCCCCGACAATGACGAGCTTTGCCGGAAGCCGCTCGCACATCCTGGCAAAGGCCCGGACAAGCACGTCTATACCCTTCCCGGGGTTGAACCTGCCGGCGTAAACAAGCAGCGACTCTCCGTCCCGAACGCCAAATTCCCGGCGAATCCGCGACGTTTTTCTCGGATAAAAGACGGAATCGTCGACTCCGCAGGGAATGATCCGGAAATTGCCCGGAGATTCATAGTACTCGCTCATGGCGGCGTACTCCTGCGGGGATGTTGCAACGATGGCGGCGTTCCGGATCAGATCCGTCTCGACCTTGAACCTCGTGTCCATTTCGGTCCCATCAGCAACCCCTGCCGAGTACTTGACCTTCCCGAGTGAATGGCTTGTGTGAGCCTGGGGAATCATCCATTTTTTCGAGATGGTGCGGCCAACCCAGCCGGACAGCCAGTAATTCGAGTGAATGACGTCATGGTGAACGTCCTCCATCCTGACGACCTGCTCGAAGGCGTGCACGAATCCGGGAAGATGGGGAAACAAACCTGACCTCGGGATGAATCCCGTCGGACCCGCGGGAAGCCTGAAAACGCGGAAACCCGAGGCAGACTTGATCTCGATCTCACCGCCCGATCGGTTCCTGGTGAACACGTCGACCATGTGGCCCCGCCTGGCAAGTGCCCTGGCGAGTTCGCGCACGTAAACATTCTGGCCACCTGCCTCTTCCGACCCGATCGGCAGCAGGGGGTCGGCATGAACCGAGACAAGCGCGACCTTGAGTATATCGTTGGTAGGCTGACCCATCAGACGTTCCTCCTCCGGGTTCGAGACGCGACCCCACTGGAGCCCTGTATAACGCAGGCCATCCATAAGATAAAGCGATATAAATTAATGAAATCCGCGATTGAATCTTATGGATTATCCCGGTATAAGCGATACATAACCGACGTCGTGTCGACCGGCCGGTGAGGCTCGTGGCACGTATCGAGTGAGGATGGCTGAGCTTGCTGGGGCCCGTGACTTGAATCTGGATCATCTTCGAACGTTCACGATCGTGGCCGACGTCTCGAGCTTCACCCGGGCGGCTCACCTCATCCATCTCACCCAGTCAGCCGTCAGCCAGCAGATGCGGGAACTGGAGAACCGACTCGGTGTATCCCTGTTCGAGCGGCGTGGGCGTCACCTCGTGCTGAGCCCCGCAGGAGAAGCCCTGAAGCCACTCGCGGTGAGAGTCATGGGCAACATCCGAGAGATCGAGAGCGAACTCGCCCCGTTCAAGGGAAAGGCGCAAGGGCTGCTGAATCTGGGTGCCACCAGCACCCCGGGGATATACCTGCTGCCCTATGCCCTGGATGCGTATTCGCAGGCGTTTCCGAACGTGAAGGTGAGCCTCAGGGTTGCGGAGCGATCGGCACTGGTTCAGGGCCTCAGCAACGGCGAACTGGACCTGGTCGTGATGGACGAGGACCCGGCGCCCGGGGAGTTGCCCGGACTGGAGAAGATCCCGCTGATCGAGGAAGAACTGGTCATCATCGTTCCCAAGGATCACAGGTGGGCCTCGCTTGACGAGATCGATGTCTCAAGTCTGGTCGAGGAACCCTTCATTCTTCGCCCGCGGGACACGTCCATCCGTCAGTTGCACGGAAACGTGCTCGCGACGAGAGGCTTCCATCCGGAACGCCTGACGTGCCGCTTCGAGGTGGGTAGCACGGAAGCGATCAAGCACTCCGTGCTCGCGGGACTTGGGGCGGGATTCGTCTACCGGTCCTCGATCGGTGCCGAACTCGGTGCAGGCCTTCTTGCCGAGGTGAGAATCCGGGGCATCACGATCGGGCAGACCATCTGGATCCTGAAGCCAGCCCGTCGCAAACACCCCCCTCACCTGCAGCCGCTCCTCGAGCTCCTGAACAGGCGAGACTGGATACCGGTCGTCCTCCAGCAGCGGCTGCACGCCGATCGCAAGGTCCACGTGACGGAAGTACGCGTGATGCAGAGTGGCGTGGTGAACATATCCGTTCAGGACCTCCAGTTACCCGGGAATTGCCTGCTGGCGCTGATCAAGCGCAGCGGAGAGGTATTCATACCGGATGGAAGAACCGTGCTCCAGCTGGGTGATACCGTGACCTTGATCGGCATTTACGACGCTGTCGAGCAAGTTCGTCGCCGCCTGGAAGGTCCGAGAACCTGATCCCACATGGACAGGGAAACCCCGACCGACCACGAGACCCCGGCTTCACGAGGCCAGCGAGGGACCGGTCCGGTCGCGGAAGCGAGCGGGCGAGATCACCGCGTCAGGTGCCGGGCCACGTTCTAGAAACGCAGCTCGGCCCCCATGTTGAGGCCATAGATCAGCGAGAGGCCCAGTGTCGGGGAATACCCGCGCGCCACCCCTTCCACGAACCCGCTCAGGGCCCCCAGCTGGAGCGAGGCGCCCAGCACCCCGAGCGTCTCGCTGCCACTGACCGTCGCCAGGGCCCGGTTGGGGGTGGTGGTCTGCGTTTCCTGGGTCCGGGTTCCCTCGGCGATGCCCGCAGGGGTCCCCTGGACGTTCTCGATCACGACGCTGCGCCGGTTCTTGAGGGTCACGACGCTGCTCGTCGTGAGCGAACCGACCAGGATCGGCGCATAGCCCACCCGGGCGTAGACCCGCATCGTAGACGTGGGCCTGCAGGCAGCATCCAGGCCGATCATGGGCCCCGCTGCGAGCAGGGTCGCGTCCTGGCGGATGCTCTCGTCGAGTTCGTATTCGGTCCGCTGGGTGTAGGTCGTCCCCCCACCCTGATCGACCTTCTGGGTCTCGGTCGCGACCTTGCCCTGGCCCTGGGCGCCGACCGTTCGGGCCTGGAAGGTCGTCCCCACCTGGGCCACCGGAACCGTGAAGCCCCCGAAAAAGCTCACGGAACCGACCGGTGACTCCGCGACCCGGTAAGTGCCCGCCAGCCCGAACTCGTTCAGCCAGGTCGACCGCCCGGCCAAGTACGCGACGCCCCCCTGCGATTCATAGGTGTCAGGATTGGCACCGGCATCGCTGCCCGTGCGCAGTTGGACGGTGCCACCCCCTCCCGGCAGGCCGGCCCATCCCCCGTAGGCCATGCTGCCGGGCCCACCCCCGGCCGGGGTGGGATTGACCGAGGCCGTGTACGTCGCCCCCAGTCCCGATGTCACGGTGGTGTCGTCGTCGAGGGTGACGGTGTTGCCCCCCTCGACGCGGTTGGCCGGAAATGAGCTCGGAGCCAGCACGTTCGCCGTCGCACCCGAGCCGAGGAACGAGCCGAACAGGCTGCCCGTCAGGGCGAACCGGTCGGACACCCACCAGTTCCCGTCCAGTCCGTACATGACCCCGAGGCCATCGCCGGTCGAGGCCGTCTCCACCGTGGACGAAGTCGACGCGAGGGCGGTGAACGACGCCCCGGTCGGGGCATTGGTGGGGTTGATGACCGATCCGCTGCGCCGGACCTTCCAGTCCCGGCCCCGCCCCAGCTCGAAGGCCGGTCCGACGAACATCCGGAGCGAGAACCCGCGCGATTCGTCGAGGCCGTACGCCTCCCTCGAATAACCCGGCATGTCCTGGGTTGAGCCCCCGGGAGGAAGTGCAGGTGCGGGAGCACGTGTGACGGCCGGCGGGGGCGGCGGGGGCGCAGCCGGCGTCTTCCGCATCTGCGCGAGGGCAGTCCCGGGCGCCAGGAGGTGGACAGCCATCACGAGGGCGAACCACGACACCGATCTCGACACGACAGGGGCCTTTCTTTCATCATCCGGAACCGTTGCACAGATACCCCTCGGCCAGACCTTCAAACGACCCTTCGGCCTGGGACCGCCTGCCCGGGGATTGGAAAGCGAAGGTATCCGTGGTTGGATCCTCGGTGGAAGCGGAGAACGATCGCCATGAACACCATCAGCGTCGATGCCTACCTGCAGGACGGCTGCGGCCGCTGCGACCATTACCGGCTGCCCACCTGCAAGGTCCACCTCTGGACGGACGTACTGCTCGCGCTCCGAGGGATGCTCTCGGCGACAGACCTTGTCGAAGAGATGAAATGGGGCTCGCCCTGCTACACGCTCGGCGGCAAGAACGTCGTCATGCTGGCCTCGTTCCGCGACAGCTGTGCGATCACCTTCGTCGAGGGCCTGGGCATGAGCGATCCGGAGGGACTCCTCGAGAAGATCGGGCCGAATACCCGGGTGCCGCGACGGATCCCGTTCCGATCGCTGGCAGACCTCGAGCGGAACCGGGCGGCGATCGCCCGGCTCATCGACGAGGCGATCGCCCGGGAACGAGCGGGCATCCGCCACGAGGCGCCGCCCGAACCCGAGGCGATGCCGGAAGAACTGGCCGAGCGTCTGGATGGCGACCCCGACCTGCAGGACCTGTTCCTGGCCCTGACCCCGGGTCGCCGCCGGAGTCACGTCCTGCACATCGGGAGCGCGAGCAAGACCGAGACCCGCCGGAACCGAGTCGAGAAGTGCGTACCCCTCATCCGCGCCGGCAAGGGCTTCAACGAGCGCTGAAACCAGGGCCCGCAGCCGGCAGAGACAAAGGCTTCAGGGGCGCCGGTCGAGCACCACCTGCCGCTGGGCCTGGACGCCGTGATCCTCCTCGACGCCCTGCGCCTGCAGCTGGAGCTGGATGCGCCCGTCGGGCAGTGCCTGAGCCTGCGCATGAAACTGGGCGGAGCCCTGCTCACGGGTCACCCAGCGCGCATACGCGCTCCGGACCTGGGCTTCCACGGCCGCCGGGGTGGAGCCCCGGTTCGCGACGGCGAGACATTCCGCCATCAGCCGGTCGAGACTCTGGCGAGCCGCCGAGCGGGCGGGGGCCTGAGCCTCCGGAAGCCCCGGGGGAGACGCGGCCGGCCCCCCGCAGGCCAGCAGCACGAGCACGATCAGGACGGACAAGCGGTTGAGTGACATACGTCATGTATGGCAGCTGATGCACGAGATCTTGTCCGGTCGAACGTGCAAGCTTGACCCGTCCTTATGCTGTCCTTGACCAATGGTCCGCATCTCATGACGAGGTCCCGTCCACGACCGATCGCATGAAAAGCCCCGGGGTTCGACCGTTCGAACCCCGGGTCCATCCCTGGTCAGCCGACCTAGTGGGCGGCCTTCTGCACGAACTCCATGTCGATGGTGATGGCGACATCCTCACCCACGAGCACGCCCCCCGACTCGAGGGCCTTGTTCCAGGTCAGGCCGAAGTCCTTGCGGTTGATGTGGGTCGTCGCGGTCCCCCCGATCTTGGCATTGCCCCAGGGATCCTTCGCGACGGTCGTGTCCCCCTCGAGATCGAGGACGACTTCCTTCGTCACCCCGTGAAGGGAGAGATCTCCCGTCACCTTGAACCCGCCCGGTGCCCGGACGACCTTGCGGGACTTGAAGGTCATCGAGGGAAACTTCTCGACGTCGAAGAAGTCCGGGCTCTTGAGGTGCCCGTCACGGCGTTCGTTACCCGTGTCGACGCTCGAGACGTCGATGGTCGCCTCGACGGATGACTTCGTGGGGTCCTTGTCGTCGAGCGAAAGCGCCCCGGAAAGCTTGCTGAACTCGCCGCGCACCTTGGCGACCATCATGTGCTTGATGCTGAAATGGGCTGCGGAGTGGTTGGGATCGAGTTCCCAGGTCGAGGCGAACGACGCCGTCGGCAGGAACAGGGCGAACGCGGCCAGGGAGATTGCAGCGACGTGCTTCACGATGGAACTCCATTCTGGAAAGAGCAGGAACAGATGGTTTACACTTAAACCTTTTGCGAGACCCCGTCAAGGGGGAGCCAGTTCGGCCGTGGCCCGTTCGATCTGGCTCAACAACGCACGTATCGCGAGGCGATCGCCATCGCACAGGGGCGCCAGGGCCCCCGCGAGGACCGCATCATGGTCGGGAACCGTTTTCCGGAAGCGTTCGCGACCTTCCGATCGCAGATGGATGCGGTTGATCCGCCGATCGATGGCATCGGGGCGTCTCTCGATGAGTCCGGCCCCTTCCATGCGGTCCAGGAGACCGCAAACGTTGCCTTTCGTGACGAGTAAACGTCGAGCCAGTTCCTGCTGGGTGATGCCCTCCTCCAGATGCAGCGTGGCGAGCACGTCGAACTGAGGGGGGGTCAGGGCGTGTCGTGCCAGTACCTGTTCCAGGCGCCCGTGGATCCGCGTGAACGTCCGCACGAGCTGCAGCCATGTCCCCACGAGCACGGGATTCTCGAAAAGTTCGGCTTGCGGAGCCTGGTCGATCAACGGCTGTTCCTGGATGTCCACGGGGTCCTCATGCCGGAGACGTACCCTCGCGGCGACGCCTCCAATCCTCCGGCCGGTCCGGATGAATTTCGCATCATTTTGACGGCACCTTAACATCTGGCACGCACGCCGCCCTGACCCTGCAACGACAACTCCGGTGGAAGAGCACCCGATCCGGAGGACCATGCACTTGAGCCCCGTGCGCCACATGCAGAATGTCCTCCCCACCGGTCCGTCCGACGTGACCCGCCTACAGCTTCGCCGGCTTCAAACGGCAGCGATGCTGGACGGCAAACTCGAGCCCCGGGAACGGAGCTTCCTGGATGGCCTCCGCAAGGCTGGCCGGGTGGCCCCGTCCGAGGTCGAGGCCCTCGACCGCTGGATCGCGTCGCCGTCCAACCCGGAAGTGGCCTTCGTCCGCAAGCAGTCCCCCCTTTTCGAGGAACGCCTCCGGGCGCTCGAGCAGCATGCAAAGCCCGGCGATCTCGTCTTCTGGCACGGACCGGCCGACACCCCCCTCGGCAAGTGGCTGGGAGAGTGGACCCACGTGAGCCTCGCCCTGGGCGATGGCCTCATGCTCGATACCATGAGCCTCGAAGGGGCGACGATCTCGGACCTGCCGTCCGTCCTCGCCAAGGCCGAACGCCGTCTGCAGAGTGACGCCTTCGCCATCGGCAAGCTCGAGAAGCCCCTGACCGCCGGGCAGCTCGACCAGCTCCGCCAGGTCGCACGACGCCTGCAGGGACGCGATTATGCCCTCGTCTCGCGGATGGATGACGCCGCGTCCCGGCTTTCATGCTCCCGGAGCGTGCACGAGGCCCTGAAACAGATCGGCCTCGAGGTCGTCCCGGAGAGCAAGCGCCTGGCCAGCCGGGCCGTGATGCCCGGCGATCTCATGCGCGGCGTGAAGATCGCCGGGACCGTGGACGCCAGGGGCGTGTTCCGGGCCGGGGAGCAGGCCGCGCGTGAGGCCTGGAACGTCGGGGGTCTTCGCAAGCTGGCGATCCGGACCTTCGACCGCGTGCTGGGAGCCTTCCCGGGCCTGTGGCCCTGGGTCGAGCGCTACCAGGCCCGCGCCCTGGAGCGTCTGCGGCACGTGTGACGGCGAAGCTTCATCGATTCTTTGCCATAGCTTTGACCAGACATAATCTCGCACACGCAACCCGCGATCCGCCCGCGGCCAAAACATCCTCGTGGTGTGACGTTCAACCCCGGAGGGTGCTCCATGGCGATCGTGAAACAGATCTCGGGACAGGCTGCTCGGGCCGTGCCTCGCCTCACGGCGGACGGTGCGAAGGCCATGCAGGCCCTGATGCGGGGCATCGGCGACGACATCGCCACCCCGGCGCGCCAGCTCGCCCGGGATGGTGTCGCGCGCCATCTGCGGGCGGTCGATCGCCTCGAGACCTCTCTCGGTCAGTTCCAGAAGTCCCGGTCGCGCGAGATCGCCCGTGGTGCGTCTCAGACGCTGGATGCCGGCCTCTTCACGCTCCGCAAGGGCATGCAGGTCGGCAAGAACGCCCACGACCTCGGGCTCAAGACCGCCATCAAGGCCGGTAACAACCTGATCGACACCCAGGTGTTCCTCGGAGAAAAGCGTCACGAACTCGGCATGCTCCTGCTCGACCCCGCCCGCCGCAGGTCGGTCGACCGGATCTACAACGCTGGCCTGAAGCGTCACAACGGTAGCCTCAAGCAGCTCGACAAGTTCATCGTCGACCGTGTCGACGACGTCGTCACGGCGGGCATGAAGCGCCACTCGACCGCCGTCCGGGCCGCCACTCCCGGCTGGCGCAAGCAGTTCAAGGCCTGGGTCGCCGACGGGGCCGAGCGCCACGCCACGGCGATCGGCGCCGACAGCGCCATCTCGCGCCTCATGCGTCAGCTGGTCCGGTAGGTGCCGCGCGTGAAGACTCGCCTCGCCATCCCGCTGCTGCTCGCACTCTCCCTCACTCCGGGCACGCTTGCCGACGCGCGACCGACCGCGGCTCACGCCTCGCATGACCAGGCCTCGCATCCGCTCCTCGAGGGGGGTGACCGCCGCGTCCGACCCCAGGACGATCTGTACCGCCACGCCAACGGCACCTGGCTCAGGACCACTCCGATCCCGGGTGACCGGGTGTCGTACGGGGTGTTCGACCGCATGGCCCAGCGCTCGGAAGTTCGCGTTCGCGAGCTGCTCACCGAGGCCATGAAGCATCCGGGCCGCTCCTTCGAGGACCAGATCCTGGGCGACCTCTATGCCTCGCTGCTCGACACGGCCTCGCTCGATCAATCGGGACTCGAGGCCTTGCGGCCCCTGCTCGACCGGGCCTCTGAGCTGGCCGACCCGGCCGACCTTGCTCCCCTCTTCCTCGAGTTCTCGAAAGCCGGCGCACGGACCCCGGTTGCCCTGTACGTGGCGCCGGACGAGAAAAAGCCGACCGTCTATGCGGCGCACCTCTACCAGGATGGCATCGGCCTGCCGGACCGCGACTACTACCTGAACGACGGCCCCGAGGACCGCAAGTTACGCGAGGGATACCTCGCCTACCTGACGACGCTCGCGCGTCTCTCCGGCTCGGCCGACCCGGCCGGCGATGCCCGCGCGACCCTGGACCTCGAGACGGCGATCGCCCGGGTCCAGTGGTCCCAGGTCGAGTGCCGGGACGATCTCAAGGCCTACAACCCGCTCACCCGGGCCGGATGGTCCGGTGGCTACGCCCCCCTCGACTTCGAGGCCTTCGCCCGGGCTGCGGGCCTACCTCCGGACGCCGGCTGCATCGTGGCCCAGCCGACCTACGTGCAGGCGATCGCCGGCCTCGTGAAGGACACCCCCCTCTCCTCGTGGCAGGCCTACCTGCGCCTGCGGATCCTCGACGCCCATGCCATGCACCTGGGTGCCGGCTTCCGCGCGGCGTACCAGCACTTCCATCGCGAGCAAGTGCGCGGGATGCCCTCTGCTCCCCCGCGCTGGCGGACGGCCCTCCGGACGACCAGCGACGCGCTCGGCGAGGCCATCGGCATCCGGTACGTTGCCCGCCACTTCCCGCAGAGCGCCAAGCGCAGCGCGCGCCGCCTGGTCGACCACCTGCTCGTGGCCTACCGGCGACGTCTCGAGCAGGTCTCCTGGATGAGCCCGACCACGCGCCAGGCCGCCCTCCGGAAGCTCGACCGGCTCACCGTCAAGATCGGCTACCCCGATCGCTGGCGGGGTCATGACGGTCTCGTCA
This sequence comes from bacterium, assembly GCA_035285805.1. Taxonomy (GTDB): domain Bacteria; phylum Cyanobacteriota; class Sericytochromatia; order S15B-MN24; family UBA4093; genus JAYKJE01. The sequence continues at coordinate 112,779 of JAYKJE010000030.1, read as the reverse complement.
TCCGCCGGGATGACGGGGTGGGCAACCTGCTCCGCGTGAGTCGCTACCACTTCGACCGGGACATCCGGGACGTGGGTCAGCCGGTGGACCGCACCCGCTGGGAGATGCCTCCCCAGATGGTCAACGCCTACTACAACCCGGTCGCCAACGAGATCGTGTTCCCGGCAGCCATCCTGCAGGACCCCTTCTTCGACCCCGCTGCCGAGGACGCCCGTAACTTCGGCGCGATCGGGGCGATCATCGGACACGAGATCAGCCACGGCTTCGACGACTCGGGGCGCCACTACGATGCCGACGGCAGTCTGCGCGACTGGTGGACTCCCGAGGATGCCCGGAACTTCGAGGCTCGCGCCGCTCGCCTCGTGAAGCAGTACGGGGCCTACACCCCCCTTCCGGGCCTTCACGTCAATGGCCAGCTGACGCTCGGCGAGAACATCGCGGATCTGGCCGGGGTGACGATGGCCTTCGAGGGCTTCCACCTGGCCCAGGGCAAGCACCCCGCCACCACCTTGGAGGGGCTGACGGGCGATCAGCGGTTCTTCCTGTCGTATGCGCGCTCCTGGCGTTCGCTCACCCGTCCCCAGGCGCTCAAGGAACAGCTGCTGTCCGACCCCCACTCGCCGGACGAGTACCGCACCAACGGGGTCGTGACGAACCTGGATGCCTTCCACCGGACCTTCGGCCTGAAGCCGGGCGATCGCCTCTACCAGCCCGTCGCCGGCAGGATCCGCATATGGTGAATCCGTCCGGCGTCCCGGACGTGCTCGTCGTCATTCCGAACCTGAACGGGGCTTCGGTCCTCGACGCCACGCTGGGAGCCCTCGGGGCAGCCGCACCGAATCTCACCTTGCGGGTCGTCGTGGTGGACAACGCCTCGACCGACGGGAGCGTGGAACGGGTTCGGACGGCGTTTCCTGACGTCGAGGTCCTCGTCAACTCCGAGAACGTCGGGTTCGCGCGAGCCTGCAACCAGGGCGGACGATCGGCCTCGAGCCGCCACGTCCTGCTGTTGAACTCCGATGTCACCCTCCTGCCCGGCAGCCTGGAGGCGATGGTCGCTCACCTGGACCGGGAATCCGGTCTGGGGGCGGTCACTCCACTCATGCACTGGCCCGACGGCCGGGTGCAGGGGCCCCGCCTCGCGGCCAGGCAGCGCCGGATCGGTCGCCCGGTCCCCATGTCGTGGCTGCCCGGCACCTGTCTGCTCCTGCGTCGCGCGGCCCTCGAGGCCGTCGACTGGCTGGACGAGGATTTCTTCTTCTTCAACGAGGATCTGGATCTGTCCTGGCGACTCCGACGGTCGGGCTGGCGCCTCGCCTGCCTGCCGGCCGTGCACGTCCGGCATCACGAGGGCGTCGCGACTCGCTCGGACCCCGCCGTGCTGACGCGTGCGGTCCGCGAGGGTTTCCTCGGGACGGTGATGCTCGCGAGGAAACACCATCCCTGGGCCACGGGCCTCGTGCGCCGGGTCGTCCGACTGGACGTCCTGTTCCGGGCCGCTCGGATCCGCGCCCGGTCCCGACGCGGACTCTTGCCATCCCGCCATGAGCAGGCTTTACTGGATGGCCTTCCCGAACTGATCGCCGGTCTGGAGCGTGTCTGATGATCCTCGAGGTCCCCGTCGACCGCATCTTCCCGCTCCGTCACGATGTCCTTCGCCGCGGTTTTCCCCTCGAGGCCTCGGTCTACCCGGGTGACGACGATCCGGCCACCTTTCACCTGGCCGCGCTCGACGGCGAGACCGTCATCGGCTGTGCAACGGGCCTGGTGGTCCCGCGCCCGGGCACGACGGAACCCGCCTACCAGCTGCGCGGCATGGCCGTCGCGGAGGGCCTCCGCAGCCAGGGCATCGGAGCCCGGATCCTCGCGGTCTTCGAGCGCACGGCACTGGAGCGCGGCCTCGCGCTCGTCTGGTGCAACGGGCGCAAGACGGCCGGGGACTTCTACCGGCGCGAAGGCTGGGTGCAGACCAGCGACGAGTTCGAGAGCGTGGGACTGCCGCACTTCATCTTCGAGAAGCGGCTCGAGGGCTGAGCCCTCGCCGTCGTTGACACCCGTTCTCACGCGTCCGAACATGCCATGACGCATTCTGGAGGTTCGTCCATGTCCCAACCCGCGCTGCCCATCCTCGAGTTCATCCTCGGCAACTACAAGAACTTCAACGCCCGCGCGACCCGCGACGCGCTGGTGGCGTACTGGCGGCACGTCGAGCGGGGCGGCAAGATGTTCTGGGCCGTCGCGGGGGCCATGTCGTCGGCCCAGCTCGGGATCACGCTGGCTCCGGCCATCCGGGCTGGCCTCATCCACGGGCTGTCGGTCACGGGGGCGAACCTCGAGGAATCCCTGTTCCGCCTGGTGGCCCATCACAGCTACAAGGACTTCCCCGACTACCGCTACCTCACGAAGCAGGACGACACCCGGATTCTCGAGCAGCGGATGCGCCGCGTGACGGACACGAGCATCCCCGAGGACGAGGCCTTCCGCGCCGTCGAGAAGATCGTCGTCCCCATGTGGCAGGAGGCCTCCGGCAAGGGCGATCGCCGCTTCTGGCACCAGTACTTCTACGAGACGATCCAGGCCATTCCCGAGACGGCTTACGAGGGCAATCCCGAAGACTGCTGGCTGCTGGCCGCGGCTCGCGCCAACCTCCCCATCGTCGTGCCGGGTGCCGAGGACTCGACCTTCGGGAACATCTTCGCCTCCTACGTGAAGACCGGAGAGTGCCAGGCGAGCATCGTGAAGTCAGGCATCGAGTACATGGCCGATTTCTATGACCGGTACCAGGAGCTTTCCGAGGGAGAGGGCGTCGGATTCTTCCAGATCGGCGGCGGCATCGCGGGGGACTTCCCCATCTGCGTCGTACCGTCCATCAAGTACGACCTGCAGGAAGGCGTGAAGCCCTGGGCCTACTTCTGCCAGATCAGCGATTCGACGACGTCCTACGGTTCTTACTCGGGGGCGACGCCCAACGAGAAGATCACCTGGGACAAGCTCACGGAAGACACCCCGATGTTCGTGATCGAATCCGACGCGACGATCGTGGCCCCGCTCATCATGCGGGCGCTGCTCGAGTGCAAGGCGCATCCCGAGGCGGCCAACGCCCTCATCGACCGGCACCTCGGCCTCGTCACGGCCTGAGACTGGTAGATCCAGGGGGCCTCGAACGTCTCGCGTCCTGAATCTGCGCGACGCGAGAGGCGTGCGTGCGGAAGATCGCTCTTGACAGCTCATTAACAATGAAGTACACATGTCATGATAGAGGGTTCAATACAGGAGGCCACATGAACAGCATCAGTGGAAGTATGCCACCAAGTCGTCCCGCAGCGGCGCCAAAACAGCAGCAAGAAGTTGCTGCGGGCCTCAGCACCCCGGATGGCATCCAGCAACGTAACATTGACGCGCAAAAGTGGAACGATAAAAATAAAGACAACCCTGATTTTCGGCCCATCCCCATGGTGCCCCTGGCCCAAGGTCAATCATCGCAGCTCCAGATGCCGCAAATTGCAGCTGGGCTCAGCACCCCGGATGGCATCCGGCAGCGTAACATTGACGCGCAAAAATGGAACGATAAAAATAAAGATAACCCTGATTTTCGGCCCATCCCCATGGTACCCTTGGCCTAGGGTCAATCGTCGCAGTTGCGTCGAACGACCGAAGGTCTGGCGAGCCATTTAACGCCGGCGACGCTCCTCGCGGAGTTTCGCCGGCTTCGTTCACGTTCGCGGGCCATATTCGCCTGTGTCCACGAAGCAGCATTCCTGGATCGCCCGATCCCGCTCAGGCACCCGTTCCTGTTCTACGAGGGGCACCTCGACGCTTTCAACTGGAACACCTGCTTTCGCCACGTGCTGGGTCAGCCGTCCTTTCACCTCGCCTTCGACGACCTCTTTGCCCGGGGCATCGACCCGGCCACCGTGCAGGGAACCCCGGAATACGAGGCCTGGCCCTCACGGGGCGAGGTGCAGGCCTATTCCCGGGAGGTCGAAGCGCGTCTGAGCGACCTGCTGGAGCGGGCCACCACCATGCAGGACCTGCCCGTCCCCCTGCAGGATGGCCACGTGCTGCACATCCTGCTCGAGCACGAGGCCATGCACCACGAGACCCTCTTGTACCTCGTGCAGCAGCTCCCACCCGACCGCAAGACGCCCATCGCCGGTGTGCTCGAACCGGACACCTCGGAAGCCCCCCCTCCTCACATGGTCGATATCCCGGCAGGAATCGCACGCGTGGGCGCCCGGCCGGGCGAATATCCGTTCAGCTGGGACAACGAGAGACCGTGCCACGAGATCGAGGTGCCGGCCTTCCGGATCGACGCCTTCAACGTCACGAACGCTCAGTTCCGGGCCTTCATCGAGGACGGCGGCTATGCGCACGCGGGTTTCTGGGACGAACGAAGCATCGCCATCATCCGGGAACGGGGTCACGCGCATCCCGTCGGCTGGATCCCGGATGGATCGTCCTGGCTCTACCGGGACACCTTCACGATTCGCCCTTTGCCCGACAGCTGGCCCGCGGTCGTGACGTGGGCCGAGGCGCGCGCCTACGCGCGCTACCGGGGGCTCGACCTGCCCACCGAGGCCGAATGGCACCGGGCCGCTTCCGGCGACGGCCAGACGGGCCCGCTTCAAAGGGGAACGGTCCCTCCCGGATACGGCAACGTGGATTTCCTGCGGACCTCGGCGACGCGCGTGGGGTCTCATCCTGAAGGCGCGAGCCCGCACGGGGTGCATGACCTCGCGGAGAACGGCTGGGAGTGGACCAGCAGCCCCTTCGCCCCGTTTGAAGGCTTCGCGGCGGACCCGCATTATCCGGGTTACTCGGCCGACTTCTTCGACGGCGAGCACGTCGTCCTGAAAGGGGCGTCCTGGTTCACGGACCGCCTGCTGCTGCGGCACTCGTTCCGGAACTGGTTCTACTGGTACTACCCCTACATGGCGGCATCGTTCCGCTGCGTCGAGCGCTCGAGCAGGAGCAACCCGACGTAACCTGGCTCGTCCGTCCAGTTCGCGACGGTCCGGAATCCCCGCTCGCCGAACCAGGCGGCGAGTTCGTCCGGATCGAACTTGCGCGAGATCTCGGTGAGGATCGATTCCCCGCGCCGGAACCGCAGGGGAGAGGATTCGCCCGGCACGTGGACCTCCTGGTCCCGCCGGCACTCGAGGTGCATCTCGATCCGGTCGAGGGCGTCGTCGTAGCGGGCCAGGTGCTGCCAGCCGCCAGGATCGAAATCCGTGCCGAGTTCCCGGTTCAGGCGCGAGAGCAGGTTGAGGTTGAAGGCGGCCGTCACCCCGTGGGGGTCGTCATAGGCCCGTTCGATGACCTCGCGCGCCTTGCCGGGGTGGGGGCGACGGTCGAAGCCCAGCAGGAACAGGTTTCCGGGCTCCATCGCCCCGGCCAGGTGCGAGAAAAACGCTTCCTGGATCTCGGGGGTGAAGTTGCCAATGGTCCCCCCCAGAAACATGAACATCCGGCCAGCGGCAGGCGTCAGCGCATCGAGGGCCGGTTCGTAGCGTCCGGCGAGCCCGATCACCTGCAAGCCGGGGTGGTCGGCGACCAGCATCCGGGCGGATTCCGCGAGCATCTCGCGGCTGACGTCGATCGGCACATACGTCAGATCGGTGCGACCGGCCCCCAGGGCCTCGAGCACGATGCGCGTCTTGGTGGAGGATCCGCTGCCCAGCTCCACGAGCTGCCGGACTCCCTCGAGGCGCTCGAGATCGGGGGCGATCCGCTGCAGCAGGGCCGCCTCGTGGCGGGTGGGGTAGTACTCGTCGAGGCCCGTGATGACCTCGTACAGCTCGGAACCGGTCGCGTCGTAGAAGTAGATCGGGGAGAGCTCGCGGCCCTCGGGACGCCCCAGACCTTCCAGGACGTGCTCGCGCAGCGACGGAAACCCTTCCGGACTCTCGATCTGGACGACCTCGAGCGGACCCCCGTCCGCGAACATCCGGGAGACACGGTCCCGGAGGCCCGGGAGAACATCGATTGGCTCGAGCAAGGGCACCTCCATCCGGACCGGATGGTCAGGCTATACCCGCCCTGACGATCGTTTCTCCACGACGCACAGCGGGATTCAGAAGCGAGCGGTGGAGCCGGGGACGAGTCCAGGGACATCCGCGTAGACCCGGGCCGCATTCAGGGTGACATCGACGGGGGCAGGAGCCACGTCCGGGCTGTGGAGGCCCCGGGCTTCGAGCCACGACGAGACGGCCCGGATCGCCACGCTCGGATCGACGTCAGGACGATCCGGCGAGGCCTCGACCTCGAAGCGCTCGACGGCAACCCCGCGGGCATCGACCGAGGTGCTCCGACCGATCACGAGCGTGCAGGTCTCGCCGCCTTCCAGGGTCACCTCACGCTCCTGCCTGAGCTTGAGAGCCGTGTGAGTAGGCAGGAGCACGCCCCGGTGGTCTCTCAGGGCTCTCTGCAGGGCGGAGGACCCGACCCAGGCCTGCTGCAGCCAGGCATCGTGAACGGAGAGACAAGCGCCGGCCACGGGAAGCTGTCCCGAGCGCGAGACGCTCAGGAGGGCGATCGCCGGGTTCCAGAGACGAGCGACCGGAGAATCGGCCGGAGCGTCTTCCCAGAGTTCCCAGAGCGTGGCCGCGAGGGGAAGGTCCCCCTGTGGAGCCGCCTCCCGGGCGAGGGCATGGCGGAGCTGGAGTTCGAGGCCCTTCGTCTTGCGCTTGATCCGCAGCTTCCAGGGGTCCGGAATCGGACGCCACGCCCATCCACGGCCATCGAACGCATCGAAATAGCAGTCCTCGCGCGATTTCGCCTCCGACCAGCCGCCGAGAGCTGCCAGCTTCCGGTACCCTCCGGGGGTGAGCTCCACGCGGACCTCGAGCTCCCGTCCGATCTCCGGTCCGGACTGGCTGCTCAAGACGGATGCAACCGGAATCGTGGCGCGGGGCACGGCCACGCCGCAACCGGCCACGGCCAGGCTGGCCAGGAAACCCAGGGCCAGGATTCGATTTCGAGGCTTGGTCAAGCGAGAACTCTCCGGATGACGGACGGCCGAGATCTTTATCGTTATCGCAAGATCAAGCCTTGTTCAAGATCTGTCAGAGATCGCGAACGGGCTCGGGACGCAGGATCCGCCAGGCACCCGACGGTTCGAGGACCCGCATCTCGGGCACGCCCCGTTCCGCCAGGCGAGCGGGCGCGGGAATCATCAGGAGTTCACCGGCGTGCGAGCCGGCCGACGGGGCCATGCCCGTGTCGAGCTTCACGAGGCGTCCCCCCTCGACCGTGCCGATCCGCCCCCGGATCCCGAAGGCCGCTGGCTGATGGCCCTGAACGACTCCCTCGAAGCCATGTCGCGAGAGCCGATCGAGGAGCGTCGCTCGTCCGGAAGCCAGTCTCCACCAGTCCTTGGCCATGAGGATGGATCCGCTCGCGATGAGCCACGGATGGCTGTAATCACCTGCAGCCAGGACCTCCGCGGTCCCCCGGCGGAAATCGGACCACGCGAGGTCGGGGTACCACCCCGCATGGCAGAAGAGCCAGCGCCCGATCCGGGCTGCGAGCGGCATGGCCCGCAGGTAGGAGCCCCGCGGTGTCGCGGCCGAGGTCAACTCGGCCAGGGATAGCCCCTTCCGGTCACATTCCTCGCGCAGGAGGCGCGACTTCTCTCGCCCCGGATCGGCCAGAAATTCGGCTTCGTGGTTCCCGAGCAAGTGAACGACGGCCCCACCGGCCTCCGGTGCCTGGCTGGCCAGGCGCCGCCAGAGGTCCAGGACTCCTACGCTGTCGGGGCCCTTGTCGAGCGTGTCCCCGACCACGAGCAGGAGGGCCTTACCGCCTGACCAGTCTCCGCGCGCATCGACGAGCCCGGCGGCCCGGAGCAATCGTCGAACCTCCCCGGCCATGCCGTGGACGTCACTGAGGGCCCAGAGGCGCTCGAACCGGGACGGATCGGGGAGGTCCAGCACCGCCTGCCCGGACATGGCCTCATCGGGTCTCGCCTGCTCGGCCGGGGCCGACGACCCCGCCACCCCCTGGAAAGCGAGACATGGTCCCGGCAGGACGGTGGCGGCGATCGCCATACCCGCCAGGACCACGATTCGCACGGCCAGCGACGGGTTCCGTGTCATAGCAGCAACAGCCCGCCACCGATCACGAGAACCGCCCCGGCGAGTTGCCTCATCGTCAGGGTCTCGTGAAGCATCAGCATCCCCAGGAACATGGTGACCACGGGAGCCGCGCTGAACAGGAATGGAAAGACTCGCGACACGTCCGCCTGCTGCAGCAGCCGGTAGTAGGCGAACTGAGCCAGCATGAGCGAGACCACGCCACTCGCGGCAAACAGGGCATGGGGCACCCAGGAGAACCCGCTTCCGGTGGCCAGACCGAGCCAGGCACGCCCCGATCCGCCCCGGGCCAGGACCCAGGCCACGGGCAGCACCAGCAGGGCGACGGACCAGACCCGGACGGCGATCGGGATCAGGGGATGCCCCGAGAAGCGCGCCAGGGCGAGCTTGTCGAGGATGGGAATGAGGCCCCAGAGGAAAACCGTGATGGCCGTGAGGAGGAGGGTACCGGACGTCATGCAGGGCACATGCCCCCGGCCAGGTGACACCTAACCCACCTTGACATGACTTATCACATGATGGTCATCATGAAAGTCCGATCGCCATGGTCTGCCGAGGAGATCCTGATGTCCAGCCCCGTTCTCGACCAGGCCGCCTTTCTCGCGCGGTTCCGGCCGTCTCTGCAGACCATGGCCCGGGCGGTCCGGGAATCCGACCCGGAAGGGCTCTGCGGCTGGCGCCAGCATCTGGAGCGGGCTCATCCGGCCGGGCCCATCTCGCCCGGCTGGAGAGAAGACGTCGCCAACCGCAGGTGGTTGCAGACGATCGTGCTCGAGTTCCTGGCGGGAAAACGACCCTTCCAGGAAACGGCCAGCCGGATTACCAAGCACTGGGGGGGGATCAAGCAGGGGCTCGGCGCTTGCCTGGAGACCCCCGTTCGCCAGACGCTCGAGGCCCTGAGCGCGGCGCCGGACAGGTATCCCTTGCTGGGCTGCGGCGAGCGCATCACGTCCACCTCCCGGCTCTATGCTTGCCTCGACCCGGATCGCTGGGTCGTGCTGGACTCCAGGGTTTCTGCCGGCTTCGCCGGCCTGATCCGGTCGGTGGACGGCCTGGACGTCTGGACGGACCATCCGGGCGTCCTCGAGAGCCGACGCCCCTCGACCGTCGGACAGGTTCCGGGCTTCAGGCGCATCTGGCCGAGTTCGCGCTCCGAGGCCTTCCGGGCCTTCATGTGGACGAGCTGGGCCTGCCAGGAGCTGGCCGAACTCGTCGAGTCGACCACCCCGGGAGTGTCGGAAGGCCATCCGGAGCCCTGGAAGGCCTGTCACGTGGAACTCGTCCTCGGACACCTGGGATCCGCCCCTCGCCCCCTGGAGGCTGAGCACCCGAAGGCGTCGCCCGTCCCGGGTGACTGAGACCGACCCAGGAAACGAATAAAGCCGGGCAACCGGAACAGGCGCCCGGACGCCGGGTCGCCTAGGCTCGACTGGCCCCCCTTGCTCGAGGAAGGTCAGACGATGCGTCAGTTCCATTGGCTCGTCACCCCCATGATGCTGGTCGCGTGCGCCAGTGCCGAGGCGCCGGTCCCGGTCGACCAGGTCCGTCAGCGGACGGCGTCCATCCGCGGCCAGGATCCCACCCGTGGACGACTGTTCGTCACGATCCGCCAGGAAGGCGGGCATGGCGATCGCCAGCTCGCGCGCCTCCCGTCCTCCTACGCATCCGCTTCCATCACGCTCTCGAACCAGGCCTCGCTCCTCACCAATCCACTCACCCGCACCCTCACGCTCGCCGCGCCCGCCTCGCAATCGACGGCGGTCTTCGGCAGGCTACGCCCCGGGAGTGGCTACGCCCTCGACGTGAACCTGTTCGACGGCTCGCAGTCCGTCGCGACCGGTAAGCGCACGGCGCTGACGCTCTCGAGCGGGATCAACCCCGTCACCGTCGTCATGAGCGAGACCGGAGAGATCGCGATCGCCACGTCCCAGAACGGCAACACCGTCGGCAGCGTGGCGAGCTGGATCATCGCCAGGGGCGACACCGTCACCTTCGACACGGGCTTCGGGCCCGACGAGTTGCCCCGGTATCAGGCCTCCAACCCCGGGCGAACCCTCACCATGCGCGTCTACCTCGGCGACGGTCAGTCCGACGATCTCCTCGACCCACCGGCCGTCGACACGCTGCTCGCGACGGCCTCGGCCCCCTTCGACACCTTCACCTGGAACACCGGGAGTCCGGGAGCGTCCTTCGATCCCGCGAACCTCACCACGACGGCCACCCAGGCCAGTCGCCTGAAGTTCCAGCTCGTGGACGACCTCGGGGCGATCGTCGGCGAAAGCATCCTCGCACCGCTCTCGGTGGTCGCGGCCGCGGCCATCGATCTCGAGTTGCAGTGACCCGCTCGCCGTCGGGCCAGGCGCGACGGACGTGCTGGCGGACCCTGCTCCCGGTCCTCGTGGGAACGGGAGCGGGCTGCCTGGGTCCGCCGGCCACACCGCCCGTCGCGATCGTCCGCCGCCCCGCCTGGCTCGTCCCGGCGGGGGAGGCACGTTTGGCGAGCCTGGCCGTGCGCCTCGCCTCACTCCCGCGACGGGTCTCGGAATTGCCTGCCAGCTGGCAGAGCCTGCGGGCGACGCTGACGAATCCTGACCGGCTCGTCGCCCCCCTCGTGAGACTCGCCGACCAGGCGGGCGGGAGCGAGGTGTCGGCCGTCTTCGACCGCCTTCGACCGGGAGACGCCTATGGCCTCTCGGTGGAGCTGTACGAGGGCCCCGGAGCGACGGGACGGTTGCTCGCGACGGGGTACCAGGGCCAGGTCAGCCTCGTGCCAGGCACGAACACCGTGGTCCTCACCCTGGCCAGCGCCCTCACCCGTCTCGACCCGTTGACCGACACCCTGGTCGCCTGTGGCAGTCTCGTCTCGGTGACGGGACGGTTCACGGCCCCCGCGACCGTGACGTTCCAGCCCTCGGGCGTGACGGTCCCCCTGGACCTGCTCTCGACGACCCAGGGCACCTTTCAGGTCCCCTGCACGACCACGTCGGGTACGATCACCGTCACGGGGGCCGGCGGGACCTCCGAGGCCCGCGCGATCCGGATCGCAACCTACACGCCGACCTTGATCCGGACCTTCAGCCGGTATTACGACCAGGCCCTGCTCGCGCGTTCGAGTCCGCGACTCGTGCTCGCCCGCCACGGGGCCGGGGTGGTCCTGCACGGCAACCAGGTCCTCGCCCTTGGCGGAGCGACGGGACCCACCGTCCGCGCGACGATCGAGCAGGCCCTTGCGAACGCCGACGGGACTCTCGTGACCTTCCGGACGCTCGCGCGCACCCTGCTCGTGCCTCGCGAAGGCGCCGCCTGGCTCGACCGCGGAGACCGCCTCTGGGCACTGGGCGGCACCGATGGCACGAATGCGCTGGCCTCGACCGAGAGTGCCCCGTGGCAGGCAGACGACACGCCGGGTGCGTTCGTGAACGGTCAGGCCCTGGTACAGGCCCGCGCCTATCCCTCCGCGGTCATCGCGGGCGGTTACGTGTATGTCCTGGGTGGTGAGCAAAAAGGTGCCCCGGTGGCCACCGTCGAGCGAGCGCCGATCGATGACCTCGGGAACCTGACGGGCCCCTTCGCGCTCGTCCCGGAAGTCGTCCTGTCCACCCCGCGCAGCCGGGCGATGGCGCTCTACCAGGGCGGACGAATCTGGCTGATGGGGGGACGCGGTGCAGCTGGCCCCCTCGCGAGCCTCGAATCGGCCGCCGTCGCGGCGAACGGCGAGCTCGGGGCCTTCTCGCCCGGGACCGCGAGCCTGAACGCCCCGCGCGAGGGCGCCTCCCACCTCGTCCTCGGCACCGAACTGCTGGTCATGGGAGGGCGCACCACCGGCGGCAGCTTGCTCGCCTCCACGGAACGCGCTCCGCTCGGAGGCACGGGACCGGGTAGCTTCACGCCAGCGACCGGGATCACCCTGGACACGGCGTGCGAGGGGGCAGGGCTCGTGCTCCTCGGAGACCAGCTGCACCTGGTGGGGGGGACCGGAAGCGCCGGGGACCTCACGCGCGTCGAATTCGCCCCGACCAACGCCTCGGGACGGCTCGGGCCGTTCGGGGCCGGGACGACCACCTTCACCCCGCGATCCGGGAACGGTGCAGCCGTCCTCGGCAGGAACGTCCACGTGTTCGGTGGGTGCGGCGCGAGCCTCACGAGCACGGGAGGGTGCCAGTCGGATGCGGCCATCCTCGACTCGATCCAGCGAGCCGGACTCGGCGCGGACGGCACGCTCGGCGCCTTCATGACCTCGGGACGACTTGACGTAGGCCGCTTCAACTTCGCGCCGGCGGTCCTGGGCACGAACATGTGGGTCATCGCTGGTGGCATGCCATCTTCCGCCCCGGGGAACACCCCGAAGGTCGTCGTGGCCCCGATCTCGGCGGAAGGGTCCATCGGAACCTTCGTCGATGCAGGGCGTTCGGTCGCCCAGGTGTCGGGCGCGAGTGCCCTCGCGCTGGGTCTGAACGTGTATGCCATCGGGGGCACCGACAACAACGGCACCGTCCAGGCCTGCCGGGCCGGAACCCTCGATCCCTCGACCTTCTCGCTCACCTCGTTCGGCAACGATGGTCCCCGCCTCGCGACGGCCAGGGCCCGGGCCGGCGTCGTGGTCCTGGGCCAGCACGTGATCGTGATCGGGGGACAGTCGGATCGCCAGGGCACCCCCCTGGCGACCGTCGAACGGTGCGCCATCGACCCGGTCACGGACAAGCTCGTGGGCAATTTCACGCAGGTGGCGGGTGGCCTGCAGGTTGCACGCGTGGCCCCGGCCCTGGTCGTGACGGGTTCACGACTCTACGTGATCGGCGGGACCGGCGGCCACGGCTGGACGGCACTCACGAGCATCGAATCAGCCCCCATCTCGGCCGACGGGACGCTCGGGGCATTTTCCATCGTCCCGGACAACGCCCTCGGCACCGCCCGGGGTTTCGCAGCCGCGGCCGCCGCGGGTAACGACCTGCACCTGTTCGGCGGCCTGCAGTCGGGCCAGCCGCTGGGCACGACGGAGCGGGCAACGTGGCGATGACGTGGCGAGGGTGGTCGTGTTTGGTGCTCGCCTGCACGGCGTGTCAAGGACCGGCCCTGCCGGGCCCGGAGCAGGTCCGGCTGGAAGAGACCTTCGAGGCGCGGACCTCGGACGGGACGGCCCGTCTGCTGGGCCACGCCACGTGGCCGGTCCCGGAAGGGTCAGGCGACCTCGTGACCGGCCTTCCGGCGGCGGCAACCCCCCTGGAACTTCTCGACGCCGGGAGCGGCGAGCTCCTGGCCACGACCGTCACGGACCGTTCCGGCGATTTCCGCCTGGAGAACGTCCCGCGCGGGTCCACCAGCCTCCTCCGCGTCGCCCGACCCGCGGGGATGCATGGAGGACGAGCGCGCATGGAAGAGGCCATCTTCCCGACCACCAGCCTGCACTGTGCCCGCGTGGACCTCGCCTCGACCCTGCTCGTCGAACGCCTCCGGCGCGAGGATCCCTCGACCGGTCCCGAAGGTCGGGGATCGAGCGTCCTGGAACGGATCCATCCCGATGTGCTGGCCCGCCTGGAAGCCGAGCTCCGGGAACGCCTCCGGCGCCCCGTTCCCCCGACCTTCGTCCCTGCCATGGCGGGCCTGGACGACCTCCTGGGAGAGGACGAGGCCCGACGACGCTGCGAGGAACTCGTGCGCCCCCCCGAGGCCACGCTCGTGTTTCGACTGGCCGGGGGGGTGCCGCTCCACCGACCGGAACCCCCACCTCCGCGGCCGATCTCGGGCCTCGTCACCGTGACCGTGGTCGGCATGCCGGCCGATGTGCTGACGGCCGAGGTGGCGACCGCGCCACCTTCACCCCGACACCTGGCGACGCTGACCCCGGAAACCCGCTGGAGCGGCGTGGCGGACCTGTGGGACCTGCCACCGGGATCGACCATTCTGGACATTCAGGGCGTGAGCCAGCGGGGGCGACGGTCACTCGCACGCATCCCGGTGAGGGTGGATCACTCGGTCTCCAGGCTCTGTGAGTGAGCAAGGGCCCCTTCCGGGGTGCCTCCATACGGTCTTCCGGGGGTAACGCCGGACGCTCCCGGGGTATGGAACCCTCGAGGGGTCGGATAGCCGGCCCGGAAATGCGGATCCATGCCACCGACAACCCGGAACAAGTGGCTCGTCCTTTCGCTGGGCCTGATGGGCGTGACCCTGGGAGGCCCGCTCGCCTGCGTGCCCGAGGAAGAAGCAGGCCTCGTCGGACCGGACGAGGCCGAGACGACCCCGCGAGCTTCGGGCAAGGTGTCGGGCAAGGTCACGGGGAACGCCAGTCCCGCCCCATCCCCCTCGCCGACCGCGTCACCCGCCAGCGGGGGGGGATCGGCGGGCAACACCGGTGTGAACATCGGCGCCGGGATCTCGGACGACCCGCCTCCCGCCACGCCTCTCCCCACGCTGCCGCCCGTCACGGTCCCCGACCCCACGCCCACGCCCTTCGGGACCGCGGGGCAGGAGGTCGGATTCCCGGGCGAGGGACTCGCCCTCACGGGGCTGGGGGCCCTGCCCTATCCGCTCGTCCTCACGACAACCGGTGCCCAGGAGATCGGGGCCAGTGGTTTTGCCGGGACGCGGTTCGGGGCGCCCATCTCCACTCCGGTGGCGATCGCCGCCGACCCGGCCGCAGGCTCCCGCAGTGCCTGGATCGCCTCGAGCACGCCGGCCCACCTCGACCGCCTGACCATGGGCACGGGCGGGTTCGGGTTCGACGGGAGCGTGACCCTTCCGGCCACGCCCTCGGCCCTTGCCGCGAGCGGTGACGAGGTCTGGGCCCCCCTGGTGGACGGGCGCCTCGTCCGGGTCCGGACGCCCGACCTGACGACCGCGGCCTTCACGGGCCCCGCACGCCCCGTGGCGATCGCCCTCGGGACGTCGCGCGCCTGGATCGTGACCCGCGACCGCGTCCTCGCGGAGATCGACCGCACGACCGGTACCCTGGTGGCGACGTCCTCCACGGGGCCCGATCCCGTCGACGTCGCCGTCGATGCCGCCGGGACGGTCTGGGTGGCCTGCGCGGGGGACGACACGGTGTCCCGTCACACCTCCTCGGCGAGCCAGACCCTGTCGGTCGGCCCCGCGCCGCACGCCCTGCTGGCCGACGGTCGCCGCCTCTGGGTCGCCGTGACGGGTGGCATGGCCACCCTGACCCCGGCGGGCGAGCGGGAATCCCCGGACGTGACCCTGCGGTTCTCCCCGGTGGACCTCGCCCGGGATGCGACGGGCCGCATCTGGGCGCTCGGCTCGGCCGGGCAGGTCCAGTGGGTGTGGCCCCGGAAGGCGGGTGAATGATGACCTCGGGTCCAAGCGGTCGGGTGCCGCGACCGAACCTCGGACCGCCGATGGTGCTGGTCGGCCTGATGCTGGTGGTGGCCTGCGGCCCCGCGACCGGCTTGCAGGTCCAGTCCCCCGACCGGGTGTCCCGGATCGAGGGGCACGTGGAACCCTGGGTCACGCCATCCCGCCAGACCCAGGCCACGATCACGGAGATCGCCTCGGGAGCCACCGTCTCCCTGATCGACGCCACCACGGGGAACACCGTGGCCTCGACCGTGACTCAGGCCAGCGGCAACTTCACCCTGTCCATCCCGGGGTTCAACCCCGTCACGGGCCAACCGTACTTCCTGGAGGCCGTGAAGGGCCTGTCCGCCGGGGGGAGCCAGAACCGCACGGGCGCCGCGGCTGCCCGTGTCCGGACGCTGGTGCTCCGGAACGGGTCCTGGACGAGCCTGTCCGGGAGCTTCGTGAACATCTCCCGGGCCACGACGGCCACGAGCGTGCTGGTCGCGTACCGGAACCTGTCCGTGGCCCAGCAGACGGCCCTGATGGGCAAGGTCTCGGGGCAGAGCCTCGACGTGTCGGGGTCGGCCCTGCTGGCCGAGGACTTCGCGCGGGTCTTCGACCTGGTGACCGAGGCGATCGCGGCCGACCAGGATCCGGTCTGGGCCGTGACCTATGCCTCGGGGGCAGGCTCGGTCACCGACCGGTTCGCGCGCCGGACGGCCGTCTTCAGCCTGCTCGACACGTTTTCGCCGGCGATCGCCGCGCCCGGCGGAGTGGTGACCTTCCAGGGACAGGGCCTGCCGACGGTGGCGAGCGAGGACGTGCGGGTCACCGTCAGTGGCACGCCGGTGGCGACATGGAGCGTGGACCAGGGCCAGAGTCGCCTGACCGTGACGCTGGGCCCGGAGACGCCCTGCGGCTATCTCGAGGTGATGCAGGGCCCCAGCCGCGTCATCGGGCCCTTCGTGCCCGTGAGCGGGACGACGGGGACCCTGGCCGGCGCAGGCGGCGTCGCCGGTTACCAGGATGGCCGGGGGGGCCATGCTCGACTGTACGAACCCACGGACCTCGTGGTCGATACATCGGGGAACTGCTACGTCGCGGACTCCCGGAACCACAGGATCCGCAAGATCAGCCGGGCCGGGGACGTGACGACCCTGGCCGGCTCGGGCACGGCCGGATATGCGGACGGGACCGGCACCGCGGCCGCTCTCAACTTCCCGACCGCGCTCGACCTGACGCCGTCAGGTGGCCTGGTGGTCTCTGATGCCGGCAATCAGCGACTCCGGGCCGTCTCGACGACCGGTGTCGTCACCTTCCTCGCGGGCTCCGGCACCCGGGCGAGCGTCGACGGATCGGCCGCGACGGCGCAATTCAACAACGTGGCCGGGCTGGCAGTCGACGCCTCCGGCAACGTGCTCGTGGCCGGTGACGACGTGAAGCTCCGCCGGCTGTCGGCCGGGACGGTCTCGACCCTGGCCGGTGGGACGAGCGGCAACGTCGACGGGACGGGGACGGCTGCCCGGTTCACCTACCTCTATGGCCTTGCCTTCGACCCCTCGGGCATCCTCTGGGCCACGGACCGGGACAACCGGACCCTGCGGCGGATCACCGCGGCGGGGGCCGTCACGACCCTCACCCCGTCGCTCTCGCTCAACTACCCGGGGGGTCTCGCGATCGACGGGGCCGGACAACTGCTCGTGGCCGACACCCTGAATTACCGGATCGTCAAGGTCAACCCCTCGACGGGAGCGGCCACCGTGCTGGCCGGCAGCGGGTCTCAGGGCTGGCTCGACGGTTCGAACGCGCGAGCCCGTTTCAACCAGCACGCCGGCTGGAACTGCGGCCTGCATGTCGACGCCACCGGGCTGATCTACGTCGCCGACCGTTACAACCACGCCATCCGGGTGATCGCGCCATGAAGACGTCGTCGTGGGCCAGCAGGCTCGTTGCTGTCGCATTGACCCTCGTCGCCCTGTTCGGGTGCCAGCTGCCAGCCTCGAACCCTCGGATCACCCCGGCAGCTCGACCGGCCGCGACGACCGTCCAGGGTCGCGTCACCTTCGCCCCGGAGCCCGGGCGTCGGGTCCAGGTGGCGCTGGCCGACCTGGCCCGGGGGGCCACCGTGTCCCTCATCGACCTCGCGACCGGGAACACGGTGGCCAGCTCGATCTCGGATGCTTCCGGTCAGTTCGTCCTCACGTTCCAGGACTTCTCCCCGCAGGCCGGTGCTGGTTACATCCTGGAGGCGGTGAAGGGCCTCTCCCTGGGCACTTCGCCCAACCACCCGGGTCTCCCGGCCGTCCGGGTCAGGACGGTGCTGGTCTGGAACGGGGGCTGGCAGAGTTTCACGAACACGACGGTGGGGGTCGGCATCACGATCAGCCCGGCCACCACGGCCCTGGCGATCGCCGCCGACCTGAGACGCGCAGCTGGCGCTACCATCCAGGCGGGCAACCTCGTGGGTAAGCTCTCGGGTTCGAGCTTCACCGCTGCCGGCACGGGGCTCACGGTCGCCGGAGACTTCGACCCCGCGCTGACCCTCGTGACCTCGGCCCTGTCGCTCGACCAGGATCCCGTCGCGACGGTGAGCCGCGATGCCACCTCGGGACAGTACCGACTCACGACGGTGGTGCCGAAGGTGACGGGGCTGAACCCCAGTCCGGCGGTGCCCGGCAGCAACCTCGTGATCACGGGTGCGGGCTTCGATGCGAACCCCGGTCGGACCCAGGTCTGGTTCGGATCCACGCCCGCGGCCACGTGGAGCCTGTCGACGGACGGCTCGACCCTCACGGTTCCGGTGCCCGCGACGGCCATCTCGGGCCCCCTCGTCCTGCGTCAGCCCGGGAACACCGAGCAGGTGCTGGACCCGTTCCTGTTCGTGAAGGGGACGGTCGCGACGTTCTCCGGTGATGGTACGGCCGAGACGATCGACGGACCGCGCGGTCGGGGGAAACCAGGTTGCCTGGTGGGCGCGGCCGTCGATCCGTCCGGCTACTTCGTGATCGCGACCTACCTGGATGGCTACATCCGCACGATGGACCGCTTCGGTTACCTCAAGACCCTGGCCGGTAACGGGACGCAGGGTTTTGCGGAGGGCAGTGGCTCGCAGGTGGCATTCTCGCGGCCATACGGGGTCCTCCCGATGCCGGATGGCAGCATCCTCGTGGCGGACTACGGCAACCACCGGATCCGTAGGCTCCAGAGAGATGGATCCGTCACGTCCTTCGTGGGCACGGGCAGCAACGCGAACACCGATGGCACCGGTACGGCGGCCAGCATCGCGCTGCCCGTCGGGCTGGCGCGGGACGCGGCGGGCAACGTCTACACCTGCTCGTGGAACGGCAAGTCGATCCGCAAGATCACTCCGGGTGGCACGATCTCGACCTTCCTGTCGGGAATCGACGGCTACCAGTTCCCGATCGACGGGACCGGAAACATGTACATCGGGAGCCCGTACACCCGGCAGATACACCGCGTGAACCTGAGCAACGGCAGCATCTCGGCGATCGCCGGGACCGGTGCAAGCGGGGTGACGGACGGTCCGGCCGCCTCGGCGACCTTCAACGAACCCGTGGGCATGGCGATCGCCCCCAACGGAGACCTCTACATCTCGGACTACTGGCGGTACCGGATCCGCAAGCTCTCCGGGGGAGTCGTCAGCACCGTCATCGGAGCCTCGGGAGTCGCGGGAAACACGGACGGCCCGGCCGGGAGCGCCACCGTCTGGAACGTCCACCAGATGGCCTTCGACCCCACGGGGAAAGCCCTGTTCCTTTTCCAGGCTTACGGAAACGCGATCCGGGTATATGTGCCCTGACGGAGGCACGCACCCATGCGCAGAATCTGGATCGGGATCCTCGTGACCACCATGCTGCTCTCGACCCTGCCGGCCGAGGCCCGCGCGGGTCGATCGCGTAGCTGGAGCTCGTTCGGTGGCAGCCACTCCAGCGCGAGGCTGGGAAGCGGCTGGGGTGGCGCGAGTTATAGCTCGTCCCGTCCCTACTCGGGCATCCTCCGCTCCCCTTACCGGACCTACCGGCGCCGCAGCAACGGCTTCGGCCGTTCCCTCGCCCGTGCGGCCGTCCAGGGGGCGGCTGCCGGAGCTGCGGCCGGCCTGGTGGGCGGGGTCGTGAGCGGTGCGGTGGCCGGTGCCGCCCACGGTCCGCGGCACCACGGGGGCCACGCGCCCGGGTACGGATACGGGAACGGGTACGGTCATGGAACCGGGTACGGAACCGGGGACCCCGGCTATCCTCAAGGCGGCTACCCGGAACCTGGCATGGTCCCTGTCGGCTCGACGCCTTACGGCCAACCATATGCCCCACCTCCGCGGTCGGACGGGTTCCTGAACTTCCTGCTGGGCCTGATCGTGGCGGCGGGACTGTTCTGGTTCATGGGCCGATCGCGCAATCGTTATTCCTGACTTCCCGGAACCCCGCGCTCCCACGAGAGGAATCACTGCGCCCCATGCACAAGGATGTTTTGCTTGCCATCGTCAGTTCGTTCGGCTGGACCCTGCTGGGGGTGCTGGTGCTCTTCGTCGGCACGCTCCTCTGGGACCGGCTCGATCCGGTCGACTATCGGGCCGAGATCGCGAAGGGTAACGTGGCCGCCGCCATCAAGTTCGCGGCCGTCATCCTGAGCCTGGCGGCGATCGTCGTCGCCGTGTTGACGACCTGATCAGCCCTTCCACGAACCGGGCGAGCGTGCTGCGTGACATCCGTCGCTCGATCGGGTATGAGGGCGTTTGTTCCACACGCTGGACCACGACCGTCGGTCCCTGGAGAGTGAGTTCCCTCATGAAAATTGCCGTTTCTCTGGCCACCGTGCTGACCATCGCTGCCGTGGCAGCGCCCTCGGCCCTGGCCGGCCCCGATCTCAAGGCCAGGGGGGCCCAGGTCTACACGGCCAATTGCGCCGCCTGCCACCAGGCCACGGGACAGGGCTTGCCCGGAGTGTTTCCGCCGCTCGTCGGTTCGGAATACACCAACAAGAACCCCAAGGAGCACATCAAGATCGTGCTCAAAGGCCTCCAGGGACCGATCAAGGTTGCCGGTAAGCCCTACAACGGGGTGATGCCCGCCTTCGCCCACCTCTCGGATGAAGATATCGCTGCTGTCGTGACCTACGAGCGCGTGTCGTGGGGCAACCACGGCGGCGCGGTGAAGCCAGCGGAAGTCAAGGCTCTTCGCTGAAAACCGGGAGGGAAGACTGCGTCTGGCCCGGAAGATGCACCCCGAGGACCTCGAGGGTCAGCGCGTCGAAGACCACTTCCTCGAGCGCCAGGGGGTCCTCCTCGAGGGTCTGGACCACCGCGAGGGGTGAACGGTCCGGCCTGGCGAACCAGTCCACCCGGAACCCGTGTCCCGCCAGACCGGCCACGGAAATGGTGCCAGGCGTCGGCGTCTCGACGGAACTCTGCGACTTGCTCGATATGGCGGACGGTCCGAAAGACGTGGGCCACGGAAGAGCGGGGAAAGAGGTCGCCTCACCAAACGTCCGAGGCAGATCACATTTCGGCAACACGCCGTCCGAGACGAATGCCCGGGGCTGCCGGTCGAGCCGCGATCGCTCGCGTTTCCAGGCTTCCAGCACGGGAGTCACGGACAGGCTGGCCTCCAGCCCTGGAGCCAGATCGGGTCCGATGCCCCCGTACTCGACCGGCTCGACCTGCCAGAGACGCAGTTCCTTGCGGACCCACTCGACGACCATCAGGCGGGTTCCGGGCACTTCGGTGGCCACCATCGTCACGTGCTCGATGGCGCTTCCGTCCGGAGTGCTCTGGACGCCAAATCGGGTCAAGAGGGGGACCTTGAAGGTCTGCGCGGCCAGCTGGCGCCCTAGCCGGTGGAGCTGTTCGGGTGTGACGAACTCGACGGACCGCGTGGCGACCCGGAACGTCGGCGCCGGCTCGAGCGACCCGGACGAGTCTGGCGCGGGCATGGCTGATGTCGGAATCGCAGGCTTTGCCAGATCCGGTCTGACCAAGCCCGACTTCGGGCCCGACACGGGGACATCCGGATAGGACATGTTACCGTTGCTCTGCGCCAGAGGGGCCACCGTCTTCAGATCATGGACGAGGCCTGGAACCTCTTCGTCGCTCAGCAAGGGAGCGACCGTCTTGAGCGAGCCATCGAGCACCGGACTGGAGACCTCTGGTCCAGCCACGGGAGCAACTGTCCTGAGCGTTTCTCCCGGACGGCTGGCAGGGTCACGAGCGAGCAGAGGAAAAGTCGTGCCGGCCGCGGAGCAGGCAGACAGAGAACAGGCGAGCGCAGCGCAGGCAAGCCGGAACCGGAACATCTGCATCCTCCGTACCTCACCACCGCCTGAAACAGCCCCGAGGGAACACGCATACGTCCGCCGATGAGGCCGGGGGGAAAGGACGTCCCGCATGACGCGAACGCCCAGTCCCGGATGAACCACTCATACCCGGGAGGCAACGGATCCAGCGGCACCTCGCCGCCAAAATCGTGACGTTTACAATGTGATCTCAAGACATTTGAATCGGATCGCGGGGATCCGGGACGGGTAGAACATGTTCAGGGAAACGTTCCCGGAAGTTCTCAAGGAAAGGTCGAATGCCATGAGCCGCGACATCCAGGTGCACACCCCCGCACTCACGGGCAAGCTGCTTGGTCTTTATGAAAGAGCTCGCTCGACCGAGACCTGCAAGGCCTCCACCTCGCGTCGAGGGGAGATCCGGATCCATCTGACGCTGATGCCGACCGAGGAACACGGCCTCCTGATCGAGTACTGGGAACTCGAGCGGGTCAAGGGCAACCTGACCCAGGAGGACCTGGAAACCTTTCTGGGGAGCCTGGCCCTCGGGGGCATGAAACCTCGCATCAGCGGCGCGCTCGGCCTCGCGACCGTGGTCGTGATCCGGGCCGGATACCTGCCCCTGGTCGATGGCGGCCCGGCCGTCGAACAGGCAGAACCTGTCGCCCAGAACCGGCGCCTGGGCGTCACGAGGCGTGGCACGGGGGATCTTGCCCGCGTGAGCAGCTAGCGCCTTCCTTTGACCGGTGGTCTTCGAAAAGCCTTCAGCCCCTTGCCCGTCGGGCAAGGGGCTGAAGGCATCCGGGGCTCTACGGGCGAGGCTGCGGGGGGAACGGAACGGGCGGGAACGGATTCGGCGGGAACGGCGGCGGGGTCGGGACGGCCATCACCGTGATGATCACCTGTCGGGTCGCGGACTGACCGGCCGCATCACGAACCGTGCACGTCACGGTGTGGCGGCCTGCGCGACCGAACCAGGACAGCTCGTCGCCATCGGGAAGCTGGAGGTAGCTGCCCGTGGAGTCCCACTTGTACGTGAGAGGACCGCGAGACGGATTCGAGACCTCGGCCTTCAGGCGGACCGAACCCCCATCGAACATGCTGGTCGAGGACACGATCCGGCCATCGACCGAGATGCCCTTGAACTCGAACGAGGCGGAGCGAGCCTGGACGTTACCGGAAACGGGCGTGCGGCCCAGGGTCGGCGAGAGCCCGCAACCGGCCACCAGGGCCAGCAGGGCGATCCCCCCGAGACGGGCGATGGAGCGATGGGACACGGAAGACCTCCTGTCGACGCGCGCGAACACGTTGTCATGTTAAGTTAAAATTAAAATCAGTCAAATACCTGACAGTCCAACGGGCTGTTTCCTCGAGGAGGAACCGATGTCCGCCACCACCCGCAAGGTCATCCACGTCCACACGGCCCATCGCCAGCGCGAGGGAGGTGGCTTCGTGGTGCGACGTCCTTTCCCCTCGCGAGGGCTCGAATCGCTCGACCCGTTCCTGATGGTCGACGAACTCGGTCCCGTGACCTACGGACCTGGCGAAGCCATCGGGGCCCCCGACCACCCGCATCGCGGCTTCGAAACCGTCACCTACGTCCTCCAGGGAGGCACGGTCCATGAGGATTCGGTCGGAAACCGCTCGGTGATCGGACCGGGTGGTGCCCAGTGGATGACGGCGGGTGACGGAGTCGTGCACAGCGAGATGCCGGAGTCCTCGTTGCTCGAACGCGGGGGCACCATGCACGGGTTCCAGATCTGGGTGAACCTGCCCGCGACCCACAAGCGCATGGCTCCGCGGTACCAGGACCTCTCTCCGGACGCCTTACCGACGGCAAGCACGGACGGAGGCAAGGTGCAGGTCCGCGTGCTCGCAGGCCAGGCGCTCGGGGTCGAGGCGATCGTCCGGACCGTCACCCCCATCGCGCTGCAGCACTGGACCCTGCAACCGGGCGGGGACGTCACCACGCCCGTCTCACCCTCGATGCATGCGGGTGTGTACGTCTTTTCCGGGCGCCTCCTGGTGGGTGACGATCGAAGGGCGATCGCCGCGGGCCAGATCGCCGTGATGGGCCCCGGGGAGACGATCCGGCTGTCCGTCGAGGACGCGGCGGAAGAGCCTGCAGAGGCCCTCTTGCTGGCCGGAGAACCGATCGGGGAACCCGTCGCCTGGTACGGCCCGTTCGTCATGAACACGTCGCAGGAGCTTGAAGAAGCCATCCGCGATTATCAGGCCGGGCGCCTGGGGCGCATCGTTCGCTGAAACGCACCTTTCACGGGGATTGCGCACGCAAGTCTTCCTCCGTTCGAGCGATAGAAGTGTTAAGAGTGTGTTTGCTCAAGTGGAAGGAGCGTCAAAGATGCGCCTCGAGGGATGGTCCGGCGTGCCCAACCCCTTCACGTTCAAGCGGGTCTCGCCCAGCGACGACCCTGCCGAGGTGGGGCCCACCGGTCTCGACCGCCTGATCCGCACGCGCGAGATCCGCTCGACCCAGCCCACCTTCGGGGGCGTGCCCGTTTTCGCGCTCCCCGGCAGTCTCGACAAGGTCCAGGTCCTGCAGAGCAACCATCCTGAAATCGTCGTCGACACCGGCATCGCGGTGTCCACCTTCCCGCTCGAGGGCGACGCGCATCTGCCTCACACCTTCCAGGGCGACTTCGAGATCTTCTGCCATCACCAGAACCGCAGCGGGGGCAAGCTTCACCAGGGGCTCGTGATGGCCAATCCCGGTAATACCCCCGTCACGGTGCGCGTCGGCACCAGTGCCTCGACCAACACCGCCGAAGGCTGGTGGACCGACAACCCGCTCTTCAAGGTCCTCAAGGGGTGGATGTCGCACATCACGAGTGGCCCCGGCGATCGCACGGCCAGCGACATGCTCCGGGGGCATCGCGAAGTGAAGGCCCAGACCGTCACGATCCCCCCGGGGCAGACCATCGTGCTGCATAGCAAGTCCTTCGGAGTTCTCAACGAGCTCACCAGCCAGTTCCGGCTCAACTCCGATGGTCCGGTCCACGCGGCCGTCGTCATGGACCGCCAGACCGTCACACCGGAACGCGCCGTCCAGATGCTCCTCGAGGGCAAGCGCCTGCATCGGACTGGCAACGATCCCGATGCGCGTCCGGAGACCTACGGCCGGGCGGCAGGGGTCCAGGAGGGAGCCCGCTGGCTGGGAACCCTGTCGAATGGCGCTGACACGTCGGCCTATACCCTCGGCGCCGAACCGTCCGAGCGCGCTTTCCTGATCGACGGCGTCAAGTTCAACTCGGTGGGGACCGGACAGAACCAGGCCGCCCCGATGCTCAAGCGTTATCCGAGCGCGGCGACCCACTCGCACGGGAACTACGGAGTCGAATACACGCTCGATCTGCCGCTCCGGAACGGCTCGGGAAGCGCGCAGAACGTCCAGCTGTTCATGGACAGTCCGACCTCGGGCGGCAACAACCTGTATCGGGTCTTCCGCGGGACCTTCGCCATCGAGACCCGCCAGGGCAACGAGTGGAAGACCCAGTTCGTGCACGTGAGCCAGGAACCGGGCGGCAAGGGAAAGATCCCGCTTCACGAGGTCAAGATCCCCCCGGGTGGGGTACAGGACCTGCGGGTCCGTCTCGTCTACCCGGCAGACGCCACCCCGCCCCAGTTGCTCCGCATCAAGACGACCCCCGCGGCGTGACGCCCGGGAACCGGGAGGCGCCTTGGCTCACGAAAACCTCAGGCGCTTTCTCCGGGACGTCCCGCTGCTGGGACAGATCATCGAGGCGGCACTCGACGAGTCACCGCCCGACGGGACCAACTCCGAGGCCATCCGCAAGGCCCACGAGGCCGCCTGCAGGACGGCCTTCGAGCTCGTCCGGGAGTCTGGTCTGCCCTATGCCATCCGGACCTATCCGCACGTGGTGTCCCGGTGCCCGCGATGCCAGGTGGAGGTCCGCGGCGCGTACTGGGAACTGAACCATCCCTCGGGACATGGTGCCACCTTCCCCGCCGTCGCGCATCACGCCTTCATCGCGCACGGTCTCCTCCAGGTCCAGGCGCCTCTCACGGATCTGGCGGGGACCCTCGTGGGGGAGCAAACCCTGGTCTTCGATCTGGAGGCCCTTCGCCGGGTGCTCTCGGCCCTGCCGCTGCCCCCTGAATTCGAGGCCGAATTCTCCACGACGCCCGGAGGTGCCGCGTGACCCCGCTCGGTCAGTTGCTGCTGCGGGCGCATCGCGCCGGGGCGGCCGACGTCCATTTCAAGGCCTTTCGCCCCCCGATGATGGTCCTTCACGGCGAGGTCGTCCCCGTGGACCTGCGCCTGGGGCCGCTGGGCCCGGAGCATCTCGAACCCCTGCTGTTCGAGATGCTGGCGCCGGCACTCGTGGAGGAGTACCGGCGGGAACTCGAACTCGACGCCGCCTTCGAGATCGACGGCGTCGCCCGCTTCCGGCTGAACCTCCATCGCGCCAACGGCCATACCGGGGCCGTCATCCGGATCATCCCGCCGGTCATCCGGTCGGTCGAGAGTCTGGGCCTGCCCCCGTCCATCAAGCGACTGGCCTTCGAGCGCCAGGGTCTGGTCCTCGTGACGGGACCGACCGGGTCCGGGAAGACGACCACCCTGGCCTCGCTCATCGACCTGGTGAACCGTCACAAGGCTGGCCACATCGTCACGATCGAGGACCCCATCGAGGTCACGCATCCTCCCCGGCGCTGCGTCGTGACCCAGCGCGAGGTGGGGGCCGACACCCGGAGCTTCGCCCGGGCCATCAAGGCGGCGCTGCGCCAGGCACCCGACGTGATCCTCATCGGAGAGATGCGCGATCGCGAGACGATCGAGCTGGCCCTGAAAGCGGCCGAGACCGGCCACCTGGTCTTCTCGACCCTGCACACCCAGGATGCCGTGCAGTCCATCAACCGGGTCATCAACGCGTTCCCGCCCCACGAGCAGGAGCCCGTCCGGATCCAGCTCGCGAACGTCCTGAAAGGCTGCATCGCCCAGCGTCTGGTCCCCCGGAAAGACCGTCCCGGGCGTATCCCGACGCTCGATCTGCTCATCGTGACCCCGACCGTACGCGACGCCATCCTGAAAGGCCGGATCGACGATCTCTACGATCTGGTGGTCAACGGGGCCTACGACGGGATGATGTCGATGAACCAGTCCCTGCTGCACCACTTCAGGAACGGCGTGATCGATTACGACACGGCCATGAGCTACTCGGAGAATCCCGCCCAGTTGCTGACCCTGATGCGGGACGCCCTGCGCGCCCTGGCAACATGAAACGAGGGGAGGCACCCCATCGTGCCTCCCCTCGTATCCAGGGAACGTTCCGGATCAGCAGGCCCGGATGTCTTCGCGGTCCGGGTCGAGGACCGCCAGAGCCCATTCCCGGGCTGAGCGGATCTTCCTGGACACTTGCTGGAACACGCGCCTGGACCCGTTGGCCGTCACGACCAGCTTGAAGCGTCCAGGCAGGCAATCGATGGCGTGGTTGTGGTCACCGGCAGACACGACCTGGCCCTGGCGGGTGAGCATCCAGGCAAAGTCGGAACTGATGGTCAGATGAACGGTCACGAGGCTACTCCGGTCAATCGATGCGATGGGGCGAGTCTGACAGAAGATTGTCCTGATACCTTGCGGCTCACGAACAGGTGTCATCATATTGGTATGACAAATCGTGATCAAGACGGTCGAATGATGTTAATTGACCAAATGTCTCGTCATCATGGTGACATCAATTTGCGACGCCGCCCGAGATGTCCCCCTTGCCCGTACCGGTGGCTGAGGAGGCCTCGGATCCCGTCGCACCCAGCCAACTCTCGGTCCGGTTACCCACGATTCCCACGGCATAATATCTGACCCGGATCGTGCGCAGGCTGGTCACGTCCCGGACCCAGAAATATCGCGAATCCGTGCCTCGTAGGTAGATGAGTTTACCGGCGTCGTCCGGTGAGGCTGGAACGGTTATCCCTCCTGGAAGAGAAGCGTTGTCCCAACCAGACACGCCGCTCGGGACGTCTCCAAACTGGGTATCGGTCAACACGTCCCCCCCGAGGATGCCGGTTGTCGTGCCTGATAGTCCGCCGCCCCAGGGATTTCCCAGATAGTCGTCGCGGCGGTTACGCCATTCGACCTGCAACTGCGCGATGGATGGAAACACGAGGATCCGGGCCTGCAATTCGTCAACGAGACTGGCCAGAGCCCCTCGCTTCTCCATGGCCTTGGATGTCCCTGCCGCGATCTTCGTCTGGTTGTATAGGGCTGCGCTACCGGCCAGCAGGACGACCCCGATTACGATGGCAAGAGCCACCTCGACGAGCGTGAAACCAGTCTGTGTAACAGGGAACGTAATTCCCGGACTTGACCCATTCGTGCGCTTTGGCAAGACGCCCCCGGAAAACGGACCTAGGTTGCAGCACCCTCGAAACGTGACCACCATAACACGGTACAGGCAGGGCGGACCACCCGGCGGCGCGGTCCGTGGCCTCTTTCGCTGATCAGCGTTGAAGCCGGCTCATTTGCGGGTATTTACTTGTCAGTGGATCGTCCCTCCGTCCGGATTCGAGGCGTCCTTGCAGGTCCGTCATCACGCAGGCGACCCGGGTGGAGACCCAACCCCCGTCAGCTCCCTCGCGAGCCTCGCGCGGGAGGATGACGCGAGCCTGTTTTGCCGGGCAGCGCGGATCTACCTGGAAACCCGCCAGACGGGCCTGAATCCGGGCATCGACGGGGTTCTCGCTTCTGCGCCGTGGCGTGAGCTCGACACGAGGCCGACGCTCGCCCGCTGGCTCGATGCATCCCGCCGGAGTTTCCTGGCGGGGCGTCCCGATTCCGCACGAGACGGCTGGGAACAGGCGCTGGTCGCCACCGAACGCGCCGGGGACCTCGCGACCGAGGTCGGCATCCTGGTGTGGCTCGGCACCGTGCTCCCGCATCTGGACGGTCAAGAACTGACCGACTGGCTCGAACGCCTGGGTCTCCAGGCCCTCGATGCGCGACAGCTGGGGCAGGTCCGCCAGTTCCTCGTGGACGCCATGAGCCAGGCCTGCCGGCTGGACCCGGTCAGGGGCATCCAGACCCTGGTCGCCTGTGCCGACTGGACCGATCCCGAGCCTCGCGGTCGCAATACCCCCGTCTGGCGCCAGCGGCATCGCCTCGTCGCCGAGGTGACGCAGCGGCTTCTCGCTCACCTGGATGCCCACCAGGCCCTCAGAGCCCACGCGCCCCGGATCATCGACCTGATCGCGCGCTTGCCCTCACCGTGGCGCACGTGGGCGTGCATGCCAGGTCATCCCTCGTTCGCCGCGCTCGGCCTGAACCCGTCGTTGCCCGACCTCATGGAACACGTCGACGTGTTGCTCGAGGCCCAGGGGCTGGGCATCTGGATGGACACGCTCGGAGAGGTCGGCACCTCGGTGCTGAAAGCCGCGATCGCCGCCGACAAGGGCGATCGCCCCGGAGGACGCTCTCCGGGAGCCCTGGTCCACCGGCGTGAGCAGGTCGAACGGTGCCTGAAGGCCTACCAGGCCCTCATCGACTGGGCGCCTCTCGATGCGCACGGATTCCTCGATCAGGTGCTCTGGGGACATATCCGTCACCCGGGACAGCGACCGCTCCACCACCATCGTGTGCCCCGGTCCGGTGCGCGCTTCCGGTACGCCAGGCAGACCCGTCTTCCGCGCCCCGGCCTCCGGGAATGGGCGGGGCGCAGTGTCCTCATCCTGCGGACCGCGCGCACCATCGCGCCCCGCTCCCCCGGGGAGGCCCTGCACCTGGTCCAGCGAGTCCTGGGCCCCCTGGCGCATCCCGGCATCGACCTGGGCCGCGAGTTGCAACGTCGCGGCGTCTACCAGATGGTGAACCTGCTGCGGCTGACGAGCCTGGCCCTCGACATCGAACCCTTCCTCGACGCCGAGCAACGCGAGACGCTCCGCAGGCTCACCCGTCCGCTCCTGGCTCATGCGACCGCGGCGGTGGACGAGATGGATCTGCTCGGTCACCCCGAGATCTTCGAGAGCCCGAACCTGTTCGTGCATGCCCCGGACCTGACCCGTCGCACCCTGGCCCGGCGTCAGGCAGCCGATCCCCACCTGGAGCGCATCGCGCGCCTGCTGGCGCCCTTCAGGCAGCGACATGAGGCACTCGTGATGCACGCCCTCACGCAGGGAGCGGGCGATCGCTGGATCCCCCACGCACGGGCGTGGTCGCGTCAGGCCATGATCGCGGACGTGGCCCTGCGGCTCTGGACGAAGTTGCCCGCCGCGACCAGGGCCCTGCTGGCCCACGTGCGCCACCCGCGGGTCCGGCCCGTCTTCGAGGCCAAGCTGGTGCTCGGCTCGCTCGGGCACATCGAGTCCCTGACGCGCCTCTCGGGCGTTGAACTGCGCCACCCCGTGCTGCAGGCCGTCTGTCTCGGAACCCCGCCCGACCGCCGGACCCGGTCGATCTACAGCGTGACGCCGGATGACGAGGCCTCCCGGAACGTCCTGGACGTGATCGACCGACTCGAGGATGTTTCGGAACGAGCCCTCGCCCATGCCTGGCTGATCAAGCGCGATGATGCCTACTCCCTGGAGGCCCTGCGCCGCTTCGAGGACTGCCTCCAGGAAGCCGACGACGACGGCCTGATCGCGCAGCTCTGCAACCGGATCCCGTTGCTGGTGGGACCGGGTTTCGGGACCCACACGGCCCGGGTGTACCGTTCCCTGCTGCGGGCGGCCACGCGCGACCTCAGCCTGGAGGCCAGCGAGTCGTGTCCGCTCATCTTCCTGGCGATTCACCAGCTACCCGCCGAGCAGGCCATGGAGATACTCGGGTCCCTCGTCATCGATCCCTCGAGCGACTGGCCGAGCGTGGAATGGGGAGAATGCCTGTTCCAGCGTCCGTCGCGCCTGAACCCGACCCAGTGGACGATGCTGCTCCGGACCCTCGCCGAGACGATGCGGCCGGAACTATCTCCGACCTACACGGCGCCCCCCATCCGGTTCATCCGGGAACTGGCCCGCCACGACCTCGAGGCCGCGCGCCGCCTGTGCCAGCGCATGAGCCCGGAAGACCGCGACATGGCCTTCGAGGCGATCGCCCCCTTCGATCTGGAGGCAGCCCTGCAGCATGCCCGGTCGCGCAACCGTCGCCCTTCGGCCCTGCCCGCGGAAGCCCTCGAGGCCTACCGGAAACTCGCGGCGACCACCAACCTGGAGCGGGCCTTCGCCCAGCTCCTGGAGAACCCGCCCCGTTCAGGGCTGCCGACGCTCCCCCTGTTGCTCGCCCTGGCCCGGACGGATTTCCCGGACTTTCCCCGCTGGCTCGTCGAGGCCCACGTGCGGCATCAGGACTGGAACGTCCTCTTGACCGAAAGCCCGGACCTCACGGATGGCGATCTCGAGGAGCTCGAGACGTACCTGCGCAGTGCCCTGCTGGTCGTCCGGCCCTCGGAGCGGTTCTTCCCGCGGCAATCGGACGAGTTCATCGTGCTGTACCAGTACCTGTCTCGGTATCCGGAGCGCGGAGCGGCCTTCGCCGACGAACTCGTGGGGGTGGCGGACCACGACCTGCGCTGGATCATCCTCGGCTGGATCGGGGCCACGCACCCCGACAGGAAAGCCGCCGCGGGCTACGCGCAGCGCTTGCTGGCGTCGGCGGCCGCGACGGCCACTCCCCTGCAGTTCGACCAGTTGCTCGCGAGCTACGTCGACTGGCTCGGCACCGAGGGGGGCTGGGGAACCTGGGAAGGATAGGGATTCGGCATCGGCCACGGAGCCGGTGAGGCGGACGGGCTCGGCACGGGACGGGGATCCTGGCGCTCGATGGAGCTGTAGCTCGTCTGCTGCTCGCGGTACACGTCCATGAACTTCTCGTACTCGTTCCAGGGCTTGAACGTGACGACCGACCAGAAGCCCCGCGCATCGAGGATGCCGTTGCGGTTGGTGTCGAAGCCCGCGACCACGGCCGTGATCTCTTCGCGCGTCGCCACGAGGTCCCGGTTGACGTCAGCCGTGAAGAACAGGTCCCGCATCGTGTAGACGATGGTCGTGGTGGTCAGGGGTTCATCGCCGCCACCGATGGTGGTCGAGGTCGAGCGGACGCGTTCGTCCTGCGAGAGCAGGCGGCGCCAGAAGCCCTCGGGGCGCTTCAGATCGATCGAGCCGTTGCGGTTGTGGTCATACCGGTAGATCGTCGTGTCGACGAGGCCCTTGACGTGCGTGGGAATGAAGGTCCCCTGGGCGTCCACCTGACCGCTTGCCGCGGACGACGCGCCCGCCCGGGGCGCGCTCGCCGGAGACTGGCCGCAGGCCGCGAGGAGCGCGGAACCGGCGAGAAGCGCTGAGAGCACCTGGACTTTCATCGAAATCCTCCCGAGATTTCACCTGATCTTGACCTGGGAGGATTATCGAGGCGGACGTGCGGAACTTGCGTCCAGCCACTCCGACTCGTTCTCATTTTCAGCGTCGATCACCCGAGAATTCAGCGGAAGGGCCCCATCGGGGTGGATGCGCTCCGGGACGTGATTCGCCGGGGCCTCGATTTGCACGTGGTGATCGAGAGGGAGGGAGCGCATCGTGCCAGGTTCGTCCCGGCGGACGACCGGGACCTGCTCGTGTCCAGTGCGAACCTGTCACCCGACGCGAGGGAGGTCAACCCGGAGGTGGGGCTGCGCGTGGCCATGGTCCGGAGCACGTGCTAGAAATGGAGTGGGTGCGAGGCGTGCTGGAGGGAACCTTGTGGGACAAGGTGACGGGACGGCACATGCGCAAGGGCTCGCTGCATCACGACCTGCGCAACTCGAGGCCCTCGACCTCGAACGCCTCGAATCGCTCAACGAGGAGCTGGCATTCCTGACGACCCGGGAAGACCTCGATGCCTGGCTCTTGCAGGCTCAAACTTAGGCCGTTCGGCCGCCACCCTCACGTATCCGCGCAACAAAATCCCCGGCCTGAGCCGGGGATTCGAAGTGGCCAGGGGCAGAATCGAACTGCCGACACTGCGATTTTCAGTCGCATGCTCTACCAACTGAGCTACCTAGCCGCACGTGACGCATCACGTTATTTATGGAATACCTTGCCCGGTCACGCCTGTCAAGGGCGCCACGTTTGGTACCATGGCGATCGTCGCCCTCCCAGGAGATGCCCGATGAACCGCTACTACCTCACCACCGCGATCGACTACGGCAATGCCGCCCCGCACATCGGCCATGCCTACGAGAAGATCTCGGCCGATGCCCTGGCCCGCCACCAGCGGCAGCGCGGCCGCGAGGTCTTCTTCCTGACGGGGCTCGACGAGCACGGCAACAAGATCGAAAAAGCGGCCATCGCGGCCGGGACCGACCCCCAGTCGTTCGTGGACGGCATCGCGGCCGAGGCCCGCGCCGTCTGGGAAGCGCTCGACATCTCGTACGACGGGTTCATCCGTACCACCGATCCGGCTCACCGCAACGCCGTCCAGGCCATCTACGCGCGGCTCGTGAGTCAGGGCGACATCGTGCGGTCCCGCTACGAGGGCTGGTACTGCAAGGGCTGCGAGGAGTTCAAGAACGAGCGGGACCTCGGCGAGGACTGCACCTGCCCGCAGCACCAGATGCCCCTCGAGTTCACGAGCGAGGAGAACGACGTCTTCCTGTTCTCGCGCTACCGCGATCGCCTGGTGGCCCACTACGAGGCGAACCCGGACTTCCTCGAACCCGAATCGCGCCGCAACGAGATCCTCAACCTTCTCGAGACCTTCCCCGACGTGTCCGTGTCGCGCCAGTCGGTGCGGTGGGGGATCCCCGTGCCCGGGGACGCCACCCAGGTCATCTACGTCTGGATCGATGCCCTCTCGAACTACTTGACGGGCATCGGCTACGGCTCCGATGAGGCCATGTTCAAGAAATGGTGGCCCGCCCAGCTGCACCTGGTGGGCAAGGACATCACCAAGTTCCACTGCCTGATCTGGCCCGCCCTCCTGATGGCCCTCGACCTGCCCCTCCCGGAGCGCGTCTTCGGCCACGGCTGGGTCAACGCCTCGGGCCTCAAGATCAGCAAGACCATCGGCAACGTCATCGACCCCCGGGACCTGGTCCGCGATTACGGCGCCGATGCCATCCGCTACTACCTGCTGCGCGAGATCCCCTTCGGCCGCGACGGGGACTTCACGCAGGAAGCCTTCGAGAACCGCATCAACGCGGACCTCGCCAACAACCTGGGCAACGCCCTCAACCGGACGCTCGCGATCCTCGACAAGCACTTCGAGGGCCGCGTGAGCCCGCGGCACGAGGCGATCGAGGGCGACCTGCCCGAAGCCACGGCCCGCGCCGTGGAGGCCGTGGCGACCCACATGGACGCCTGCGCCATCGACCTCGCCGTGGCCGCCATCTGGGAACTGCTCAACGCGGTCAACAAGTACATCGACACCACCGCCCCGTGGGCCCTGGCCAAGCAGGGCGACCGGGACGCGCTCGGCGGCGTCCTGTACACGGTGCTCGAGGCATTGCGCCACGTCGCCATCCTGGCCCGGCCGTTCATCCCGACGCTGGCCGGCAAGATCTGGGACCAGCTGGGATACGACACAGGGCTTGCCGACGAGCGCTGGCCGGCGCTCGCCTGGGGAGGCCTCGCCGTGGGCCAGCCGACCCGCAAGGGCGGCCCGCTGTACCCGCGCATCGGTTCCGAGCTGGCCGGAGCCGCCAAGAAGAAGGCCTGAGATGCTGGTCGATACCCACTGCCACCTCGACATGCTGCCCCGGTGGCTCGAGCCCCCGCTGCAGGGTGACGCGGCCCACGCCGAGATCGCCTCGGTCCTCGAGCGCGCCCGCGCGCGCGGCGTGGGCCCCGTGCTGAACCCCGGCGTCACCTGGGCCGAGCTGCCGGGCGTGCTCGAGGTCGCGGAGCGTCATCCCGACGTCTGGGCTGCCGCGGGCATTCACCCGCACGAGGCCGAGACCTGGCTGGACGGTTCCCGCGAACGCCTCCGCGCGCTCGCGAACCATCGCCGCGTCATGGCGATCGGCGAGACGGGACTCGACTACTTCTACGAGAGCGCCTCGAGGGAGGCCCAGATCCGGGCTTTTCGCGAGCAACTCGCCCTGGCCCGGGAACTCGACCTGCCCGTGATCGTGCACACTCGCGACGCCGAGGACGATACCCTCGACATGCTCCCCGAGGCGGGTCCCGCAGGTGGGGTCCTGCACTGCTTCACGGGGACGGCCGACCTCGCGGGAGCCGCGGTCGCACGCGGCTTCATGGTCTCCTTCAGCGGGATCGTGGCCTTCAAGAAGAGCCAGGACCTGCGTGACGTGGCCCGTCAGGTCCCGCTCTCGCATACCCTGGTCGAGACGGACGCGCCCTTCCTGGCCCCGCCGCCCCACCGCGGGAAGCGCAACGAGCCCACCTGGGTCTTGCACGTCGCCGAGGCGCTCGCCGAGGTGCACGGGGTCGACCTCGAGACGCTCGCGCGGATCACGACCGAGAACGCCAGGCGGCTTTTCCGGTTCGAGGAGCGGAACCTCGGAGCGGCCACGTGACCCCGCCGAAAGCGCGCCTCAGGCCGGCCGAACGCGAACGGATCGCGCGCATCCTCGAGACCCTGCGCCGCATCCACCCGACGGCCCGGACCGAGCTCGATTACGGCACACCCTTCCAGCTGCTCTGTGCCGTGATGCTCTCGGCCCAGACGACGGACAAGCGGGTCAACCTGGTCACGCCCGGGCTGTTCGCCCGGTATCCCGACGCCCGGGCCCTCGCCGGGGCGGACCCGGAGGGCGTCCTCGCGCTCGTCGGCAGCGTCAACTATGCCCCGACGAAGGCAAAGCACCTCGTCGAGATGGCGCGACTGCTGCTGGAACGTCACGGTGGGGACGTCCCGGACACGATGGAAGGCCTGGTGGCTCTGCCGGGTGTGGGTCGCAAGACGGCCAACGTGGTCCTGAGCATCGCCTTTGACGTGCCGGCGATCGCCGTCGACACGCACGTCTTCCGGCTGGCTCGCCGGCTGGGGCTGTCGAAAGGCGGCACTCCGGAGGCCGTCGAGCACGACCTGATGGCCCGGATTCCCCGGGAAGACTGGTCCGTGGCGCACCACTGGCTCATTCTCCACGGACGCTACGTCTGCACGGCCCAGAAGCCCGCCTGCCCGGACTGTGCCCTGGCACCGGATTGCCCTGCGCTGGCAAAGGGAGGGAATCTCGGTGGCGTGCCTCACGGCAGACGGAGGCCTGCCCGCCTATGATGTCCCCGGCGAGGTCTGCTAACATGAAGTCCCGTTTGGAGGGATGATGCGCTCACGAATCCGGAACCTGGCTCTCCTGGTCGGTCTGACGACCCTCGCAGGCTGCGCGTTGCTCGGTGGCGGTGATGTCACCACGAAGCCTGGCGGTCGCCCCAGCCTGAACGTGTATCTGTCGATCCCGAGCGAGAATGCCATCCGGGTCGTCAGCGTCACGGACCGACGCTTCGTGACCAGCTTCCCGGTCGGAGTGTCCCCCGCGAACATCGCCGTGAACCCCCGGCCCGATCGCGAATACCTGTACAGCGCCAACGCGGGCGACGGGACGGTCTCGTTCGTGAACCTGCGCAGCCGGGTCGTGGAACAGGCCGTCCAGACGGGGACGGGGCCCAACAGCGGCCCGTGGGGCATCGATGTGACGGGCCTCCTCAACGGCAAGGACCAGTTCCTGTTCGTCACCAACCGGAACGACCGTACCGTTTCGCGCATCTCGGTGGAGGGACGCACCGTGCGGACGACGGCCCTTCCGCGGGCCGACCTCGTCCCGCAGGGCGTCGTCGCGGCGCCCACGGCCGCCGAAGCTTACGTCTTCGCCAACAGCCAGTCGGCCTCGGACAGCGTGATCGTGAAGATCGGGCCGGCCGGGGAAGTGGCAGCCCAGCTCACGGTGACGGGTGCTCGCCAGCTCTGGCGGGGTGCCCTTTCCGGGAACTCGCTCTACGTCACGGATGCGGCGAACAGCAACCTGTACAGGGTCGACGTGTCGACCTTCAACAGCGTGACCCCCATCGCGCTGGGCCGGGCCGGCGCCACCGACGTGGTGGTCGATCCGTCGGGCAAGTCGGCCTTCGTGGCCATTCCCAACCCCCAGGTGTCGGGGTCGACCCCGGACAAGGGCGTCGTGGCCGTGGTCGACCTGACCACCAGCTCCTCCAACCTGTTCCCCGTGGATCGCGGCACCTTCAACGAGGCGAGCCAGCCCCAGTGCCTGGCCATCAACAATGCCGGCACGGAACTGTGGGTCGGGCTGAGCAACCGCCTGGGCCTCTACGGGGCCGTCACACCTGGCGCCTCGCGGGTCCTCGCCGACGATCTGCAGGCCGTGTCATATGCCCCGGCCGGTGGCCAGGCTCCCCCCATCGCCGACATCATCTGCGGCCCCGGCATCCAGTGAACTCGGGAGAATCCATGGCCGAATCCGCCTCCAGCACGAGCAAAAAAGCAAGCCCCTCCGGTTCCCGGGTGGGGATCGTCAGCCTCGGCTGCTCCAAGAACACCGTCGATACCGAGAACATGCTCGGCCTCCTCGCGGAGGAAGGCTACACGATCGTCGACGACGAGACCCAGGCCGACGTCCTGCTCCTGAACACGTGCTCGTTCATCGAGGCCTCGCAGAAGGAATCGATCCAGACGATCCTCGAACTCGGCGCACTCGACAAGAAGCTCATCGTCACGGGATGCCTGATCCAGCGGACGCAGCACCAGCATGAACTCGACGAGCTCATGGGCGAGTTGCCCGAGGTTTCGGCGGCGATCGGGACGTCCGAGTTCCACCAGATCGTCGACGTCGTCAAGCGCGTGGAGGCCGGTGAGCGGTTCACCTCGGTGCTCCCGAAGGCGAAGGCCCCCGTCGAGACCCTGTTGCCCCGCCTGGCCACGACGCTTGGCCCCTCGGCCTACCTCAAGGTGTCCGAGGGCTGCGACCACGGCTGCAGCTTCTGCATCATCCCGGCCCTGCGCGGCCGGTATGCCTCGCGTCCGATGGAACTCATCCTCGAGGAGGCTCGGCAACTCGTCCGGGGCGGCGTGCGGGAACTCGTGCTCATCGCCGAGGACACCACGCGCTACGGGCACGAGACCTCGGGTCAGTATCAGCTGCCGAAGTTGCTCGATGCCCTGTGTGAGATCGACGACCTGCTCTGGGTCCGCGTGCTGTATGCCTATCCGAACTACATGACCAACGAGTTGCTGGACACCATCGCCCGGCAACCGAAGGTCGTGCCGTATCTCGACATGCCCCTGCAGCACACGCACCCCGACATGCTCCGGGCCATGCGCCGTCCGCGCCACGAACCGGTCGACCAGCTCATCACGCGGATGCGCGAGAAGGTCCCGGGGATCGTCATCCGGACCACCTTCATCACGGGCTTCCCGGGTGAAACCCGGGAACACCACCAGCACATGCTGGACTTCCTGAAAACCCACCGGATCGAGCGGGTCGGAGCGTTCGCGTATTCGCCCCAGATCGGGACGGCGGGCTACGCGATGCCCGACCCCGTACCGGACGAGGTCAAGGAAGCGCGCCGTCAGGCCGTCATGGAGGCGCAGCAGGGCATCTCGCTCGCATTGCACCAGGGCCTGGTCGGCCAGGTCATCCCGATGCTCGTCGAGGGCGTCGAGACCGAATCCGGACGCCTCATCGGGCGCACCTACCGGGATGCTCCCGAGATCGATGGCACGACCTATGCCATCTGCGACCGCCACGTGCATGCCGGTGATCTGGTGCCCGTCCGCATCACGCACGTCGATCCCTACGACCTGCACGGGGAAGTCGTGGGCGACCCCATCGCATGACGTTCGCCACCTGGATCACGCTGGCGCGCCTCGCCCTCGTGATCCCGCTCTCGATGGGCTTCGAGGGCCTGATTCCGTCATCCGGCACGTTCTGGTGCTACCTGCTAGCCAGCAGCACGGACTGGATCGATGGCTGGGTGGCCCGGAAGTTCGACCAGGCCTCCGAAATCGGTGCCCTGCTCGACCCACTCGTGGACAAGGTCCTCATCACGGCCAGCCTCGTGGGACTGCTGAAAACCGGACTCATTCCACCCTGGTCCGTCACGCTGATCCTGACGCGCGAGTTCCTCGTGACGGGCCTTCGCGCCGTGGTGGTGCGCCAGGGGCTCGTGATGAAGGCCTCGCCCATCGGCAAGTGGAAGACCGTGACCCAGATGGTCGCGATCGGTGGCCTGCTGGGCCGGGACCTCGTTCCAGGAGCGCTGGCCCCTGCCCGGGCCCTCTGGTGGGTTGCCGTCCTCCTGACCCTCGTGAGCGCCGGGGAATACCTCTGGTCGACGCGATCCGTGTGGTCCAGCCGAGAGGTGTGACGCTGCGGGCCACCCGGGTACATGGTTCACGTCCAACTGCCCGGGAGATCCACCTTGTACGCCGCCGGAACCTCGCCCCAGCTCGTCGTCCTCGACCATCCTCTCGCCCACCATGCCCTCGCCGAACTGCGTCACCGGGATACCCCGACCGCCCGCTTCCGGACGCGCGCGCGCGAACTCGCGAAGTACCTCGTGCTCGAGGCGACGCGTGACCTCGAAACCGACCCGATCGAGGTCCCGACTCCCCTCGGCACGACGGCCCCGGGACGGACGCTCGGCAACCGAGCCCTCGTGATCGCCCCGATCTTGCGTGCAGGCCTCGCGATGGTGGAACCCGCCATGGAGCTGCTGCCCGAGGCAGAAGTGCGCCACATCGGGCTCTACCGCGACGAGACCACGCTCGCGCCCGTCCCGTACTACGTGAAGCTCCCCGACCGCTACCCCCCCGACACCACGGTCCTCGTGGTGGATCCGATGCTCGCGACGGGCGGGTCGGCCGTGGCCACCATCTCGCTGTTCAAGGAACGAGGGGTCTTCCGGGTCAAGTTCCTGTGTCTGATCTCCAGTCCCGAGGGCATCGCGAACGTGCATGCCCATCACCCGGACGTGCCCATCCTGACGGTCACGGTCGACCAGGGCCTCAACGAGTACGGCTACATCGTGCCAGGCCTCGGGGACGCGGGTGACCGGAGCTTCGGGACGCTCTGACCCATGCGCGCCGAGATCCTCAACATCGGGACGGAGCTGCTCGTCGGCCAGATCGTCAACTCGAATGCGGCCTGGATGGCCCGGAGCCTGGCCGAACTGGGCGTGGACCTGCATCACGTTTCCGTGGTCGGAGACAACCTGCCCCGCATCGTGGAGGCCCTGCAGCAGGCGTGGTCCAGGGTCGATCTCGTCCTCGTCACGGGAGGCCTCGGGCCCACCAGTGACGACCTCACGCACGAGGCCCTGGCCTGCTTCCTGGGCGTCGAACTCGTCACCGACGAGCAAGTGCTGGCCGACCTCCGGACCCGCATGGAGCGCCACGGTCGCGGCCTCCTGCACGGGGAGGACCGCATGGCGAGCTTCCCCGGAGGCTCGCGGATCCTGCCCAACCCGACGGGCACCGCCTCCGGCGTGCACGCGAGCTGGCAGGGACGCGACGCCTTCACGTTTCCCGGCGTCCCGCACGAGATGATGGCCATGTGGCAGACACATCTCGTTCCCTGGATCCAGTCGCGCACGGGCGGGGTCATCCGGTCCCGCGTGCTCCGCTTCGTGGGCATCGCCGAGGCTGAACTGGCGGGCCGCGTGCAAGATCTCCTCGACGGAGCCAACCCGTCCGTCGCCCCCTATGCAGGCGGGGGCGAGGTGGTCCTGCGCGTCACGGCGAAGGCCCTCGACGCTGCGACGGCCGATATCCTGGTCGACCCCGTCGTCAACGAGATCCTCTCCCGGGCCGGAACCTGGTGTTACGGGGAGGGCGAAGCATCCCTGCCGGCCGTCGTGGGCCGGTTGCTGCGCGCACGCCACGAAACGCTCGCCACGGCGGAATCGTGCACGGCAGGCCTGATCGCCAGCCGGATCACGGACATCGCGGGCTCCTCGGATTACTTCCTGGGGGGGGCCGTCGTCTACAGCGTCGCCGAGAAGGTCCGCCAGCTCGGACTCGAGCAGACCTTCATCGAGCGGTACGGGCACGTCAGCCCGGAAGTTTCACGGGCGATCGCCGAGCGCATCCGGGAACGGGCCGGGGCGACCTGGGCACTCGGAGT
The DNA here is from genome assembly GCA_035285805.1 of bacterium. GTDB lineage: Bacteria > Cyanobacteriota > Sericytochromatia > S15B-MN24 > UBA4093 > JAYKJE01. Next base: position 72,068 of record JAYKJE010000030.1, on the reverse strand, counting down.
GACGGGCTTCGCGGGAGGGGCTCCCCACGCGCCCGATCCCGCAAACGGGACGGTCCATGTGGCCCTGGCCGGCCCGACGGGGACCGACGTCTTGAGCCACCGCTTCGGGTCCTTGCCACGCGAGCAGGTGAAGCTCTTCTCGAGTCACCGGGCTCTGGCCATGCTCTGGCGCGCCATCCGTTAGAACGGATGGAAAGAGGCGCACGGGGCCTTTCCCCGTGCGCCTCTTTCCATCCCGCGTGCGCTCAGAAGCGCGTCAGCACGCCCCCGAAGAAGCCTGTCAGAGGCGTACTCGCGAAGCCTGACGGGACATCCTGGAAGGACAGCCCCGCACCCAGCGCAAGCGAGGGTGAGAGATGGACGTCGAGCCCCAGTTCGTTGCCCCACAGCCAGGGTGACCAGCCGCCCGTGCTCTGCAGCGTGCTGCCCTGAAGCTTCCAGGTCAGCGCGAACGGCGAATCGGGGAAGCGCACGTAGGTGAGGTTCCCCACGGCAGGCCCGAGGCCCCCCGGTAGCGATGAATCGAACGTCGCAAGGCCCCTCAGACCCGCGTACGGCTGGACCTGGACAGGTCCGATGAACGGGAGGCGGTACCCCCCGACCAGATCGAGATCGAGAGCCGTACCGCCGTCGCGCTCCGAGACGAGCCGATCGGCGCGGAACCGGGCCCGCGCATCGACCATCCAGAACCAGGCATCCGGATACTGCACGTGACGGACCCGCAGCCCGGGAAGGGTGACGTTGGCCGCACCGACGAGGCCGTCGAAGCGCCAGGGAAGCGACTCTTGTAGCCGGAAGGGACCCTCCGCCTGCCGCTTCTCTTCGAGCTTGAGATCGCGGGTCTCGGTGATGAGCTGGCGGATCTGCGGCACGGTCTGGCTGATGGCCTGGGCATACTGGAACCGCGTCAGTTCCTGTCCGCCCCGGAAGGTATCGTCCGGGAAACCCACCATCACGCGGTAGCGCGAAGAGATCTCCAGGATATCCCCGTAGGCCCAGTCCTTCGCATCGAGATCCTTGAGGCGTGACGCAGCGGGGCCATCGCCGCGCGGCCGCACCACATCGAGGGCCCGGGCCAGGTCCATCAGACGACGCAGGACATGGGCCATCTCGTCGCGGGTGACGGTGTGATCGGCCTGGAACCGGTTTTCATCGATGCCAGGCGTCCCCTCGAAGAGGCCATATTCGTTGGCCACCACCAGGATCTCGTCACGGCCGGCCCCCGGGGCGAGATCGGCGAACACGTTGAGCTGCCTGTCAGCCGGACGCCAGCTGGTACCGGAGAATTCTTCGAGTTCGCGCAGGAGGACGGCGAGGCTGCTCGCGAACTGGCCGCGCGTGAAGGGTTGCTCACCGCGGAAGGTCCCGTCCGCGTACCCCTTCATGAGGTCCCTGCGGATGGAGACCTCGGCCACACCCTTCTCGGCCCAGTGGCCAGCGGGGATGTCCCGGTAGGTGTCGGAAGCCTCTCCGGCCAGGGCGGGAGCCGCCATGACCAGGCCGACGGCCACGAGGGTACTCAGGGCGACGAGGCGCATGGAAGCGGCGATCCTTTCCGGACGGTGAAACGTGCTCGCGTCATGGTGGGCCGTGAGGTGCATGGCGTCAAGGATCGCGGTCACACGTCGCTAGATGCCGGCTCCATCGATGAACAGTTGCACCGGATCGCCCGGAGGTTCTAGAGGGAGGCAGGAAGCGGTCTCCGGCTCGAGTTCCGGCATGAAGGCGCTGCGGGTGAGGGGCGCCGTGACACGCCGGCCCTCGAGGGCTTCCACCCGGCGAGCCAGGGCCCGGATGGCCTCGGCCTCGGGATCGGGCAGGACCTCGACGTGGCGGTCCGGGGGAGGTGGGGCGTGATCCCGGCCTGCCACCACGCGGCCCGGGATGCCCACGACGGTGGCTCCGGGTGGGACGTCGCGCAGCACCACCGAATTGGCTCCGATCCGGGCTCCGTCTCCGATGGTGATGTTCCCGAGTACCTTGGCCCCTGCCCCGATGACGACGCCGTTACCCACGGTGGGATGGCGCTTGGCCGACTCCTTGCCCGTGCCGCCCAGGGTCACGCCGTGATAGATGAGGCAATCATCGCCGATCTCGGCCGTCTCCCCGATGACGATGCCCATGCCATGGTCGAGAAACAGCCTCCTGCCGATGCGGGCCCCCGGATGGATCTCGATCCCGGTGAGGCTCCGGGCGAACTGTGACAGCATCCGGGGCAACAGCCTCGAGCCGCGTCGGTAGAGCGCGTGGGCACACGCGTGGGCCACCTGGACGTGGACGGACGGATAGCAAAGCAGCACCTCGAGCGGGCTCCTGGCAGCCGGATCCCGCGCCAGGATGGTGGTGACGAGCTCGCGCACGTCCAGCGGCATCAGGGGGCACTCGCGACGACGTGGGCCGGCTGCGGCACCAGACCCGCGAACAGCGGGGTGCTCAGGTACCGCTCGCCACAGCTGGGCAGGATGACGACGACCCGCTGGCCGGCAAGCTCCGGACGACGAGCCACCTCCACGGCAGCCGCGACGGCAGCCCCGCTCGAGATTCCCACGAGGATGCCCTCCTCGCGGGACACCCGGCGGGCCCAGTGCATCGCCTCGTCGGAGGAGATCCGGGCGATCTCCCCGAGCGAGCCGTCCCGCAGGCCGGCCAGCAGGCCAGGATCGAAAAGACCGGGCACGAAGCCGGCTCCGATGCCCGCGATCTTGTGTGGACCGGGTTCCCCTCCCGAGAGCACGGGGCTCTCGGCGGGCTCCACCGCGACGTACCTGATGCCCGGGTCCCGCTCGCGCAGACCCTGGTAAAGACCATTGAGGGTCCCGCCCGTCCCGACGCCGGACACGACCACGGCGACGTCACCGTCGGTGTCTTCCCAGATCTCCCGGGCCGTCGTCCGGGCATGGATGGCCGGATTGGCCGGATTGTCGAACTGGCCGAGCATGTGACCGTCCGGCGTGGCGGCGAGCAGCTCCTGGGCGCGGGCCACGGCCCCGCGCATGCCCTTCGCCCCATCGGTCAGGACGATCTCGGCGCCGTACGCCGCAAGCATCGCCTTGCGCTCCCAGGACATCGTCTCGGGCATGGTGAGCACGAGCCGGTATCCCCTCGCCGCGGCGACGAAGGCGAGCGCAATGCCGGTGTTGCCGCTGGTCGGCTCGATCAGCGTCGTGCGCCCCGGCTCGATGAGCCCGCGCGCCTCGGCATCGTCGATCATGGCGATCCCGATCCGATCTTTCACCGAGCTGGCCGGGTTGTAGCTCTCCACCTTGGCCACCACGCTTGCCACGCAGCCGTCCGTGACCCGGTTGAGCTGGACGAGGGGGGTGTGACCGAAGCGTTCGGTGAGACAGCTCGCGATGCGGGCCATGGCAACCTCCAGGGCAACGAGAGAACCACACGTCTCTCATTTTACGGGAGGGGAGCAGGTCCTACCAGGGCCAAGCAGCCAGGCGGAGACGTCATCCCGGGACGAGGTCGGGCTCGCTCCGGTACCGCATCGACTGGCTCGAGACGGTGCCCGTCCCGGGGTCGTACAGGTTCATGACGTCGAGCGGCCCTGCATAGAAATGCAGACTCACGAGGCGGCGATCGCCCTCGCCCCCGTTGCCCAGCCGGTGGATCATCCCCTCGGGAGCCACCGACAGGCTCTCGGGGCCGTGCATGAGGGTCTTCACGCCCCGGGGCGCGGCCCCGTCCTGGACCCGGAAAATTTCTTCGCGCATGACCCCTTCCACGACCCGGACGACCCCGAAGGATCGCCCGTGGTCGTGGATGCTGGTCGCCTGGGAGTCCATCCAGCAGAGGCAGACGCACTCGAACAGCTCGTCGCGATGGACGAGGTTTCGTGCGTAGGCCTCCTCCGAGAAGGCGATGCGCCCCTCGAGCAGGGCCGGTGTGATCTCGAGCCGCGAGACCAGGTCTCGCAGCACGTGCACGTCGAACGACTCGGCCGTATGCCGGCCGGCCTCGGCCAGAAGGTCATCCCAGGACAGTCCCATGGCTACACCCCGAAGAAGTTGGCACTCCGCTCCGAGGTGTGGACCAGGACGGCCTTCTCCTCGGTGTACTGGTTCATGGCCTCGAGCGAAAGCTCGCGACCGAACCCGGATTGCTTGTACCCGCCGAAGGGCACTCCGGGGAAGGTTCCGCCCGGCGTGTTGATCGTGACCCCGCCGGCGCGGATGCGTCCCGCCACGCGATGGGCCCGGGCGACGTCCTGGGTATAGACGGTCGCAAACAAACCGTAGGGAGTGTCGTTGGCCAGCTGGAGTGCTTCGGCCTCGGTCTGGAAGGTCTCGATGACAACCACCGGACCGAAGATCTCTTCGCGGGCCACGCGCATGGTGTTCGTGACCCCGTCGAGCACCGTCGGGGCATAGTAATAGCCGTCGGCCAGGCCCTCGGGACGTCCGCCGCCCAGCTTGAGCGACGCACCCTCTTCCTGCCCGAGCTTCACGTAGCCGTCGACCCGGTCCCACTGCTCCTTCGAGATGAGCGCACCCATCTGGGTCCTGGGGTCGTACACGTCGCCCTGGCGGATCTTCCGGGCCTTCTCGACGAACATTTCGAGGAAGGCGTCATGCAGCGAGGCGTGCACGAGGATGCGGCTGCGGGCGTTGCAGCACTGACCCGCGTTGTCATAGATGCCGAACAGCGCCCCCTCGACGGCCGCCTGCAGGTTGGCGTCCTCGAAGACGAGATTGGGGCTCTTGCCCCCCAGTTCGAGCGTGACACGCTTGAGCGTGCGGGCCGCCTGGGCCATGACGCGCTTGCCGACCTCGGTCGAGCCCGTGAAGGCGACCTTGTCGATACCCGGATGGTCGACGAGCATGGCGCCGACGGTCTCCCCGCGGCCATTGAGCACGTTCACGGCACCGGACGGGAACCCCGCCTCGAGGCAGATGTCGGCCAGGAGCAGCGCCGTGAGCGGGGTCTGCTCGGCCGGCTTGAGGATCACGGCATTTCCGGCCGCGAGGGCAGGAGCCAGCTTCCAGGCGGCCATGACGAGCGGGAAGTTCCAGGGGATGATCTGGGCACAGACCCCGATCGGTTCACGCAGCGTGTAGTGCAGCATCGAGGAACCGACGGGCATGGCCTGACCGGCGAGGACGAGGGCCGCGGCGGCGTAATACTCGAAGACCTCGGCCGCGTGCTGGATCTCACCGTGGCTCCAGGAAATGGGCTTGCCGGCATTGCGCGTCTCGAGCTTCGCGAGGTCCGAGATGCGCTCGCGAAGCAACTCGGCCACCCGGCGCAGCGCCTTGGCCCGGCGGCTGGCGCCCATCTTGGCGAGTGGACCGTCGAAGGCCTTTCGAGCGGCCGCGACGGCGCGATCGAGGTCGGCTGCCGAGGCCTCGGACACGCGGGCGATCGCCTGCCCGGTCGTGGGGTCGAGGGTCTCGAAGGTCAGCCCCTCGCTACTCTCGACTCGCTCACCGGCGATGTGGAGGGCCTCGAGGCCCAGGTCCAGAGTGGTGCTCATCGACAATCCTTTCTGTGGGAAGTCGTTGCGGAAACGGATGCCCGCTCGCCGGGCGTGAAACGGTCGCGCGCTCCGGTCACAGGCGCTCGATGACGGTGGCGATGCCCTGACCGAGGCCCACGCACATCGTGGCGAGACCGAAGCGACCTCCTCGCCGCTCGAGGGCATGCAGGAGGGTCGTGAGGATGCGCGCCCCGGAGGCCCCCAGCGGATGCCCCAGCGCGATCGCCCCACCGTGGACGTTCACGCGTTCCGGATCGAGCCCGAGTTCACGCAGACACGCCACGGCCTGGGCCGCGAAGGCCTCGTTGAGCTCGATGCAATCGAGGTCGTCGACCGAGAGACCGGCCCGATCGAGGGCCTTGCGGGTGGCCGGCACGGGGCCAATGCCCATGTGCAGCGGATCGACCCCCGCGACCGCCCAGCTGACGATGCGCGCGCGCGGCCGGATGCCGCGGGCCTCGGCCGCTGCCCTGTCCATCACGACCAGGGCCGCGGCCCCGTCGTTGATGCCGCTTGCATTGCCGGCCGTGACCGAGCCCCCCCTCCGGAAGGCCGGCTTCAGGCGGGCGAGCTGCTCGAGCGTCGTGTCCGGGCGAGGATGCTCGTCAGTCGTCACGATCAGGGGGTCGCCCTTGGCGCGGGAGATGGCGATCGGCATGCGCTCGGCATCGAACGCACCGGCCGCCTCGGCTGCCCCGTAGCGATGCTGACTGATCAGCGCGAAAGCATCCTGGTCCTCGCGCGAGATGCCGTACCGCTCGGCGACGTTCTCGGCCGTCTCCCCCATCGAGATCGCCGGATGCGTGGTCTCCCAGCGCGGGTTCGTGAACCGCCAGCCGAGCGTCGTGTCGAACAGATGCACGTCCCGGCCGAACGGGGTGGCCGACTTGGCCAGCACGTAGGGAGCCCGGGTCATGTGTTCGACGCCCCCTGCCACGAAGGCATCGCCGTTGCCCGAAAGGATGGCCGCAGCGGCCTGGTTGACGGCCTCCAGACCGGAACCGCACAGCCGGTTGACCGTCACGCCGGCCACCGAGAGCGGCAGCCCTGCCAGCAGGGCGGCCATCCGGGCAACATTGCGGTTGTCCTCGCCAGCCTGGTTGGCCGCACCGAAGTAGACGTCCTCGAGGGCTGCGGGTTCGAGGCCCGAGCGACGGACGGCCTCGGCGATGACGAAGGCGGCCAGGTCGTCGGGACGGATACCCGAGAGGGTTCCCCCGTGGCGTCCGATGGGAGAGCGGACGGCCGAGACGAGGACGGGTTGACGCGACGACATACCTTCAGGAACTCCGTTTCGGGGTATAGTAGGGGCCAGGAAGGGGGATGGCGCGCATGTCCGACAGGAAACTCTCGGTATATCCGTGTCCCGAGGTGAAGCACAACGTGAAGGTCACGTATTTCACCAAGCTCGACAAGTGGAAGCGGCGCGCCCTTTCCCAGACCATCGTGATGTGCAACTACCGCATCGAGAACCTGTGCACGGTCGAGCTGTATCCGGAAGACGGGGACTCGAAGTGCCCGGCGGTCAAGCTTGCCCGGGTCTGCCAGTTCAAGTGAGCGCCTCCAGTCGCAGGCGGCGGGCGATCGGATAGCGTTCCACCCCGTGCCAGCGTCCGAGCCCCTCGAGCACCCCCATCACGCGCGGTGAGCCGAGCCAGGACCCCCAGTCGACGAGGCCCCGGGGATAATTGAGCCCCAGCTGGACGCCCTCGTCCGCATCGGCCGGGGTGGACACGCGTTCCTGGACCGCGAGGTGCGCCTCGTTGACGAGACAGGCGAGCATGCGACCGAGCACGAGCCCCGGCGCATCCTCGACCTCGACCAGCTCGGCACCCGTCGAACCGAGCATCCGGACCGTCCGCTCCACCCAGGGGGCCCGGGCTCCGTGGGCGGAAGCCCATTCGATCAGGATCGGCTCATCCAGGACCTGCGTGCCCGTCACGAGGACCCGATCGCCCAGGTGCCCGGCCCCGAGGTGCCGGAGCTCGCGAGCGACCTCGGTGGCGGCCAGCGTGGTCCCCGGGCAGACGAGCCCGTTGACCCGCTCGAGTCCGGCATCCAGCCAGGTTAACCAGGCTTCCTCGCGCTCGACGGGCGCAGGGGGTAACTGGAGGATGGCCCACTCGAGCAGCCCGGGTTCGACGGTCTCGAGGTCACGCACGATCGTGTGCCCGGCGGCCGTCAGCCGGGTGGCGAACCACGCGGCCTCGCGACCTTCACCGAGCACGGCGAGGCGCGCGGGACGCACGGGCTGGCCGGGGACGGGCGGCGAGACCACGGGGGCCTCCGGATGGAAACCGGGGCCGACCTTGCGCCCGATCCAGCCCGAATCGACCTGCCGGATCTGGAGCGGATGGGGACGGAAACGCGGTTCGTGGGAGAACCCCTCGTACACCGAGCGCGTGACATCCAGGTTGACATCGACCCCGATGAGATCCATCAGGGCGAAGGGCCCCATCCGGAACCCGGCCCCCAGCTGGAGCAGGCGATCGACCGTGGGGATGTCCGCGATCCCTTCCCCGACGAGCCTCAGCGCCTCCAGGTAATACGGTCGCGCCACCCGGTTGACCAGGAAGCCCGGCGCATCGGCCACCTCGAGGCCGCGCTTGCCCAGGGTGGCGACCCACGTCCGCACGCGCTCGAGGACCGCGGGCCGCGTCCGCGGGGTGGGGATCAGCTCCACCAGCCGCATGAGCGGCACGGGATTGAAGAAATGGATACCCACGAGCCGGGACGGATCCGAGAGCGCCGCCCCCAGCCGTGCGATGGGCAAGCTGGAGGTATTGGACCCGATCCAGGTCGAGGAACCCAGTTGCGCCTCGATCCGGGCCAGCACCTCGAGCTTCAGATCGAGCCTTTCGGGAACGGCCTCCACGACCCCTTCGAGGGATCCGGAGTTCGCGCCGAGTTCCTCGAGACGGGAAAAGGTCACGAGACGCTGGTCAAGGTTTTCGAGGACCCCGGTGGCCAGCTGTCCCCGGTCCCGCCTGCGCGTCAACCCGGACGTGATGCGTTCACGAGCCCGTTCGAGGGCAGCATCATGGGCATCGACGAGAAAGACCCGGTCAGCACCGGCCTCCAGGGCCACCTGGGCGATGCCGGCCCCCATGGTGCCGGCACCGACCACGGCGATGGACGTCATGCCGACCTACCAGGACGGCTGCCACGTCGGCAGCGTGAGACCCCACTCGGCGACCTTGGGTGCGATGTCGTCATGGAAGGCCTGGCGGACCTTGTCGTTGTCCCGGACCTTGAGACCGAACTTGCGGTACAGGGCATTCCGGCGGGAACCCGGACGACCGAAGATGTTCATCGTGCGCAGGTACCACTTGTCGAGCCCGGCCTGGCATTCGTCCTTCGTGGCAGGATCGTGGGCCAGCTTCTTGACCCAGTCATCCCCGTGCTTCACATGCGCCATCTCCTCGCGAAAGATCTTCTGGATCTCGCGGCGCCAGGGACCGTACGAGCCCTGCAGCACGTCGTGAAGCTGATGGCCCGCCCCGCGGTCCATGCAGAAGTTGAACATGATGAAGTCGACCCAGGTCTCGATCGGGTAATAGAAGATGTTGACCCGGCCATCGTCCGCCTTGCGCTCGGCGCCGATGTTGGCCTCGCCGTCCTCGATCCGCATCGAGTAATCGTGCTGCGCGATGTGGGCCTCGGTGTCGATGCCGAGATCGGCGAGCAGCTTGTACATGGCCGTGGCGTGACGCATCTCGTCCTTGACGATGATGCTGACCATGAACTTCTCGTGCAAGTTGGGAGCCTTGGCGATCCAGGGGACGTATCCCAGGCCACCGGCGAGTTCCGAATCGGCCTGCATCGTCATGAGGTTCACGAGGTGCTGCCGGTACTCGTCCGTCATCTCGTCTGCCGACTCGATCGTCTCACCGCGAGCGATCTTGGCCAGCAGGGCCTCTTCTTTGTCGAGCGTCGTCGTCATTGACCAACTCCCTGTTCTCGTGGACGCCGCCGGGGCGTCTCGACACCCATGTTATACCCTGCGGCCCGGTGGGGACAGCCGTTCGCTCATCGTCCCTGAAACGCGGCGGGGCGCTTGGCCAGGAAGGCAGCCACCCCTTCCCGGAAGTCCTCGCTCCGACCTGCGATGTGCTGCAGATGCGCCTCGTAGTCGAGCTGGTCGGTCAGCTCGCTCTGGAAGGAGCGCTCCAGGGCGCGCTTCATCAGGGCGATCGCCTTGGTCGGGGCCTGCGCCAGACGCGTGGCCAGGGCCATCGTCTCGGCCTCGAGCTGATCGGCCGGAACGACCCGGTTCACCAGGCCCCAGCGCTCGGCCGTCACGGCATCGACGTCGGAGGCGAGCGCCATCATCTCGAACGCTCGACCGAGGCCGACGAGCCGGGGCAGGAAATACGAGCTCCCCGCATCGGGCACGAGTCCGACGCGCGCGAACACCTCGATGAGTTTCGCCTTTTCGGAAGCGATGCGCATGTCACACGCCAGCGCCAGGCTCAGGCCAGCCCCGGCCGCCACCCCGTTGAGAGCAGCCACGACGGGCTTCTCGACCTTGCGGATGGCCATGATGAGCGGGTTGTAGAGCGAACGCAGGGTCTCTCCGAGGTCGGGAGCGGGTCCGTCGGGATCCCGATGGTCGAGGTCCTGTCCGGAACAGAACCCCTTGCCGGCCCCCGTGATCACGATGCATCGGACCGAACCATCCCGGCCGAAGGCCTCGATGGCCTGTCGCAACTCCCGCTTCATGACGTCGTCGAAGGCGTTGAGCACCTGCGGTCGGTCGAGGGTGATCCAGCCGATGCCCGGGTCCCGGACCTCGATCCGGAGGGTGGTCGTCTCGGCCATGTCAGGTCCCCTTCCACTCGGGGAGGCGCTTCTCGAGGAAGGCCCGCATCCCCTCTTTCTGGTCGTCGGTGCCGAACAGCAGCGAGAAATTCTGGCGCTCGAGCGCCAGCCCCTCGCGCAGGAAGGTCTCGTGAGCCTTCAGCACGGACTGCTTGGCCAGCTGGAGAGCCAGCGGCGGCAAGGCCGCGAGTTGCCCGGCCAGCTTGAGCGCCTCGTCGAGATACAGCTCGACGGGCACGACGCGGTTGACGAGGCCCCAGTCCAGAGCCTGTCCGGCCGAGATCTGGCCGCCCAGCAACACCAGTTCCATCGTGCGGACCTTGCCAAGGACGCGGGCCAGGCGCTGGGTGCCGCCAGCCCCCGGGATGACTCCGAGCGTGATCTCGGGCTGCCCGAGACGGGCGGTCTCGGAGGCCACGACCAGGTCGCACATGAGCATCAACTCGCACCCGCCACCCAGCGCAAACCCGCTGACGGCCGCGATGAGCGGCTTGCGGATGGCCGCGATCCGGTCCCAGACCTTCAGGAAGTCCCGGCGCAACATCATCGAGACCGTGGTCTCGGACATCGCCTTGATGTCGGCCCCGGCCGCGAAGGCCCGTTCAGACCCCGTGAGGACCATCGCCCCGATCTCCGGGTCGGCATCGAAGGCCTCCAGGGCCGTGGCCACCTCGAGCATGACCTCGGGGGACAGCGCGTTCAGGACCCTGGGTCGGTTGAGCTGGACCACGCCGACGCGGCCGTGGGTCCGCACGAGCAGGTGTTCGTAGGTAGGGGCCTCGGCACCCGCGGTCTCGAGGGGGGACGCGGTACTCATGCCTTCACCTCCGTCAACGCGTGACCACACTGGCCGCAGAAGCGATTCTCGCGCGGGTTGACCGTCTCGCAAGATGGGCAGGCCGTACCCGTGGCCCCGGCGTGCTGGCGCACGGCCGCGTAATCGACCGGACGCTTGGCATGGAAGGCACCGATCCCCTCCCGGACCTCGTAGGCGTCACTGTGGACGCCCAGCCAGTCCCGGGCATGACCGATGGTCTGGTTCCAGGACAGCGCCTTCCAGAAGTTCGTCTGCTCCTTGGTGTACCGCATGCAGTCGGGAAGACGGTCCACGAGCTTCGCGACCATCGCATCGACCTCGGCATCCAGGCGGTCGGCGGGAACCACCCGGTTGACGAGGCCCCAGTCGAGGGCCTGGGGCGCGGAGATGCTGTCACAGAGCCACAGGATCTCGCGGGCGCGGCGATCGCCGACCATCAGGGGAAGCCACTGGGTCGCCCCACCGGCCGGCACGGACCCGCGAGCGGTCCCGACCTGGCGGATCACGACGTGCTCGGCGGCGATCGCCAGATCGCAGCACATGTTGAACTCGTTGCCCCCCCCGACGGTCATCCCGTTCAGGCGAGCGATGGTCGGTTTCCCGATGTTCCGGAGCTTCTCGAGCGCCTCGATGAAGGCCCCCATCCACTTCCAGTAGTCCTGGGGACGCGCATAGAAGGATTCCTGCTCGTCGAGGTCCGCCCCCGTGCAGAACGCCTTGTCCCCCGCCCCCGTGAGCACGACGACGCGCACCCGGTCATCCCAGCTGGCATCCTCGAAGGCGCGAGACAGCTCCCGAAGGGTGCGGAAGTCGAGGGCGTTGTAGACCTCGGGGCGATGGATGGTGATGGTGGCCCGGTGGTCGTGCTTCTCGTAGCGGATGCGGGCGAAGTCGAACGTGGTGGCCGGTGCGGCCTCGGGATATTCCAGGCTCACGCGACGGGCTCCGGTGCGCGCGCCACGTCGGCGATCGCGAAGGTCACGATCCCCTTCGCGAAGCTCATGAGGTTCTTGCCTGCAGCCCGGTTCTCGGGCGAGGCCATGCCGGCATCGAACGCGGCCGGATCGGCGAAGTGCAGCTCGGCCGTCATGTAATACGGAGCGGGCCCCATGGGAGAATCGCTGAACCGGTTGACCACCACGTCGAGCAGCCCGGGAACCTGGCGAACCAGCGGGACGTGGGTCTCCCAGTAAGCCTTCTCGAAGGCCTCGACGTCGTCCGGGCGGGAATAGAAAGCCACCAGCTTGCGCACCTGAAACGCTCCTTCGCGAGGTCCCCGGCCACCTTGCCGGAGACGAACCCGGGTCGCTTGGCGATCGGGGATGAAAACGGACGGGCGTCATCATACGAACGACGGTCAGCCAAGTCAAACGACCAGGAAGACCGGCCGTCTGGTCGCCATTCCGGGCTGACTGGTATACTGCCGGACGCCGGAGCGTCGACCAGGGAGACCCACATGCCAGGCGAATGGACACACCGCGAGATCCTGCAGCAATTCGCCTGCTGGAAACAGCTGCGGGAACGCCTCCGGGGCGACATCATCCTTCCGACCACGCCGACCCGGCATGTCCTGATGGTCGGTTGCGGGTCCTCGCTTTGGGCCGCCACCTGGGGGGCGTGGTGGTGGTCGAGTGGCCTCGCCATCCAGGCACGGGCGCTGCCCGCCTCCCTCCTGTGGCGAGACCCGGAGATGGCGCTCGACGGGCTTGACGACCCGTTGCTGGTGGCGCTGTCCCGGACCGGGGAAACCACCGAGGTCCTGGAGGCGATCGCCTCGTATCGCCGGGTTTACGGCTCCAAGGCCGTCGTCTGGGGTCTGACATGCGAGCCGGAGTGCAGCCTGGTCAAGGCGAGTGACCGCGCCATCGTCCTGCCCGTCGAGGAACGCAGCGTGGTGACCACCTCCGCGCAGACCTCGGCCCTCCTGACGCTCTGGGACTGGGCACGCCAGAACGGGTGTGCCGTACCTGAACTTCCGGGCGATCGCGAGATCGACATCCAGGAAGCCCGTTTCCATGCCCTGGAACCACGGCTCGCAAGGCTTGCAGCCGATGACACCCTGTCTCACGTGATGATCCTCGGCTCCGGTGCCGACCACGCCATCGCGGCGGAGGGCGCGCTCAAGTTCCGCGAGATGGCGCTCGACGTGGCCGTGGAGGCCCTGCCGACCTACGAGGTCCGCCACGGCTACAGGGCCGTGGTGGGTCCTGCGACTCTGGCCATCTGGATCGAGCGCGACGGGGAAGAAGCGGTCCTCCGGGACCTCGTCGCCTCGGGAGCCACGGGCCTGGTGCTGGGGGAACGGGTGCGCTTTGTCCGGGCCGGTGCCGAAGAGGATTGGGGCCCCTGGTGCGAAACGCGTGGCCCCTGGCGCGGCATGTGCGCGCTGCCGCTGATGCATGCGCTGGCGTACCACCGGGCCATCCACCGCAGGCTCGATCCGGACGAACCGCGACAGCTGACCCGGACGGTCCGCCTGTGACGGGAGGTCTGCCGTGCCGCTGGTGAGTGCCCTGCCCCTGCTCCAGGCCGCCCGGGAGGGTCGCCATGCCGTCGGAGCCTTCAACGCCCAGAACCTCGAGTTCGTCCAGGGCATCCTGGCCGCGGCGGAAGCCCTCGACTCCCCGGTCATCCTCCAGCTCAGCGCCCGGACCATCCAGTACGGCGGGATGGCCACCTTGACCGCCATGGCTCGGGCTGCCGCTCAGGAGGCGCGGGTTCCCGTCGCGCTGCACCTCGACATGGCGGGCTTCGAGATGAACGTGCGCGCGCTTGCCGCAGGCTTCACTTCCGTCATGGTCGCCGGCTCCAACCAACCCTTCGCCATGCACGTCGAGGAGACACATCGAGTCGTGGAAGTGGCCCATGCCCTGCAGGTGCCGGTAGAAGGGGAACTCGGACTCCTGGGGGAGACCGGTCGCGACCTCCAGACCGCCCGGCGGCTCGATCCCGATCTGGTTCGAAAGTTCGTCACCCTCTCGGGGGTCGATGCGCTGGCCGTGCCGCCCGCCCGGATCCAGTCGAGCCCTGATGCGGCCCCCCACCTGGATCGCGATCGTCTCCGGGCCATCGTCGACACCTGTGGCGTCCCCATCGTCCTGCACCACGCGTCGCAACTCGAGGACTCTGAACTCAGCGCGGCGATCGCGGTGGGCGTGGCCAAGGTGGCCATCGGGACGGAACTCATGGCCGCATTCACCCGGGCCGTCCGGGAGGCGTCCCTGCGCGATCCGGACGAGATCGACCCGCGGGTCCTCCTGGCTGCCGGGCGAAGTGCCATCCGGGACCTCGTCACCTCGCGCATCCGCCTGTTCGGAAGCGCCGGCAAGGCCACCCTCGCGGGGATGAAGATCCTCGCGTGATGCCCGTCATGACTTGACATGTGGACGTTACAACTCCGGTCTCTCCGGGTTCAAGAAGAACACGGAGAGGAGGTCCTCGATGGACAAGGAAACGGGTACCCCCGGGGACGAATGGTCCTTCCTTCAAGACAATCCCACGGGCACCGACCCCCAGACATCGGACTGGCGATTCCGGAAACTGGAGGCCGATGGATCACACGGGGCTCGCCTGCTCGGTCGCTCGTCGCGGCGGCGGTTCTCGTCGACCTCGGTCGCGGCTCCGCCTCTCGAGGAGCGACTCGAGAAACTGGGATGGTCCGTGCTGAATCCCGACAGATATCCCACCAGGACCCCGTGATCCGCGGACGCCGGCCAGCGCGTCCCCACGGACGGGGCAAGCCCGGACCGGAGGCAACGTGTTTCGCTGGATGATGGGGGCTCTGACCCTCCTGGCTCTGGCCGCTCCTGCCAGAGCCTATCCGACTGCACTCATCACCGTCCCGACGGCCGGGATCCAGCCGTTCAAGGGGTATCATCTGGGTCTCGCTGCGGCCATGCAACGGACGGGCAGTTCATCCCCGCTCGCGATGGCTTCCCTGGCCGTGGGGCTGACTCCCTGGTTCCCGCTGACGGAGACGCTCTCGGCCGGCGCCCTCGAGGCCGGTGTGGACCTCTATTATCCATTTCCGTTCGAGAACGGGCTCTACCCCGCCAGAGGCCTCACCTCGGCCACCGGCCCCACGCTGGCACAGCCGCACCTCAAGCTGGGATTGCTCCAGGAAACGGACTGGCTCCCGGGCCTCGCTGCTGGCGTGTACGGGATTGCCCTGCCCGACTGGCAAACCTCGGCCAACCTGGTACACCTGAGCCTGTCCCGCACCGTCACGGTGGCCGGAATCGATCTCGGACAGTGGACGCTCGCCGGGTACCACGGCAACCCGCAAGTCCTGCGAGGTCCGACGAACGACGACGCCTCCAACGGCTTCATGCTCGGGTTCTTCAGAAACCTTCCCTACGACCTGTACGTGATGGCCGACTACACCTCGGGTCAGCACCGGACGGGGGGGCTGAACCTGGCGCTGGGCTGGGCCATCAACGAGCGCCTGAGCCTGACCGTCGGGGGCTTCACGGCCAACGCCGGAGAGGCAGAGGACAAGGCCCTGCTGCTGCTGGATTACGTGGACGAACTCACGTTCTGACCCCGAGAGCCGAGCCATGTCGCAAGCACTCTGGATAGTTCCGGGAGCGGTCCTCGGCGCTCTCGCGCGATTCGCCCTCGCCGAGGGAATCTCGGGCCGCCTCGGGGATGCGTTTCCCTGGGGGACGCTGGCCGTGAACTGGCTCGGTTGCGCCCTGATGGGCTTGCTGGCGGGGGCGATCGCCAGCCGTGCCCCCTGGGCTCACGAAGGGATGTCCCTGTTCCTGGGCGTGGGGTTTCTCGGGTCGTTCACGACGTTCTCGACCTTCGGTCTCGAGACCGTCCGGTTGCTGCAGACGGGCCAGGTGGGTCTCGCCGCGACCTACGCGATCGCCAGCACGGTAGGTGGCCTCGTCGCCACGTGGCTCGGGCTGCGGCTGGCCTGAACCGACCGTCAGCTCCCCCGAGCTTCTGCGACCTGCTCGACGAGATGCCACGGCATCGTGGCATATACGTCCGTGAACATGGTTTCGAGAGCCGGCTGGGGCTCATGTTCCGAGGCCTCGGAGGCCTCCAGGACCTCGAGGCGCGTCTGTTCCTGAGCTTCCGTGGCCCAGGCATCGTCCCAGGCACCGGCTTCGCGCATCCTGCGCTCGAGCACCAGCAACGGGTCTCGTTCGCGCCACACCTCGACCTCGGCCGGATCGCGGTACTGGGACGGGTCGTCGGAGGTGCTGTGGGGTCCCACGCGGTACGTCAGACATTCGATCAGGGTCGGCCCACCGCCTGCGCGGGCCTTCTCGACCGCGGCGCGGGCGGCCTGGTAGGTCTCGACGAAGTCGTTGCCATCGACCTGGACGCCATCGAAACCGTAGGCGAGAGCCTTCTCGGCGAAGGATCCCGAGACGGTCTGGACCCGCGTGGGAGTCGAGATGGCCCAGCCATTGTTCTGGCAGACGAAGACGGTCGGGGTCCGGTAGACGGCCGCGAAGTTCATGGCGACGTGAAAATCGCCCTGACTGGAGGTGCCGTCGCCGAAATAGGCCATGGTCACGACGGGGTCGCGACGGAGCTTCGCAGCCCAGGCGGCCCCGACGGCCTGAGGGATCTGGTTACCCAGCGGCGCCGACGAACAGACGAAGTTGACCTCACGGAACGAGTATTCGGGAGGCAGGTTGCGTCCGATGACGTTATCGGCGCCGTTGGCGAAGATGTGGTCGAAGAGGGCCTTGAGCGGCACCCCCCGGTACAGAGGCACGGGATGCTCGCGATAGGTCGGAAAGACCCAGTCCTGCGATTCCAGGGCCGCAGCCGTCCCGAGGATGGCCGCCTCCTGTCCGAGACAGCCCAGCCACGAATGGATTCGCCCCTGGCGCTGGAGGTTCGTGGCACGCTCGTGGACGTGGCGCATCGTCAGGATGAGGCGATACACGCGGCGGAGCAGGTCGTGTGACGGCATCGTCACGGGACTCGCGGGGCTGGAAGTCACAATCATCGGGACCTCTTGCATGGGCGGGACGAACGTTCAGGAAACCGGGGGAAGCGTGGCGACGAGGCGCGCCACCCGCTGGACGGCAGAGGCCAGCTCGGAGCGGGTGTTCAGGAGGTCGGGACAGAAACGCCAGTTGGGGCCTCGCGCATCCGTGACGACCCCGACCTCCCGGAGCCGCTTCGCGAGCAAGGGCGCCTGCTCGTGACGGACCAGCACGAAAGCTCCGCGATCGGTTGTGCCCCCGAGGGCGGGGATCCCGACCTCGCGAAACAGGCGAACGAGCTCGCGCTGCTGCTGGAGGGAATACGACCGGAGGCGTTCGATCCCGACCCCGAGAACGAACTCGAGCCCGGCCAAAGCCTGGAAAGGAGCCAGGACGGGCGGCGTGGACTCTTGCCACCCCTCGACTCCCTCGGCGTAGAGGGCGCGATCGGGACGCGCATACTGGAAGGGAGAAGCCTTGGCAAACCAGCCCGTCTCGAGCGGCAACCGCGACTCGTCGAGGATCCGGGGACTGATGTAGAGCCAGCATGCTCCTGCGGCCCCCCTGAGGTACTTGTAGGAGCCTCCGATGGCGTAATCGACCCCGAGAGCCGTCACGTCGAGCGGCAGGACGCCCGCATGGTGGTAGGTGTCGAGCAGGACCCGGGCACCGGCCCCGTGGGCGATCGCCACGAGTTCCTCGAGCCCCTGGAGCACCTGACCGGTCTGGAAGAACACCGACGAGACGACGACGAGGTCGGTGCGAGACGAGATGGCCGCACGCAGAGCCGCCGCGTCGAACGTGCCGTGGGCATCCGGCGCCACCCACGTGATGATGGCCCGGCGACGATCGGCATGGGCCTTGAGGATGAAGTCGATGGAATCGAACTCGCCGCGGGTCGTGACGATCCGGACGGGCCGGTCATACGTGCTGAGTACGGCCCGGAGACCCTGCCCTGCGCTCGTACGGAACGCGATCGTCTCGGGACCTGGAGCCCCGATGAGCCGGGCGACCCCCTCCCGGAAACGTCTCTGGCCCTCGAGCCAGACCTCCCAGGCATCGTCGAGACGCAGGGTCCAGGCCACGAGGGCCTGCTGGACGTCCTGCATGGTGCGATCGAGCGGGCGGCCCAGGGAATGGTTAGCCAGGTAGACGAGGTCGGGTGAGGTCGCCAGGACACGCGAGAACATCGGCCACAGGCGATGCCGGACGCCTTCCTCGGTGAGCGGCCCCGGTTCGAGCGAGGCGAGTGCCCCGGCCAGATCACCGGATACAGGGAGGTCGGAAGGGGAGGACTTCATGCGCCGATCTCCGTTCGAACATCGAACAGCTCCGGGAAGAACGTGAGGTCGAGGGCACGCTTGAGAAACGAGACGCCCGATGAGCCACCCGTGCCGCGCTTGAAACCGATGGTGCGCTCGACGGTCTTCATGTGCCTGAATCGCCAGGTCTGGAAGGCGACCTCGACGTCCACGAGCTTCTCGCACATCTCGTAGGCATCCCACCAGGTCTCGGGGTTCTCGTAGATGGTCTTGAACACTCCGACCAGCTCCGGGCGCCGCTGATAGGGCTGGGACCAGTCCCGCTCGACGCAATCGGCGGGGATGTCGAACCCCCGGCGCGCCAGATGGCGCAGGAACTCGTCGTAAAGGCTCGGCGCATGCAGGATGGCCTGGAGCGGGTCGTGCAGCGCCGGATCGTGGGCGAAGACCTGCAGGGCCCCGGCATGCTTGTTGCCGAGGATGAACTCGATACCGCGATACTGGTAGCTCTGGAAGCCCGAGGCAGGACCGAGGACGTGGCGAAACTGGGCATATTCGCTCGGGGTGAGCGTCTCGAGGACGCTCCACTGGGTGGCCAGCTGAGCCTGGATCTGCTTGACCCGGGACAGGATCTTGAAGCAGGGCTCGAGCCGGTCGTCCCGGATGGCCACGACCGCGGCCTTGAGCTCGTGAAGGACGAGCTTCATCCAGAGCTCTGCCGTCTGGTGCATGACGATGAACAGCATCTCGTCGTGGTGCTCGGGCGAACTCAGCGGTTGCTGGGCCGAGAGCAGCTGCTCGAGCTGGAGGTAGTCGGCATACGACAGGCGACCCCCGAGGTCGAGCTCCATGCCGGCTTCCAGTTCGCGACGCATCCACGACTCCTCTCGCCTGACGTCATTTTACCAGACAATCCCGGCCTCGTTCACGGAGCAAGCCCGCGGCGTCCGTGCTACCATGAGCGACTGCAAACAACCCAGCACTCGAGGAAGAGTCACCCGCGATGAACGCGCACCCGATCACCCGTGCCCGCCTGGTTCCCGACCACATCGACGAACTGGTGCCGTACAAGCCCGGCAAGACGGTCGAGGAGGTGCAACGGTCCAGGGGGCTGGCCCGGGTCCACAAGCTCGCGTCCAACGAGAACCCGCTGGGTCCATCCCCGCGTGCGCTGACCGCCATGCGCGACGCCCTCGAGCGCCTGCATATGTACCCCGACTCGACCGGGATGAAGCTCAGGCAGGCCCTCGCCGAGCACTACCGCATGAAACCCGAGAACGTCGTCCTGGGCGGCGGGTCCGAGGGCATCATGGCCACGATCGTGCGAACGTTCCTGCACGGTGATGACGAGGTCCTGACCTCGGAAGGCACGTTCATCGGGTTCATGGTGCTGGCCAAGGCGCACGGCACGGTCGTGAAGACGGTACCCCTGAAATCGTTTGCATACGACCTGGACGCCTTGGCGGCTGCCGTCACGCCGCGCACGAAGCTCGTGTACCTGGCCAACCCGAACAACCCGACCGGCACCATCTTCACCCGGGCCAGCTTCGAGCGCTTCCTCGATCGACTGCCCCCCCACGTGCTGGTCCTGCTCGACGAGGCCTACTACGAGTACGTCGGAGAACGTCGCTACGAGTACCCGGATTCGCAGCTGTATCGCGCGGACAACGTTCTCACGCTCCGGACCTTCTCGAAGGCCTACGGACTGGCCGGGATCCGCATCGGATATGGCCTCGGTCACGAGAACCTGATCGCCCCGCTGCAGAAGGTGAAACTGCCCTTCGAGGCTGCCACCCTGGGCCTCGAAGGGGCGATCGCCGCGCTGGCCGACGAGGACTTCCTGCGCGAGACGATCGCCAACAACCAGCTCGGGCTGAAGCGCCTCGAGAGCGGCCTGGCCACCCTGGGAGCGACGTTCGTGCCGTCCGAGGCCAACTTCGTGATGATCGACCTGGGCACCGAGGCCGAGGTCGACCGCATCACGGAGTCCCTGCTCGACGAGGGCATCGTCGTGCGCCCCCTGCGTGGTTTCGGTCTGCCCCAGTGCCTGCGCGTGAGCGTGGGTTTGCCCGAGCAGGTGGACATCTTCCTGGAGGCCTTCGGACGGATCTGGCGTCCGTCCTGACAGGCGTTTCGCATCCGACTGTCCCGGACGCCCCATCAGGAAAGAAATCGGGGAGCTGACGATGTCAGCCCCCCGTTCCCTGGAAACCCTCGAAGGTTCCTAGTTGATGGTGATGGGCACCCACTTGGTCTGCCCGTAGTAGCCCTCACCGCCGTATGCGGTGCCGGCCTTGCGGAACTTGATCTGGTAGTAGGCCTGACCCGCCATGACCGAGCCCGCCGGGGAATCGGTCTCGGACCCGGCCTTGCCGTTCCACGTGCGGGAGGTCGAGGTGGCCCACGCCGACGAGAACTTGATCGACTTGCTGGCGTCCGCGACGGCGAGCTGATACTCGGCCCCGGGGAAGTACGAGTTGTTGGCCCAGCTGAAGGTCCCGCCCTTGGTGAACGTGGCATTCGGCGCCACCGTCGGGGAGAACTCCCACTTCAGGTCGAAGCTCTTGCTCGCGGGAGTTCCAGCGGTGTACTGGAAGCTTTCACCGACAAGCACGCCGACGGTGTTGACATCGCTGGCCGTGACTTCCTGACCGCCATCGTCGTAGCAGACCTGGTATTTGCCGGACGCCAGCGTCAGATCGGCGAACGAATAATTGCCCTTCGTGTCGGAAAGCGTCGTCTGGTTCTGCTTGACGAAGCTGGTGCCATTGAAAAACTTGAGGAACAGGCTGACTTCGGCTCCCGTGTCCCCGCCACCGAAATTGGCCTTCCCGTAGATCGTGTTCAGGGGGGCAGGCGTGGCAGAGGGGGCCGACGACGGAGAGGATGAGGGCGCCGAGCTCGGCTTGGTGCTGCCGGGCAAGTTGGCCATGTCGCAGCCGGCGATCGCCACGAGCGTGGCCACGCTGGCCAGTGCGAGACCCTGAGCAAACAGGCGATTGGTCAAGTAGATCCTCCTTGCAAGACGTTGGGACGTGACAGACTTGAAGCGGGAGCGATACCCGCAACCTGATGACATCGCCATACCTATACCCTGTCTCCTCGATTCTTGAAAGCCCCCCCCTGGTTTATGAACCGACGGGACGGGGCATGAGGGGGCGAAGCATGATGCGCCGCCAGCGACCGCCCGATGTGGGTCGTGAGCGGTAAACACGAGGTCCGCTTGAGCCACGAGTCCCCCGACCGGATTGCCCACCTGCCGTCCTTCCGCTACCCGGTCGCCGAGCTGCTGCAAGAAAACATCCAGGACCCATCGATGGGCACGGGATCTTCATCAGCGTGGACGCTCGCCGTGGCGTGCTCGCTGGTCGTCCGCGGCGGGCGTCACACCGCGGGGCGCGAGGGCTACGAGGCCTTCTCGGAAGAGATGAAGCGCATCACCAACCGCAGTCAGACCCTGCTCGAACTCGCCCAGGGCCTCATCGACCAGGAAGCGGCAGCCCACGGTCGCCTCATCGAGGCCCTGAACCTGCCTCAGGCGTCTCCCGACGAGGTCGAGATCCGGCGGGGCTGCCTCCAGGCGGCCCTGAAGCAGGCAGCACATGTGCATCTGTCGGGCGCCCAGACGGCCGTGGAGACCCAGGGCCTGGCGGAATCCGTTTTCCGTTACGGCACTCCCGTCGTCAAGACGGACTCCGCCCTCGCGATCCGGCTGGCCGCCGTGGCCCTCGAGGGCTTCACGTCCCTCGCGCTCGAACAGGTCGAGGGGGCGATCGACGACGGATGGGCTCAGGACCTCAGGACGCGCCTGGAACAGCTCCGTGCCCCCAGCCACGAGCTGGATGCGGAGGCCTCACGGCACCTCTGGCAATCGGACTGAAGAAGCTCCCACCGGAGCGCGCGGGGCGCTCAGGAACCGAGGTGCCCGAAGTCAGAGGGCTTGAGGTTGTCCAGGAACTTCCGGAACTGTTCCGCCTCCTGGTCTTCCTTCTCCTGGTTGACGGGGACCGACGAGGACGCCATGACTTCCGCCGCCACGAAGATGGGACACCGGGCCCGGACGGCGATCGCCACCGCATCGCTTGGCCGCGCATCGATCCGATGCACGGTCCCCCCGAGGTCGATCTCGATCACGGCGTGGAAGGTGTTCTCGACGACCTTCGTCACCTGGATCTGCTTGACTGCCCCCCCCAGTTGCTGCCAGGACGCCAGCATCAGGTCATGCGTGAGGGGCCTCGGGGTCTTGATGCCATCGACGGACAGGAGGATGGCATTGGCCTCGTGATCCCCTATCCAGATGAGCACCGCCCGGCGCTCTTCTGGATCTTTGAGCACGAGGATCGGAGACCGGGTCCGGGGCTCCAGGATGATGCTCGAGACGTGCATTTCGACCAAAGGTGACCTCCTGTCGCGTCGCGAGCATCATACGCGTGACGCCCTCACGCCTGCAACCATCCCCCGGACGCTCGTCGCGCCGCGTCAGCCGACCAGGGCGGCCCGATGAAGGGCCGCATCGACCGCCAGTCGCAGGATGGTCTGGACGCTGTGGCCGGTCTCCCGCGCCACTTCCAGAGCATCGCACAGTTCGGGCACCAGCCGGACGGCGGTGCCACCCTCCCGGTGCACGGCCAGCCGGACCGAGCCCCCCGGTGTGGGCACGGACAGCCGCTCAGCCTCGACGGCATCGCGCTGCACCCAGGTCGTCCGGACCCCCATGACCCCGATATCTTCGATCAGGCAGTCCCGGAGACCCTGCTCGTGGGCCGGGTCACAGCGAAGTGCCATGCGGATCCCCCCGCGAGGCGCCGGTGGATGGACGAAGACTTCCTCTGCCCCGGCAGCGAGGCATGCCTTCCTCACACGCGCCAGATCCCCGCCCCAGCCGGGGGGCAGCGCCGTCTCGAGGACCGCGACGGGTCCCCGGGGATGGGCGGCGACCTCGGATCCGAGCCAGGCACGCACCCCGTCCACAGGACCGAACAGGCCGCTTCCCGAGGCGAGAATACGCATCGTCGGGAAGTCGCCCGTCCGAGCCCCCATCGACCGCAGGACCCAGAGTGCAGCCGGATCGACGATGGCCCCCGACACCGGCAGGACGTCCCAGCCCTGGAGCCAGCGGGCCCCCCAGGCCGGAACGGCCAGCGGATCGACGGCCAGAGACGTGAGCACGAGGCGGGTGACCCCGAGTTGACCGATGGCAAGCAAGATGGCGAGCGCCTGGACGACGGGACGTCCGGGGCCGAACACGGGGGCGTGCAACCCCATCAAGAGACGCGCAGCATGGGCCCTCAGGGAACCTTGCCACGGCGACCGCCGGATGGCCCGGACGATATCGGGAATGTCCGGACGAGCCAGGTGGGCCTCGCAAACGATGTTCAGCCCGAGAGCAGGATACGGCTCGAGGCGGATGCTGACTGGCCCCACGACGGAAGCGAGATCCTCCACGAGGCGGTCGGTATCGACGCCCGCATCGACGAGCGCAGCCAGCAGGGCATCGAGGGTCACTCCGCGCGAGACGTCCAGAACGAGCGTGTTCACGGCCACCACCTCCGCACCGATGATGTTCGGGCGAAGGATGGATCGTCTGTGACGGCGCTCAACCCTTGCGATGCTCGCGAAGAGCCTTCTCGAAGACCAGATAGACGCTGAACAGGGAAAGCCCCACGACGAGCAGGCCCGCATCGGCCACGGGATGCACGACCCCGGCGGGAGCCACCCCGAGGTGAAACAAGATGATCGCGAGTTCACGCACCGTGAGCGCGCCTGCCCCCACCAGGAACCAGTCCACGGCCCCGGCGAGGGGAAACGGGTCGAGTCGGCGCAGGAGGCGATCGCGGATGATGGCCCCGACCGAGATGGCGCTGAAGGCCAGGAAGAAGGTGATGAAGTTGAGCACCAGGGCGAAGCCTCGCCAGGCCTCGACGGGAACGAAGCTTTCCATCGACTATCCGTTTCTTCAGGACGGGACGAGAACGAGGGCATTGCTCACGGGACGTTCGAACCCGTCCGACGGACGGTTCACGAGGTTGCCGCGGACCACCATGGCCGTGGAACCGCCGCCGTCGAGGTTGATCGCCTCCAGGGCCCCGATTTCGCGCATGAAACGGGCCAGCTCGTAGAGGGTCATTCCGACGCTCGTGGCCTGGCGACCATCGACCGTCACGAGCACGATACCCGTATCCCCGACGTATCCGATGGCCGTCCGGGGAGCCCGGCCCTGCGCGATGTCGGCCTGGAAACGCTCTTCCCGGGCCGTGACGAGCACCTTGCCGCGCTGAACCAGGGTCGGCCCGCCACCGACGGCACACTGGACCCCCAGCCACACGTCCGACAGTTGGGCGAACACGGTGGCGCGCTGACCGATCCGGACCTGGCGCAGCATCTCCTGCAAGGCCTTGCCCTGCGCCGAGATCACGTAACCATCGACGGGAATGTAGCTGTTGCCGGTATTGACGGCCTCGATGGTCCCATCGGCTGCCACGACGACTTCCCGTCGGCTCGGATCGGGAATCGAGCCCGTCCGGGAAGCCCAGTGCGACGTGTAAAGAACCGTCTGATCCCGGACGGGAGGGCGGTTCACGGCAGTAACGGCGAAGAGATGACCGTTGGAGAGACGGATCGCAGCCTTGAGGCGCGCATTGTCCACGAAGCAGGAACCGTCATATCGGACCCCGAACACGGAGCGATTGAGGAAGCTGGAATGGACGACCTGTCCATCCTGGACGATGAGACCCACGGGATCGCCCCGACCGGGGGTGAAGAAGGTGCCGTTGACCGCCGCGATCGCCCCGGCCTGCCTGGCCAGCGAGGAAACGGTGGTCAGACCGAACCCCCTGTTCGAACGGGCGATCTGGGGCCGGATCCCGACCGTCCGCAGGTTCGCCCGGATGACCCCGATGGAGAACGGTCCAGCCTGTGTCCAGCGCATCACGCGCTGGAAGGTCACCCCGTCCGCGATGGGGACGCTGCGATGGCGGGTGATGACATCCGGCATGAAGAAATCGAAGTGGTCGGGATGAAACGTGCCCGTGATGGCATACGGGAAACGCCACCGGGCCACCACGCGCACGTAGGCGCCATCTTGCTGGATGGTGACGGTCTTGATCGGGCCTCGGGCCAGGGGCTTGACCACCGTGTTCCGCACCCGGTTCGCCACCTGGATGTCCCACCGGACACCGTCGACGAGCGGTACCTTGCGGATGAGGCGCGGCGACTGCAGCCGGACGCGGAACCGGACCCCGTTCTCGGAGGTGAACGTGGACCACGTCTCGGCAGCCGCAGGCGCCGACGCAAGCCACCATGCAGCAAGAAGCAGCAGAGGAAACGAGCGCCGATGCACGCCTGGACCGCCCTTCAAGCGCCGAGATCCCCATACCCGGCCAAAGAGCAAGATCATCGGTCCCGTGAATGCTGCGTGCCGTGGCCACGGTCACGTCTCGCAGCAAGACCGCTCAGGGCGAACCGACCTCGAGTGCCTCGAGGAGGGCCTGCATGCCCTCGGGACGCACGGTCTCGAGCACGATCTCCCGGGTCAAACCGAGGACCCGGGCCAGTCGCTCGGCGCGGATGCGATGTTCTTTCAACCGCCGTTGATAGGCCAGGGCTGCCGGAACCTCATCGGGAGCGAAGCGCACGCACGCCTCCTCGATGCAGCAGCCGATCGCCTCGGCAAGCTCCGAGTAGACCTGCTCGTACGTCATGCCAAGACCCGGGACCTCGAACGTGAAGAGCTTGCGCATCGGAATCTCCCCTCGGTCACGTGACGCCACGAGCATCACCTCACCTTAAATATACATTAACCTTCATCGACCAGAAGGAGGCGGATCTTGCGTCAAGCTGGACCAGTTTCCTCGCGGTGCCATCACCCAGACCGCCCGGGCGACCGATTCCCCGCGTTCGACCTCGAGCCCCAGCCCGAGCGTCGGCGAGAGCAGGAGGCCACGCTCATCCCGGAGGTCGGGAAAACGGTCTAACCACGACGTGAGGTTGGTCGAAAGCGATAGACCGGCGCACCGCCAATCTGGACCGATCGCGCGGATACGCACGGCCCCACCGCGCACGAAGGCAGCATCGAGCCCCAGGTTTTTCCATGCGAGCAGTCGCGTGCCTGGAAAGGGGGACTCCTCGCTTCCCGGCTGCCCCAGCATGGCCACCAGCGCCGACTCGGACGCCCCGAGTTCGAGAGGCCCGATCCGGACACCGGGGACCACGAGGCGGTCAAACATCGGTGGCAGGGACGGCGCCCCCCCCGTCTCGACCTCCGTGCCGGCCAGGGCAGGACGCGAGCACAGGACGAAACCCCAGGCGACCAGACCGAACAGGAGACGATTCACCATGGCCACCTCCACGCGAGACGTCAGACGGCGTCGGAAAGTTCCCGGATGATGCCCTCGACGAGGGTCACGAGACGCACATCCCGGGGTGACGCAAAGCGCAGCAGGATGGCGTGAACGGGGAAAAAGGCCCGCCCCGCACGGGCGAAACGGATACAGGCGTGCTCGGAAGCCTCCCGCACCACCCAGTCGCCCCCCACGGAAGCCCGGAACCATTCCCCGAGCCAGAGGCCCCAGTCGAAGGCCATGCTGGCGAGTTGCTCTTCCGACGGTGGCTCGCCCTCAAGCATGCCATCGACGATGCCGTCGAGCAACTCCAGATCCTCGTCATCTCCCCCGAAAGCGACGTCGAAGACCGATTCGAGTTCTGCCTGAACGTCTTCAGACCGGTCGATCCACGCGAGGATCTGCTCGCGCACGGGCGCATCGAGCACCGAGGGTGGGCCGAATCGACGGTCACATTCGTCCAGCGGGAGCCAGACGGGCAAGGCTTCACGGGGGTCGCGTTCAGAGACCATGAGCATTCCTTGTCGGAAGGACGCGCCACACGGCCTGTTCGACCGGATCGACTCCGAGGTCCGTCAGGCACGACAGGGACTCGCACGAGGTCGATCGCCGATCCCACAGACACGGGCGGCACGAGAGCTGGGAAACATGGACCGCCTGGTGAGGGGTCCCTCCCGGAAGCAGCTTGGAGGGGTCGGTGGGACCGAAGATGGCCACCGTCGGCGTCCCGACGGCCACCCCGAGATGCAGGGGCGCAGAATCGACCGAGACGAGCACGGAGGCCTCGGCGAGCAGCGCAGCCATCTGCCCGAGGGACCGCGTCTTGCCGTGGGCCACGATCATCGGGACCTCGAGATGCTGCTGGATGGCCGCAACGGCCTCACCATCATCCGGCCCCCCGGCCAGCACGAGTCGGGTTCCCTGGGCGCTCAGCCGGCGGGCGAGTTCCGCCCACCTGGACGGCTCCCAGGTCTTGATGATCCCCTTGCGGAGAGCCACCTGACTCGTCCCGGGGTGGAAGACGACGAGGGGCTCATCGGCAGAGACCCCGTGCTCACCGAGGAACGCCCTTGCCCACTCGCGATCGGCGGCCTGGAGCGCCACCTGGGGCAACCGGAACGGGATGCCGATCCAGGGGCGAACCAGGTCGTAGTACATCTGACCGGCGTACTGTTGCGAGTTGAGCGGCACGCGCTCCGTCAGGGTCCAGGCGAGCCGGCTGGCGTCATAACCGACCCGGAAACGGGCCCCGGCCATCAGGAGCATCAGGGGCATGACCGGGGAACGCCCGGAGGCGATCGCCAGATCGAACCGGCGCTTGCGCAACTCGAGGACGGTTCGCAGGAACTCGCCCACGGACCGCCTGGCCTTGACCTCCAGCGTCAGGACCTCGTCCACGGCCGGATTGAACGCCATGATGCCCTGACAGCGGGGCTCGACGAGAGCCGTGATACGGCTGGATGGATAGGCTTCCCGCAAGCTCTGGATCACGGGGAAAAAGAGCAACTCATCACCGATCCCGCCGAAATTCACGACCAGGATTCGCTGGATGCCCGCATCGAGTGGGACCCGACTCATGCTTCACCTCGCTCCAGGGAGGCCGGATGGCTGGCACACGCCAGCAAGGCCCAGAAGACCAGCTGCACGGCAGGACGGTAGAACACGGTGTCGACCAGGCCATGGATGGCTATCCCCGTGAGAGCCGCCATGATACCGGCAGCCGCCACCCAGGCGCCAGTACGTCGGATGTGGCGTACCAGCTGGATGAAGGCACCTGCAAAAAGTCCGAGGAACACGACCAGGCCCAGCAGGCCCTTCTCGACCGCCTCCTCGAGGAAGATGTTGTAGGCTCCCAGAGCCTCGAACCCCGTGACCATGTAGAGCGCATAAGCCTTGCGAAAGGCATCGTTGCCGACTCCCACCCCGAACCACCAGGAATCGTGCAGCATCTGGAGCACGCCGATCCATACGTTCATGCGGAACGAGTTGGAGGAGTGGGTACGGGTGGCCGTGATCGAGGCCAGACGCTCCTGCAGCCCGGGCGCATGCTGGAACGCGAACCAGGCGAGCAGGCCACCCAGGACGGCCACGACGGCCACGGTCACCACACCGCGACGTCCCGCACGCCCCAGCCAGCGCTGGCCCGCCACGAGGCCCATCACCCCGAGGGCGGCGAACAGGCCCAGAAAGGCGCCGCGTGAGTACGTGAAATACAGACAGGCGGTGCCCGCGAGAGCCGTGAGGGCCGCCGTGGTCCTGAACGCGACGTGACCGCGTGACAGCGCGCCGGCGATCGCCACGGGAATGATGGGGAGCAGGTAACCACTCAACAGGTTGGGATTCCGGAGCGATCCGTACACGCGCGTCAACTGGACCTCGGCATCCGCATCATCCCAGAGAGCAAGCGGGGGCACATGGATGGTCCACTGGTAAATCCCGTAAACGCCCTGGATCAGCGCCCCTGCGAACAGAGCGGCCAGGAACGCACGCCCGCCGCCGGGCACGGAGCCGACCATCCGACGCCAGGCCACGAAACCGGCCCAGTAGACGACTCCCTTGGCGAAGCCCTTCAGGCTCGGGCCGAGGTAAGGGCTGGCCACGACGGCGATGAAGGAAACCAGGATGCCGAGGAGGACGAGCACGTCGAAGGGGCGCGGCGCCCCGGCGTCAGCCCCCCCGGGCCTGACGAGACCGTGCCAGATGGCCGCTGCGAAGAAAACCCAGGTGAGCACCGCGGCCGTCCCGGTCCCGACGACGGGCAATGCAAAGGCCAGGAGCATGCCGGCCCAGACGAGCCAGGTATCCGCATGGCGAGCCACAAACGAGGTTCCCAGCCAGGGAGCGAGGAAGGCCCGGAGGCGCCCCACGAGTTCACCCCAGCTCGAGACGAGGCGGCTCTCACGCAGGGCGTCGCGCCAGCTAAAAGAGCGGAGACCGGAGTCCGCGGTCATCGGGCGCTGGCTTCCGTGACCCGCAGGTCCACGATCGAGCCACGCAGCCGGTAACGCGCCCCTTCGATGTCGATGGGCACGCCGACCTTGATCTTGTTACCCCCGAGCACGATGCCGTCATCGGTCTGCTCGGCTCGATCCTCGAGGGTCAGCACGACATCCTTGCTGAAAGGTTCGGCCAGATCGTCGACGGCGCGGGCACCCTGGGGTGTCCAGAGCGTCACCTTCCGGGCATTGATCCTCACTCCGACGATGGGAATGGCGGCGTAGGGCTGGTTCCGGATCGTGATGAAGGTGCGATCACCGACCTTGAACATCGACGGATCGGCGATCCCGCCCCGGATGAACAGGTCGAACCGGGCCGTGACGATTCCGGTCCGCTTCTGATCGACCCCGGCCAGGCCTGCTCGCGAGAGACCGAAACCCAGCAACCCCACGAGCAAGGCGGCCAAGATGACGGTGTCCAGGGGATTGAATCGCGATCGGCTGGTTTCGGACACGGGCAGAGATCCTTTCTGGGCAAATACGCTTCCATTGTTCCGCAAAGGCATCCGGAAGGCCCGTGAGAGATGTCACGATTGAATCTTCCACGTCATGGGAACACATGCACTTGGAATGCGGCTGGACTGAGCAAGGAGGCCGGTCGTGCGCTGGTATCTGTCCCTGGTTTCGAGTGTTGCCATCGTCTCGGGCTGTGTCAGCACCTCATCGCTCCCTCGCGCTGACGTCTGGGGGCGTATCGAGGGCCGGGTCCTGTGGCCCGGTGCGTCCGTGCGACAAACCCAGGCCACCTACGCGGACGTCGCCTCCGCGGCAACGGTCTCGCTCATGGAAATCACCGTCCAGGGTAGCGGGGCCACGGCCACGGCCGTCTCCACGACGGTGGCCACCACCGTCACGAATGCGACGGGTGGGTTCTCGCTGAACATCCCCGGCTTCAAGCCAAAGGACACCTCCACGTACATCTTCGAGGCCGTCAAGGGCCTGGCCTCGAATTCGGTCAACAAGGATGCCGTCCGGCTCCGGACCTATCTGAAACCGCAAAGTGGTGGCTGGTTGAGCCTGACGAGCATGAATCCGGCCAGGCCGGTCGTCTACATTTCCGAGGGGACGACGGCTATCGCCATCATGTACGGCCTTCGCCCCGGCGGGGTGGACCCGATGGGCTTCATGGGCACCATCCAGGCAGGTGTACCGGACAGTTCCGTGGCACCGACCTCCGGAGACACCTACACCATCCCGACGACCGGGTCCGGCTGGCCCAACCAGGACGAGTTCCACAAGACCAGCGACCTCGTGCGACGCGCCGTGGAAGGGGACACCGACCCGATCACGGCCGTGCAGTTCTCCACGAACGGGAGCTTCTTCGTCAAGACCAACCAGGATCCCTTCGTCGAGACGCTCAGCAGCTACGCAGCGGGCTTCGGCGCCCCGATCATCGTGAAGGGTCTCCGCTTCGATCCCGTGGCGAACAAGAACACCGTCTACTTCGGGGGAGAGACGGGACTGGCAGCCACCATCGACACCTCGAAGCCCAATTCCGTCGCGGAACTCTACGTGACGGTGCCCAGCAATGCGGTCTCGGGTGGTGTGCTGGTGCGCAACGCCTACGGTCTCAGCAATGCCATCCAGTTCACGGTCATTCCCCAGGTCAACGGAGCCGTGGTCCAGTAGGAGTCGCTCATGCGTGCATTCATCCGACACGGCCTGACCGTCCTGCTGACGGCGACCTTCCTGGCCTGCCAGATGCCGACGGCACGAATCCTGCCGGCGCTCATCGGGCCGCAGGCAGGTTCACCCGGGACGGCCGCGGCAGCCCAGATGCAACTCGACCGGGACATCGTGGTGCCTGGCCCCCTCGAGGTGGCCCCCGTCAAGGGTCGCGTGGATTTCGGGAATCCGACGTCCAGCGACTACCAGGTCCAGTCGAACGTCTCGGACATCACGCTGCTGGCCACGGTTTCGGTCATCGACGTCAACACGGGTCAGACCATGACCGCCGGGGTGACGGACACCAACGGCAATTTCAGCCTGCCGTTTTCCACCTTCGTGCCGGCCGACAGCAGCGTCTACGTGCTTGAGGCCATCCGGGGGGTCTCGGGCGGGGCTCCGGGCAACGATGCGCCCCGGTTCCGGACGGTCATCCAGTACAGCGGGGGCAACTGGAAAAGCATCACGAATGCCACCGTTGGTGGCCCCATCGTCATCAATGCTCTCACCTCGGCGATCGCCCTGTGTGCCGGCCTCGACACCGCGAACCCCAAAACCTTGCCGTATTCAGGCACCATCGGCATGGTCAATGCCGCCGTGAGCCCGCCCTCGCTCTCGGGAAGCCCGGCGCTGCCTGCCACGTTCCCGGCCGCCAAGGTCCTCCAGATGCAGGCCGACCTCCTCGCGATCGTGACGGCCAACCTCGATCCCGTCAGCGAGACGGATGCCCTCAACCCGAGTGTCGAATCCTACTCGCCGAACGTCGCGCCGGCGAACTCACCCGTCCTCATCACGGGGCAAGGGTTCGTCCGCGGAAACACCACCGTCACCATCGGCGGGGCCTCGGCCCCGATCCTCGCCTGGAAACGGATCTCGTCCGGTGGGATCGGCAAATGGCAGATCGTCGTGAGCGTCCCGTCGGATGCCATCACGGGCAACCTCGTGGTCACGACGGCGCGCGGAGGCTCGGTGACGGCCGGAGCATTCACGATCCCCGATGGATCAAGGGTCGGTATCACCTCGATCAGTCCGAACCCCGCCCGCCCTGGCTCGACCATCACCCTGAACGGCACGGGCTTCTCGATGACGCTCGCCAGCAACGTCGTACGATTCAACGGCGTGACACTCACGCCCATCTTCGCCAACCAGACCACCCTGGTCGTGCAGGTGCCTGATACGTCGACCAGCGGCAACATGACGGTATCCGTGGGCTCGGCCATCAGCAACGTGTTCTACCTGTCGGTGGACACCCTCATCACGCCGCGCATCACCTCGGTGTTTCCGAACATCGGGGGCGTGAAGTCGACGGTGCTGCTCAAGGGAGTGAACTTCGGCCCGATGGGGCGCGTCATCGTCGGAGGGTACGAGGCCCGGGTCATCTCCTGGAACCCCAAGGCCGTGCGGATCGAGATTCCCTGGTACCTCGCGACCGGCGCGTCTCAGATCACCCTCTTCAGCCAGTTCGGGATCAGCACGGCGACATTCAACGTCATCGCGGGACATGTCGAGACCTCGTACATCGACACGGGGACCAATCTCGCGACGGGTACGGCAGTCGGGGGAAATGGCACCCACGTCTGGATCGGTGATGAAAAACTCTGGGTCTGGGGCGGTGGTACGACGGCCGTCAAGTTCATCAACCTGAACCCTGACGGCAGTTTCAAAGATGCCAACTGGACGCTCTCCAGCCTCCAGATCCCCTCCGCGACCAACCAGGACGACAGCCCCAACGACGACGTCCTGGTGAGGGACCGCATCTACTACACGGTCTCGAACAGCTCCAACCGCATCAACTTCGCCTCGCTGGACCCCTACACGGGCGACATCACGGCCTTCGGCTACGACCCGACCAATGACCTGCCCAGCAACTGGCGCGGGAAGGACCTCGCCCTCGCCGCCTCGGACAAGTACGTGTACATCGGCGGGCAAGGGGTCAGCTGTTCGGGCAGCGGCCTCTGCGATGGCAGCTCGACGGCCACCAAG
The DNA here is from genome assembly GCA_035285805.1 of bacterium. Taxonomy (GTDB): domain Bacteria; phylum Cyanobacteriota; class Sericytochromatia; order S15B-MN24; family UBA4093; genus JAYKJE01. The sequence continues at coordinate 38,749 of JAYKJE010000030.1, read as the reverse complement.
CAGACCCGCATCCTGCCCTCGGGCGGTATCGGCATCTGGGAGGCCGGCACGGCCCAGCTGTATTACGGAGAAGACGCCTATTTCATGTACATCGGGGGCGTCCTGCACATGCTCTCGGGGACGGACATCGGGACGACGGGTGGCAGCCAGTACACGGTGCTGGACTTCGAGGGGAAGATGACCAACTGGATCAAGAACCCGACCTCGCTGGTCCCCGTGGCCAACATGCATTCCACGAAACCCGTGCGCATCGGCCGATACTATTACCTCCTGAATCCGGATGTCGGCGGCTACCGGGGCGAGATCGTCGACGATCTGGTGCCGAAGCCCGTCGTGCGCTACGCGGTCGGTGGCACGAACATCTCGGTCGTCGGTGGCCACCTCAAACAGGACATCGCCATCGGCAAGTACTTCTACACCATCAGTTCGTACTCGGGCTGGGCCAACCAGTACAAGACGTACCGGTACACGATCAACTGAGGGCGAGATGATGAACGGCAGCCGTCCAACTGGCATCACCCGCGCCCTCCGCGCTGGCGCAGGGCTCATCCTCGGCGTCCTGGTCGCGTGCCAGCAACCCCTGGCCCGTCCGGATATCGGGGGCCGGGCCGTCGGGACCGACAACACCCCCGGCGAACTCGCGAAGCTCGACCCGTCATGGATCGTCGGCCATGTCGACTACCCGATCCCGGCGGACCGCACGACCCAGGCAAGCGTCGGTGACATGCTGTCTCGATCGACCATTTCGCTGCTAGACGCGACGTCCGGGCAGACCATCGTCGCCACGATCTCCGACACCTCCGGTAACTTCGCCCTGAAGATGCCGGGTTTCGTCCCCGTCGCGAACACCCTGTACGTGGTCGAAGCCGTGAAAGGACTGGGTTCCCAGCTTCCTGGCCGGATCGCTCCGCGGCTTCGCACCCTCATGAAGTACAACGGCTCGGGCTGGCTCTCGCTCGTGAGCAGCGTGGCCAATGCCAGCGTCGTCATCAACGCGGACACCACGGCCGTGGCCATCACGGGAGCACTCGATCCGATCGGCCTCCCCCTGGGCAATGCCATGGGCAAGGTGAAGGGGTCGGCGGGTGGCGGACTCAACGCCGCACCGGCCTTCGCCGCCCATCCGGACTCGGAACTGACGGCGACCCGCAACGACGTCGTGGCCACGCTTGCCGCAGATTCGGACCCCGTGGCGCAGATCGACTCCATCCGGCCCGTGCTCCAGGGAGTGAATCCCACCAGCGGCTCGGCCAACACCATCGTCGCGCTCAAGGGGACGGGTTTCGGGGGCACGTCCACCGTGGCCCTCAACGGCACCACCATCCCGACCTCGAACGTGCTCATGAGCACCCGGAACCTCATCGTGATCACCGTCCCGGTCGGTGCCCAGAGCGGCAATCTGACCGTGACGGCCCGAGGGTCGACCAGCGCGGGCATCCCCTTCACGGTGCCCAACAGTGCCGCGGTCTCGATCACGTCCGTCAGCCCGAACCCGGTCCGGCCCCTGGCCTCCGTCACGATCACGGGGACCGGATTCAGCACGACGGCTGCCAACAACACCGTGACCCTCAATGGCCTCTCCGTCACACCGGACTCGGCCAACCAGACGTCGCTGGTCTTCCGGGTCCCCTCGACGGCCACCAGCGGGAACCTGTCGGTCAGCACGGGCGGGCAAACCTCGAACGCCTATTACGTGACGGTCGATGCGCTCACGACACCTCAGATCAGCAAGGTCTGGCCCAGCTTCGTGACCAACCGGAGCGTGCTCGAGATCTCGGGCTCGAACCTGGGACCCAACGGCGCGGTCCTGATCGGGGATTTCCGGGCAGAGGTCATCTCCTGGAACCCCAACATCATCCGGGTGCGCGTGCCGTGGTACGTGGGGGAGGGTCAACAGGTCGTGACGGTCTTTGCTCCCCTTGGCGTGCAGACCTCGGCCGTCAACGTCATCGATGGCAACACGACCATCAACTGGGTCAACATTTCCCCCGCCATGCCAGGCGACGTCGGAGGTGCCGGATTCCATGCGCACATGGGAGGCCGCAAGCTCTGGGTCTGGGGAGGAAACGGCAGCACCAAGGTCTATTCGATGGCTCTGGCGGATGACGGATCCTTCCAGGCCGGGGCCACCTGGCAGGCTGCTCCGTTCTCGATTCCCGAGGGCACCTACCAGGACGACAATCCCAACTCGCGCGTCCAGATCAAGAACCGTGTCTACTACACCGTCACCAACCGGCTCGGCGCCTGGAACAAGAGTCACATCAATTTCGCGACGCTCGACCCGTACACGGGAGACATCATCGGATTTGCCTATGACCCGATCAACGACCTGCCGCCCACGTGGGCAGGGAAGGACCTTGCCCTGGTGGCTTCCGACCGCTACGTGTACATCATGGGCCACGGCGTGAGTTGCACCTCGGATGGCGTGAGTTGTGGCAACAATAACGTAGGCACCATGGAAGCCCGACTCCTGGAATCGGGGAACATCGGGCAATGGGAAACGGGCCCGAACCAGATCTACTACGGCGAGGATGGTCAGCCCTTCATCATCGGCGACTCGCTGTACATGATCGGCGGGACCAGCGGAGTGTCGCAACAGAGCGTCATCCGATCCGATGGCAAGATGTCGCCATGGAAGCGGATGGGGTCGCCGCTGATCCCCGATGGCTCGATCCTCTCGACGATGGTCATGCCGGTGGGACGCTACTACTACCTCTGGAGCACGTGGAACTCTCGCCGGAGCTTCCGGGGCGGCATCGTCGACAACCTGGTGCCTCAGGTCAGCACGGAACTTTCGGGTGCCGAGAACCCGCAGACAACCCTCGGAGGTCAGGCAATCGGACATATCGACGTCCACGTGGGTAAATATGTCTATCTGCTCAGCACCCAGGCAGGCGGATATGGCTCCAACCAGGGAGTCGTCCGCGGGGAGGTTTTCTAGTGACCAGGTCACGCTTGAAAGGCATCCATCTGCGCGGTTTCATCGCCACTGCCCTCTGCGCCGCGGCACTTGCCGTGGGTTGCGAGGAGCCCGGAACGGTGATCGGCCAGGATGGGGGGAGCAACAACGACCCGACCACGCCCACGAGCACGAAGGCACCATCGAGTGGCCCGCTCACGGGCGGAATCGTGACAGGCTCCGCCAACCCCGCGGCGACACCGGGCGCCTCTTCGAGCGTCAATCCGGTACCTGGCCCGTCGGGATCTACGGTGGTCGCCTCGCCGACACCCACACCTACGGCCACCCCGACCCCGACGCCGGTCGATGAGCGTCCCTTCATCAACAGTCTGGGAGTCCTGATCGCGAATCATCCGCTGGACGAAACGCCTGCGCCTGGAGCACCGGACCCGGTCATCCCAACGATCTACGTCGGACCACCGGCAGGTCGCGAAGGAGAGGCGCTCTATCCCTTCAGGGCCGTGGCCACCATCTCGGTCGCGCTCCTCAGCAACGGGTCCACCTTCCGCGGGCCTTTCACGTACTCGGCCATCCCGACGGGTATCGTCACCGTCACGGCCCGGAATGACAGAGGTGCGGACATCCGAGCCCTGAGTTACGCGACCGATACACCTCGCGATGTCGTCATCTCGGTTCTCGCCTCGGATTCCACCCAGATCCAGAATTCGCTGATCGCCACCTGCAGCCTCCGCGTCAGGCCCGTGTCCGGCGCGATCGTGACCGTGAAGTGAGGTCGTCCATGATCGTGCATCGTCTCCTTCACCACCCCCTGCGGGTCCTCCCGATATCCGCCGTGACCCTGGGAATGCTGGCCGCTTGCACGTCGGTTCCCCGGACCGTGGCCTTCCCGTCCGGGTCGGATTCCCGTCCAGGGTTGTCCCCGACGCAAAAGCCAGGCGTGTCAGCACCCGTGAGCCCGGAGACCTTTCAGCCTCCGGAAAACAGTCCGGAGGCCTCAACGGGGGCGGCCCGGCTGGTCATTCACTGGCCCGGACGGCGTATCCAGTGGCTTCCATCCGACCTGGCCCGGGTGGAATGCACGGTCCGTTCCAGCGGGTCCTTCGTCGCTTCGGGTAGCGCCGTCCTGATGGCTCCTGGTGGGGGATCTGCTCCCGGAACCTACACCGTCTCTTTTTCCCGCTTGCCAGTACGCGAACTCGATTTCGACGTCGAGGCGTTCTCGGAGGGATCCCTGGCCGGGACCATCGAGGCGGCACCCTCGGCCACGGGATCGAGTCGTGTGCAGATGCTGCCCAACGTCTCCACGCCCCTGGAGGTCGTGCTCGAGACGACCAGGCTCCCTGCGATCACCTCCGTCAGCCCTCTGTTCGCCTTCGTCGGTGACCGGATCCTGATCGAAGGCTCGAATCTGGTGGAGAACCGCGTGTCGTCCCTGGGAAGCCTGGTTCCCCGGGAACCGTACACGGTCCGGATCGGGGACTTCATCATGGACAGTTTCAACGCGAGCCCGAGCTTCGACGTGCTGAACCCGGGGCGCCTCTCGGTTCGCATCGACACCGGCTGTACCGGAGGCGCCATCCAGTTCACGTCACGCGGCAAGACCGCGGTCGCGGATGGCGAGCCCCTCACGGTCCTCAAGAGCCTCCGGATGGCTACGGCCTCCCTGCCTCCTGCCTACCTGGTCGCCGAATCCGTGACGCAGTACCCTCTCCAGTACGAGGCTTTCGATTCCGGGGACCTGCTGGTCCCGGATGGCAAGATTCCCCCTGGCACCTTCACCTGGGGCATCGTCCAGGAGATCACGGACGCCACCCAGTCTTCGGGCGGGATCTCGTCGGCCGACCGGATCGTCCAGCTGACGGGTTCCGGGACGTTGCAGGCCGGAAAGAAGTACGGCGTCGCCGTGTTCGGCCTGTACTCGGGCGGAGGAAGCGTCCTCCGGGCGACCTCCTCCGTCCGGGTCGGCCCCTGAGCCATGGCGCCCGGTCCCGCGCGGTTTGAGCGCTCCCCGGTCGCAAGCCGGGGGGTGCCGGGAGTCACGTTGGCCATCCTCACCGCCTGCGGTCCCCTGCAGCCCGTGGGAGATTTGCCGGTCACCGCAAGCCGCGTGACGGCGCCCCCTGCGTCCGGAGGGGAAACAGCAACGCCCGGACGCAGCGGGACGCTTCGCCTCACGATCGACTGGGGTGGCCGCACGGTGCAGGCCCTGCCGGTAGAAGCGATGTTCCTGGACATCGACGTGACGACCTCCCGGGGCGTGCAGATCCTCCAGCAACGCTTCGTCCGACCGGAGGCCGGTGGGCACCAGGGCCTCACCCTCCCGGGATTGCCCGCTGGAACCGTGCAGGTCACGGTCCAGGCCCGCGATCGCCAGGAGAAAGTCCTCCGGACGGGCCACACCGAGGTCCAGATCCGACCGAACGCGGTCAATGGCGCGCGACTCAGCTTGCGCGACGCCCTCGAGCCGACCCTCTTTTCCCTGGCTCCCGACCGGGGAGAACCGGGAACCACGGTGCTCGTCTCGGGCAGTGCGCTCGGGACCACCGGCGACCCCATCGAGGCCCGGGTCGGTGACCTTGCAGCCCACGTCAGCCGCCTCGACGATGCGCACGTCCGCGTGACGATACCGGAACATGCCACCACCAGCACCATCGTCCTGACCCTGGGCACCCGCACGGTCAGGTCCCCGGTTGCCTTCACGACCATCCGGAGCTGGGAGGTCACGCCCCGGACCGCCGAGGTCTTCGAGCCCCACGGTGTCCAGGACGTCACGGCGATCGCCCGGGACTGGGCAGGGAACCCCGTGCCGACCCAGGTCACCTGGTCGCTGCGCGCGCTCTCCGGACCGACGGGTCAGCTGGTCAGGTCCGACGGGGCCACCGCCAGCGTGCAGGTGGGCGAGGGCGCAGCGGAACTCGAGCTGCGCGTGAGCTCCCGGGCCGAGGCGCCCGTCGTGCGGATCACGACGCATGAACTTTCGCCCTCGGACGTCGCGGGTCAACTGGCCGCCCTCGCCGTGCCCGCCGCCCCGGCAGCGAACTCGAGTGACGCGAGGCGGATCGCGCTCGGCAAGGCACTGTTCCTGGACGAGCGGCTCGGACGGACCGGGGCGATGGGATGCGTCACCTGCCACCGACCCGACCGGGGCTGGGCGGATGCCCGGACGCGCTCTGCCGCCAACGACGGCACGGGCCTGGAGCGGCATACGCCCACGGTGCTGAATGCGGGCCTGATTCCCGGGCCGATGTTCTGGGACGGACGTGCGCCGGATCTCGAAAGCCAGGTCCTGGCCGTCTTCGCCAGTGGACGCGAGTTCGATCGTCCCGCGTCGGAAGTGCCGGCGCTGCTCACGAACCTGGGCTATGAATCCCGGTTCACGGACGTTTTCGGAGCGGGGCACGCCGACCTCGCGCATGTGAGCCAGGCGATCGCCGCCTTCGAGCGGACGCTGGTCACCGGGGACTCCCCCTTCGACCGATGGATGCGCGGGGAGAGCCAGGCGCTGTCGCCTGCCCAGCTCCGGGGCCTCGGCATCTTCATGACCACGGGCAAGTGCATCAGCTGCCACCAGGGGGCCACCTTCTCGGACGGGAAGTTCCACCACATCAACGTCCTCGAAGATGATCAGTCGGTGGGAGCCGGTCGGGCAGGCGTCACGGGCAACCCCGGCGACCACGGGCGATTCCGGACCCCGCCCCTGCGCCAGGTGGCCGAGACGGCGCCCTATTTCCATCACGGACGCACGCGGACCCTCGGCGAGGCCATCCTGCACTACGAGGGGAATTTCGGGCCCGTTCCGGGCATCGATCCCGTGCTGGTCGAGCCCGTCCGCCTCGGATCCGAAGGGCGCGCCGATCTCGAAGCGTTCATGCATGCGCTATCGGGCGCCACCGGGAGTCTTCAGCCATGATGCGGAACCGCCTGGCCATCCAGATCGCCCCGCTCCTGCTCCTGCTCATCGCCTGCCGGGACCCCCGGCTGAGCGCGCTGACGGGCACCCGGATCGGCACCCCGTCTCCGGCCGCGACGGAGGCGCCCGAGGAGAGCCCACCTGACACCTTGCTGGGGGGGATCGTCGTCTACCCGTCAGGCCGACCGACCCCGACGCCCCGCCCAGGCTCGAACCCCGCGCCGGTGAATACCCCCGCTCCCTCGCCCGAACCCACGATCGATTGTGCCATCTTCGACCCGGACCGCACCGTGAGCCTGTACGATTGCTTCCCGGCGGCGAGCATCGAGGTGACGCTCGGCGGGGCCGAACCCTGGGAGCACCTCACCTCGCTCGTCCTGCGGGTCCCGGTCGCGTCCGGCAGCAACCCGCTCGGACCAAGCGAGGCCCGCGTCCGGGCACGGGTCCTGTTCTCGAACGGGACTCGCCTGCTCAGCCAGGACGATACGCCGATGACGCGGCTGGTGACCTGGAGTTCCAGCCGGGCCGACCTCGTCTCGGTGGACGCCGCGGGTCGCGTCCAGGTGGTGGCTCAAGCCACGGGAAGTGCCACGATCACGGGCAGAACGCTGGATGGAGCCCACGGAGCGAGCGTCCAGGTCACGGTCGACGACTCGGGTGACCTGGAGCTCGTCGTGGACTAGGCGCGAACCTCTGGCCCCGTCTTCGACGGGATGCGCCTGGTCAGGCCTTCATGCGAGCGACCAGTGCCGAGGTGGAACGCCCCTCGACGAAGGGCAGGATGACCACCTCGCCCCCTCCTTCGAGCACGGCAGGCGTTTCCGGCAAGGTCTCGGGACGGTAGTCCCCACCCTTGGCATAGAAACTCGGACGGATGGCGCGGATGGCGCGCTCCGCGGTGGGTTCGTCGAAGATCACGATGGCATCGACACACGCAAGGCCGAGCAACAGTTCGGCTCGCTCGAGTTCCGTCACGAGCGGGCGCTCGGGGCCCTTCAGACCGCGCACCGAGGTGTCGGAGTTGAGCCCCACCACGAGGCGATCGCCCAGGGCTCGCGCGGCCTGCAGGTAGCGCAGATGACCCACGTGAAGCAGATCGAAGCACCCGTTGGTGAAGACGGTGCGGCCCTGTTCCTGCCAGGACCGCGCCACGGCATCGACCGTATCGAGGGTGTAGCAACCTGCAGGCATCGCCGTGGCACTCACGCGCCACCTCCGGCAGCGGCCACCCGGTGACCGGGCTGCTGGGCGATCGCCTCGTGCAGTTCGTCGAGGGAGACGGTCGCCGTCCCGAAGCGGCGCACGACCTGACTGGCCGCCAGGTTGGCCACGAGCGTCGCCTCGACGGGCGTGGCACCGGCCGCGAGCGCGAGCGTCAGGGTGCCCACGACCGTATCACCGGCACCCGTGACATCGAAGACCTCGGTGCGGTTGAAGGCCGGGATCTGCGTGAGACGCCCACCGCGTTCGAAGCAGGCGATGCCGAGGGCCCCGCGGGTGATGAGCACGCATTCGGCATCGGTCTGCTCGAGCAGCAGGTCACCGGCCCGCCGGAGGGAGGCCTCGTCCGTGATGGCGAACCCCACGACGGCCTCGGCCTCGGGCTGGTTGGGCGTGAGCGCGCGGACACCCTGATACGGGGCGAGGTCCCCCTGCGCGTCCACCGTGACTCCGCAGTCGTGGCGCCGTGCGAGCTCGAGCGCGTGCGCGAGCACCCGCGGCGTCACGAGACCGTTGCCGTACTCCGAGATCAGGATCGCATCCACCTGCGGCACGAGGGCCTCGAGGGTCTCGAGAACCCGGGCCTCGAGGTCACCGGCGATGGGTTCCCGAACCTCGCGGTCGACACGCACGATCTGCTGGGTGACGGACTGCTGGGACGAGGCCGAGATCCGGGTCTTGGTGGTCGTGGGTCGCCCCTCGGCGAGCAGCAGAGCCGAGGCTTCGACCCCGCGGATCTCGAGGGCCTTGCGCAGGCCTTCGCCCGTCGTATCCGGCCCCACCAGACCGAGCACGTGCACCTGGCCACCCAGCGAGGCGATGTTGGCGGCCGCATTGGCCGCGCCCCCGGGGACGAGGTCGGTCTTCTGGTGGTGCAGGATGAGCACCGGGGCCTCGCGCGAGATCCGCGTGACGGAACCGGTGAGAAACTCATCGGCGATGACGTCCCCGAGCACCAGAACCCGGGTGCGGGCGAAGGCCCGACCGAGTTCGGCGAGACGCGAGGCATCCAGCATGGTCGTCATGGGATGGTTGCTCCGGAATCTAGGGATCCTCGACCCCCACGGCGGTCATCCACTGACCGCTGGCCTTGGCACGCAGGTACGCCTCGATGAACCCATCGAGCTCGTCGCCGTCCATCATGGCCTGCACCTGGGAAATCTCGTGTCCCGTGCGGTGGTCCTTGACCATCTGGTACGGGTGGAACACGTAGGAGCGGATCTGGTTTCCCCAGGCCGCTTCCTGGTGCCCCCCCTTGATGTCAGCCAGGCGCTTCGCCTGCTCGGCGAGCATCCGCTCGTAGAGCTTGGCCTTGAGGATGCGCATGGCCGTCTCACGGTTCTGGTACTGGCTGCGCTCGTTCTGACATGCCACCACGATGCCGGAAGGCAGGTGGGTGATGCGGACCGCGGTCTCGACCTTGTTGACGTTCTGACCGCCGGCGCCTCCCGAGCGGAAGGTGTCGATCTTGAGGTCGACGGGATTGATCTCGACGTCCGTCTCCTGGTCGGCGAACTCGGGCGTGACCTCGATGGCGGCAAAGGAGGTTTGACGCTTTCCGTTCGAATTGAAAGGCGAGATGCGCACCAGGCGATGCACGCCCTTCTCGGCACTCATCCGGCCATACGCGTACGGACCCGTGAGGATGACGGTCGCACTCTTGATGCCGGCTTCCTCGCCCTCCGACATGTCGACGAGTTCCTGCTTGTACCCCTTCGATTCGGCCCAGCGGGACACCATGCGCAGGAGGATCTGTGCCCAGTCCTGGGCGTCCGTCCCGCCGGCACCGGCATTGATGGTCACGATCGCCGGTGCCTGGTCGTGTTCCCCGCCGAGCAGTTGCTCGGTCTCCCAGTCGGAGAGGGCTCCGCGGATCTGGGCGAGGTCACGTTCGACCTCCTCGAGCACGGACGTATCGGCCTCGGACAGGCCCATCTCGATGAGGACCTCGGCATCCGACCCGAGCCGCTCCCAGAGATGCAACCGGTCGATCTGCTGGCGCATCAGCGTCAGTTGCTGCATCGTCTTCTGGGCCTGGACGGGATCGTTCCAGAATTCGGGTTGCGAGGCCTCGGCCTCGAGGGAGTTCATCCGACCGGCAAGACGATCCGGGTCAAAGATGCCTCCTTGCCTCGCCGATGCGGTCCATCAGCGAAGCAAGTTCTGCACGGGCTTCCGTCAGAGTCATGGGGTAATCCTCCTGGGGGTCGGACCTGAAGCGAGGGCTCAGGCCTGGGTCGAGGGCTCGTCGATGGGAGACATCTCACCTGCGGGCTCGTGCTCACCGGCCGGGGCCTCCTCGGCCAGCATGTCACCCGGCATGCCCTCGATCGAGATCCCGGCTTCCCGCAGGGCCTGCAGGTTCTCCAGCGTCAGCGGGATCCCCGCGGCCGCGAGCGCCGCCAGGTCAACCGTCGGCGTCTCGCCCTCGCCCACGTTGAGCTGGATCGTCATCGAGCGGGGAGGAGGCGGAGGCGCGTCATAGACGACCTGGAGATGGAAGATCTGTCTGACGATCTCGTGCTGGAGGGCCAGCTTGAGGTCCTGGAAGAGGTCGAACGCCTCGCGCTTGTATTCCTGCAGCGGATCCTTCTGCCCGTAGGCACGGAGACCGATCCCGTCGCGCAGGGCGTCGATGTCGTGCAGGTGCTCAATCCATTTCTGGTCGAAGGTCCGCATCATGATGTAGCGCTCGAACTGTCGGAGCTGTTCGGGCTCGAGCGTGGCTTCTTTGACCTCGTAGGCCGTGGCGGCCAGCTCCTGCAGATGCGCGACGATGGCCGCGTAGCCGGGCAGGGACTCGATTTCCGACAGCGGGATGGTCCCGATGAGAGGCACGAACGTCGAGACCGACTGCAGCAGGCCGCGCAGATCCCATTCCTCGCGCTGGACCTGCGGATTGATGTACTGGTCCGCCTGCGCCTGGACGACCTGACGGATCATCTGGAGCATGCTCTCCCGCATGTCACCACCCTCGAGCACCTTGCGTCGCTCCCGGTAGATGATCTCGCGCTGCTTGTTCATGACGTCGTCGTATTCGAGGACGTTCTTCCGGATGTTGAAGTGGTAGGTCTCGACCTTGCGCTGGGCACGTTCGATGCTGCGCGTGACCATGCCAGCCTCGATGGCTTCCTCGTCGGGAACGTTCATGGAGTCCATGAGCTTGGCGAGCCGCTCTCCACCAAAGAGGCGCATGAGATCGTCGTCGAGGGCCAGGTAGAACCGCGTCGAACCGGGGTCACCCTGTCGCCCCGCCCGGCCACGGAGCTGGTTGTCGATGCGCCGGCTCTCATGCCGCTCGGTCCCGATGATGTGCAAGCCACCGAGGGCCAGGACCTGCTCCTTTTCGGAAGCACAGATGGCACTTGCCTCGGCCCGGACCTCGGCGTGCTCGTCAGGGGCAACTTGCGAGAGGTCGGTGTGACCGCGTGCAACCAGAAGGTCGATGGCGAGGCTCTCGGCGTTCCCGCCGAGGATGATGTCGGTCCCGCGACCGGCCATGTTGGTCGCGATCGTGATGGCCCCGAGCCGGCCCGCCTGCGCGACGATCCGGGCTTCCTGCTCGTGAAACTTCGCGTTCAGGACCTGGTGCGGGATGCCGCGCTCCCCGAGGATCCGCGAGAGATACTCGGATCGCTCGATCGAGACCGTGCCCACGAGCACGGGGCGCCCCTGCTTGTGGCATTCCTGGATCTCGTCGGCGACGGCGCGGAACTTGGCCGCGGCATTCTTGTAGACGACGTCATGCAGGTCGCGCCGCTGCACGGTGCGATTGGTCGGCATGACCGCCACCTCGAGGTTGTAGATCTTGCCGAACTCGGCCTCCTCGGTGGCAGCCGTTCCGGTCATGCCGCCGAGCTTGGCATACATGCGGAAGTAGTTCTGGAAGGTGATGGTGGCGAGCGTCTGCGTCTCGTCCTGGATGGGGACGTTCTCTTTGGCTTCGATGGCCTGGTGAAGTCCGTCAGAATAGCGACGACCGACCATGAGACGCCCCGTGAACTCGTCGACGATCACGACCTCGTCCTGACCGTTCTCGGGGTTGCGACGGATCACGTACTCGCGATCGAGCAGGTACAGCTCCTTGGCCTTGAGAGCGTTCGTGAGCTGGTGGGCGAGGTCGGGCATCGCCGAGTCATACAGGTTCGCGATGCCCAGCAGTTGCTCGGCGTGGGTGATGCCCTCCTCGGTGAGGACGACGTTCTTGGCCTTCTCGTCGAGCGTGTAGTCTTCCTCGCGCTTCATCTTGGGCGCGATCGCCGCGAGCCGCTGGTAGGTGTCGGCCGAACGCTGGAGTTGCCCCGAGATGATGAGCGGGGTCCGGGCCTCATCGATGAGGATGCTGTCGACCTCGTCGACGATCGCGTAGTTCAACGGCCTCTGGACGCAATCCTGCAGGGCGGTGGCCATGTTGTCGCGGAGGTAATCGAACCCGAGCTCGTTGTTGGTCGCGTAGGTGATGTCGGCCGCGTACGCGATGCGGCGCTGGTGCGGCATCAGGTGGTTCTGGATGAGGCCGACCTCGAGTCCGAGGAACCGGTAGAGCTGTCCCATCCATTCGCTGTCGCGACGTGCCAGGTAGTCGTTGACCGTGACGACGTGCACCCCCTTGCCCGGGAGCGCATTGAGGTACGCCGGAAGGGTGGCGACGAGAGTCTTGCCTTCACCCGTGCGCATCTCGGCGATCTGGCCCTTGTGAAGGAAGATGCCCCCGATGAGCTGGACGTCGAAATGCCGCATCCCCAGCACACGTCGCGACGCTTCGCGCACGACGGCGAACGCCTCGGGCAGGAGACGATCGAGCGTCTCGCCGTCGGCCAGGCGCGTGCGGAACTCGTCGGTCTTGCCTCGAAGCGCCTCGTCCGTGAGGGCCGTCATCGTGTCTTCGAGCTCGTTGATCCGCATGACGAGCGGCCGCACCGCACGTACCTTGCGCTCGTTGGCATCCCCGATCAGGCGACCGATCAGCTTCAGCATGGAAATTTCCGGCTCCTCGACTTCGCGTGCGTCCCGACGGCAAGCCCGCGGAACGAGGGCATTGTACCACGACCGCATGAGGCCCTCGTTGACCGCTCCTCGGGGCGGATCGTAGAATTTGATTTCACCAGATTCGGCAGTACCGGCCGCCCAGCCGAGCGGCCCCCCGGCTCGATGGTGGTTCCCCCGGGAACTACCGGGGTCGTCCACCCGGAGCGAGAGAATCCATGAAGGACAAGATTCATCCCCAGTACCAGGAAATCGACGTCACCTGCGTCTGCGGCAACAAGTTCAAGACCGGCTCGACCAAGCGCGAGATCCGGGTCGAGATCTGCTCGGCGTGCCACCCGTTCTTCACGGGCACCCAGAAGATCGTCGACACCGAGGGCCGCGTCGAGCGCTTCATGAAGAAGTACAACCTCAAGACGGCCTCGGCCACCAAGTAGGGCGTGCGCCCGAGAGGCCGTCTGACCGGTTCCCCGGTCGGGCGGCCTTTTCGTTTGCCTGAGACCGTGCCCGAGCGGGTATGGTGCAAGCATGACGGGGCATCCCGGGGAGACCGCATGACCCGATTGCGCACGAAGACTGGCACCTCCATGCTCCTGTGGGGAACCCTGACGGCCTGCGTGGCTACGGCTCCCCCCTCGTCCGTCTCATCCCTCGAGGGGCAGCCCATCACGCCCGTGGCGTCTGCTCGGGCGCATGCGGGAACGGGCCAGTTACTTCTGAAAGTCAGGTGGCCAGGTCGAGCCAACCAGTTCATCCCGGCCGGAACGCGGCGGATCGAGATCGACGTCGCCCGACGCGGCGAGTCCGTGGCCGGACCGGTGGTGGCCACGGAAGGTGCGGACGTGCGAATCGAGAGGCTCCCCCCCGGCACGCTCGAACTTTCGGCCCGAGCTTACGATTCCCCGACGACGGGCGGACGCCTCCGGGCCACCGGGACGGCCTCGGTCGAGATTGTCCCGAACCGGCTCACCCCGGGCCGGCTCACCCTGGTCCCGAGCGTGCCCCTCGCGGTCCTGGACACCTTCCCGGCCAGCCTCGTGCCGGGAACGGGACCCAAGAGCCAGCTCAACGTCCGGGTCCAGGGCTTCGATCTGGTCTCCAGCCGCGACATCCAGGTGTACGTCGGCAACACGCTCATCCCGAACGGCGAGATCCGGGATGCCCAGGGTCGCAGCCCCTCCGGCCCCATCTGGCAATGGATCAACCACCTGAGCCCCGACCAGCCCGCCTACGTGGCCATCCGGACCCCGCGCGACATCGAGACCGGTCCCGTGAAGGTCGTGGCGGGGCCATATTCGGCCACCGGAACGGCCACCTTCACGCCGATCGGCTCCGTCAGCCTGCGCGTCCAGACGGTTCGCCTCGTCCCTGGCGAGGAATACCTGTTCGAGGTCGATACCTATGACCGTGCCGGAAATCCGCTACCCTGTCCGCCCGAAGAACTGGAATGGCGCATCCAGGACGAGACCTGCCTCGGAAATCGCTGCGACGACAACGATGCCGCTCGCGTGAACTCGGGTCTCGTCCGGGCGGAACTGGACATCGGGTGGTTCTCGAATGGCAAGAACGTGACCCCGACCGGTGACGTCATCGGGATCGCCACGATCCGGGTGGGGAACCTGTATTGCCACGCCACGGCCTCGATCGTGGTCGTGGGACCCTGAAACCCCTCAGCGCTCGGGTGCGCCCTGGGCCACCCAGTCATAGAGCAGCTTGAAATCTTCGGGGTGCTCGTCCAGCGATATCGGTTGACCGAGGGAGTTGCTGGTTTCTCCGGACACATCCTGCTGCGGGGGCATCCGGCGATCGCCCAGGACCTCCAGGTCCGGCGCGATGCGCCAGCGTCGGTTGCCGTACCCGATCCAGGTGGGCATGCGGGCGTCGATGCCGGGACGCGATCGCCGCACGAGTGGCGAGAGCGCCGGGTTGCCCGGCTCGACCAGGTACTCGATGGGATTGTAGAAGACGGAGGTCGTCACGAGATCGGCGTAGGACGCCACGGGCAGGTTCCGACGTTCCGGGTCGGTGGCCCCGTGACACGTCAGGCAA
Organism: bacterium; assembly: GCA_035285805.1. Classification (GTDB taxonomy): domain Bacteria; phylum Cyanobacteriota; class Sericytochromatia; order S15B-MN24; family UBA4093; genus JAYKJE01. The sequence continues at coordinate 23,663 of JAYKJE010000030.1, read as the reverse complement.
CCGTTCTTCTCGATCCAGGGCCGGATGTGCGTCTCGTAAGTCCGACGGGGGTATACCGACGCCGAGGACGGCTCGGGCGGATCGACCACGGCGCCATCGGGAAAGCGGAAAGCCGCCCCGCCATGGTAGCGCTGGTCCTCGAGTGCCGCTTTCACCCAGAGCACGCTTCCCGAGGCCATCGGCGCGGTGAACTCGAGCTCCACCTGACCGTCGATCTGGGCACGCACGGCCGGATCGGTCTGGAGACCGTTGTTGAATCCCTCGTCGGCGGGTTCGAAACCGGTGGGCTTGCCGAGCACGGTGGAAGGCAGCAGGAAAGCGCGGACACGCCGGTTCCCCGTCGGCTCCCGGAAGGCCTCGAACGGCTTGAAGCTCCCTTCCCCCGGAGCCCTGAGATAGAGCCAGAGGTCGGTCTGGACGGGCTTACCTTGCCCATCCGTGACCTCGAGGGTGGCATTCTCGGGGCCGAAGGCCGCTAGGCGGATGGAGAGGGGGCTCTCGGTGAGCGTCCCCGGGGACGGCGGAGGGGCATCCGTGGGCGCGACGCGGGGTGCCGGGGAGGGGGTCCCAGCGGCAGGCGCTGCAGGATTGCCGGAGGTCGCCTGTCCTGCGGTGCAGCTGGCCACGATCAGGAATCCCGTGGCCATCCCGGGAACGATGCCCGGCCGCTTTGAAAACCGGTTCAAGCAGAGCTCTCCTTTCAGGGCACCAGGCTCGGCGTGGCCCCGGTGAGGGACCGCAGGAAGTCCTCGAGGAAAGCCGCATCCTGGACCCCGTTGATGGAGCGTGGCACGAGGTCGGACGAGAGGTTGTCGAACAGCGGATCGACGCCCTCGTAGTGGCGGATGGCCTGTCCCAGGGTACGGGCACTGCCGTCGTGGAAGTACGGTGCGGTGTTCGCGACGTTGCGCAATCCGGGCGTCTTGAAGGCTCCCCGGTCGACGGCCTGACCCGAGACGTCGAACCGGCCGCGATCCCGCACGACATTGCCTGGAATGCCGGTGTTGTGGAACCGATCATCGGTGAAGCGTGGGCCGGCGTGACACACGTTGCAGCGCCCCGCCCCGATGAAGATGCCCAGCCCGAGCCGGGCCTCGCGCGACAGGTCGCCCTGACCGGCTGCCCAGCGATCGAAGGCCGAGGGGCCCGTGACCTGGGCGGCGACGAACGACGCGAGTGCCTCCGTCGAACGTTCGCGTGCCTCCGTGGCAGAGGAGGGCACCGACCCGAACGCGGCCACGAACCGATCGCGCAGTTCACCCTGGGCCGTGACTTCTCCCAGGAAGCTATCGAAGTCGGTGTGCAACTCGCGCGGGTTGTCGAACACGTCCCCCACGAGCGCTGCGAGGGATGCGCTGCGACCATCCCAGAACTGGATGGCGTGGAAGCCCGTGTTGAGGATGCTGGGCGCGTGGCGCGGCAGCGGAACGCCCTCGTTGTCGAGCGAGGTCCGGCGCCCATCCGTCCAGTCCCTGGCGGGGTCATGGCAACTGGCGCATGACATGGCGCCGGTCCGGCTGAGACGCTTCTCGAAGAAGAGTACCTGTCCCAGGCGGCGGACGGCCGGAGAGGCCACCGGTTCGACGGAGGCCGAGGACAGGACTTGCCTCAGCGCCGCCGGCAGATCAGCCGGTTCGACGAGCCGGGCCTCGAGTTCGTGGTCGAGATGCACCCGTGACGTCCCGACATGGATCTCGAGGTCCTCCTCGCGCTCCCCGAGGACCAGTTCCCCGGGCACGAGGGCCGCGAGGGGCTGTCCTCCGAGTTCGGGCCCTTCTTCTTCCTCTTCCTCCTCTTCGCCTTCCTCGCGCTCGAGGGGATAGCGATCGCAATCGAGGCAGCGTTCCTGCTCGAGAGCCCAGGGAACCCAGCGGGATTCGAAGGGGCGGATGATCTGCCCGGCCTCGTCGAGGGCCTCCAGCGCCAGCGGAAGCCGGGCGCGGAGGAAGGAACGGGACGGCGGCGTGGTGGACCAGCGGAGATTCCGGATCGTGGTGAAGGGCCGGAGCGAGATGGCGACCTCGTCTGGCTCGTCCGCATCCGCGACCTGCCAGAAGGACCGGGTGGCGTCGGGGGGCACGACGATCCGGGCGATCGCCCCGTCGAGCACCTCGACCTCGCCGGTGGCCACCTGCGTCCCCAGGGAGAAGACCTGATCGTCGTCGTCCAGGCCCGCCCCGTAGAGCGTGACCGTCTGCCCGGGCAAAGCTACTGGCGGATAATGGTCGACCAGATGGGGCTCATCGGAAGCCGTCAGACGGATGGAGGCCGTCGCCAGCTGGTTCCGGAGCAGGTCCAGGTGCGACCCGCCACCGGAAAGGGGCTTGCCTGCCGCATCCTGCACGCTCACCGAGAGATCGTGCGGACCGATCGACCGGATGGGGCCGAGGTCCACGACCTGCACGCCCCCGGCGGCAGGGCGATCGACGACCTTCTCGTAGACGGGCGCATCGTCATCGTCCCCCCCGGCTTCCGGGGCATCGTCGTCGTCCAGGTCGGCACCGCTGGCCAGACCCTCCGCCCGGTACACCCGGAAGACCACCCGGCTCGCCGCGGGATCGAGGGCCTGGATCTGCCGTTCGGGCCAGGTGAGCAGGACCCGGATGCCGGCCCCGTTCGATCGGAGGGGAGAGGATAGGGAGGGGGCGGGGCGTGCAGATCCCTCGAGCGAGGTGAGCGATGCGGCCCCCTGGCCCGGGACAGGAAAGCGACAGCTCGCGAGCAGACCCACGCCCAGCAGACCGCCGGCGATCGCGCTACTCCAGCGAAATTTGCGCACCACTGAGATCCTCCACTTTGACGTCGATACGAGCCTCCAGGCCCGATGGAGCGTGCTTCACCCGGATGGGAACGGTGCCTGCCTCGAGTCCCGAGACGACGAGCCCTTGCGGGTCGACGCCGGCCCGGTCGGAATCGTCCGAGGTCCACACCAGACCGTCGACGAGCTTCTCGCGACCGTCGGGCGTGACCCGGTACACCGCGAGCTGCGCCGAGCGCGGGTACAGAGGCGTGACTCCTCTCGGCGGCGCAAGCGCGAGGGAGAGCGCGTCGGGTTCGATGACGAGGCGGGGCGAAACCACCGCCGGGGCAGGTTGCACAGGGGACGGAGATGCGGGAGAAACACCCGGACCGCTCGAGGTTCCGGGTCCGATACAGCCCGCCAGGAACAGGCATGCTCCCGCGACGAGGGTGAGCGATCGAGGAATGACCACGCGGATATCCTTTCCAGGCTTCAGGGATCCGTGGGCGTCAGGGCTTCGAGGAAGCGCTCCAGGTCCGTCAGGTCATCCGGTAACAGGGGCACCTGGCGCAGCTGAGCACTCTGATTACGCGTTCCCGGGTCGAACTTCGTGTAATGCAGAACCGCCCCGTTCAGGGTGGCCTGCGAACCGTCGTGGAAATAGGGTGCCGTCCGTGCCACGGACCAGAGCGGAGTCGTCTTGAAAGCCCCCCAGTCCGAATCCTGGCCCGTCACGGCGATACGCCCCGGATCGACCGTTCCCGAACCCGGCACGACGATGTTGTGGAACTTGCCATCGCTCCACGTGGGCCCGGCATGACACGCGACGCAGTGGGCGCGCCCGACGAACAGCGCAAGCCCGCGACGCTGAGACGGGGTCAGCGCGGCATCCTCACCCTTGACCCATCGCAAGTAGGGTGTACGTTCGACGGGGGTCACCAGGGTCCGTTCGTAGGCCGCGATCGCCGACAGGGCCCGCTCGAAGCTCGGTGACGCCTGAAAAGCTGCATCGAAGGCCTGGACGTATGGGGCTGACCCCCGCAGGTACGATTCGACCGAAGCCGTCGCGCTGGCGAATTCTCGGGCATTGGCAAACACGTCACGAGCCTGCTCTTCGAGGCTGGACGACCGACCATCCCAGAACCAGGAAGACCCGAAACCGGTATCGGTCAGGGACGGTGTGTTGCGCTTGAGGGGCTTTCCGTCGCGATCGAGGGGGAGTCTCCGCCCATCGGCATGATTCAGGGAATCGATGTGGCAGGTGGCACATGACATCACGCCACCCTGACTGAGGCCGGCGTCGTGAAAGAGGCTTTCACCGAGTGCGACGACGGGGCCCACCGGGATGGCACGCGTGGCGATCGCCTGATCGAGGCGCCCCAATCCGGCAGGCAAGGTCGAACGGCCGAAAGCAGTCGTGGTCAGGTCGAGCTCCCCGCGAATCTTGCCCGCAGACAGACTGACCTTGAGGCTTCGCGGCGACTCGGGAGCCTTGACAACCGCATAGTTTCCTCGAGGCACGACATCCGCCAGCATGTCGCATCCTTCGCAGTTCCAGTCGAGATTGGTATTCTCGAGCACGGTGCCGTCCTGGGCACGCACTTCCCACGCGACATCGAACGATCCGCCCGGACTGAAGGGCACCGATTCGAGCAAGCGCAGCTGGATACGGTCGATCAGTCGCACCGTGCGGTGATCGGGCAGAACCGTTCGCCCCACGCGCAGCGTGATCTTGCCGTCACGTGCCCCGTCCGGAACCCGGACCTTGACCTCGTATTCCGAGAGACGCGTGACGTGGTCGGCCGGGACTTCCTGGTCCCCGAGGTAGACACGAAGGGGAAACCCGGCCCGCAGACCCAGCGCTTCACCGAGAACGTTGACATTCCCCCCCGGACCCACGATGAGGGGCGAGACCTCCAGGATACGCGGCTGGTCGCTCGGAAAGACCGGGATGGCCAGTCCGGCTTTCTCGTTCCGCGCGAGCGTCTTCGTGACGGCCCCCCCCGCGATCTTGCGTCCCGTCCCATCTTCGATGTGGACCACGAACACGAAGGTCCCGGACGGCAGATCCGAGAGAGTCCCGCTCGTGGCCACCGGAAACTGCGTCCGTCGAAAATCGAGCCGATACGGCAGGACCTGACCCCCCTCGGTCCGCATCGTGAACAGCACGCGCTCCATCTGGGACGGCAAGGTGCTCTGAGTCCTGGCCGGCCACCGGACCGAGAAGGTCACGGACGCTCCATCCCCGCGCGGGGTTGATTCCGACGTGCCGGAAGGCGCGTCGGAGGTGGGCGCGGTTGCCTGGGGAATGGTTCTGGGCGCCTCGCAGGCCAGCAGCGAGCCCACCAGCAGCATGGACGCGCGATTCCGCCAGAGCGAATGGCTCATGGAGCCTCCGTGTCATCGAGAATGATCTCGACCTGAGCCCGATCACGCAATTCCACGAAGACGACTCGTTCCAGGCGACCATCCAGGGTCGTGGCCGTGACCTGAACCCGCTGGGGACGCTCATCGAGGGCGCGACAGACCCCGTTTTCATCGATGCTCATGACCCCCGGGCTCGCCGACTTCCAGGTCACACGCGACGAGATCCCTCCCCCCCGCAGGGTCACGGTGGCCGTGAGGACTCCCGTATCCGGCAGGACCGGCGTGATCGCAGGAGGAGTCTTGACGCCGATCGCGAGAGTGGACGGTTCGATGACCAGGTCGACCGCCTCCAAACCGCCGTAGGGACCGGAGGGCGTGACGGTCGGACGAAGGGACGGAGGCAGGGAAGAAGTCGGTTCCGTTGTCGGGGTGAGCGAAACGGAGGGCGAGAGGGAAGGCGTCGGCGTGGGCGAAGCCGGGTCAGTCGTCCCGGAAATCCCTCCGACCATCCCCGGAAGCACGACGTCGGTCGTCGATGTCGCGGCAGGGTCCGGAGTGGCCGACGCGGATACACGTAGTGGAAGCGCGATACGCCCCAGGTCCGAGCAGGCCGCCACGAGCAGGGCAAACCCGACCGCCAGAAACGCGCCGCGAACACGAGCACGCATACCGAAACCCTCGCCCTCTAGAAGCCGGACTGGACCTCGACGGTCACACGAACGGCCAAGGGAGGTATACCCGCCTGAACGGTGGCATATCCCTCGATGAGGTCGGGTTCGGCGCTGACGTTCCCGCGGTCATCGACCGAAAGCACGTCGTTGTCCCCTGGAGGACATCCGATACAGCGCCAGTCGAGCACCTGCCAGGGAATTCTCGCCCCGGAAAAGACGTTCCCCTCGGAATCCCGTGCCTCATAGAAGAAGAAAGAGCGTTCCCGTGGCGCCAGGGGACGCCCCAGGGGGGTGACGCTCAGCGAGGCCAGGGTGGTGAATCTGGACAGGGCCGTGAGTTCGCGATCGAGCACGGAAAGCGTGATGGCGCTGGTGGTCGCTGCAGGAGGCACCCGGAAAATGACCTGGGAATCCGAGCGGAAGACGACGTCCCCCGCCGGGACAGCCACGGCCCCCACCCGGACGCCAACTGGCCCCCGGGCGGCCTCGCCAAATCCGTTGCCCGAGATGAGCACCGTCGTGCCCGGCAAGCCGTGATCCGGATTGACTCCCGTGACCACGGGTTCCGTCACGGGACGACGCAAGGTCAACACGGCAGCCGACACCTCGTTCGCACGGACGACGAGTTCCGTGCCACCGGATGCGACCAGATCGAGCCGCCCGTCTCGCGCTTCAACGGACAACCGATAACGACCGGGCCGGAGGTCGGGAAACGAGAGCGTCACCTCGGTATCGTCGACCCGGTCGACGACCCGGTCAGCCACGGAAACGCCCTGGATGTCCGACAGGACGACGCGAATGGAACTTGCCTTCCTCAGCAAGCCCTGGGGTGTGCGCGCCGGCCACCGGAACCGCATCCGGATGCTCCCGCGCAAGCCCTCGGAGACGGAGTGCTTGCCGGCAGGAACGGTATCGAGCCGAGCTACGGGTCCAGTCACGGGAGCTGTTGCCACGGACGTACAGGCGGCCAGCCCCAGCAGGAGCAGGCAGGTGCCTGACGAGCTCACGCGCCCCCGGGGCGACGAAGCGACCATGTCATCCCGTCACTGCACCGTGACCCGGGCGATCGCGAGTTCGTCGGTGGCCACGAGCTCACTCTCGGGGCGAGGGCCGACGGACTTACCCACCAGGATCACGTCCTGCCCGGCCGTCCGTGCCGTGTACTTGCCGCTGGTCCCGAAGTTTCCGATGCGGACATTCCCGCTGGAGACCGAATTGGGATTGGCCCCCTCGAGCACCATGATGGCCACCTTGTTGCCCGGGAAGGGCGTGATCTCGAGGTTGCTCGCATCGAAGGCCTTCAACGTGAAGTCGTGCGTGCCGCCAGCAGAAATGGTGAGGGTTTCAGGAGACAGGGAGATCCGCTTGATGCGCCTGAAGTCGGGCGAGGGTGGCGAGAGCGTCACCCCACCGCTGGTGACCTGAACGGTCCCTCCCACGAGCGTGCTCGGCACGACGAAGTACAGATTGACCTGACCGGGAGATGCGCCGTTTTCACGCCTGGAGACCGTGACGGGGGTTCCCCCGACGGTGATCGTGGCATCGGCTGCCACCCCCTCGCACGTGACGACCACCTCGCGCCCGGCCCAGTCGGCATGGCTGCCCAGTTCCACGACGTTGAAGGGAACCTGCTGGACCATCGAGACATTCTCGCCCTGGATGACGTTCCGACGTACCGTGACGGTCCTGGTCACGACGATATCCGGCCGACCGATCCCCTTCTTCGCGCGGGCCTCCATCGCATACTCTCCGGGTGTCAGGCCCTCGAACGTGAGATCCCGTGCCTCGAAGGAATCGATGGAACCGCTGTTGACGCTGAACGTGCGGGTGGTCGTCCCCAGCTTGAGCACGAGTTCACGGACGTCATCCGTCAGGCCATCGAACGAGAACGTGAGGTCGGACTGATCCCAGACCTTGACGCTGAAGGACCGGCTGGCTGGCTGCCCGTTCGAGGCCAGCCCGACACTCTCGACCCAGACGAGGGTCGATCCGGACTTCTCGCGAGTCGTGAGCTGAGTGCCACTTGCAAGGAGGAGCGTCTGGTCGAACCCGCGCAACCGGAACGCCGTCGAGGGACCCGGCGCGCTGACGTTGACCTTCGCCTCGACATCCAGTGAGGTCGGACGCAAGGGTGGAAAGACCTCGCCATCGGCGGGCATCGCCCCGAGTTCGAGCGCCTTGGACTTGAATACCTGGGTGAATTCGTCGACATCGAGCACGAAGGGAGTCTGGATCGGGGTCGGGGTGGCTGTTCCCGTTCCACCTGAGTTGGTATCCCCCGTACCGGAACCCCCTGACCCGGATCCCGTTCCACCCGTACCCGGATCCGTTCCGCCGTTGCCGGCCCCGCCTGACGACCCGGAACCATCCTGACTGCCTGTCGAGTCACCCCCGTTGCCTTGTCCCGAACCCGATCCATCGGATGTGGACGGCCCGGAACCCGGTACCTGAGAGGCCCCCGGGACGGGTGTCACGGACGGCGTGGCCTGGCCCCCCGTGATGCCACCGCTGAGGCCCCCCCTGCCCGTGGGTGAACTGGAAGATCCCGTGGTCGGAAGATTCGCCGTGTCAAGACCTGCAAGGTTTTCGGCCTCGCACCCCATGGAGAGGGCAAGAGCCAGCATCGGAAGTCCGAGCCGTACGGAACGCTTCAAGGTCGCCTCCATCAGTTGAGGGTCGTGTAAAAGACGTTACCCTGGGCTGAGCCACAGTCACCGCCCACGGCATAGACATACCGGCCCACCGAGACCATCGAGGAGTTGCTCAGACCGACGTTGATCGCCCCGTACTGGGACCATCCCCCACCTGAGTTGGTGTATGACGAGGCCCCCGAGATCTGGGTCCGGTAGAAGTTGTTGCTGCACCACGGCCCCACGCTGTACATGAAACTTCCCACCGGCATCATCTGGACCGGATAGCCCCCGAACGGCGAGCCTCCGGTGTAGGTGAAGTTCGAGACGATGTTCCCGCTGCTGTCGAGATCGGCATACCCCTGCCACTCGTAGCTCATGTACCAGAGGCGGTTCCCGAGCACGACGAACGAGGCATCCGACTGGTTCTTCCAGAGGTTCCGGGGCCCCTGCCAGCCGCTCCACGAGTTGGTGAACGGGTCATACGTCTTCCACCAGCAACCGACGCCCGTGTACCCTCCTCCGACGTAGATACCGCGGGGACCGGCCGTCTGCGAGGCCTCGTTGAAGCTGGCACCGGGAACGGGAGTGTCCGCGACGGTCACGGAATGCAGGCCAGTCGACAGGCTGAATTCCAGATAGCACGCATTGTTCGTGTTGTCCTCGTCGAACCCGTACGCGCGGTTTCCGACCAGGGTCACGTTGTTGCCCTTGATGTCCGCACTGTTGATGCCATAGGGCATGGTGGCCACGTTGGTGTCGAGTCCCTGGGGCGAACCATCCGCTCCGAGGTTCAGGAAGCAGACGTTGGTCCGGTTGTTGCCCCCGATGATGTACAGGCGCTGTCCGGATACGGCCAGGTTGCAAGGAGGCCATCCGACCCCGTAGGGCAGGGTGGCGGCATTGGTCCATCCATTGGCCACCACGTTGCCGTTGAGGGCCGTCCAGTTGACCATGGCACGTCCCTGGAGGTTGTTGTTGACCTCGATCGTCGAGGCGCCGGAACCGATTCCGAATGGCACCCGGAAACGCACCAGGGTGGGCTGCCAGACCTCGACCTGGGCATCGATGCCGTTGACCTTGATGCTCCCCGCATCGCCAAAGTTGCTGCCTTTGAGCGTGACGGTCTGGAAGGAAGCCCCGGTGTTCGGCCAGACATAGCTGACGGTGGGCTCGATCCCGGCTGACACCGCGAGCTGGTAAGGTGCGGATGAGACACCCGCCCCGTTGACCACCGTGAGGATTCCCGGGTCCGCATCGAGGGGAATCTTGACCGTGAGCGAGTTGGAGTCGCCACCGATGTAGTCGGCGGCAGGCGGCGTGATCGTTCCGCCCCCCTTGCGGGTGAAGCGCACCGCGTTCGTGGTGGCCGGTGTCGTGAACCCCGATCCGAGGATCGTCACCTGATACCCGCGTCGCGGAGACGCCGATACGCCCGACAGGATGACGGGTGGGGATGTGACCGTGAGACTGGCCGCTCCCGAGGTCCCCGTGGGGGTCGACACCGTCACGTTGACGGCCCCCGGCGCCACGTTGGCCGGAACCTGAACGTAGATCGCGGCCGGCCCGACGAACGTGGGGGTGGCACTGACGCTCCCGAAGGTCACGGTGGTCTTCCCTGGCGAAGAGACGAAGCCTTTGCCGCGGATCTCGATGAGATCGAGAGCTTTGACCGTGACGGAACTGAGCGTCGTGATGGCCGGGGTGACCTCGCTGGTCTCCTCCACGGGGTCGCGATCGTCCGTGACATGGTCGCGGACGAGGGTCGCCAGGTTGGTCACCGTCGACGAGGACACCGTACCCAGCGGATTCGGACCGGTATAGCCCGCCGAGGTCGACACGGTGTTGATGACATTGGCTGGCGGCACCTTGCCAAGGCCCACGAGGATGGCGATCGCGGTGGTCAGCGTGGATATCTGCGGGGCAGAGCTGGTCGAGTTGCTCGTGATCGAGGTCCAGCCATTGAACTGAGCGCCCGATCCGCTGGCCTGGAGAAGGGTGCGCAGACGGACGGCCGGTGCGCCGGGCCCCTGGGAACGCAAACCCTTCACGGCCTCCAGGATGTAGAACTGCCCGACCGTGGGTCCGAACGTGCCCAGGTTCAACGAGAAGTTACCAGCCGCATCCGTGAGGCCTGACGCGACGGTCGTCCCCGAATTGAGATCGATGAGGGACACGGTCGCCTGATTGATGACGGTGGACGCAGCGGCTTGCACCGTGCGGGCTTGTGGCCACACCACGCGCCCGGACAGGTCACGCAGGTTGGCTGTGACATCCAGGGTATTCACCGGCAGGCCGGGCCCCACTCCGACAAGGCCACTGGCAGCCGTGACGTTGGACCCGACCCCGTCCGCGCCCGGACGGGATGCGTCGACGATCGGAGAGACATTTCGAGAGGCCACCGCACAGCTGGTGGCGAGCACGGCGATCGCCAGGTTCCAGGCACGAGGGAGACGCGTCATCGCTACACCTTCCATTCAAACTGTTCGGTCACCACGCGGGCATGGCCCCGGCAAGCAAGGGCAAAAGCGTCAGGTTGACCCCGGGAGACACATTCAACCCCTGCTTGACCGTGAGCGCTTGCGTGACCGGCGTCGAACCGGGGGCTGCCGCGGCCGGCAACCGGATCACGAGAGTGGTCACGTTCGAGGAGACGACGGTACACGCGAGCGCCCCGAACAGGACCTGGAAGCCAGCCAGGGAGGGGGCGAAGTTGGCCCCCTGAACCGTGATGTCACGCCCGAATGCCGTCGGGTTCGGCGTGAGCGAGGTCACCACGGGCACGGGAGCATAAGCCGGCCCGTAAGCACCACCGACCCGCGTGATCAAGAACGGGTCGACATCGCTGGCGAGCGCCTGGGCGACCAGGCCTCTGACGGTCGAGAACTCGGAGACCGTGACCCCCGAGCTCCCCGGCGTGAAGGTGTCTTGCCCACCCGACACGAGACTCACGGTCCCGATGAGGCTGGTCGCGGCGACGTCGGACCGGAGGGTATCGATGATGGACAGGGCGGTCGTGGACTCGTTGATGGCCACCGCCGACCCCGGCTGGGACCCCGTGATGCTGGCAAAACTGCTGGCGGTGACGGCTCGGATGATCGTCCTCACCCGACAGGCATCGCTGCCGGCAACATGGTTACCGAGCCCCTTGATGGCCTCCAGGAAGTAATGCTTCCCGGCGGTGACCCGCAGGCCCCCTCCCGAGAACTGAAAGAAGCCGTTGGCATCGGTGAGCGCCGTCGCCACGGTGTTTCCCGCATCGATATCGATCACGGACACCGTGGCCGCCGTGGCAATCTGGCCGATGGTGGCCTGGGTCCGGTAACCGAGTGCTGCGAGGTCGACCCGCCCCGACAGCACGGTGCCCTCACCCGGCTCTTGACTGACCCCGGCAAGCGTGGCACTTCCCCCTCGTGGCACGGAAAGCCACGGCGACAGCCCCTGACAACCGACCAGACCGACCAGCACGGCCGATAGCACGATAGACGAGGACACGGAACCTGCTCGCGACATGGGTACCCGCGACTTTCCAGGGCTCAGCCATACAGAGATCCGGATCACACAAGTGAAGCATACCCAGCGAGCGCGACAGGTACACGGGCACCAGGCAGAAAACAAGTCCGAAGTTGCGATCGTTCGTCACGTCCTGAACAATTCACATGGAACAGCCCACCTGGAGGTCCTCGCTCTTGCACGCCCCCCGTCCTGCGATCGACACCGACATCTCCGTCCTCGACCACGGCTACGTCCGTTACGTGGCCCATCTCGGCGACGACCTGACGCCCCTCGAGGCAGCCCGGATGAGCACGGGGAACCCGACGGGGGTCGACTCCGCGAAGGATGCGGCCACGCGGGACTACCTCTGGCGCCATGCCCATGCGACGCCCTTCGAGATGTCCGTGCTGCAGATCGAGGTCCAGTGTCCGATCTTCGTGGCGCGTGAGTGGATGCGTCATCGCACCCAGAGCTTCAACGAGTTCTCCGGGCGGTACGCGGAGATGCCGGCCCTCCAGTACGTGCCAGCGCCTGAACGCGTTCAGGCGCAGAGCGGGACCAACAAGCAGGGGTCGGGCGTGGATCTCGACGAGGCCGCGCGCGAGACCTTCCTCGCGTCGATCGCCGAGGACCAGCATGCCGTGAGGGCTCACTACGAGGAGTATCTGCAAGCCGGCGTGGCGCGCGAGCTGGCCCGGATCAACCTCCCCCTCGCGCAGTACACGCGGTTCCGTGCCCAGGCCAATCTCCGCAACTGGCTGCATTTCCTGGATCTGCGCCTGGCTCCCAATGCCCAGTACGAGATCCGCGTCTATGCGGGGGCCGTCGCCCAGATCATCCAGCAGCTGTGGCCCCTCACCTGGAACACGTTCGAAGAACACACCCTGTGCGGGGCTCGGCTGAGCCGGAACGAACTCGCCCTGCTGCGAACCTGGCTGACGGACGCCTTCGGCGGTCCGGACGGCTCCTCCCTCGAAGAAAGTCTGACCGCCATGACGGCCGATCGCCTCCCGCCGTCGAGGCTGCGGGAATTGCTCGCGAAGCTGGGGCTCCGGGGAAGCTGACCTTTCTTCTGGTATGATCGTTCCCGGGTCGTTCAACGGAGACGGAACGTGCAGGAACTCACTTGTTCGACGGGTGAACTCAGGCCCGGGATGATCCTGGCCCAGAACGTCGTGCACCCCTACACGCGCCAGACCATCTGGGCGGCCGGGACCCTTCTCAACGACCACCACATCACGCTCTTGCAGCGGATCCAGACCGGCGCCATCAAGGTACTGGCGCAGCCGGACACCGTTTCGGGGGATCCTTCTCGTGATCCGGCCCCTGGAACGGATCCAGGGGCCGATCCTCCTCCGCTCGTCCGTGCTCCTGAGATGCCCCTGCAGTCAGCCTCCACGGGCCCCCTCCAGCGGGCCCCCGAGCGACCGGCTTCTCCTCAGGCTCCGTCACCGGTCCGCAAGCTTCCCGCCAACCGTCCCACACCGGGGCCTGCGGTCAAGCGACTGCCAGCCGCGCGACCGGTCGCCTCCCAACCGGCAGGCTCGACCTTCCGTCCGAAGATCATCCGACACGAGGTGATGGAGCGGAACCTCAAGACCATCGAGCACATCCAGTCGCAGATCAAGCAGGGCCAGGCCCTCGATATCCGCTCGGTGGACACCACCGTCCAGCAGACGATCCAGCGCATCGTCACGAACCGCGAACTGCTGAACAGCCTCATCGACCTGCGGGTGTACGACGAGTACACCTACGCCCACTCCTCGAACGTCATGAGCCTGTCGCTGGTGGTGGGGGCCGCCCTCGGGTATCCCGTCGAACGCCTCCGGATACTGGGCATCGGCGCCCTGCTGCATGACATAGGCAAGTCGATGGTCCCCGAGGCCATCCTGCATAAACCCGGGAAGCTCACGGCGGACGAGTTCCGGATCATGGCGACCCACCCCGCCAACGGGATCATGTTGCTGAGCCCTTATGCCTGGGCCACGCAGGACATCCGGAACATCGTGTTCCAGCATCACGAGAAGTATGACGGCAGCGGCTACCCGCTCGGTATCAAGGGCGATGCGATCGCCGAGTTCTCGCGCATCGTGTCGGTCGTCGACGTCTACGACGCCCTGATCTCGAACCGTCCCTACAAGAAGGGACTCCCCCCGAACGTCGTGTACGAGGCCATCCTGCACGGTGCGGGGACCCACTTCGACCCGCGCATCGTGGAGGCCTTCACCCGCTTCATCGTGCCGTACCCGGCCCAGTCGTGGGTCGTCCTGAACACCGGACAGTTGGCCCGCGTCGTGCAGGTCAACCGTCAGGCCCTCGATCGCCCGATCATCGACCTCGAGGGCACGATCGTCGATCTCACGCGCCGGCCCGAATGGTCGATCCGGACCATCCACCAGCCCCATGATCCCTGACCTCTCGCCCGGAGCCGACCTCCCGCTCCTCTTCCTCGACCCCGGTGCCTGGGGAGAAGGCCACGTCCGCCTGTCCGAGGCGCAGTGGCATTATCTCGCCCGGGTGCTTCGTCTTCCCGCCGGGTCGCCCTTCCGGGTGCTCGATGGCCTCGGGACGCGCTGGATGGCCCGGATGCCCACCCCTGACGAGCGTTCGCGCGAAGCTGTCATCTCGGATCCGCAACCGGCCCCCGGGGAGCTGCCCGGGCGCATCACCCTGGTTCAGGCCATCCTGAAGGGCGATCGCCAGGACTGGATCCTCCAGAAAGCGACGGAACTCGGCGTCCATGCAATCGTACCCGTCCTGACCGAACGGACGGTGGTCCGCCTCGAGGCCGATCGGGCCGACCGCCGGATGGCGCGGTGGCAGGAGATCATCCGTGAGGCCGCCGAGCAATGCGAGCGAGGGCGATTACCGGTTCTCCTGCCTCCCGTCCGCCTGACGGACAGTCTCCCGGGCGAACTTGCAGCGACGGAGGCCCTCTGGTTCGGACACCCACGGGAAGCGGGTATCCCGAGCCTGAAGGAAGCCGTCCGGGCGACCACAGGAGCGGATCACCGGTTCTTCGTGGGGCCAGAGGGGGGGTTTTCTCCCGCCGAGGAGGCCTGGCTGCGCGGACGAGGAGTCCGGCCCGTCAGCCTCGGCGCCCGGATCCTCAGGGCCGAGACGGCCTGCCTGGCCGCCGTGAGCCTCCTGGCGAGCGAACTCGAGGAACGCTAGCGACCATCCCTGCGACGGGGGGGCGTCGCAGGCTTCGGTCCGCTCGCGGGAGCCGGTTTCGCGGCAGGTGGGGGCGCCGTATCGGTGCCTTCTGCGCCGCGCTCCTTCTTGACCTTGTCGATCAGTCCGCCCAGACGCTTGACGATCGTGGTCGCGTGGTCGCCCATCAGGTGCGCATCCACAGTCCCCTTGAGCGGGGTCTTGTCGATGATGCGGTTGATCTGGTCCAGCACCTGATCGAGCGGCGTCGTGGGACGCGATCGTCCGGCCCCCGGTACGAAGGGCTGGGGCGCATCCGTCCGGGCGTTCGCGGACCTGGCGGCGTTGAGCGGCGCCGTGGGGGAGGCCCCCCCGATGATCCGTCCCGTACGCGAGGGGGTCGTGTTCGGGAGACCGGCCTTGTCGAGCATCTTGGGCGGGTTGAACGTCACGGGGGGCGGGGGGGGATCACCCTTGCCCCGTTTCTTGGTCTTGGGCGGCGGCACGTCGGTGGGCAAGCCGAGTCGCTCGAGCGCCTCCGTGGCCATCCCGACGCTGCCCTCGAACGCAAGTAACTGGCGGTAGTACTCGCCGGCCTTCTCGAGATTCCCCATGCGCTCGGCGAGGCGAGCCACGGCCGAGCAGGCCAGTTCGCTGGCCGGATCCATCTGGAAGGCCGCCTCGAAGGCCAGCAACGACTGGGGCAGGTCCTGGAGGTGGGCGAAAGCCCGACCGAGCGAAAGATACAGGGCATGATCAGGCCCCGAGATGTCGAGGACCTTGCAGAACGCCACGGCAGCCTGACGATAGTCGCCCAGCTTCATGGTGATGTTGGCCATCAGCAGATGGGCTGGCGCGAACTGGGGAGCCTGTGCGATGACGTGATGCGTCTGGGCAGCTGCCCGCTGCATGTCGCCGAGTTCGAACGTGACCTGGGCGATCTGGTACCTGGCCACCATGGCCTTGGGATCGTTCTTGAGCGCCCGATCGAAGCTCGCGATCGCCTCCTTGGCCCGACCGCCCTCCTTGCGCACCACTCCCAGCATGATGAATGCATCCGTCAGGGTCGCATCGACCTGGGTCGCTTTCTCGAAGCACTCCTCGGCTGCATCGCGGTCGCCCTGCTGGTAGAGACATTCGCCGAGATGAAAGAGTGTCCGGGCATTTTTCTTGACGTCGTAGGAGGCCTCGAAGTGCGAGCGCGCCTCCTGGAGATCGCCCTGGCGCATGTAGATGCGCCCCATCAGCAACAGGGCCGAGGCATAGGCGGCCGGATCGGACTGATTCACGCGAGCCAGCAGGTCCATGGCCCGACCGGTATCCCCGGCCTGGAAGGCATGGTTGGCCTGATTGACGAGATCCTGCGCGCTCATGACGCTCCAGACGACCGCGGATGGCGGTGCGAGGGCCGACAGCTATCTTCTTGTACCCCTGACGAGGCACCGGATACCGGAGTGGTCCCCGTCATGGCCACGAGTCTGCGCAAGCGATGGTTCACGGCGGACTTCGAGAGCGGGGGCACATGCTGGGCCGCGAGTTGCGCCAGGCTGGCAAATGGATGATCCACCCGGAGCCGGGCCGTCTCGGCGAGTTCCTCGGAGACCTCTGCCAGACGTCCCGTGCGCAGGAGCCCCTCGATGGCCCGGATCTGCTCGGCAGCCGTCTGGAGGGTCCTGTCGAGGTTGGCCGTCTCGCAGTTCACGGTCCGCTGGACGTGGTTCTTGAGGTCTCGACTGACCCGGAGATCCTCCAGGGCCCAGCGGGCCCGGGTGGCCCCCGTGAGCGTCAGGAAGGCGGCGATGTCGTCCGATCGCTTGAGGTAACAGGTCCAGGCCTGCCCACCCGCCCGCTGGTACGAGCCGGGATGCAGGTCCTCTGCCAGGAGCGCCTCTTGCACCGCCGGGAGCGCTTCGGCCGACAGCGTGAACTCGAGGTGATAGGCCCGCTCGGGATTGACGAGCGAGCCACAGGCCAGGAATAACCCGCGCAGGAAGCTACGCCGACAGCAGCGGCGCCTGAGCGCCTTCGGGTCGACGGTGGGCAGGGGCGTCGCGCGAGGATCGCGGTGCAACACGACGCTCATGGAGCCGCTGCGTCCATCCGGGGACTCATGCCGCAACTCGGGTTCGAGGCCCCGGATCGCCCGGGCGAGGCGAAACACGCGCCGGGCCGTGGCCGGCAGATCGAGGGCGATCGCCAGGCCCCCGTCCGGCAAGCTGCGCCCGCTGACGGTCACGAGCGCCGCGAGTTCCGAGGCCTGGCAGCAAGGACGCTCGGGCTCCAGGGCGGCCAGTTCGAGGCGAACGTCCCGCGAAAATGAGAGGTTCACGGCGCCTCCCGGAAGAGAGGACCGGGCATGCCCGGTCGCTCGAACGCGACCAGCCGACGTCCCTCGCGTGGCCTGGCCGACGTGAAGCTCTCGGCGACGGCGCGCGCGAGCCGGGCGGGGTCGTGGCGGACGTAGGCCTCCTCGGCCAGCAAGGGCGCCAGATGCACCTTGACGCCCAGGTTCTCGCAGGCCTGGAGGTCGAGCTCGACGGGATGCTGGCCCACCGCGGCATAGCGATCGAGGCCATCGACGGGAATGGACTCGTTGAGCAGCATCGCGTGGACCAGATCGCTACCCCCGAGTTGCTGGAGCACCCGGAGGTGATCGGAGGCCGAGAACCCGTCGGTCTCTCCTGGCTGGGTCATGACGTTACAGACGAACAGGCGGTGCGCAGCGCTCTCCCGGATCGCGTCACGGATCTCCGGGATCAGCAGGTTGGGCGCAAGACTCGTGTAGAGACTGCCAGGCCCCAGCAGGACGAGATCGGCTTCCCGGATGGCGCGAACGGCCTCGGGCAGGGCCCTGGGGGAGGCGGGATCGCAAGAGACCTCGAGGATGCGCCCACGATGCGCCGCGATCTCGGACTCGCCACGGACCAGCTCGCCGTCTTCGAAGCGAGCCACCAGGTCGATGGGATCGAGCGTGGCGGGAAGCACCTGGCCCCGGACGGCCAGAACCCGGCTGGAGGCCTTGATCGCCTGGTCGAGGTCTCCCGTGAGGTCCGCCATGGCCGTCAGGAAGAGGTTTCCGAAGGAATGGCCCCCGAGCCCTTCCTCACCCTGGAACCGGTAGCCAAACAGACGCGTCAGCAATTCTTCCTCGTCGGCGAGGGCCGTGAGGCAGTGCCTCAGGTCGCCGGGAGGCAGGACCCCCAGCTCGGCACGGAGGCGTCCCGAGCTGCCGCCGTTGTCGGTCATCGCGACGACTGCCGTGATGTTGTCGCTGAAATGCTTGAGCCCCCGCAGCAAGGTCGCCAGGCCGGTCCCACCCCCGATGGCGACGATCCGGGGCCCTTTCCGGACCCGGTTGCGGTAAAAGGCATCGAGGAGCCGGGGGGGAGCCGGGTGCAGGGCGCGAGCGATGGCGCCCACGAGGCGTCTCGCGCCCCACACCGACACCGCTCCGCCCGCGATGGCCAGCACGACCCCCACGACCCACAGCGGTGAACGGGGGACGCCCTGAACCTCACGCACGAGGGCATAGGTGAGGACGCTGACGCCTCCGTTCACGGCCAGGAGGCCGGCAGCCGAAAAGCCTACCCAGCGCTTGATCCCCATCCCGGGGGTCCACCAGCGGAGCCACCGCACGTGCATGAATCCCGTCACCCGGCCGCGTCAGGCCGGACCCCGGACGGCGTCCCGCGTGTAGAGGTCGTTCTGCTTGTCGATGTCCCGATGTTCTTCCACCACGGCATACCCGTCTCGCCGGAACCACATCGCAAGCTGGTGGGCGATCGCCACCGAGCGATGGCGCCCTCCCGTACACCCGATGGCGATCGCGAGATGCGTCTTACCTTCCTTGGAGTAGTGCGGCAGCAGGAAGGACGCGAGATCCAGGAAGCGCTCCAGGAACTCGAGGGTGACGGGGTGGCTCAACACGAAGTCGGCGACGGGCTCGTGGAGCCCCGTGAAGGGCTTGAGTTCCGGGATGTAGTGCGGATTGGGCAGGAAGCGCACGTCCAGCACGAGATCGGCGTCCATGGGCGGACCGAACTTGAAGCCGAAGCTCTTGACCGTCACCTGCATCGACTGGGAGGCCTGGTCGGTCTGGATGAAGCTCGCGATGAGCTTCTCCTTGAGCTGACGGGTCGAGAGTTCACTGGTGTCCAGGATGACGTCCGCCTGGGCCCGGATCTCGGCGAGCTGGTCGCGCTCGTCGCGGATCGACGATTCCAGCGTGGACTGCCCCCACAGGGGATGCCGGCGCCGGGTCTCGCTGAAGCGATGCAAGAGCACCTCGTCCGAGGCCTCCAGGAACACCACCCGGGCCGGATAGCCGTCCTTGCGGAGCCGCTCGAGCACGGGCGGCAGCTCCTGGAAGAACGATCCGCCACGCAGGTCGATGACGATGGCAATCTGGCCCATCCGCGGATACGTGAGCTCGATGAACTGCGGCAGCAGGGCCGGGATCAGGTTATCCACGCACAGGAACCCGAGGTCCTCGAAGCAGCGGATGACCTGACTCTTGCCCGCCCCGGACAGACCGGTGACAATGAAGATGGCGTTCTGGCGTGCGTCCAAAGGATGATCTCCCGCAGTCACGACGATCCGCGCCAAGTATATCACGGGCACCCGGCCCGTTCGCTCGCGAGGACTCATGGGCACTTCCGGACCTGCTCACCCCCCCCGGCTCGTCATGTGCGATCTCGATGGCACCCTGCTCGACCGCGAGGGGCGCATGAGCGACCGGACGCAGGCGGCGATCGCCCGGGCCCGGAAGGCCGGCGCCACGGTGGTCCTCGCGACGGGGCGGATGCTTCGATCGGCACGCCCGCATGCGGAGCGGCTGGGCCTCGATACCCCGCTCGTGTGCTACCAGGGAGCCTGGATCCACGATCCGACCACCGGCGAAGACTGGCTCCACGAGGTCATGCCGGAAGCCGCGACCCGCGCGGCGATCGCCTGGTGTCGCGAGCAGGGCGTGGCCGTGAACGGTTACGTCCATGACCAGCTCTTCATCGAGCGGGTTAGCGCGGAGAGCGAACTCTACTGCCGCATCGCGGGCGTCGAAGCCAGGCTGAGCGACCCGCTCGAGGCCTGTCTGACCCACCCCGCGACCAAGCTGGTGGCGATCGCCGACCCTGGAAAGGTCGACCGGCTCATGCCCCTCGTCCAGGAACGGTTCGGTGCGGAGCTGTACGTCACACGCTCGATCCCCGAGTTCCTCGAATTTGCGAATCCGAACATCTCGAAGGGAAGGGCCCTGCACGAGGTCGCCCGGCGCCTGAACATCCCCCGGGAGGCGATCGTGGCCTTCGGGGACGGCCTCAACGATCTCGAGATGCTCCGCGAGGCCGGCTGGGGCGTCGCGATGGGACAGGCCCCGCTGGCGCTGCGCGAAGCAGCGGACGAGATCACCGCTCCCGTCGAGGACGACGGGGTGGCTGCGGTCCTGGAGCGTCTGTTCGCCTGAGCCGCTCCCCGCCGCGCTCTCCGGTCCGGCCACCCGGACGGAAACCCGGGGCCTGTTCGGCAGCCGGACGGATCCGGACGGTCTCGAAGGGGACCTCGGCGCGAAGCCGGCGCATCGCCTCGACCTCGGCCGGGGCCGACAGCGTATAGACCCGACCATCCATCCCGGCTCGGCCGGTCCGACCGGCCCGGTGCCAGTAATGGGTCCGGTCGAGCGGGACCTCGTAGTTGATGACCGTCCGGGCGGCCAGCACGTCGAGCCCGCGCGAAGCCAGATCCGTGGCCACGAGGATCCGGTCATCGCCGAGCCGGAACCCCTCGAGGGCGGCCTGGCGCTCCGACTGCGTCGAGCGTGCCGTCAGATAGGCCGTCGGCAGACCCTGCCGGCGGAGCCACCGGGCCAGGGGCGCGGCCTCGTCCCGCTGGTTGACGAACACGAAGGCCTGCCCGTTTTCACGCTGCAGGATCCCGAGGAGGATGCCCCGGCGGCGATCGGGCTGGACCTGCACCCAGAGGTGCTGGATGGGCTCGGGAACCGGGGCCGACACCTGCTCGGAGGTGCCTGGCCCCACGATCCGGGGGCAAGCCTGCCACCACGGTGGCAGCTGGCCCCGGCGTTCGGGATCGGCCGTGGCCGATACCCAGATGGTCCGCACCTCCGGGGGTAGGGCCCGCTGGATCGCCAGCAGGTCGTCGCGAAAGCCCCCGTTCCAGAGCTCATCGGCCTCGTCGACGACCCAGGCCCGGACGGCTGACAGGTCGAGATGCCGGCGGGCGAGCAGATCTCGCAGACGCCCCGGCGTGGCCACCAGCAGGTCCACCCCGCGCGCCAGGGCGCGGCTCTGATTGCGGGCATCGACGCCCCCGTAGGCGGCCGAGATGACGGGCCTGGGTGCACCCAGTGACTCGCGCAGGGCCCGCGTGACCTGGACGGCCAGTTCCCGCGTGGGCACGACCACCAGGGCCCGCAACCCCGCGGTTTCGTCCAGGCAGGCCGAGAGGAGTGGCCAGCCATAGGCAAGTGTCTTCCCGCTGCCGGTGGGGGCCCGCAGCACCAGGTCCTCACCGCCCAGGACGCCTCGCGCCACCTCGACCTGGAACGGTCGGGGTCCCGACCAGCGATCGCCGATACCGGCGCGGACCGTGGCAGGAAGGGGCAGGTCAGCCCACGGGACGACTGGCAACGGCCTGGCGGCGGTCATGAGGAAACTCCGGAAAGCGGAAACGAGCCGTGGTGCGCCCGGTTGAGGCGCGCGATGACGCGGTGTCGCAGGCGCGTGCCCAGGGTGAAGACGCGCCGGGGCAGAGGCTCTCCCGGCAGGGCGTGCCAGCGGACGTGCAAGCCGCGTTCGTCGAGTTCGCAGACCCGGAACGCGTGGGGATGCTCGACGAGGGAGGGCCCCGTGAGGATGGTCGCCCGACCGACGCGGCGCGCGTGGCTGACGTGATAATGTCCGGCGAGCAGGAAGCCCTCCACCGTGAGGCCCTCCAGGCAATCGAGCAGACGCCGCTCGTCGGGGGGCATCAGGCGCATCAGGCGCAGGAACGGCAGAGGGGGCCTGGGAGGATGATGCAGGCCCACGAGGGGCACGCGCCCGTCGAGCGTTTCGAGGGTCCTGGAAAACCAGTCGGCCTGCTCGAGCGAGACGAATCCACGCCAGGTCAGATAATCGACCTCGGGAGTCTCGGTGGTGTCGAGCATGATGAGGCGCAGGCCCGGGACGGGGTCGTGATGATAATAGAGGCCCCGCTCGCGCGCGAGGTCGGGAAAAACCTGTCTCCAGAGCATGCGCCGGGCCGGGATGTCCCGCCCCTGCATGTCGTGGTTGCCGACCCCGAGGTAATACGGGCAATCCAGTCCGTCGAGTAACTCCCGCAGCAAGTGCAGGTCGCGCTCGAGGTGCACCGTGTCGTCAAGCAGGTCCCCCGTCAGGACGACGAAATCGAGACCGAGACGGTTGCATTCGGCAACCGCCGACCGGACCACGGCGATCGCGGTCGGATACTCCCGACACGGGACCGTGCCGAGATGCAGATCCGTGAGGTGCGCGAAGCGCGCGCGGACGGTGGCAGCCATGGTCGGATCCTACCCTTCCGCCCGGTCCGGTGAAACCGGGCATCCGACCCGGGAATTGTTCCGGGGAATCTACTTCCCCTCGAGTTGCTCGCGAATGTCGTGGAGGCGCGAGCGGACCGCCTCGAGATGGATCTTCAGGACGTTGGTCTCCGCACCCGTCATGCGCGGACGCGCCTCGAGCAGAAACGTCTCGAGGGCGGCAAACTGGGCTTCGGCCTGGGACAGAGCTTCCATCGATGGGGACCTTTCTGGGACGCGTGAACGACCCTACGCTAGCACGGTCGTCCATTCCTGACAAAGGGCACGTCATCTGACACAATGAGGATTCCGCCCGCCCCCCGTCTCCCGAAGGAGTGAAGGTCCCGCCCCATGCACGTCGAGGTCCACCGCTGGTACAGTCACCGCATCGGCAAGGACATGCCGCTGAAGGTCTACGGCCACTACGGCTTCCCCCTGCTGCTCTTCCCGACGGCTGCCGCCGATTTCGAGGAATACGAGCGGTTTTACCTCATCGAGGTGATGCGGCCCTTCATCGAGGCCGGCAAGGTCAAGGTCTTCACGATCGACAGCGTGAACGGCCATACCTGGATGAACAGCCGCCTCCACCCCGGTGAACGTGCCCACCGGCACACGTTCTACGATGCGTACGTCACCCGCGAGGTCGTGCCCTTCATCTGGAACCACCAGGGCGGCAAGCAGGGCATCATCACGTCCGGTGCCAGCATGGGTGCCTACCATGCCGTGAACTCCCTGCTGCGCCACCCCGACATGTTCTCGGGGACGATCGCGATGTCGGGCGCTTACGACATGTCCCCCTGGACCCGGGGCTTCGTCGACGACAACGTCTATCACAACTCCCCGCTCCTGTACCTCCCCAACCTCCGGGATCCCTGGTACCTCGAGCGACTGCGTGAGCATGGCAAGCGCATCCACATCCTGTCGGGCCAGGGCGACTACGAAGCCCCCGGGCAGTCGCGCGCCCTGTCGCGCGCCCTGTGGGATCGCGGCGTGTGGCACAATCTCGATCTGTGGGGTCACGACATGCGCCATGACTGGCCGACCTGGCGCCG